>JAGWBX010000021.1:0-116303 GCA_021295655.1 Candidatus Latescibacterota bacterium
GGCTGAAAAACACTAATTACATGCCCCTTCCGAAACCCCAAAATCGCCACTTCCAGGTGGCTCCATTATGCCGATCATCGGTGGCCTGATTAGGGCGATCCGTGACAGTCCTCGAGTCTTGTTAGTTCCAATGGATAGTCGCTGGTCACGCGGCGATGCATCCGCAAGACGGTTTTCAGCTGAATCATCAACGAAAAAGCCGAGGCGTTGTTTGCCCCGGCTTCTTTTTTGTTTTCACTAAGAGAAGATCAGGTTACAAGAAAGCTCGCCTTCGGCCTGGGTTGCCAGAGTGGGGTCTCGTCAACCGGACGTTTAGCCCCATACGGGTCTCCAAGTCGGTATTTCGCTTTTTTTTCTGATCGACATTTCGAAAGCAAGTCCTGGTTTTTCTCGAAAACTCTTCCTGCATGAGGATTCGTTCGTAGCAGCGGATCAATGTCCAACGTCACTTCCCTCCTTCAGTCGTCGATTGTCCGTATTTCGTGTCTTTACCCGCCGTCAAACGGTAAAATTCCGTATTACGGTGCAGGATCAAAGGTCCTATTTCGAATCCCTGCGTAAATCATCGAAAAAGATCCGCGTCTGTTTGGGCATTACGATTCTGTCAATCGCTCGGAGGTTTTGCAACGAAGCTGAGCGGACTCTATCGTTGGCACCCAGAATCTCAATCTCGCCTTCACGAAAAAGCTGAAGCACGATTGAATCGAGATCCGAATAACGGGCGGCCGTTCTGTTTGCGAACCTGTGGCGCATCGCGTCAATCGTGACGGGTTCTTCGGATGCCAAACTGAAGAGCTCGCGCGGCAAGGTGTCCAGAAGTTGCGTACGCATTATTTCTTGGTCCATTTCATTAAAGTTAAACAGCGGCACTGTTCCTGGATCTCTCAATGTGTCCCAGCCCAACATCCCAAAATCGCCAGAACCATAGTGTTCAAATGTATTCTGTATCGCCCAATGTACTTGAATCATGACGTCGCGTGCCGTTGGATGTTTTGACAGATGGAGAAACCATAAAGCGCGGCGTGATTCTTTTGGACGTATGAAAAAGGGTGTATCGTACGTTGCGCCCGTTACTAGGCGTATTTGCTCGCGCAACGTCCTTTGAACGAGCGCTCTTCCGGCATTGCCATTCTTGAGTTGAATCAAGTCCTGTATCTGTGATTTAGTCAATTCAAGTGGCGCGACCATCGCGATCATCTGAGGTGTATTAGCAAGATAATTTGTGAGCGCTTCCGCGGCGAATGTCAAGATAACCTCGGCCGCCGGCAGTTCGCGCAGGATTTCGGCTACAATCGTCAGTTTCACTTGCGAGAATCCGGTCTGATCCAGAAGAAAGATCGCGCGACCGGCGCGAGGTTGGCGGTGCTTGATTGCGGTCAGGATGTCTTCGACCTCGTCTTCAAATAGGCAGTTACGGACGGCGATTTTGCCATCATCCAATGCGTAACTTCGCTCACTCAAGACCTTTCGAAGATGATCAGCATGCGTTGCTTCTTTCTCGATGAAGTAACACTTGTAATCGAATCGCAGGGGCTTGGTGCGGTTTTCGTTCAGCCTATCCGTCGCAGCGTTGGCCTCTTCCAGCATTATCAAGGGGGTACCTGATACGATTTTTTCGTCGTTTCGAAATGTACCACCTCCCGCAAAGCCATCAACAAGGTCGATTTTAAATTCTTCACGACTGGGATTGACATTCAGTCTGTCGAAATAGGCTCGAAGGTAGTTTCGTAGTACATCAAGTTTCGCTTTACTGTGTGGGTCAATAATTGGTGGTCGTTCGTCAGGGTGCCAGTTGAAGTTCACAGTTCGTCTCCGTTTTTTTGTATACGGGCATAGCGTTGTACTCGATCCCATTGAGGCGCCGCCCACCCGACTTTGATGTGAGTCCGCCCCATTGCTTGAAGAAGAAATCTACCCCGTTGCGTTCGCAGATTTCCTTGACTTCAATTACCCAACGTTCTTTCATCGGCCTTGCGTTTGGGCCGCTCTCACCGCCTACGATTACCCATGATATTCCGTCGAGATTGATTTCCCCCACGGGACCCAAGAGTGGTTCAATTGAAAGGAATCGGATCGGCACCGGTGCCTTCTGAAGGTGCCGGATCCTAGCGGTTGCGGTATGGTCCTCGACGGACACGCCGCACCAGATGTGACGCGGTGCTGCTCCGTGCCCATATCTTCCCTGCAGATAATTCTGCATAAGCGAACTTCGTTTTGTTAGTACCTGGAAAATGTGACGGTCAGCGTGCTCCATCGTGTCGAAGACACGATCTATATAATTCGTCGGGATCTTTTTGTGAAACAGATCACTCATCGAATTCACAAATACTCTTCGAGGGCGTTTCCAGGAGAGCGGTTGGGAAAGGCGCTCTGGTCGGAGCGTGAGCTCGAATCCGTTCTCGAATGGATGGTCCTTAACGCCGCGAAACCGTTCGGCAATTCGCTCTGCGTAACAGTTGTCGCAACCACGCGTGACTTTGGTGCAGCCGGTTACTGGATTCCAGGTTGCGTCGGTCCATTCAATCGCAGACTTGTCGGCCATTTTAACAATCCTCTATCGAGTGGAGTCTGTCAACCTGACCTGCGGATCTTTCCAAAGCGTCCCGTATTCGACGATATTTTCGTCGAATACTCCATACACCCGACTTAAATGCCCTCGATGTTCCATGTGCTTAGGGCCGACTCTCCGTCTGCATCCTCGTGTGAGTTCTACCGACCTGGGTACGGTTCGTCGTCGGGACAATCTTCGAACACTTCGCCGTCGTGCAATGAGTGTAAAATGTCTTCGAAACTAAAGGTGGTCGTTCCTGGTTTATTCAACTACATGCATTAATAATGTCTCGGTTTATCAACGACTTGTCTCCATTCTAATGTCAACGCTTGCGTCGTGTTAGGAGCCGGACGGATTTTGTCCCGTTAAAACGGTATCATGACGTTGAAGCCTTGTCAAGTAAAGGATTCGCACGAGAATCCAGAAAACATCCGCAATTTTCGCGAACGCTGCCGAAACGCTTGACCTGCGCTACTACGAGACATGCAATCTTCCTTCAAGGAAAAGAAATATACTGCACATCAGTATAGTATTTTTGGGGTCCATTGTCAAGGTGGGCATTCGAAGAATGCGGAAGGATGCACGGGATGGACGCGTAGAGAACCGGGATCTTACAGGTGTTCATCGAACCAATCGAGCATGGCATTGCACAGATGCCTGAGCTTCGTGTACTCCCACTCGGGCGTGAAATGATCCGCGCCTTCGTATTGGACCCACTCCACCTTCCGTCCGAGCCGCGACAGGCCGTTATACACTTCCTCGGCCTGTTTTGCTGCGGCTGTGTCCTCGCTGCCGTTGACCAGCAGTAACGGCGCCTGAATTGCCTCGGGGTCGCCCCAGGGCGGCTTTCCCATTCCTCCCTGTCCAGACTCGAACCAGAACCAGTCCTGCTGACCGTAAAAACTCGTTAAGTTCACGATCGGCGCGTTGCATACGGCGGCGCTGAAGAGCTTCGTCTGAGTAAGGAGCGCCAGCACGGAATAAGCACCGTAGCTGTGACCGTAGAGTCCGATTCGATTCGGATCTATGGTTCCCCGTTCGATCAGATGCCGGATCACTGGCGTTGTCCTGGCCGCAATCTCGATCATCGGGTCGTGCCCCGAGAGTTCGGTATCCGGGTACACCACCGCGTAACCCCGGTGAGCGAGAAAGTGGGCATTGTCCTCGGATGGCGTTTCCGTGAATCCAAATCTGTTGATGTCCTCCGAATACGAGTAATCGCCATATACGACGGTGATAGCCGGCACGGGCCGCTTTCCATCGAAATCCGGAGGCAACATCAGGGCCGCCTTGACGCTTCCCTTTCCGTCTGCCTCGAACTCGACAAGCTCCGGCGTGCCCATCCTGATCGCATCGACCGAAGGCAGCGGATCGAAAATGCGCCTGACGTCGCCGCTTCGACTGATTCTGATGATTTCAGGAGGTTTTGTTGCGGTTTCCCGCGCGATGAATATCGTACCGCCGTCGCTCGACGCCTCGTTCAGCAACGTGCAAGACTGGATGGCTCCGTCTAACTCGAGCATCTCTCGAAACGCCCCGCTTTCAAGGTCAAGTTCAGCGATACAGAGCGTCTCATCCTTTCGAGTCACGGCGAGGGGCACCTCGCACGTATTCACCACTGGATTTTCTTGCGGTAGCAGCCATGTCGACACCCTGTATCCGTCCGGTACCGCCAGTTTTCGTTGCGCCCTTCCGGATGCTTCGAAAACCCAGATACCTCCAGGTACCGGCAGCAGAATTTCCTTCGAATCCGGGCGCCATCTTGGAGGCGCTTCGTAGAAGGCATCGATTTTCCTGATGTAAGCACCGCTGTCACCCACAATATCGATCGGGTCGCTGCCTCCATCCTTCTCAACCACGTGGGGATGTCCGGTTTTCTCCCCTCCCCATGTCAAATAGCATAGCCTCGTGCCATCGGGCGACCAGTTGAATGCGGTCGTGTACGATTGCACGATGCCGCTGGCGGCACACACAGTCTTCCTGTGGGCGATATCTGTTACCATCAAATCGCAGACGTTCCCACCGGATACTTTATTGTGACCCTTTATGCGCAAACAGGCAACGTGGTTTCCGTCGGGAGACGGGCGCCAGCATCGAAACGACCAGTTCTCCGCCAGCACCTCGACCTCCCCTGAACTCACATCCACAGCGACGAGGTTCCCCCTTTTCTCCCAGTTGTCGATCGGCACGACAACAGATTCGGCAGATGTCCGTCGCTGAATTCCATTCTCGCCGGAATCTCCTGCGCCGGCGGCATGTTTGCCGGGATCTGCTTTTATCAGAATCCGGCGTCCGTCGTTTGTCCACCTTGGGACCTCAAAGCCATAATCGCCGGCGTAATTTACGTTCTCATACACTTCCGTCGTCGCTGTCTTTCGGTCCCATATCGCCAGGCGGGCCGGATTGTCTCTTTTCTGAATGTACGCTGCGAGACGGCAGCCGTCCGGAGACCACTGGGGCGCCCACGAAACTTCGGTTTCACCGAAAGGATGCACGGAATCCGATTCCTCGGTATCGACGACAACAACCGAAGGCCTCATGACTTCCTGCGGCACGCTTGAATGCTCTCCGGATGTCAATACCGAACGGCTGCGGCCGACGGCAACCATCGTAAGCGCCAGAAAACGCCCATCGGGACTGAGATCAAATGGTATTCGCGTAGCCGGGACTTTCAACTGCAGCAGATGTTCCACCGTAAAACGCTCCATAACGGTACTCGCTTGATATGTTCTGGCATCATCGCGCGGGATCGATCGCATGGAATATACCGGCTTTTCGAACATAAGGGAACTCGGGTAGGAACTTACAGTAAGACTTCAAAACCTCGTGCGTTCATATTTCTTCAGGCTGTCGGCTTGCGAAAGGCGCTGTGATCCCCCCACCGCATCAGCCTTCGCCGGCCCCTTCGACAGGCTCAGGGCAGCGCCTCCGACCCTTCGACATTTCAACAGGCCCCTTCGACAGGCTCAGCGCAAGCAGCGCAAGCAGCACATGCAGGGCAAGTCTCAGGGGTCGGGTCGGCTTCTGCGACTTCCCCTCAAAGGGGGGAGTGATTGGACAGCCAGACAGGCTCCGGCGTTCACTTCCATCCATCTGGATGCAGACGAGTTTTCCAAAGTTGGTTTTCTCGCCTTTTCCTGCCCATCCTGTCCATCCATGTAAGTTTCATTTGGTGTTCCCGAGCCCGCACGGACCCCGATCCGCTGTTTCGGGTTGACAGGGTGTTATCCCCGCCGTACTTTGCCATCCATCCTGCTATTTCATGCAATTTTCCGGATCCCTGCGTTGCACCTGACTGACAGGCGTGTAACGCCGGGGCCGGTTTAATGTGGAGACGCCATGATCAGACTCGCCACCTTTCAATCCGACGTGACGCCCCCGCTGGGTCACCCGCTCTGCGCGGGGTGGTATCCCTCTGCCAAAGGCATCCTGGACCCGCTGGCCGCCCTCGGGCTGATCATTGTACCGGACAATGAATCGCCAATGGTTCTGTGCGCACTGGACTGGGCCGAGTTGAGCAATGGCGATTATGACCGATGGCGTGAGGCGCTGGCCGTGGCCGTGGGCACCGAGGCGGACCGGGTGGCAGTACACTGCACCCACGCGCACGACACCCCCTGGCCGGACCGCGATGCGCAGCATATTCTCGATGCCCACGGCCATACCGACGTCATTATGGCCGGAAACTGGTCCGAAAACGTCCGCACACAGGCGGCAAAGGCAGCGGCTGATGCCATGGACAGGCTGCAGCCCTGCACGCATATCTCGACGGGCGAAGCCAGAGTCGACCGGATCGCCTCCAACCGGCGGGTGATGGGGCCGGACGGCAAGGTGGCCGCCGTTCGCTGGACCAAAACGCCCGATCCCGAGGTGCGGGCCGCGCCCGAGGGCGTCATCGACCCCATGCTCAAGACAATCGGCTATTACCATCAGGATACACCGCTCGCCCTCGTTCATTACTATGCCACACATCCCACCAGCAAGGACGGCACGGGGCTGGTGACGCCCGAATTCGTGGGCCTGGCCCGCAACCGCCGCACGGAGGAAAGCGGTGTGCCGCACATCTACTTCACAGGCTGCGCGGGTAACGTCACCGCGGGCAAGTACAACGACGGTGTGGCCGACAACCGCGAATTGTTCACCGGGCGCATCCATACGGCCATGCTGGAAGCAGAGCAGGCCAGTTCCCGCCAGCCCCTGGAACGGGTGGCCTGGACGGTAGCGCCCGTGCGGCTGCCGCCACGGGAGGACCTGGACGAGGAAGACCTGCTGGCGAAAATCTCGGCGGCGCGCATAGGAGCCAAGATTCACAGCAAGCACGCCCTCATGCTGACGTACGTGCGCCGCCGCGAGCGTCCCATTCCCCTCACCTGCCTGCATCTGAACGACCGGGTGGCGGTGGTCAATCTGCCGGGCGAGATCTTTATCGAATACCAGCTGCACGCGCAGGCGAGCCGCCCCGACGCCTTTGTCGCCGTAGCGGGATACGGAGACCTGGGGACAGGGTACATCACCATGGAAACTTCCTTTGACGAGGGCGGGTACGAGCCCACCGACGCCTTCGTGTCCGGGAAGTCGGAGAAAATCGTCCGCGCCGCCATCGACAGAGTCCTGCAAGCCGGTTGAAACGCGACCGAGCTCAATGCGCATCTTGAAGGCTGGAAACATGGATATGCAGGATGAAAAACAACTGGCTCCTTTCAGGTCCATCCCTGCGAGTGTCTTCCAGTAACCGCAATACCGCCACAATCCTGATGCAGTCGCATACGGCGTTTCGGGATGCCAGGCCGGACTTTCTGCCGTGGATCTGCAGGAAACAGGCGGCGCCTGAACCTGATAGGTCTATGGGCGTATCATAACCATTGGTTTTTACTAAAAGAAAACTTTTATCGAAAATTCCGTTGACAAATAGAAATCATCAGGTAAATTTGGTAGATGTACGAAGTCCGTTATCGGAAGCAGGCCGCACGCCGGCTATTTGGCATGCCTCGCAGCACCGCGCGGCGGATCTGCGCCAGGATCGACGCGATCGCGGCAGATCCGTATGGCAAACATCCGAACGCAACACAGATTCCGGGCAGAGACAGGGACTTTCGACTAAGGTTGGGTGGTTGGCGCGTGATTTGCTCGATCAACGACGAGCGCGAGATATTGCTCGTGGCAAAAATTGATACGCGAGGGCAGATTTACCGATGAACGAGCAACAAGTGCAGATCATCGTAAAGGACGGGGCGCCTGAATATGCGGTGATCCCGATCGACGCGTACCGTCGCATGGCCGCCGCGCTGGAAGACGCGGACGATGCCGAGGCCATCGACAAAGCATGGGCCGATGACGCGGCGGGCGAGACGGTACCTGGCGAGGTCGCTAAAGGTATAATCGACGGAGGACCGCCTTTGCGCGTGTGGCGGAAATACCGCGGGCTCACGCTGGCCTCTCTGGCCGGTCAGGTTGGCGTTTCGCGGGGGTATCTGTCACAGATTGAGAACGGACACAAGTCCGGCACACTCAACCTGTTTCGAAGACTCGCGACCACGCTCGAAGTGTCGTTGGACCAACTCGTTGAACCTTCGACATGATATACCCCGGTTCGACGGGGAGCGGGCTGATCGCAGCCCGGGAGGGTGCGGACGTTCTGCCTGGCAGGGCACGTCCGTTGACACACGCTCAGGTATCGTCCTGTGTCGCAGGCTTTTCTTCTGTCTGTTTACCGCCATTAAGTAAATGATGCGGGCAGACAGGAATATCTGCCCCACCTTCAGATCGACCTGCTCGACGGGACAGTATTGGCCATAGAAACAAGACAGGAGCAGGGGTGTTGCGGCGAATCATCCATGGTGCGTTTGTGTTCGTGGTGGCGTTTCTCCTGATGGGTCCGTTTTCTCACGCCATGGTCGGAATGTCGGGCTGGCTCCACACGATAGGATTGGGTCTGGGATGGGGGCTGGCGCTCGGGCTGATTGTGGGCATGGGCAGCGACATCAGCACAGGCGTTGGCATGGTGTTGGGCCTTGGCGCCGGCGCTGGTGTCTACTGGGGCCCGTTCGACGGGGTGATTGTCGGATTTGTTGCGGCCATACCGGCGGCCATGGGCGTGGGCCTCGTGTCGGTACTGCTGGACTGGAGCCTGGGAGCAGGGCTCTTCTGGGGCCTGTCGCTCGGCATCAGCGCCGTATTGCTCGTATTGCTGGAGGGCGGATGGGTGGTTTTTGCCGCCGCAGCAACGGGATGCATAACGGGCCTTGGCGTGCGGCTTCTGCTGAGGATCCGGTCGGCCCGGCCAGGGTAAGCGGCGGGATTTCTCGAGTTTTACGCAAACCAGGTTGGAGAAATATCGCCAGACGCGCACGCGTTCGGTGCCGCCGGCAACCGGTCAATCGCCCCCTTTTTCCAGGACCGGGAACCACATCAACCTGTCAGGAGGACAGGATGCGCCCATTTGTCATCTGGTTCACCCACATCTTGTTCGTCTGCATTCTGGCCGTAACGGTAGATGCGGAAGAAGCCAAACCCGATACCACGGCGGCGGACACGGCGAAAGTCAAGGCCAAAGAGACCAGGTCGGACACGACCTCGAAAAAAGACAAGAAGAAAAAAAAGAAGACCTTCGAGGAAGTCACGAAAGACTTCGAAGTTATCCCGGGTCTCTTTACGATTTACCGAAAAGACGACGAAGCCAAAGTCTACATGGAGATCAAGCCCAGACAGTTCGACAGGCTCTTTCTTTGCGCCGTTACCCGTGAGGCGGCCGACGGTTATTTCTTCGACGCAACGGCCCTGATTCCCAGCTTTATGAACTACGGTTTTCCCTTCGTTCTCAAACGCGTGGGAAAGAACGTGCAGTTCCTGCACAGAAACCTCTACTTCCGGGCGGATGAGAACGCTCCGATCGCCGGCGCAGTGGAACGCAGCGTCACCAATTCCATCCTGAGCGTTGCGAAAATCGTGGACAGCGAGCCACACCCCGAAAAGAAAAGCATCCTTGTGGATGCGAATGGCTTCTTCCTGCAGGATCTGGCAATGGTGGCGGCCGCGTTCAGAAACCGCAAAGTGAAGTACCGCTTCGACGGCAAGAACAGCTACTTCGGAAAGGTGAAGTCCTTTCCGCTGAACACCGAGATCGAAGTGGTCCTGCACTTCAATACGCCCAACCCCGAATTCGAGGCGTACACCTTCCCCGACCCCCGCAGTTTTCAGCACGTCTACCACTTCAGCCTTTCCACCCTGCCCCGGACGGGCTATCGGCCCCGGCTGGGGGATGACCGGGTGGGCCACTTCCTCACCATGTACCAGGACTACAGCACGGTACAGAAGGAGACGCCCTACATACGATACGTGGAGCGGTGGCGCCTGGAGAAGGAGAATCCGCGGGCAAGGCTCTCGAAACCCAAAAAGCCGATCGTCTTCTGGCTGGAGAAGACGGTACCCGTGAAATACAGGAAGGCCCTGAAAAAGGGCCTCCTGATGTGGAATGAAGCCTTCGAGCGCATCGGCTTCAAGGACGCGATCGTTGTAAAGCAGCAACCGGACAACGCGGAATGGGACGCCGCCGACGCGCGTTACAACATGGTCCGCTGGTTCGTGAACCCCCGAAGGGTATATGCCCAGGGGCCCTCCCGTGCCAATCCGCTCACGGGCGAATTGTTCCACGCGAGCATCCGCTTCAGTGCCGATTTTCCGCGTTCGATGTTCCGGGAATACGAGGAATTCGTGGACCCTTTATCTGAAGCCGGCGGCCCGTTTCCGGAGCAGGATCGAACGAGGGACCATTCGCGGGGATTCTGCGACTATGCAGAAGGCGCCGCCCACCAGGCCGCGTTTACCGGAAACCTGCTGACGGCACGGGGAGAAATCGACCCTGGGGGTGAGGACGGCCAGGAATTCATCAACGATTATCTGACCATGATCGCCGCGCACGAAATGGGGCACACCCTGGGCCTGCGCCATAATTTCCGCGCAAGCACCCTGCATCCCACGGAGCGCCTTCACGACAAGGAGGCCGTCAAGGATCTGGCCAGTTCGGTGATGGACTACCTGCCGCCGAATATCGCGCCGGAGGGAGAAAGCCAGGGCCACTTCTTTCCCACCACTCTGGGCCCCTACGACAAGTGGGCGATCGAATACGCCTACAGACCCATCGACGCGGAGAGCCCGGAGGCGGAACGGGAAGAACTGCACAAGATCGCCGCCAAAGTCGCGGACCCCAGGGTCGCCTACGGTACGGATGAAGACGCCTTCGGCGCGCCCCGGGGCATCGATCCGACGGTCAATCGCTGGGACCTGGGCGCCGATCCGCTGGCTTACCACCGGAATCGCATCGGCCTCGCGAAGGAACTCTGGCGAAAAATGGAAGGCACGTTCGAGGTTCCAGGCAGGCGCTACCAGAAACTTCGGAGGGTATTCGGCCAGGGCCTCACGGAATACGTCCTCGCTGCGCGCAACATTACCAAATATATCGGCGGCATCCATCACCGGCGCGACCACGTGGGCGACCCCGGAAACCGGCTGCCGTTCGAACCGGTCAAGGCAGCCAGGCAACGGGAGGCGTTCGACTTCCTCAAAACGCACGTTTTCGGTCCGGATGCCTTCGACTTTCCACCCGGGCTGATGCGTAAACTCGCCCCCGAACGCCTCTGGGGCTTCACCGGCGCGGTCTGGCGCATGCAGCGCCTGGACTATCCAATCCACAGCCGGATTCTGAGCATACAGCGCGGCCCCTTGAGCGCGTTGTACCATCCGCTGCTGCTGGGCCGGTTGCAGGACCTGGAACTCTGGGCCGGCGAAGACATATTTGACATGCCGGAACTCTTCGACGGCCTGCGCGAAACCATCTGGGCGGAACTGGAAACCGCCGCCAACATCAACAGCTTCCGACGAAACCTCCAGCGCATGCACCTGGACCACGTCGTTGCCCTGGTCGTGAAGCCGCCCCGCGACGCCCCGGCCGACGCCACCTCTCTTGCGCGCACGGACCTGGCGGCCCTTGCAACCGCCATTCGGAACGTGCTATCCAATACCGGCATGGACCGCCAGACCCGCGCCCATCTGGAGGAGAGCGTCACGCGCATCGATGCCGCTCTCGAAGCAGGCGTGCAACGCCAACTTGGAGGATAAAGATTCACAGAGCTGTAACGGAGCGGCGACCTCGCCGCGTACCGATCAACGGAGCCACTATGCCGGAACCATCCGATATCCGTATCCAGAACGTCGAACTCGACTTTGAAGCACACCCGTACCGCACGCCGCTCAAGTTCGGCGGCGTGGTCACCACGCACTGCAAACTGATGAATGTAACCGTCGACGTTGAAAACGGCGCCGGCGTCAGGGCATCCGGGTTCGGATCCATGCCCCTGGGGAACGCCTGGTCCTTCCCCTCCCAGTCGGTCGGATTCGATGATTCCATGCAGGCGATGGTCCTGCTCGGAAAGCGCATGGTTGCGTTCACCCGCACCTATCGGGATAGGGGGCATCCTATAGACATCATGGCCGATCTGGAGTCCCAGTTTCTGAATCTCGCCGTGGAAACCGGCGCGGACCTGAACCTGGGAGAACCCATTCCCAGGCTCTGTACCCTGGTCACCGCAAGTCCGATCGATGCCGCGCTGCACGATGCCTACGGCAAGGTCAACGGGATCAATGCGTACGACGGTCTCTCCGCCGAATGGATGAACCACGATCTGGCCTGGTATCTGAACGACGACTTCAAAGGCGAACACCTGGACCGGTACACCCTGCGCGAACCCAAACCCCGCATGCCGCTCTACCACCTCGTGGGCGCCCTCGATCCACTTACGGACGCGGACGTCGATCAGCGGCTCGACGACGGCCTGCCCGAGACCCTGCCGGAATGGATTCGCGCCGACGGCCTGACACATCTCAAAGTCAAACTCAACGGAGACGACCTGGCCTGGGACGTGGACCGCGTATGCGGCATTCACGCCGTTACTGCCCAGACACAGGCCGAACGCGGCGTATCGGACTGGGCTTATTCACTCGACTTCAACGAACAATGCCGTAACGTAGCCTACCTGATGGACTTTCTTGCGCAGATCAGGGAAAAAAGCGGCGGCGCCTTCCAGCGCGTGGCCTACATCGAGCAACCCACGGCCCGCGACCTCCGCGCCAACCCTGAGAACACAATGCACGAAGCCGCCGGGATCCGGCCCGTGGTGATCGATGAGTCCCTGGAGGACTTCGAGAGCCTGCTGCTCGCCCGTAAACTGGGCTATTCCGGCGTCGCACTCAAGACCTGCAAGGGTCAGTCACAGGCCCTGCTCATGGGCGCCGCGGCGGAAAAATACGGCATGTTCCTCTGCGTGCAGGACCTCACCTGCCCGGGGGCCTCGTTTCTGCACTCCGCCGGCCTGGCCGCGCGGGTGCCCGCGGTTACCGCTATCGAGGGCAACGCACGGCAGTACTGCCCGGGCGCCAACGGCGAGTGGGCGGATCGCTATCCCCCGGCCTTCAATATGACCGACGGCACCGTGGATACATCCGGCCTGAATGGAATCGGATTGGGTCACTGACGGCCGGCACCTGCCCTGCATCCGACAGGAAGGAACCGTACATGAAAGCCAAACAGCTTGTATTTTCCGGGAAAATGGCGGTCGAGACAGTCGAAGTCGAGGTACCGGACCGGCCGGCGCTTGGAGAAATACTGGTAGAACAACTCTACGGCTTGATCAGCCCCGGCACGGAACTGGCGATGTTTACGCAGACGCACGTGGGCTTCCCCAGGCCCGACTTCGGCTACGCCAGGTACCCGTTCTATCCGGGCTACGCCTCGGTGGGCCGCGTTCTGCTCACGGGCCGCGGCGTGGACGCCGTCAGTGAGGGCGACCTGGTATACGTGCGGGGTAAGCACGCCTCCCACTCGATGATCTCCGCGGACCGGCCCCCGGTGAAACTTCCTGGAAATCTGACACTTGAACACGCCCCCTTTGCCGTCCTGGCTCAGATCGCGCTGACTGCCGTACGCCTTTCCGGGGTACGCCTTGGCCACAACGTCGCCGTATTCGGTCAGGGCCTTATCGGCAATTTCGCCGCGCAGTTGATGTGTCTCGCCGGCGCGGGCCGGGTCATCGGTATCGACACGATTCCCGAACGCCTCGCCATTGCCGCGGCCTGCGGCGTCGACGACGGCGTGAATCCCCTCGTGGATAACCTGATGGAACGAATCGACAACGTTACCGGCGGCGCGGGATGCCAGATCGTGGTCGAGGCAACGGGCAACCCGCAGGTGGCCCCGCAGGCGATCAGGGCCGCGGCACAGATGGGGCAGGTTGTTCTTTTGGGCAGCCCGCGGGGCAGCGCCGAAATCGATCTGTATTTCGACCTTCACCGCACCGGCGTTTCCGTGATCGGCGCGCACGGCTCGAGACAGGCCGACGCCCGCCAGTTCGGCGACCCGGATCCTCACGAACTCATGCTGGACTTCATCGCCCGCGGGCGCCTGAAGGTCGCTCCCCTGCTTACCCACGTCCTGCCTGCCTCGGGGGCCGCCACGGCCTACCGGGGTCTCCTCGAAGAAAAAGGCGCCTGGCTCGGCGTCCTCCTGGACCTCACCCGCTGGGAGTAGCCCGCGCATGCGAATCGTCCGCGCCGATCTGGAAATGCAGCGTCAACCCTTCGCGAAGCCGTTCGCGTTCAAGGGCGCCGCCTTTCACGAAAAGTGGAACCTGATCGTACGCCTGACGGAACAAGACGGTACCGAAGCCGTGGGTGTGGGCGGCACCGCCGTACTCTGGTCCGACCCCGACGTGTTTTCGAGCCATACCGAAATCGGCGGTAACATCCTCATGGCCGCGCTTCTGGAATTTGCGCTTCAACAGGCCGTGGACCGGGAGTTCGTCGACCCGCCCGCCCTGTTGGCGGAACTCGTGCCGCAGGTGCACGACTACGGCAAGACGGTCACCCGGAACCGCGGTCTGCGACTCACGTTTTCTCTGATCGCCCTGGTCGCCCTGGACAATGCCGCGTGGATGCTTCATGCGAAGCGTCAGGGAATTACCACGTTCGATCACCTCATACCGGTTGCGTACCGACCCTTTCTTGCGGACCGCCAGTTCCATCTCGGCCTTGCCCCGGCCGTAGGCTACGGGATGCCCGTGGATGAACTGCAGGCCATCTTGGAAACGGGCGTCTACATCCTGAAGATCAAGATCGGCCAACCCGGCGCCGAGGCCGACATGGTCAGGAAGGACATCGAATGGCTCGATCGAATCCATCACGTTGCGGCACAATACAATTCGCCGATGACGGACTCGGGAAAAGTCCTCTACTATCTCGATGCGAACGCGCGATACGCGAAAAAAGAAACCATGGCCCGCCTGCTGGACCATGCGCTCAAGACCGGGATACACGAGCACATCGTCCTCATCGAAGAGCCCTTTGGGGATCCCGGCGAATTCGACGTGGGCGACCTGCCGGCCAGGTTCGCGGCCGACGAGAGCGTACAGACGGTGGAGGACGTGGGCACAAGGGCCGATCAGGGGTACGGGGCCATCGCCGTCAAGCCCGCCGGCAAGACCCTTTCGCTCGCGTTCCGGATGGTGCGCGCCGCGGCGGAAGCCGGCGTGCCGAGTTTCGTGGCCGATAACGGGTGCATTCCCCTCCTGGTCGAGTGGAACAAGAACGTTGCGGCCCGCCTGCCGGGATTCCCGGGAATCCGTGGCGGACTGATTGAATCAAACGGGCCTGAGAACTACGGCAACTGGGCCGACCTGCTTGCCGCGTACCCCATCCCGGACGCGCCGTGGCTGACGCCCGAATCGGGCGCATTTGTCCTGAACGAGGCCTACTACCGGCACAGCGGCGGCGTTTTCCACGATCCGGTACCCTATTCCCGGATGTTCCGAACCTCAAGTTGAATGACGGAGAATGCCATGCAATCCCCACACGGAATCGGCCACCACGCCTTTCGACCATCGGTGATGGGAAACAACGGGCTCGTTGCCTCCGGCCATCCCCTGGCATCCCAGGCCGGCATTGCCACGCTGATGGCCGGCGGAAACGCCATCGACGCCGCCGTTGCGACAGCCACAGCGCTGGGCGTGGTCGAACCTGCCGCATCGGGCGTGGGCGGCGACGGCTATCTGCTTATCTACCGGTCCGATACCGGCGCCGTTTCCGCCGTTAACGCCACCGGCGCCGCCCCTCGAGCGGCTACACGGGACATCTATCTGGATCGCGGCGGTATTCCCATGAGAGGTATACTCAGCGTCTCCGTTCCAGGCCTGGTGGACGGCTGGCTTATCGCCCACGAACGCCACGGCCGCCTCGGTCTCGAACGTGTCCTGGAACCGGCCATCTCCCTTTGCGAAGACGGGTTTCCCGTCAGCCACAAGCTTTCCGGCAGCCTTGCCGGCTGGAGCAGGAACTTCGCTTCCGATCCGTTCACCCGCAACGTGTTCACAAAGAACGGCCTGCCCATCGGACCCGGCGACGTCCTTCGCCAGAGCGACCTGGGCACCACGTTACGCCGGATCGCCGCGGAAGGCCGGGCGGCGCTGTACGAGGGCGACGTCGCGGAGGCCATCGTTGCATTCAGCCGTTCACGAGGCGGCCTGCTGACCATGGAAGACCTGGCGAACCACCACGCCCATTGGGCAGACGCCATTCACACCACCTACAGGGGCCACACGGTGTATGAAATGCCGCCCAATTCCAGCGGCCACATCCTGCTCCAGGAGCTCAATATCGTGGAGCGTTTCAATCTTCAATCCCTTGGCTGCAACACGGCCGAGAGCATCCATCTTATGGTGGAGGCCAAGAAACTCGCGTTTTCAGACAGGGAAGCCTTTGTCGCCGATCCGGACTGGCTGGATATCCCGCTCAGGGGCCTCCTCTCCAGGTCGTACGCCGAACAGCAGGCGCGGCGAATCGATCCCGAGCGAGCGGCAACCGACGTCCCTGCCGGGCGGCCCGAATCCCACGAGGACACCACGTGCTTCTGCACGGCGGACCGGTGGGGAAACGCCGTGTGCGTGCTGCAGTCCATCCAGTCCGGGTTCGGCGCCGGCCTGATCGCGGGAAATACCGGCATCCTGCTCAATAATCGGATGACGTACTGGCACCTGGAAGAGGACCACCCAAACTGTCTCATGCCCGGGAAACGGGTGCGTCACACGATGAACCCGGTCATTGTCACCCTGGACAACAAGGCCGTGCTCGTCTGCGGTACGCCTGGCGCGGATACCCAGGTACAGACCAATCTCCAGCTCATCACCCATATGCTGGATTTCGGCATGACCCCGCAGGAAGCCGTTGAGGCCCCGCGCTGGCGCAGTCTGCAAAACCCGATGGAGTCCACCGTCCCGCATACCTGCGAAGACGTCCTTCAACTTGAGGGCAGATTTTCCAAAGACGTCCGCGAGGGCCTCGCCCGGCGTGGCCACGACCTCCGGATCCTGGGCGACTGGGACGGTCCCGGAAGCGCCCAGGCGATCACGATTCACCCGGAAACCAACACGCTCATCGGCGGGTCGGACCCGCGCCGGGACGGCTACGCCGCGGCGTGGTGAGATCCGGGAGAGACAGAAGGAACACGCCATGGCACACCACGAAGATTACCTGCGTGACGGGTACGTCATCCACCCACGGCCGGTGATTCCCCAAGACCTCGTCCGCCGCGCCATGGACGGCATGGATGACGTGCTGGCCGGGCGATACGAGACCGGCATTCCCCCGCAGCCCTCCTATTGGAACCCCGGTGACGACCCGAACAAGCTGGGCAAAGTCGAAATGCCCCAGCTTGCCAACAGCGCCATATTGGAGCTTGTCAGCCATCCCGCTGTCGGCCGGCTTGCAGCGGCGGTCACCGGCGCAAAAAGGGTCCAGGTCTGGTGGGTCCAGCTCCTTTCCAAGCCGCCGGTGAGTACGGAATCGGGGTCCGGGGTCAGCGTCGGATGGCACCAGGACCGGCAGTATTGGAAGGCCTGGAAGGAGGGGAGCGAATTGTTCACCGCGTGGGTCGCCGTATCCGACGTGAGCGCTGACACGGGCCCCATGGCTTTTGTGACGGGCTCTCACAGATGGGGTCTGCTCAACCAGGGCGAGTTTTACTTTGACGACATCGAAATTCAACGCGAAGAGATCACCCTTCCTCCCGGCCAATCGTGGCGTGAAGAGGAAGCCATCCTTCCGCCGGGAGGCGTCTCGTTCCACCACTGCCTCACCTTCCACGGAAGCCGTCCTAACCGCTCCGGCGCGCCCAGGCGGAGCTTTGCCATCCACATGCGCACGGAAAATTCATGCGCCGCCGCCCCTTCGGAAGGCACCCTCGCCCAGTTCATCCACAACACAGACTATTGTCCGGTCGTCTACGACGGCGCCAGACAGGGGTTGCCGCCAAAGAGCTGACACGGGTCGAGGCCATCCCGCAATGGTGCGCCGACTTAAAAAGAAAACGCAGCGGCAGGTTTCACTGCCGCTGCGTTTTCTTTTGTGGTTCAAAGTGCACCTGCGCGGCATGACGGCCGCGCAGGTGCTTTCGCGTTTCTAATAGTTGAAGCTGTATTTCGCGTACCAGAACGCGCCGCCGAAACCGAACGGGCTGAACTGGCTGTATTTATTGCCCGTCCTGTCCCTGGCTTTCTCGTGTTCGTCCGGATAGGTATTGAAGATGTTCTGCGCTCCGATTGCAATCGTCGATCTGTAGTCGTCGAACGAGACGCTGGTCTCGGCGTCGAACAGGACCTTGCCGCTGTAGACCTGATCGTCTTCGGAGTCGTACCATTCGCCGAAATAGCTGATGCGGCCCAGCACGTCCCACCGGGTCGTGAGCTTCTGGGTAAGGGTCAGGTTCCCGCGCTGCTTGGGAAGATTCTCCTCCAGTTCCCTGAGCCGAAGATCGTCCAGAATCTCCGGATTGTGGTCCGTAACCTTTGTACCCGTGTAGTTATATGCGATGTTCATCGCGCCCAAGCCCAACGGCACGGAAAATACCACGTCGATCCCCTGGGTCTGGGTGTTGAAATCGTTGGTGAAGAAGCGAAACTCCTGCAGTCCTGCCGCGCTGGTGATGCCCTCCCTGATGAGTTGCTCCCTCTCGGCGTCGCTGAGTGAAAAGTCCTGCGAAACCGTCAGGCGGTCATTCACCCTGATGTCGAAGTAGTCGACCGTCATGCTTGCCTTGCCCATATCCAGGACGACACCCAGTGAAAGGTTCTTGGACTTCTCGGGCGCCAGGGCTTTGGCCCCCTTCAACGCGGCCGCGCGGCTGGTCGACGGGACCGTTCCGTTGTTCACCAGATCGTTCTTCTCGAAGTTGAACTCGGTGGTGATATTGAAAGCGTTCTGCTGGCCGGGCGTGGGCGCCCTGAAGCCGGTGCTGTAACTGCCGCGAACCCGGGCGTTCTCCGATAGGCCTATATTTGTTGCAACCTTATAATTGGAGGTGGCGCCGAAGTCTTCGAAATTTTCGTAGCGCAGGGCAACGGAAACCGCCGCTCTGTCCGTGGGCTGGATGTCCCCTTCCGCGTACACAGCCGTGTTGTAACGGCTCCATCTGCCGGCGGCCACTTTGCTGAAGCCGGAAAAACCGTTCGTCGCCGGCTGAAATCCCTGGCTGGCAAGCGGCTGGCCGATAATATAGGACTCGATCTGGCCCTCAACGATTTCAAACGTCTCTTTACGGTATTCCAGTCCCGCCGCAAGGAAGACCTGGGGGTTCACGGGGTAGGTCACACCGAAGTCCAGATTGACGTCCGACTGGATGTAGGAACCCGGATCGAAATACGTGGGCGTTGCGGGCCCCATGGAGGCGTTGACCGTATTGAAGATGAAGTAGTCCGCCTCGTGGCGTCCGTAGGACATGCTCAAATCCCAGGATGCGAGCGCCTGCTCCCCGATACCGGTGCCCTTAATGCCCATCAGGATGGACTCATCCGTTGTAAATGCACCGAACCGCGGCGTGAATCCGCCGGGAAACATCTTCAGGAAGGAGAAGCAATTGGGATCGTCGCGAACCTGGAGCCACGCGTTCTGGTCCGGCCTGTTGTCAATAATGGGTACCGGCGGGCATTCGCCGCCCTGATCCAGGCCGTCCAGATCGCCGACCAGCAGGGATGCCGTTTCGGCTTCGCCGTCCCCGTCCAGGTCAATCAACGGCCCCTTGAACACGCCGCTACGGGTATGTGGATTCCGGAAATAGAACCCGCCCTCCGTTTCCTTGTCGGCATAATTCGCGTGACCGTAGAAATCCACGCTCTCGCCCAGGGTGGCGCCGTAGTTGGCAAAGATTTTCAGGTCGTCGCGAACGAATGGCTGACCCCAGACCTGGGCGGGATTCGCCACCTCGATATTGCCCGCTGAAATCAGGCCCGCAGCGTCATTGCGCTGCACGGAGCGGATGGTTTCGCCGGTGTTCCCGTATTCCAGGCTGAGGTTGGCCCAGGTATTCTCGTCGCCCAGGCCGATGTTGAACGCGGCCGTGAACATCTCGCCGTCGCCCAGGAATTTCCCGTCCCCATCCTGAAAACTCCCCACCTTCACGTTCGCGGCCATACCCTCGTGGTTGTTTTTCAGGCGGAAGTCCAGCACGCCTGCGATCGCATCGGATCCATACTGCGCCGAGGCGCCGTCGCGGAGGACCTCCACACGCTTCAGGGCGATGGCGGGGATGGCGGAGAGATCGGGGCCCTGCGCACCGTCTGCGACGCCGTTGCCCAGCCAGTGGATCACGGCGGCCCGATGCCGGCGCTTGCCGTTAACGAGCACCAGTGCGTGGTCCGGCGCAAGGCCTCTAAGGTTGGGCGGCCGGACCACCGTTCCGGCGTCGCTGATGGGCTGGGTGTTGACGTTGTAGGAGGGAATCACGTTTCTCAACAGGTCGGTCACATCCGTACCGCCCTGCTTGACGAAATCCTCACTGGTGACCACATCGATGGGCACGACCGATTTCGTGGCCGAGCGCGGTCGCCGGGACCCAATCACGACCAGCTCTTCCAGTTCGACAATCTCGTCGAGGATAATTTCCGAGGTGTCGGTTTCGGCCGTCCCCTCGGATTCCTGAGACACCGAGACACCGGTCATGAAATGAAGGATGGATATTGCAAACGCAACGGACCAAAAAACAAACTTCGTGACTTTGAATCTGGAACCGGACTTCATTGCTCAATTCCTTTTGTATCGGGTTTCGCGAATCGGATTATTGATCGTAATGATTCGTCCTGTCGGCGGCTGGCAGCAGCGACATCGTTTGTGTTGAATCAGTTCATGAAGACCCACACGGACTCAATATGGTGTTGGCCGGAAAGACCCGGACGGTGGGACTACTGGATCCGAATCGTTATCGCGACAGAAGGGCGTACAAACAACGCCTCCCTCATCACCATAGGCAGTCTCTCCTATTCCGGTATGACAGGATACCATCGAGTATCTCTTGACCGCTACGAGATTCCGGGGAAGGTTGTACCGGCCGCGGTTCAGGAATAAGAGCCCGTGGGAAACGTTGCACTGGGGCAGTAGAAGCACTGCAATTCTTCTACTAATATAGTAAAATCGCCGCAAATGGCAATGAACGAGGGAAAAAATAATCCTGTATTTTACACAATTCGAGGCCGGATTCCGGTTTGGGATGACTGCAACTCTGTCCAGCAAGCGCAAATACGCAGCCGGGCATTCGAAACAAGCCGCCGTCTGAACGGGAATCCAGCTTGTTTCCTGACGTCGCCGGGCACGGCGTACCAACGCCGGTCGCTTCTTGACTTGCGCCATCGAAAGAAATATACTAATGCACATCGGGACCGCGGATTCGGCTTTTCGGCGCGGCCGGCCGGCGATTCAATCCGCTCGCCTGAACACGGTATCGCCATTTCGGCGTTTTTTGTCCTCCGCTTCGTGAGGGATTGCAATGTCAAGTGTTAAGGTTGTAATGATGGCCGGTCCCTGGACCGAATGGCGGGAACAGCTCGAATCCGTTTCGCCGTGCGTGAAGGCGGTCGCCGCGCATTCCGACGAGGACCTGTTTCGGGAAATTCCGAACGCGGAGGTCGTCTACGGGCGGTTGCCGCGAGCGCCCTTTCTCAAAGCAGAAAAACTCCGGTGGGTGCAGAGTATCGGCGTGGGATTCGAAACCATGCTGTATCCCGAAATGATCGAGAGCGATGTGGTCATCACCAACACGGCGGGCGCGTTCGACGCCGCGATGGCAGAACAGGCCCTTGCATTTATGCTCGCCCACGCGCGCGGGCTGATGTACTTCGAGCGAGACAGGAAAGAGCGCATCTGGGACCGGCACACGGACACGGTCTCTCAGATCCACGGGAAAACGGCATGCGTGCTGGGCCTGGGTTCCATCGGACGCAGCATCGCCGACCGGCTCAATGCCCTCGGGCTTGCGGTGACCGCCGTAGACGCTCAGGTCACGAAACCGCCCACCGGCGTGGGACGCCTGTTCAGGGCCGATGAGCTGTTGGATGCCATCGCCGATGCGGACTACGTGATTGTCGCGCTGCCGCAGACCGAAAGCACCACCGCCCTTGTCGACGGGACCTGCTTCAACCGGATGAAAGAAACGGCCTTTCTGGTGAATGTCGCACGCGGGCCCATTGTCAATGAAGCCGACCTGGTCCGGGCCCTCCAGGAAAAACGTATCGCCGGGGCGGGACTGGACGTTTTCGAAGAGGAACCGCTGCCGGATTCCAGCCCGTTATGGGACATGCCCAACGTCGTGATCGCTCCCCATTCCGCCGGTTACTCCCCCGAGGGTCGCGGAAACATCCTTCGCATCTTCAAGGAAAACCTTCGGCGCTTCCTGGCTGAAGAACCCCTCATGAACGTGGTGGACAAGCAAAAGGGATATCTCATACAGACAGCTTGAAAGCAGGTACCCCAGGGCCTTTACAATGCTGTCTTGTGCGACTGCCCGGGTTTCTGACACAACCCGGCGTACGGCAATGTCAATAGAGGAAGCTTGATGTCATCCCCTCCCGCCTTCTCCGTGGGCGAAGCGGTCACCCGCGCCTTCGAAGATCAGCCGATCGTCGATATCCATACCCACCTCTATCCGATTCAAATGGGTCCGCTCTGCCTGATGGGGCCCGACGAACTGCTTACCTACCACTACCTCAAGGTCGAAACCTGCCGCCAGCTTCCATCCGGGATCTCCGTCGCACAGTTCAACGCGCTGTCGAAACCCCGCCAGGCCGACGTGGTCTGGCGCACCCTCTTCGCGGGGAACGGCAGCCCGCTTTCCGAAGCCCAACTCGGCGTGGTGACCGTTATGTCGGCACTGGGCCTGAACCCCCGGTCGGACAGCCTGGCCGAATTCCGCGCACTGTTCTCACAGACAGACCCCGACGCCTATCTCGATCTTGTTTTCAGCAAGTCCGGCGTCTCCCGGGTTTATATGACCAACGATCCCCTGGACGACCTGGAGGGTCCCGTGTGGAAGGCGGGATTCGAGAGGGATCCCCGTTTTGAAGCCGCCCTCCGGCTGGACAGCGCCCTGGGGGGATGGCCCGAGCCGGTGGCGAAATTAAAGGCGCTTGGTTACGGAGTGGAAGACGATCTCTCGTCCCTGACAATCGCGGAACTTCGACGTTACCTCGACGACTGGATCGCGCGAATGGATGCCCGTTACCTGGCCATCTCCCTCCCGCCGGACTTCGCCTATCCTTCCGAATCCGCCGTTGCGAAGTTGCTTGGAACTGCGGCATACCCCGCGGCCCGCGATCACGGAATTCCGGTAGCGCTGATGGCCGGCGTCAGACGCGGGGTCAACCCGCTGCTGCGGGACGGGGGCGACGGTATGGGAAATTGGGACGTCACATGTCTCGAGAACATCGCCCGCGAATGGCCGGACGTGAACTTCCTCGTCACACTGCTTTCCCGCGAAAATCAGCACGAACTCTGCGTTGCCGCAAGAAAATTCCCCAACGTCACGCCTTTCGGCTGCTGGTGGTTCCTGAACAACCCCAGCATCATCCAGGAAATCACGGCCGAACGCCTCGAACTGCTCGGATCCGGCTTCGTGCCCCAACACTCCGACGCCCGGGTCCTGGACCAGCTGCTCTACAAATGGACCCATTCCATCAGAGCCATCGCCCCGGTATTCATCCGGAAGTACGAGGCGCTGCGAATCGCCGGCTGGCCGCTGACCGAGCAGGACATCCGGAACGACGTCGCGCGGATGTTCGGCGGCGGCTCACTCTTTGCAAATTCATAAAGTCAGCGCAGCCACGACCATCGTGACGGGACTGCAGCCTCCCGGCCGAATCTTTCCCTCAACGCCGCTTTTTCGGCAGGGGGAGCCGAGAACAGCCCAACCAGCCGGTCGCACGTCAGTTCCACCTCTTCGTCCGTCATCTCCATCGCATCCACGGTGAAATATCCCTCGTCCGTATGGTGCGCGCGAAGACGGATGGACGGATCTCCCTCCATCATCTCGAGGTTGATCACGGCGGCGCTCAACCCCGTTTTCTCTTCGTCCACAGTGACCCGCGCGCGGCTGAACGGGTTGCCGTTGGGATCGGGGTCCACGCTGAGACCCACGCCGTCTATACCATCAAGACGCGCCAACACCCTGTTCATCTTCCGGTTCTGCTCCGTCTCCCAGCCGGCCACGTCCAGACGCATCCGGTATCCCAGGGCCGCCATCGCGCCGATGATTCCCTCTTTGCCCACCTTCATCGGCCTCCCGATCCCCCTGTTCTGCAGGTTCAGCGCCCGCACCAGGTCCTCCCGGCCGCAGACCACGCCGGCCGTGGTGCCTGAGAGATACTTGTGGCCGCTGCAAACGATCAGGTCCGCGCCCGTGTCCACGATCTTTCCAATCTGAAACGACTGCGCCGCTCCGTCGACGATCACCGGGACGCCGTGCTCGTGCGCGATCTCGACCACCCGCGCGAGGGGCAGGGCGCCGTACCGGACAGTATGGTGCGACACCACGAATACCACCGCCGCAGTCCGGTCTCCGATGGCGTGCCTCAGATGCGCCTCGGTGGAACGGTGCACCGTGCCGATCTCCACGGCGACGGCGCCGGCCAGCCGGATCATCTGCGTTACCGGGGCGCCGAAGTTCACCGCGTGGCCCTTCTGAATGACAACTTCGCTGGCCATCCCGGTTGTGTCCGGAAGCTGCCAGACCCGGCCGAGGGCGTTTCCCGTCATGGACGCAGCCACGCCTAATGTGATGCCGGCCGCGGTACAGGCGGTCACGCACCCCCACTGCGCGCCCGTGGCGCGTACAATCACCTCACCCGCGCGCTCCTGGAGTTCATCCAGATCGTAGAAGCAGCCCATCGCGTGCGTCACCTCTTCGACCACCTCCGGCAATACGACAGCCCCCGCCAGATGCGTCATTTTTCCGCAGGCATTGATGACGCGAGTCAGCCTGTACTTCTCGTACAGATCCATTGTCGTTCCTCCGTACAGACAGAAAGCGAGCGACGATCCCGATCGCCCGCCATTCCTCCTGATTCATACCGTTTCAACCCAGCGGTTCAGGCTCCCGATCAGCTTCCGGCCGCCTGGTCCACGGCCTCGTCTACAGAATCGCCCAATACCGCCAGTCCGTCGGCCACGGCTTCCGCGCTAATGGTCAGCCGCGGCGAGATCTTCACCGTCTGCCCCCAGGATCCTACCGGCGCGAAAAACAGCAGCCCCTTGTGAAAACAGCGTTCGATCACGTCGAAAGCCAGGTCCGGGTCCGGCTCTTTCAGGCCCGGCCTGACCATCTGCAACCCCGCAACCAGTCCCTTCCCCGTGCAATTGCCGATCACACGCGGATGACGCGCCTGAATCGCGCGCAATCCCTCCATCATCACCGGTTCCATCCGGGCGGCATTGCCCGGCAGATCGTCTCCCACGATTTTCTTCAGACTGGCCAGCGCCGCCGCCGAGCAGACCGGGTTGCCGGTATGCGTGCTGGTCATGGATCCGGGCGGATATTGATCCATCACTTCCGTCCGGCCGATCACGCCTGAAAGCGGCAGGGAACTGCTCACGCCTTTACCGAACGTAATCATATCCGGAGTGACGCCGTAGTGCTCGAAACCCCACATGGTTCCGGTTCGTCCGAACCCCGCCTGGACCTCGTCGAAAATCAGCAGCGCCCCGTGCGCCCGGCACCATTCGGCCAGGGCCTGCGCGTACTCGACAGGCAGAAAGTCCGGTCCCACACCCTGGTAGGTCTCCACGATCACGCCCGCGACGTCGTCGGCCTTCATCCCCTTTTCGTTCAGGGTCGTGCAGAAGTGGTCGAAATCGGTATTTCCGGTCCAGTATCCGTCCGGGAAAGCGGTCTGTACGATGGCGGGATCCTCATTGACGATCCAATCCTTCTGCCCGGGCATGCCGCCGGCCTGCTGCGCCCCGAGCGTTCGGCCGTGGAAACCCCGTTCAAAGCCCACGATCCCAATCTTGTGGCTCCCGCCCTGCGCGATTCCCCAGGTGCGCGCCAGTTTGATCGCATTTTCGGTGGCCTCCGATCCCGTTGTCAGCAGAAACACCTTGTCCAGCCCCTCCGGCGCCAGATGAACCAGAAACGCCGCGAGTTCAGCCCTGGCGGCATTGGGGAACACGTAACTGTGCAGAAGTCCGTTATTGACCTGGTCCAGAATCGCCTGCCTCACCTCGGGCATCCCGTGGCCCGCGTTGGTCACCAGCACCCCGGAACTCCAGTCCAGCCACATATTTCCATACTTGTCGTAGACACGGACGTCCTCCGCCCGATCCCACACCACAGGCGGCTGCCCCCGCATGGAAGTCGGCTCGTACGTTCGCAACGCCTCGAGCACGGGAACCGACTCCGGATGCGGCAATGGGGATACGATTCGCCTGTATTTCGTGTCCACGCGGGGAACGTGCCGGGGTGTGATATCGAACTCCCTGCCCATCGAATCCTCCTGATAACAAGAAACATGCCGCGAGACGCCGCCCGAACCGGACGTTGCGGCGTCCCACGATCCGCCGCTCCCCTCCGCTATATAGCCTTTTTGTAGATTCGCTGAAAGACCGCTTCCGGCCCCTCGTCTATCCTGCAGGGATCGATTATGGTGATGCCGTCTTCCCCGAACCGGGCCGTCACCGGCGTCCCCCTGCCTTCCTGGAGATATTTGAAATTCAGGTCCCGCACCCGCCTGGCCGCGTCGACGATCGCAACCGTAATCCGCCCGTCCGCCGCGGTCGGGTAGATCACGTCCACGTCCTCCCGGGTCTCTCCAAGGAACTTGATGCGGCAGGCGGCAACCAGCCCCACCGTGATGCTGTCCACGCCGTAGCCGATATACGCCTCCGAGCCATCCGGGCGCCTGACGTCGCGCGTCATGTGGTTGTTCACCGTACGGCTGCCGCCCTCGTTGTACCAGAATCGCAGGCCCCGGTATTGCTGGTCCGATTCCACCTTGCCGTCGGTACCCACGATTTCATGGCCCTGATTCACCGGCCCCTCGAAATCGTCCGGCGTGATCCAGTTATTGTGGAAATAGATGCTCATGCCGTTGTCGAACTCCACGCGCACCTGGACCGCGTCGTAGGCGTCGATGCCTTCGCGAACCAGCCGTTTCTTCTGCCCGACAGCGGAAAGCGCAACCGGTTTGCTCCTGAAATAGTTGTAAATCAGGTCCGTCCAGTGTGGACCCACGTAGCTGAACGGGTCGCTCTGTTCCGCCCACTTGAACGTGCTTGTGGACACCTCCAGCGGTTCCTCGAGTACGGCCTGGCCGTAGAGCGGCTCTCCGATCCGGCTGGAGAGATCGTGCTGGACGCGCAGATGGTCGGGATCGTATCGCTTGTGCATATCCACGCAGACCACCAGCCCCTTCGCGTCGGCCAGTTCGATGATCTCGTCCGCCTCCTCGATCGAAAGACACATTGGTTTTTCCATGACCACGTGCGTCCCGTTCCGCAGCGCGGCCAGCGTCACCTCGGTATGCAGGTGATCCGGCGTGACGACCGCCATGACGTCCAGGTCGGGAAAATCCCGCAGCACGTCCTCCCACGGCTTTGCTCCCCAGTAGGCGCCCGGCTCGCGACCGGTGGATGCCCTGAAGTTATCGCGAGCCCGTTCCGCCGACGCCCGGGACCGCGTAGCCACGGCCACCAGATCGAATTGTACGTCGGCCAGGTCCCGGGCCCACCGGTCCAGCCCCACCCGTCCGAGATTTCCACTGATTCCCATCCGCTGCAGATCGGCGAATGCCCTGGCATGCACGTCACCGCCGAACATTCCCGCGCCGATCAGCGCAATTTTCATCGTGCGCTGCATTCGTTACCTCGCTTTCCCCTTTTGACGATTCCGTGCCCTGAACCACCGGGACGTAACGGTCGGTGCATGGCTCCTGGCCGATTCGGCGGACGCGCATCCGGAAACATGCGCCCGGCGGAGGTCATCTGGTAAAGACGGTCCCTCTCACGTAGTCCGCATCGTCCGAAACCAGAAACGCCAGCACCCTGCCCACACCCTCGGGCTTTCCCAGCCCCGCTCTCATCTCCTCCAGGCGCCGCCCCTCCAGGTCCGCCTGCTTCTTCAGTACTTCCAGCTTCAGCGGCGTATCAAGACTTCCCGGACACAACGCGTGCACCCGGATTCCCCTCGAGGCCAGTTGCTGCGCGAGCACCAGAGAGAGACCATGTACGCCCCCTTTGCTCGATCCGTATGCCGCGGACGAACTGCCTCCTCGCACCCCGGCGCCGGAAGACACCAGCACCAGCACCCCGCCACCGGTCCGCTCCAGAACCGGCGCCACGTGTTTGCACAGCAGAAAACTGCCTTTCATATTCACATCGACTACACGGTCCCAGGTCTCCTCTTCGAACAAGTCGACCGGGACCAGGGCCCCTTCGAGAATCCCCGCGGAGTGAATCAGACCGTCGATACGTCCGAACGCACGGACCACGTCATCCACCATCGCCCGGACCTCGCCCTCGACGCGAACGTCAACCCGGAAACCCCGGGCTTCGCCCCCAGTATCGTCGATGTTACGAACCGTTGCCACAACGCCGCTGCTGTTGCAATCCGCCACGGCCACTCGAGCGCCTGCTTGTGCGCAGCAGAACGACGCAGCGCGACCGATGCCCGAGGCCCCCCCGGTTACAAGAATTACCTTCTTCTCCAAAGACATCCTGTGTTCTGTCCCGGAAATAGGTTGCCGGAATTCGGCTGGCGAGTCGCCTGGCTGGCATAAGCCCTTCGACAGGCTCAGGGCAACGCTCAGGACCCAGCGACTGAGCGCAGGCGGCCTGCGCAAGGCCGGCGAGCGAAGGTACTTCGACAGGCTTGCTTTGACAGGCTCAGCACAGGCAACGCAGCCGGACGGGATGGATCGACGGGCGGATGGTAAGATATTTTCGGGACAGGACACCGGACCTCGAGGGTCGAAATATGACTGCCGGGCAAGGCATCTTTCCCGCCGCGTTCTATTCCGCTATTGCGTAAAGCGTATTCCGGGTCCCGATGTACAGCACCCCGTCCTTCGCAACGGGTGTTGTATACACCGCACTGCCCATGTTGATTTCGTTGATTTTCTCGAGCTTCGCCGATGCCTTGAAAATCATCACGTCACCGTCTTCGTCGCCAATGTAAACCTTTCCGTCGGCCACGAACGGAGACCCCCAGATGGCGGCGTAGGCGTCGTAGGTCCAGTGCGGCTTTCCTGTCTTAAGATCCAGACAATAGATGAATCCGCTCAGGTCCGCCACGTACAGCAGACCGTCGTGGATGGCAACCGTAGACATCGTCCGGTTGAAATCCTTGTCTCCCAGATGCCAGACAGCGTGGGTGCCGGTGACGTCACCCTTTCCGGTCGCGTCAATCGCCCAGAGATGCCCCACCCCTTCGCCGTGTTCGGGATCCTGCCGAACACCGATGAAGACCTTGTTGTCGTAAATCACGGGCGTGGCGATGATCGCGTTTCGCGTGCCCCGTCCGCCAAGCTCCCATACGGAGTCCTTCGGATTGCAATCGAACTTCCAGATTAATTCGCCCGTCTTCGGCGCCACGGCATAGACCCAGCCGTCCCCGCCGGGAAGAATGACCTGGGGTTCTCCGTTAATGGTTCCGTACGCCGGGTTGGACCACTGCCCGTGCAGGATATTCGTGCCGGGATAGGCCTTTTCCCAGACGAGTTCCCCGGTTTTCAGGTTGAGCGCGAGAAAGCTGGGCGCAAACGGCGCGGGGATTGCCACGTGGCCTTCATCCACGCCATTGCTGGTTATCACGAACAGCAGACCGTCAGCTCCGACAGGCGAGCAGGTGGCCAGATTGTGCGGGAACACGTCCAGCTCGTTCATCATATCGTACTCCCAGACGATGTCCACACCAGTGGCGCCGGTCACCTCTTCGTCCCTGTAAGGCCCGTCGTTTTCGGAGTCCAGAAAACCCTCCGTATCCGCGCAGACCACCCGTCCCTGGTTCGAAACGTAGAACAGACGATCGTCCTGGACAAAAGGTGTGGAGCAGACCCCCTGCAACGGCCAGTCGTTCACCCTTCCGGCGGGCAGCTTGGGGTGGGCCGACTGCCACAGAAATTCGCCGTCGGATTCACGGAACGCCATCACAACGCCGCGGTCGCCCTTGATATCGGGATTTCGTTCGGCACGGTTGTTCGTCCCCATATACACCTTGCCGCCAAGCAGCACGGGCCCGGCGTAAGACTGCGAGCCGAGGGCGGCCTTCCACTTGACGTTCTTTCCCGTCTCCGTATTCCAGTCCGCTGGCAGATTCTTTTCGTCCGATACCAGATTTCGGGAGGGCGTGAACCCCCACATCGAGGTCTCCTCCGCGCCCGCGCCCGACGCCGACCAGGCCAGAATCACGGCACATCTCATAATCCATTTTGTTTTCATCTTTGCCTTTCTCTGATTGCACCCGCGTCTTTGTGTTGCGTTCTGTCGACGGTCAACCACGTAACCCGGCCGAATTCGAAAAACGCCGCATCCGGATTTCCGGTCCGGTCAATACACGCGCACATTGTCAAAATAGATGTTCGCCGGTGAATAGCCGTAGAGCCCGGGACTGCCTTCCCGAATGGGAAGCGGGTCCTTCGCCTCGATCGTCCAGGCGTCGGGTTCCGGTTCGCCCCGCTTCCACACTTTACCCCGGACAACCCCCCGGCCGTCCTCGACGTCGACCCTCATCTTCATCGTATACCAGACTTCGGAATCCCATTGGAAGGCGACGCGTTGCACCATCCTCAGATCAGACGACCAGGACCGGACTTCCAGCCGCTGGTAGGCGCCCTGCAGGTCCAGGATGTATCGGTGGGCGATCAGCCCCATGTCCGGCAGCCAGCGCCTGCGCCTGCCCCCCATCAGATCGGCCTGGACCGTGTATCCGTTCATATCAGGCGGTCCGATATACAGATTGGACCGGTCCAGCCCGCGCGCCGCGGGCGGCTTCACCAGCACCTTGTTTCCGTCCTCTTCCTCAACCCTGAACCCCCTGCCGCCCCATACCCAGTGGCGCGGATTCTTGCCGGCGGGAACCCCCTCGAAGTCCTCGGTCCAGGGCGTCTCTGGCACCACCCGCACCCATGCCCGAGCGGTCAGCGCCCCGGAGGTGGCAACCACCCATCCGGCCTGTCCCATATTCGCCGGCGTGAATCTGCCGTTCTCTATCTTGCCCGTGAGTCGATCGAGGGACCACTCAACGTCCACCTCTCCGATCAACCGTCCCCGCGCGTCGTACGTCCGGGCGCCCAGCGCCAGCGCCTCGTTCGATGTCAGCGTCTTCTCGGCCGGGACCACCAGCAGGGAAGCGGGTTCCGCGCCTGAGGGTGCGCCGGGGCGCCCGACAAATGGCGTGGACCCGGGCGTGAACGACGCATCTGTGTTGCCCAGACAGAACAGTCCCGCTTCGGTTGCAAAGTAGACCCTGCCGTACCCCACGGCAACCGAACCGTAGATTTCCGCGGGCCTCCCGCCGGGCATCCTGATCTTCTGCTCATCCAGTACCCGTGCGCCCGCATCCTCCACTTTGAGAATCCGGAATCCGCCATTGACTTCCGTGACGTATAACTTTCCGTCGGCCCAGGTGGGAGAACCCTTGCCCACCGTGCCGATATTCTGCTCCCAGTATTTCCGCCCGGACTCCGCGTCCAGGCAGTGCACGTTCGCCGAATTGTCGATGACGTACAGGCGCCCCGCGTGAAGGGCCGGAGAAGCATACCCCGCCGCGATCCCGTCCTGGCGCCAGATTTCTCTTCCCGTTCCCGCGTCGAGACAGACAACCCGGCCCATCGTTGTATTGTCCACGTTCTCTTCGCTGTGGGTCGCGTACACGCGATTGTCGGCCGCAACCGGAGAGGTGTTGATACCCCGCCGGCTTAAGGGGAACCCCCATACCGCTTCACCCGTCGCGGCCTTGAAGGCGAATATCCCTCCGTTTCCGTTCCCTGCGATCAATAGCCTCCGGCCGTCGATGGTCGCCGCTATCGGCGTGGAGTATACGGTCAGGTCGACCTGCCCGCCCCCGCCCGGCCGCGCCATCCAGACGGTCTCTCCGGTCCGCTTGTCGAAGGCCATGTACCGGTGGGAGGGCGGCCGGTCCGCCCAGCCCCGGTTTCCCATGCTGATGACGACCAGGTCACCGTCGACTACGGGCGTATGCAACCTGCCGCCGTAGCCCGAAAACCTGTTGAACTCCTCGGTCAGGGACCTGTTCCAGAGGATCCTTCCATCGCCGTCGAAACACAGCAGGAGACCGTTCACCAGGTGCGCGTACACATTGCCGGTTTCCCTGTCGGCGCCCAGGTTCGCCCAGCCCAGCCGGTTGAACGTGATGGTGGAATGCCACACATTGAACTTGTGCTCCCATACGAGCCGCCCGTTCCCGGCGTCAAAACAGGCGACGTGTTCCTGCCTGGTTACCCCTTCCCCCGTTCTTCCGATCACATAGACCCGCCCGTTCAGAATCACCGGCGTGGACCGGCCGATGAACTCCGACTGCCAGACCAGGTTTTCTCCGTCCGGAGACCAGCTGGAAATCAGGCCTGTTTCCGGAGACGCGCCCGTCTGCATCGGCCCGCGCCAGTGCGTCCAATCCGAGGCAGAAGCAGACATCGACCAACCCGTCGGCAGGGCGCCGATCAGGCTGGCGGCAAGAAGACAAGTTGCCAGCCGATTTTTCATTTGTAAGGTTCCTCTATTGGTGAACAAAGACGAAGTTGATATTCTCCAGCCCGTTGGCGTGGCGCAGAACGAACCTACCGAAACGTTCCTTCCGCAATATCCGATTCGCCCACAAATTGCTTGAGATGCTCTATCGCCCTTGCCAGATCGCTCCTGACCCACGGATCTCTTTCCGTCCGCATCGCGAACTCCAGAACGGCAATGGCCTCGGGCTGTTCGATATGCATAATTGCAACGGCGGCCTGCTGGCGTAGCCGGCGGCTGGTGTCTTTAAGGAATGGCACCAGATCGGGAAGCGCTTCGCCGGCGCCCAGCATCCCCAGCGCCCAGACCGCCTTGGCACGCACTTCCGGAACCGTGTCCCGCAGGGCCTGTCGCAAATGGGGAACCGCCCCGGCGATGCGGTGTGCGCCCAGATATGCCGCCGCATCCTCGCGTTCTCGCGGCGTTCCGGACCGGAGCCGCGTAAAGTGATCGTTGTCGCCGTCGCATGCCGGCAGACCGAGCGACAATATGAGGATTACTCTTAAAAGTCCGTTGATAAAGTCGCTCCGCAGCCCGCATGGGCTTTTTCAACGGGCTGCTAAGCCATGCACGCTTTCAGGGCCGTGTATTGGGCTTTAACCGTTCGGTCGATATCCTCATCGGTATGCGCCAGCGAGACAAATGCGGATTCAAATTGGGAGGGCGCCAGATACACGCCCTGTTCCAGCATCAGACGGAAGTAACGCGCGAAGGTCTCCTGGTCGCACGTCACGGCGGCTTCGTATCGTGTCACGTCGCGGTCCGTAAAAAACAGCGTCATCATCGACCCCACCCGGTTCAGGCGAAAGGGCAGCCCGAGCGACTTCAGGTTTTCCCGGAAACCGGTTTCCAGTGCGGCCGACTTACCCTCGAGCGTTTCATATGCGCCCGGTTCGCGGAGTTGCCTGAGCGTCTCGTAACCGGCCGTCATCGCGAGAGGATTACCCGAAAGCGTTCCGGCCTGCGATACCCCTCTTCCCAGCGGCGAGATATGAGACATGATCTCCCGCCTGCCGCCGAACGCGCCCACGGGCAGGCCTCCGCCGATGATTTTCCCGAGCGTGGTCAGGTCCGGCGTAATCCCGTACAACCCCTGGGCGCCGCCCGGATGAATCCGGAAACCCGTTATCACCTCGTCGAAAATCAGCACAATGCCGGTATCCAGGGTGAGCTCGCGCAACCCCTTCAGGAACCCCTCCGCCGGGGGAATCACACCCATGTTTCCGGCCACCGGCTCTACGATGACCGCCGCGATCCCGTCGGGGTTCTCCGCCACGATCCGCTCTACCGCCTCAAGGTCGTTGAAAGTGGCCGTAAGGGTACCGGACGCTGTTCCGGCGGTCACGCCCGGACTGCTGGGTACGCCCATGGTCAGCGCCGACGACCCTGCCTGAATCAAAAAGCTGTCCGCGTGTCCGTGCCAGCAGCCTTCGAACTTGATCACCTTCTCCCGTCCCGTATACCCCCTGGCCAGGCGCACCGCGGACATGGTGGCCTCCGTGCCGGAGTTCACCATGCGCACCATTTCCACGCCGGGCACGAGTTCGGTAACGAGCCCGGCCATTACGACCTCGATTTCCGTGGGCGCGCCGAAACTCGTTCCCTGCTCGCAGACCCGCTTGAGCGCCTCGACCACGACCGGCGGCGCGTGGCCGAGAATCAGCGGACCCCACGAGCAGACGTAGTCGATATATTCCCGCCGGTCCGCGTCATAAACCTTCGATCCGCTTCCTCGCGTCAAAAAAAGCGGCTGGCCGCCGACCGGGCCGAACGCACGCGCCGGACTGTTCACCCCCCCGGGAATCACCCGCTGCGCCGCCTCGAATAACGCTGCCGAACGGTTTCCCAAGTAACACCCTCCTTATTGTGGCGGCTTTCGAATCTCCCCTTGTTGCACACCAGCCCATAATTTTCGGATTTTAACCGCTAAAGTCAAGTGGCGATTTTTGGGCTTGCGACGCGGCAGTCGAGACGTATATTTGGGCATCGCATTCGCGGCAGTCGCTCAAAGGCTGTCTTCGGACCAGACGGTTGGGGGTTCGAGTCCTCTTTGCCGCACCATCCGAAGCCCCGGTCACCCCATCGGGGTTTTGCCTCCCCGATCCTGCATGCCACCCGCCAATAAAGCGATCCGCATAAGGGGCGCCCGCCAGCACAACCTGCGGGATCTCCATCTCGACGTACCCAAAAACCGGTTCGTGGTCATCACGGGGCCGTCAGGTTCCGGGAAATCCTCGCTTGCATTTGACACCATCTACGCAGAAGGTCAGCGCAGGTACGTCGAGGCAACGTCCGCCCATGCGCGACAATTCCTGGAGGTGATGGAGAAACCGGACGTGGACAGCATCGACGGCCTTTCTCCCGCCGTGGCGATTCAACAGCGGCGGGCCACGGGAAACAGCCGGTCGACGGTGGGGACCCTTCCGGAAATCCCCGAGCATCTAAGAATCCTCTTCGCGCGCGCAAGTGCGCCAATCCCATTACATCCCGGACCGTGGGCGATATTGTCGACACCGTGCTTGCCCTGCCCGACGGCGCGCGCCTGCGCATTCTGGCGCCCCTGATTCGAAAACAGAAGGGTCGTTTCAACCAGGAACTGGAACGTCTGCGGCGCGACGGATACGTGCGCGTACGAATCGACGGCAATGAACGTGCCCTGGACGAAGAATTCCGCCTGGATCCAGCAAAACCGCACACCATCGACGCGGTAGTCGACCGTCTGGTCGTCCGCCCGAAAATTGAACGCCGGCTGGCCGACTCACTGGAAACCGCCCTGTCCCTTTCCGGCGGTATGGTCGTCCTGGATATTCTCGAAGGCCGCGAGTTGCACTTTTCCACCCGGTTGATCTGCAGGAATTGTGACGTCGGCTTTGTGGAACCGGCCCCTCGTCTGTTCTCATTCAACAGTCCGCACGGCGCGTGCCCGGCCTGCAACGGAATGGGCGCGAGGACCGAAATCGACCCTGACAGCGTTGTCCCGGACCCGCAGCGTTCTATTGCCGAAGGCGCGATTGCGCCCTGGGGCGTCCCAAAAGGCCGTGCGACCCTCGAACTGCTCCAGCGCCTTGCGGACCGGTTTCGTTTCAATCTCACTGCGCCGTTCGCGTCCCTGCCGCCCGAAGCGAAGGCGGCCATTCTGTCGGGCGATCGTTCCCTCGGTTTCGACGGAGTAATCCCGTCCCTCAAAAAAAGGCTTGCGGATGCCGGATCGGATCACGCCGGATCAAGGCGGGATCCGTATGCCCGTACCGTCGACTGTTCCGGCTGCGGCGGCGCCAGATTGAGAATGGAGGCCCTCGCGGTCAGGATCGAGGGCATGAACATCGCGCAGGTCTGTGCCATGAGCGTCGACGAAGCCATCGATTTCATGGAGCGTCTGGAGGGCAGGCTTCGACCCCGGGAGGTGGCTGACCCCATTCTTCTCGAGATCCGCAACCGGCTTGTTTTCCTGCAGGAGGTGGGGGTGGGCTATCTCACCCTGGAACGAAACGTCGCTTCGCTCTCAGGCGGCGAAACACAGCGGATCCGCATGGCCACGCAAATCGGCGCCCGGTTGTCCGGAGTCCTCTACGTTCTGGATGAACCCAGTGTCGGTTTGCACCCCCGGGACAATCGCAAGCTCATCCGTACGCTCGAAACGCTCCGCGACCACGGTAATACCGTTCTGGTGGTGGAGCACGACCGGGAAACCATGCTGGCAGCGGACCATCTGATCGACCTCGGACCGGGAGCGGGCGAGCAGGGCGGAGAATTGATGGCCGAAGGTACGGCGCGGGATATTATGGCCGCCGGGGAATGCCTTACAGGCGCGTATCTCTCGGGGCGGAAGACCATTCCCCCGCCTCCCGGCAGACGGAAACCCTCCGGCCGCGTGGTATTGAAGGGCGCGCGAGGGCATAATCTCAAGTCCATTGACGTTTCCCTCCCGCTGGGCATTCTTGTCTGCGTCACCGGCGTGTCGGGGTCGGGCAAGAGCACACTGATCAACGGGACACTCTTTGCGGCACTGGCGAACCGGCTGCACAACGCCTCGGCCATACCACTCGCGCACGACGGTATCGAGGGCCTGTCCCAAATCGACAAAATCATTCGAATTGATCAGGCGCCGATCGGCCGCACACCCAGATCAAACCCTGCCACCTACACCGACCTTTTCTCAGACGTCCGCGATCTCTACGCGCGGCTGCCGGAATCCAGGGTCCGCGGCTATACTCCGGGTCGATTCAGCTTCAACCTGAAGGGCGGGCGATGCGAGCCCTGCCAGGGCGACGGTCTTCGACGGATCGAAATGCACTTCCTTCCCGACGTCTATGTGACGTGTGACGCCTGCGGCGGCAGCCGGTACAACAGGGAAACCCTGGAAATCCGCTACAAGGGCTGTTCGATCGCCGACGTTCTGAATATGACCGCGGAGAGGGCGCTCACCTTTTTCAGGGATATTCCGGCCGCAAGCCGGAAATTGAAGACGCTTGCGGAGGTCGGCCTGGGATACATCCGGCTTGGCCAATCGGCGACCGTCCTCTCCGGAGGCGAGGCGCAGCGCATAAAACTGGCCGCTGAACTTTCCCGTGTGGCAACCGGAAAAACCATGTATATTCTGGACGAACCGACAACCGGGCTGCACTTCGAGGACATCCGGTCGCTCATTGCCGTTCTCGACCGGCTGGTGGACAGGGGCAACTCCGTCATTGTAATCGAACACAACCTGGATGTGGTTAAACGGGCGGACTGGATTGTCGACCTCGGCCCGGACGGCGGCGATTCCGGCGGCCGGATCGTTGCAGAGGGTCCCCCGGAGCGCATTGCCGCGGCGCCGGCCTCCCATACGGGCCGCTTTCTCAAAGAGGTGATCGCACAATGATCCGCATCGACTTCGGCACCCTGTACGAATTCGAACGGGAAGACAACAATCGCCGGCGGGAAAATCGAAAAAAGATCCAGGACTTTCTCAGCCTGTGCGAGACCCACCAGGCCACCATCGTCGAACAGCGGGACTGGAATACGCGCGACCTTATCCACTTCCTGGGAATCTCGCCCAACCTGGTCTTCACCATCACGATATCGGAAAAATACCTGGGCGTTCAAACCAGCCAGATTCGCGAGAAATTTCAGACGTTCCGGGCCGAATACGTCTCGGTACCCGACCGGCAGGCGATATCTCTCGAGCAGCCTCCCGCGGAAAAACTGGGCCTGCACGACGTTGTGGGCTGCCCGTCCTGCGGGAAGAACACGCCCTACGACGGGTACTTTCAGCACTGTGTGCGCTGCGGCGAAAAGCTGGATACCATGGTGAAATCCTGCAAATCATGCAACAACGGCGTCCTGTATCATCCCTCGTATGCCTGCTGCCCCATCTGCGGCAGCGGACTGCAGCCGGATTACGACAGCCCCCCTCTGAACGAACTGGACCCCCACGGCCTGATCTGGGGCATCTCCAACAAAGAAGAAACCGCCGAAGAAGGCGAAGACCTCTTCGGCGGCGGAGGTCCGCTTGGGTAATATCAGTCGGAATCCGAGGTTCCCGTTACCTTCATTGATACCTGCGTCACCTCCGTGGAATCACTTTGAACTCGCTTCCATCTCACACACCCGCGACCGGATCGTAGACGAAGTTATTTTCGGCGGCGGCCAGCAGGGGCAGCTCCAGGTCCTTCCTGGACAGGACCGGACTGGAAACCGGCCAGTCGATGCCGATGTCCGGATCGTTCCACAGGATTCCCCGGTCGAGGTCGGGCGCGAACTCCGCCGTGACCTTGTAAATGAACTCGGCCTCGTTGCTCAGCACGCAAAACCCGTGCGCAAAACCCTCGGGAACATAGAACATCCTGTAATTCCCGCCAGACAGAACCACCCCTTCCCACTGTCCGAAGGTGGGCGCATTCCTTCGGATATCCACGGCCACGTCGAACACCTCGCCCTTGACAACCCGCACCAGCTTGGCCTGTGCCGCCGGGTGCATCTGATAGTGCAACCCCCGCAGGACGCCCCTGACAGAGTGGGAATGGATATCCTGCACGAACTCCGCGGAGATTCCGTTCGCCTCGAAATCGGACTTCCTGTAGGACTCCATCAGAAAACCGCGATTGTCATCAAAGACCCGGGGTTCCACCAGTACGAGTCCGGGGATTCCCAATCTTTGAAACCGGAACGGCATCCAGTTTCCTTTCCCGAATAAGGTCACACGACGCGGATCAGGACCGCGCTGACGACACCTGCTTCCAGCCTTCCTCGTCCACGTCCAGGCGATTCAGCAGGGGTTCCCACCAGTCACGATTCCTGGTGTACCAGAGGACTGTTTCCTTGAAACCGCGTTCAAAGGAAGTCCAGGGACGCCAACCGAGTTGCGTACGCAGCTTGTTCGAATCCAGAAGGTATCTGCGGTCGTGTCCGGGGCGGTCCGGAACGTAGACCTTGCACGACCCGTCCATCTCCAACACATCCAGAATGGTGTCCGCAATCGTCTCAACGTCCACCTCAACGCCGCTGCCGACGTTGTACGTCTCCCCGATCTTTCCCTGTTTCAGGATCAGGTCGATCGCCCGGCAGTGGTCCTCCACGTGCAGCCACTCCCGCCGGTACCGGCTGCTCCGGTAGAGCGTCATCTTCTTCCCGTTCAAGACCTGAGTGACGAACAGGGGAATGACCTTTTCCGGAAACTGGTAGGGACCGTAATTGTTCGCGCAGTTGGAAATCGTAACCGGCAGCCCGAACGTGAGGTGGTACGCCCGGACCGCCAGATCGGCCGCCGCTTTCGATGCATTGTACGGCGTACGCGGCTGATAGGGGTCATCCTCGGAAAAGCTGGCCTCCGAATCCAGCGGCAGGTCCCCGTAGACCTCGCAGGTTGAGATATGGTGTACCCTGGGCACGCCGGCGTCGTGCGCCGCCTGCAGAAGGCGCTGAGTTCCCAGCACATTGGTTTCGAAGAAGACATCGGGATTGACCACCGCGCGGCTGTTGTGCGACTCGGCGGCGAAGTTCACAACATAGTCCGGCCGGCGCCGTTCCAGTAGATCCCGGGTCAACTCATAGTTTCCGATATCGCCCTGGACGAACTCGTACCTGCCGGCACAGGTTGCGGCCACGTCGGCCAGGTTCTCCGGATTACCCGCATACGTAAGCAGATCGTAGTTGATTACGCTGTCGTCCGGGTATCTGGACAGCCAGTACCGGACAAAGTTCGATCCGATGAACCCCGCTCCTCCCGTCACGAATAACCCGCCCATAGTGGTCCCCTATAAAAACAAAAACCCCGTTGACGCCAGGTACGCTCCGTAAATCGCGAGCAGCACGAATCCCTCGATCCGGGTCAGACGGTGGCCCGTGCGCATCATGAAAAGCATCGCAAGAACGATCACCAGCATCGCTGGAAATGAAAAGTGGATTACCTTTTGCGTTACCACGAGTGGATTGACCACGGCGGATGCACCGGCGATCCAGCAGATATTCAGGATATCGGCGCCCAGGATATTCCCGACCACGATCTCGCCGTGTCCTCTCCTGGCGGCCGTCACCCCGGTTGCGATCTCCGGCAAGGACGTGCCGATGGCAATCACCGTAAGCGCAATCACCGCTTCGCTGACGTCCAATGCCTTGGCGATGACCACGGCGGATTCCACGATAAAATGACTGGATATCAGTACCCCGACCAGTCCAACGCAGAACCAGAGCATCAATGTCCCGAGAGCTCTTCCCTTAATGGAAGCCTCGATCTCCTTCAGTTCCTCCATCCGATTCCCCTCGGCCTCGGATGAACGACGGCGTGTCACGTAGGTAAAGACCGTGTATGCCACGAAGAGGAGGAGCAGTACGCCGCCCTCGATGCGATCCAGCGTGCCGTCGAACGCCATCGCGTAAGCCGCCAGATCCACGACAATCAGAAAGATCCCTGTCGTCCGCAGCAGGTATGGATTGATGAGGATTGGCGTCCCGGCCACGAGGACGCCCAGCGCAAGCGCGACGCCGTCGTCCACAATTACCGACCCGATGGCATTGCCCAGCGCCATCTCCGGATGCCCCTCGAGCGCGGCGAGCACGGAAACGGCCAGTTCCGGTGACGTCGTCGCGAGGCTCACCAGCACGATGCCGATCAGCATCTTCGGTACATTCAGGAATTCGGCAATCCCAACCGCACCGTCCACAAACCATGACGCGCATTTGGCAAGCACCACGAAACATACCGCGAGAACGCCTATAGCAACCGGTATACTCACTTGAGAAACAATCCTTTATCAATTTTACACAGACGCTCCGCACCAGGCCCGTGCGGCCGGGCATCGGATGGCAACGGGCGAAAGTCCGCCCTATCTTCCTGCGACCCGGGCCACCCAGATGCTGAATTCGTAGAGCAACACCAGCGGCAGCGCCATCATCAGCTGTGAGATCGGATCCGGAGGCGTGAGCAGCGCCGCCAGGATAAAGCCGATCACCACTGCATACCGCCGTCCCCGGCGCATCCGCTGCGCGGTCAGCAGGCCGATCCGGCTCAGAAAGAACGCCGCGACGGGAAGTTCGAAAACCACGCCGAAGGCAACCAGCAGTCGCAACACGAAACCGATGTAGAAGCCGATATCGAACTGGGGGTCGACGCCGGTCCCTTCGCCGATCAGAATAAGGAATCGAAACGACAGCGGCACCACACTCAGATACGCGATGGCGCCTCCCAGGACAAAACAGATCGACGATGAGAAGACGATGAATGTTACGTACCGCCGCTCGGTTGTCAACAGACCGGGCGCCACGAAGACCCACAACTGATACAGGAGGACCGGCAACGCCAGGATTGCGCCGCCGACAAGGGCAATCTGAAGTTTAACGAGAAACATCCCCATCGGTTTCAAATATATCAGCTTGACAGGCGGCTCAACCGGCGACACGCCCAACAGCTTCAGGACCGGGGTCGCTTCCCGGACCGGCAAGACGAGCCACCCCAGAATGGCGTCCGAAGAAACCCCGCAGATGATGGCGCCCACCGTGAGCGCCGCCAGCCCCTTCAATAATCGCCAGCGAAGTTCCTCCAGGTGATCCAGAAAGGGCATCGCTTTGTCTTCGGCGGCCGAAGACGGTTCAGGCGCGCGATCTGCAGACGTGGCGGAGTCAGGGGGCAGAATGGAATGGTCCGTATCTACCGTGTGACGGCGGAATGCCAAAAACACCAGAACCGCGCCCAGAATCAGGCACAACTGCGCGAACAGGTCTCCGTATCTCGTATAAAACGTCTTTGCGGTTCGGGGCGCCACCCCTTGCGTCAATACTGCCGGATGGAAGATCCCCGTGGTTCCCGACTTCCGGCCATAGGCGTCAATAAACGTGGAAACGCCCGTATTCGCGCAGCGTACCACGGCCCGGCGGTTCTCTATGGCGCGAAACACCGCGGCCTCGGCATGCTGGAAGGGACCGGAAGATTTGCCGAACCAGCCGTCGTTGGTGATGATCACCAGGAATTCAGCGCCCAGGTCCACAAATGACCTGACAAATCCAGGAAAGACCGAATCGTAACAGATCAGCGCGGAGAATCTGGCGTCAGGGCCATTGAAGACCGTACGGGTCTCTCCGGAATCCCAGTTGCCCCCCACGAATCCGCCGCCGGTGAACCGGATCTTTCGCAAGAAGGGAAGTATCTCCGGGAACGGCGCCCGTTCGCCGAACGGCACCAGGCGAGTCTTGTCGTAGTATCCGGAGATCCCTTCTCCGGGCGCGAACAGAAAAGAGGAGTTGAAAACCTTCACCGGGTCGCCAACTTCCAGTCTGTATGCGCCCGTAAAGACGTAGATCCCGAGCGAGTCCACCATGGCCTGCACCCGCTCGCGATGATGCCGGTACAGTTCCCCTTCAAGGTAGCCGACCGCCGTCTCGGGCCACACCACAAGCCGTGCCCCCAGCCCCGCGGCTTCCGCGGTCATCGGCTTCAGTTTGCCGAAATTATAGTCGAATCCCCGGTATTCCTTCGCCACGGGCGGCATATCCGGCTGGACCACGCCCACGGGCACGGCATGTTCGTCCGGATCGTTCTTCAGCGCCAGATACCCGTTCGCCGCGGGCCCCGTGAATAGCGCGGCCAATGCAACTGCCCACACCCGGCGGCGCGCCCGGTTCCTCCAGAGCATCAGTACGCTCAGATTGACAAGCACAATCCAGAACGACACCCCGTACACGCCCGTCACTTCCGCATATTGTATCAGCCACAGGTAGGCCGTCTGCGAATTTCCCAGCACCACCCAGGGAAACCCCATGTCTCCCAAAGCGTTGAAATACTCAAACCCGACCCAGAGGAAGGGAGCGCTCCACATCCCCGCAATACCGTACCGCCTGACCACGCGGGCGAACGTCCACAGGAACAGACCGCGAAACAGGGACATGTAAATCGCCGCCCCGGCCATGCCGGGCGGCGTGATCCAGCCGATCCAATAGAGTGTCGCTCCGTAGAAAAAAATCCCGTGGGCGAACCCCGCGCCGAATGCCGCCCGGCCCCGCAGCCGTTGGGCCGAAACCAGCAGCGGGATCAGCGCGACGTAAGACAGGAAACCAAGGGGCAGGGGTGGAAATGCCGCGCCAAGGACAAGGCCCGAGACCGCCGGAAACAACACCATCCATTTCCAGTCTGTGCCCTGCCGTGCCTCGGTCATCGTCCAGGTTCCTCCAGACCCTTCCGCCGTTTCCCTGGCGGCCGCGTTTTCCTGTTTCAGGTTGCGGGACAGAAAAACCGGTTGGCCGCGGGCAGCGAGTCCCGCCAACCGGTCCATTGAACCCCGCCATAAAATCAAGGTTAGAATATACGCGAATGAACCCTGTTGTCAAACCGGTAGCAATCCCCCTCAACGGCTTGACATGCCATGGGAAATTCCATAATTTCCGTCCACCGTTCTCCGGTCTCCAACCCCTTTACTACGGTCTCCTTCCAGTGCTGCCCCATCTTTCCTCGGAGCTGGACAATCTCAGATCCCGCGGGCTCTATCGCAGCCTCCGCCTGGTGGAAGGAGCGCAGGGACCCAGGGTCCGCATCGATGGGAAAGAGCGTCTCCTCTTCTGTTCCAACAACTACCTCGGGCTTGCAAACCACCCCGTCCTCAAAGACGGCGCGGACGCTGCGCTGCGTTTCTACGGGTTGAGCGCCGCGGCCTCCCGGCTCATTTCAGGAAACATGGAACCCCATCGCATACTGGAACACCGGATGGCCCGTTTCCTGGGAACCGAATCCGCACTCTGCTTTCCCACCGGCTACATGGCGAACCTGGGCGTTGTGAGCGCCCTCGTCGGCGCGGAAGATGCGATATTCAGCGACCGTCTGAACCATCGCAGCATCATCGACGCGTGCCGGCTCTCCCGGGCGAAGACTTTCGTCTATCGCCACCGGGACGTGGACCACCTGGAAACCCTGCTCGGTTCCAGGCGTGAGTACCGGCGCCGGCTGATCGTCAGCGACGGGTTGTTCAGCATGGACGGTGACCTTGCGCCCCTCCCCGATCTCGTGGATGCCGCGAACCGGCACAACGCCATCCTGATGGTGGACGACGCCCATGGGACCGGGGTCCTGGGTGCTTCCGGCCGGGGCGTTCCCGAACACTTCGGCATCACACATGGCGTGGACGTTCTGACAACCTCCGGCAGCAAAGCCCTCGGCGCGTACGGCGGGTTCGTCGCCGGAAACGCGAAACTCGTCGACCTGCTGATCAATCGGGCGCAGGCCTTTATCTACACCTCGGCCCTGCCGCCGGACGCCTGCGCGGCGGCCACGGCTGCATTGGGCTTTATCGAAACCCGTCCGGACCTGCGAGAAGCCCTCTGGCGTAACGTGCATGCCGTACAGAACGCCCTGAATGACCTTGGATTCGATCTCATGGGTTCCCAATCCCAGATCGTTCCGATTCTTGTCGGCGACGCGGCGCGTACCATGGCGATTTCGGACCATCTCTTCGAGGAGGGCATCTATCTCAGCGGCATCCGGCCGCCAACCGTGCCCGAAGGCGAGAGTCGCCTCCGGCTCACGCTCATGGCCGATCACAGCGAGGATGATATCAACCGTCTCATCCAGGCGATGGCAGATGTTCGCACGGCCTTTTTTTAGTATTCTCGCGGGCTTTTTCGCGCTGCACCTCGTTCAGGCGCCAGCGAACGCGGCGACGTTAGGCGGCACGGTACGGGACAGCGCAACGCTGGCGCCGTTGCCGTACGCCACGGTCATCCTGCCAGGATTGAAGCGTGGCGACCATACGGACCTTTATGGCCGCTTCACGGTCACGGATCTTCCGCCGGGCCCGATCAGCGTTCAGGTTTCGCTTGTCGGCTATCGGACCGCACGCCGTGAGATTGTCATACCCGGCATTGCCGGAAGCCGGCCGGACATCCTGCTTTCCCTGTCTCCGATGACCCTCAAGTCCCACGTTGACATGCCGCGCCCATCCCTGGATACCCTTCTCGAAAAAATCGGTCAGGAACCCCGTGAAAACGTCTTTCACGCGCGCTACGCGGACCTCAGATCATATCGATTCGCCCTGGACGGGACCCAGACCCTGTTCGCCGACGGCCACGCCGGCGCCCGCGTCCTGGCACGGATCGACTACAACGGTCGGGGATATTACCGGAACCCCGGGGAGATCGTCCAGGATATCACGGCGTACCGGTCGCGTCACGCGCCGGCGCAGCAATTCGGCATGCACCCCGGCGTGATCGTCAATATCCGGAGCGGCCGCCTCAACGGACGTGATTTCAACGTGGGTCCCCTGCCGCTGGCGTCGGACGCCAGGAGGGACTACCGCTATCGTCTGGTCAACACCGTACAGATGGGCGACGTGGCGGTTCACAAGATTCACGTCGAACCAAGAAGAAAAAGGCGACCCGGACTTGAGGGGGCCATCTGGATTTCCGCAAACGATTTCTCGCTGGTGGGCTACGACCTGCGCCTGAACAAAAAGGGCCGAAATCCCCTCGGCGTCACCGAACTACGCACCTATCAGCAAAACGCGCTTTATTACGACCGTTACTGGCTGCCGGTTCTTCAAACCGTGCGAATTACGACCGACTCCGGCGCCCTGGCCGAACAGACCACGCGCATCGGCGGCTACACGTTGAACCCCGTACTTCCCGACTCCATCTTCAACCGGGACGCCTTTTCGATGCGACCGGATGCCACCCGGCGCGGCGTCGCCTATTGGAAGGCCCGGGAAGACAGCCTGGAGACTGCACAGAGGCGGGCAGTGGAGATGCTGCTCGAAACCAATACCGTTCCCCAGGGGTGGAAACGCCTGTTGAGCGAGTAGTCGACCGGCCGGGGTGCGGCGCGCCGGACACCCGGCTGACGGGACTCCGGATTTCGAGAACCGGGGATCGACGCCGGCTTCAAGATCGGATAAGGAGCAACAGATGCGACAACAGACGACCGCACCGGAAGCGCTGAACCGCATCCGCGTTGTCCTCGCGGGCACCAAGGAGCCCGGCAACATCGGGTCCGTGGCGCGCGCCATGAAGAATATGGGACTCTCGAGGCTCTACCTTGTGGACCCGCCGGACCATACCTGCGGCGACGCCCGAAAGATGGCCCACGGCTCCGGCGAGGTACTTTACGGCGCCACAGTCTGCGAATCGCTTGAGGAAGCCCTGTCAGGCACGGTATTTTCGGTGGGAACCACTCACCGGAAACGGGAGCACTTCAACGTCATGTACGGACCGCGTCACGTGGCGGAAAAGCTGGTCTCCCTGCCCCGGGACGGCGAAGCCGCCCTCGTTTTCGGCCGGGAAGAAAACGGTCTGACCAACAACGAACTGGGCCTTTGCAGCCTGATCGCCAATATCCCCACCGCACACAAATATCCCTCGCTGAATCTGTCGCAGGCCGTCCTCATCTTCGGCTATGAACTTTACCGCGCGGCGGCGAAGCCACGCGAGCAGCCGGAACTGGACCTGCCGACCTTTGAAGAAATGGAGTCGCTCTACACCCACCTCGACTCCGCGCTGGACAAGCTGGGTTTTCCAGCCGACTACATGCCCAAAGCCTTCCCGCGGTCCATCCGCCGTCTCTTCGGCCGCATATCCATGGATCGCCGAGACGTTGCCACCATGCACAGGATCTTCCGCCAGATCGACAAATTCGTCGCCGTACACAAAACTGACGCGGAATCAGGATGATCCCGCGCCCGAAGGCGTGCTCCCGCCGTGCTCCGCGTTGTATTGGGCGCCCGGGCGACGCTGCCCGGTTACGCAGTCGCCCGATTCACCATTAAGTGCCCACGACTCTGCTGCGTCGTTCCATCAGGACAACGTCTCGCCATACCCCATTCAGCCGGCCCATCCGTTCCTGCCTGCCCACTTCCCGGAACCCGAATGCCTTCTGGAGCGCGATGCTGGCGGCGTTTTCCGGAAACACCCCGCCCTGAAGGGTCCAGATCCCGGCGCGTTCCGATGCGTTAACGAGTTCCGCCATCAGGGCCTTGCCGACGCCTCTTCCCCTGAAGCCGGACCCGACGTACACGCTGACTTCCGCAACGCCCGTATGTACGCACCGGCTCGAGACCGGACTCAGGGCGGCCCAACCCGTAATCTCACCCGCTACCCGGGCGACAAGCCGGCACGCCTCCAGATGGCTTCTGTCCCAGGCGTCCCAATCAGGGACTTCCACGTCGAAAGACGCGTGTCCGGTGGCGATGCCTTCCTCGTAAATGCGTCGCACCGTCTCCCAGACATCCGGTGTCATCGGCGTGACGATCGGATTCATCGGCGGGCTTCCTGTCACGTGAGAATCAAAGGCGGTCGGGGAAGTATCTGAAGAGATGCGTCTGCCATTGCGACAGGGGGCTCCGGCCGGTCCGTTCGTAGAACGCCAGGGAGTCCCGCGCATTCATGGCCTGAGAGCGTCGTAACGGATTGCAGAATTCATACCCCAATCCTCCCCTGGACTCTTCTCTCGCGTACACCTTCAGACAGTTCAGGAGATCGGTTCGCCCGAGATCGAAGGGGACGCACACGCTTCTCGCCAGGATGCCCTCGTGGAAGAACCCGGGGACGTCGCGCTCCAGCCCTGCAATCCTCCGTCTGCCGTACTGATACGAAATGCTCAGGAAGACCCGGCCGCCGTCGCGAAGATACTTCCTGGCGCCGCAAAGCACAGCCCGCCGGTATCCGAATCCGTCATCGTCCTTGCTTGCGTCCGGATTGGCGATAAGAAAATCCGCACGCCCGCTGAGCAACTCGAGCGAACGCCTGTCGCCATCCGCGGACGGTGTGTATGAGTCCGAATGCATGAACGCTACTTTTTCTTCGACGCCGTTCAACCTGGCGTTCCGCCGGGCGACGGACAGGTTTGTTTCGTCGATCTCCAACCCGACAACCCGGTCGACTCCGGGTGTGCGCGCGGCCATGATGGACAGGCAGCCCCCGCCGCTTCCCCAGTCGATGCCGATTCCCGAAAGCAGGTGTTTGTGGCTGCCGATGGCCTCGATGGAAATCATGCTGGCCGGCGTGATGGGTGTCGTGCCCGGTGGATGCATTAGCCTGATTTCTCCAAGTCCACCGGTGACGGCATTGTCCAGCGTCGTCTCACCGCGCTTACGCGAAAAGGAATCTTTGCTACCGGAAGCAGTTGGTTCGTTTCTCCTGCGCTTCGCCATCGCGAAATCTCCGTTCGTAATCTGTCCGACTTATGCGCGCAATATCTATCCGCAGGTGCCGTCGTTTCTGCGGTGGATGCAGAGCAGGTTCCCCCACGGGTCCTTGATCCATGCCATCCGGCAGCTTCCGCTGTCGGCGGGCTCCATTACGATTTCCACGCCCTTCCCTCGCAGTTCCTCCACCGCCTCGTCCACGTCGTCCACCGCGAACGCGATGCCGGGACGTCCCGCCTCCTCCTCCCAGCAGACCAGCGCAAGGCTGACGGGACGCATATCGAACTCCGTCCACGTGTCCCGGCTTCCGTCGCCCTTGAGCACCCTGTCGTTGATGAAATCCTGATCCAGCCCCAGCACATCCCGGTAGAAGCGAACCGCCTCCCTCGTATCGGTCACGTGGGAAATCACGAAGTCGATCGCTTTGACCTTCACGAGTCATACCCTCCTCCCGAAACGTCGCGTCTGGCGGCGTTCCGGCATTCCTCAATCCTTCAGTCGCTTCTCCATCACGATCACATCACGCACGATCCCACACGGAAGCCTCTCCGGAGACCGGTCTACTTGTGTATATCCGTTGGCGCGGTAGAAGTTGGGCGCCGCGACGTTGTATTCCGTATAACACAACCGGGAGGCGTGATGTCCCGCAAGCTGAATCTCCTCCTCGGCCACCAGCAATAGAATACTCCCGATTCCACGTCTTTGAAAGGAGGGATGGACCCACAGATCGGCGACTTCGCGGCCATCCGTGCTCGTCAGACCGAGGATTCGAGACCGATACGCCGCGACAGTGACCGTCGGCCAGACGTCCGGGAATCGCTTGCTCTCGGAATTCGCTTCCATCCAATCCCACACAGCATCCATCGGCGCCAGTTCGCAGTTTCCGGAAAGCCAGGACCGCTGCGCCAGGTCAATGAGCGCCGGGACGTCCGCCTTGACGGCGCGGCGGGCCTTGAATTCGAGTTTCATTGACTTCTCTCCACGGGTGCCAATGGCTTCATCAGAACCGTCCACGTACCTGGCAAGCCGAGAGCATCGGCGCTCTCCGGACAGACCTTCATCGGCCGTAAATCGAGAATCTCGAGAAATCCCGCGAGTATTTCTCTAAGCCTATTCTCGGTATAACCGATGCCCGGAGGCATCTGTCCACGTTCGTATATTTCCCAGTCTTCGACGGGTTGACCGCCGGTCGTGTCGAAACAGGTCATGCCGAAGAATCCGTTCGGGTTTATAGCCTGCCGAACCAATTCGAGATAGTATGGCCTTCGATGCGGCGGAAGATGATGGAACAGACCGGCGTCGTACGCAACGTCGTAATGGTTGTCACGCAATGTTACGTCAAAGACCGACCCAACGATGAAATTGGTGCGAACCCCCTCTTCCTCCGCAATCAAACGCCCTCTCGCGATCGCGACCCGCGACAGATCGATGGCGTCAACCCTGAAACCTGCCTTCGCCAGATAAATCGCGTTCCGACCGATCCCGCATCCCAGATCAATGGCGTTACCCGACCTGAGGCGCCCGTGATTTACGAAACCGACCAGATTCTCATCCGGGACGTTCCTCAGAAAAGGCGGCGTCCGCTTTCCCTCCGTGTAGAACGACTCCCAATCAATCTTTCCAGCCAGAGAATGATCGAGAAGCTCCGCGTCTTTGGCGGTATGGAAGTGACGTCGCGAGATATCTTCCATTCGAAGCACCACATTTGGGGGTGGCGTTGGGCTTTTCAAACCGTCCTCAAAAATGAGAATCCCCAAGATGCCCCTTCAATTCCAGCCCGATTGCGCCAGCGATTCTTTCTGCAAAGGCGCGTACGCCGGGCAACTCGGTATAGTTGTGCGAAAACACGAGAACGTTCACCTTTCGGTGTTTCCCGTACTCCAGCAGATAGAGATTCGTCTCCCCCGTGACGTACAGATCGATATCGTATTGCAACGCGTCCCGTAAACGTGTGGTATAGATACCCGCACCCGTTACCGTGCCTACCCTGCGCACGGGACGGTTTGCGTCATGCTCTCTACAGGGCTCCTCTGATAACAATGCGGTCAGTCTCTCGCGCACCGCGGTCAGTGGTACGGATCCGGGGAGTTCGCCCACCCTACCCTCCGCATGCTTCAGAACTGCCACCGGTACACAGCCGATCTTCGACAGCAGTGTTGCAGAGGTCCCGAATTCCGCCAGGTCCAGCGGGAGGTGCGCCCACACGTGCGTGAGTCGGTTTTCCTTCAAGAGAGATTGGACCTCCTCCCGCTGCTCGAACATGAAATCCCAGGCATCATGGTGGGAGACAATGACATCCACGTTCCGATCGACTGCCGCCCGAATCGTCTCCTGCGTAATCGTGGTCGCATAGCCCACAGTAGACGGATGGTGGCAATAAGCCCCAATGCCCCATTCATCCGGGTGGGCGTCCAGCAGTTCCCTGCCGAATAGGTCATTCAGGATGTCGCGAATCACAGGTCCTCTTCGTATCAAACCGAATCGTCTCTCTTAACGCATTCAGCGCCAAACCCATCCGTCGAACCGGATCGACGCCATCTACACACGCAAGTGTGTGTATGCTCCAGGGCCCCTGGCGTCACAGGACCATCCACACGCCGCCCACACAGAGAACCACGCCCGCCACCAGCGGCAGTGTCAGCTTCTCCTTCAGGAAAATGACCGACGTCACCATCCCGAGAACGGGTGACACGGACGCCAGGGTGGCCATCTTCGCCGGCCCGATCCGGGCGATCGCCATCACATATAGCAATGACCCGGCACCCACGCCCACAATCCCGCTGGCTGCCACAACCATCAGCGCCCGCCGGTCGATATCCCGGATACGCATCACCGGCCCCACCCAGGCACGGGCAAGCAGGAGAACGGCGGCCGTGAGCGGGACGCGGACGCTGTTGGCCTGTACAGACGTCATATTCGCGATCGCCGGTTTGAGCATCACCGTACTCAGGCCCCACAACAGGCAGGCCAGCAGCGCGAGGGAAACGCCAGGGACCAGCCGGTCGGGCCGCCCGCCGGACGGCTGGCGGGCCCGGCTCGAAAGAAAGACCACCCCCGCCGTAACCAGGCAGATCCCGAGAAAGAACTTCGGGCTGAATGGATTGTCCAGCAGGACCCACTCGAAGAAAAACGTGGAAAGGGGGAAGGTCCCCGACAGCGCCATCGCGCGGGATACGCCGATCTCCCTGATCGCCGCAAGGTACATCGTTTCGCCCACGGCCATGCCGATCAGCAGACCACCGACCAGAAGCGCCCACTCTGTTCCGGTTACCACCGAATAGCTGGATAACGGCGGACCGAACGGAAGCAGCGCCCAGAAGAAGACCGTGGCCACGGCGCACCGGATGCCGTTCATCATCGCCGGCGGGATGGCCTGAGACTGCGTGCGGACCATCAGGCTGTTCACCGCCCAGACCAGCGAGCACGACAGTCCGAAGATCTCGCCTGCAGAGATCGAGAACCCCAATATGATGCCCCACGCGCGTTCTGACGAATCAACACCCGACTATTCGGGGGAGGTGATTTCGAAATTCGATGGCCGGTGACGGCCGTTCGGATGGAATGGCGCAACCGCCGGCCCGGGCCACCCGTTGACGGGCGAACCCTGCAGGCAAGCGGCGTTCGCGCCGCGCGACAGCAGAGGGCGGACGGTGCGTTTCGCTGCGCCGATCAGACCTCGTACTTTCGGCTGACAATGGGTACGCCGGGATCGTTGGCGATCACGTAGAAGACCAGGTCGTCGGTGTCGCTGGCGTTCCGGATCCGGTGCCGGGTACAGGCCGGCTGCATGAAGCAGTCTCCGGCAACGGCTTCGGTGGATTCCCCATCCCGATCCACCACGGCGCGGCCCGATACGACAATGAAGAACTCCCACATCCGGTCGTGCGAATGCACGGGACACGGACGCGCGCCCGGGGGAAGACGGGTCAGTTCCACGTCGAACGGATGCGGCGTTTCCGGTGTGTTTCCCAGAGCAACCGAGACGTGGCGGCGAAATCGCTCGTACTTTCCGGTCTTCCACGTCCATTCCTGATGTTCTTCAGGCACGTCGTCCAGATTGATTTTCCACGGCGTCATGAGTCGCTTACCTCCGGGTATGGTTTGTGACGAAAACCTGGATCACCGAGCTTAGGGCTGGCATGCGCTTCGCGTATCTTCCTTACTTCCCCCACGACCGAATCTCGCCTAATCACGTCATTCCTCCAGTGGTGCCTGGCCACGGATCTCTGCTTCGCTGTTAGCCGCTGATGAGTGAATTCAGGATCGAAACATTATCCGTGGCTGCACTCATCGGTCTACAATGTCAATATGCCTGATTCCTCTGCCGAGTTTAGTCAGTAGTCTCTTCGCAAACCGAATGGACCAACTATCCTGTGTCAGCCAACTCTTCGGCAGACTTTAAGAATCCTCCAACCGCTTCAGGAAATCATCTGGCGGGAGAATCTCAATCCCACGAAAGGGACTCAACGCCAGCAAATCGGCATCACCACTGATGATATGATCTGCTGATCCACTTACAGCCAGTTCGAGGAACTTATCATCTTTTGGATCTCGGCAGATCCTGATTTGGGCGCCAGGTTCGATGAATCTTGCACGCCCGACTAACGCTTGAAGGAATTCGTCCCGATCCTCCTCGGTCACATATCGCCGAAATTTCTCCCGACTCATCACTGCGGCTATTTCCTCTAATGCCGACAGGGATAGCAACACCTGACCGTTTTGAAGCGCATTCCGAAACGCTTGACCCGGCTTCGAATGCTCAAAAATGAGCGCACTGACAAGCACATTAGTGTCGAAAACATAGCGTGCATTACTGTTCATTCAGGATGGACTCCAGAATCTCTGGTGTCATTCCTCGCTCTCGTGCCTTGCAACTGATCTCGCTCATAACCACTTCAAGGGGCTTTTTTGCCCGTCCCACCTCGCTAAGCTTGAGGCTGAGCAGGGCATTCAACTTGCGTTGTTCTACTTCGTTTGCGGTCTCGTAAGTTTGAGCCGCTTCAGTGCTGACACGAATTCGAATAACTCTTGTTTCCATATCGTTCTCCATTTCAATTTTCAACTGGTCGAATCTCAAAATACACAGTTCAAATTTACCCTTACGCTCACCGATCAACAAGGCAAATTCCGAGTCAACTAATTTTTCCGGTCCATCCAGCACCAGCTATCCCCGGGTCCCGTCCTACCGCATCAGGAAGCCAGCGTCCCGCCGATCACGGCGATAGGTTGAACGGTACAGGATCCTGAAACCCGCCGCGGTCAGTTCCTGTCGATAGCCTTTCAGGCTGCGCGAGCGACCCATCAGGAACACGCTCTTGCCCGGCACGTTCCGCCACCGGTTCTCCTGGCGCTTCAGAAGAGGGACGCCGCATGTGTTGGCGCCCGTCTTCCTGCAGAATTCAGCGAACGAATCCACTGGCCCTTCATTGGCCTTCGGGTTGTGCGAGCCGAACAGGATGAAATATCCTCCGTCCCGCATGATCCCCCTAACGTTTCTGAGATAACGCTTCCTGTGAGCGTCGACAACCAGCATATGAAGACAATAGCAGTCGACGACAATATCGAATCCGCTGGTTGGCAACGTGTCCGGATCCAATGCATCCGCGACCCGGAATCCCGCATTTGCACCGGCGTCGGCAGACCGCTGCCTCGCGCGTTCGATTGCAGCCTCCGAGACGTCGATACCCAGGTACCGATATCCCAGCCCGGCCAGGAAGATTCCCATCGTACCGTCGCCGCATCCCAGATCCAGTATCCCCGTTTCAGCCGGCGAGTGCGGGATTCTTCCTAGCATCCCCTTCAGGCGCCGAAGTTCCCCCTGCGATCCCCCTTCACCAAGGAACGCCAGGCCTTCTTCATAGGCGACGCGATAGTTGTGATCGTATGCCGTATAGTACGACCTGTCGTCGAATTCCATATGACTTTCCGGTCACCAACAGACTAACGTCCGGAAATCTGCGGCTTCTTTCTATCGAGAATATGAGGTGGACACGCTCTTGTTCCCGATGATCGCTGACAGGATTCCGAGGAACAGGGCCAGCTTCAGTGATGCAAACCACGAGATTTCACCCGCGATGAGTCCCTGTTCCACCGCCCCGGGAAACAGATCGGGAATGGTCCACGCCCAGAGAATCTTGATCAGGAACAGGGCGGCGAAGATGAGCCCCGCCGCCAGCAGGAGAAATCCCTGAAGCCCGGCTGCCACGCCCGCCGCAAGCCATCCTTTTTTCATATTCGTCTCCGTTTCAAAAGACATCTACCTTCATTTGCGACCTGGTCTCAACACAAAAGCGACCTCGACGTGAGGCCGCTTTATCTTTTAATGCAATCCGGTGTATCCGACCCCGGCAACGGGGACCGATTGCGCATGCTGTTCCTCGGCTTACCGTGACGATCCGCGCCGCCCGCGGTGAGTCGCCTACAACCTGACGGGCTTCAGGGAGTGGGTGCGGGTATCAAATTCGCACCCGGTGAGCAACCGGGAAAGCGTGTTTGTCATCCGGACGACAACCCGGTTTTTACCGGGTTTGAGCCACTCGGTCCTGGCCGTCCACTTGTACGGCGCCCAGGCTCTCGTTCCCAGGGAGCGGCCATTGATGGCCACCTCGACAATATCGGTAACGTCCTTGAGTTCCTCCTCGAGCGAGAAGACGAACTGCTCGGACTCGGGAAGCTCCTCAAACGTCATATCCTTTGTATAAACAGTCGTGCCCGCATAGTAGGGCATTTTCTGTTCGTCGAGTTCACCCGGGAAACCACGGTCCACCGGAGCCACCATTCGCAGATAGTGGCTGAGCCAGCGCCTGACACCGAATTTTCCGAAGAGATAGAAGGCATCGACCAGGCCCTGATTGAGGTCGTCCAGCTCCACGCGGATCGCGAGGACGTTCCTCCCGGTGTTCACGCGGCGCACCACCGCGCAGGTAACGTTGTTGTGGTCGTAACGAAACGTGGGACGGAAAGCCTTTCCGGGCAGGCGTTCACCGTTCAGGTAGATCTCGTAATCCCCCAGAATGGCGCTGCGGTCCATCACCAGGGAGAGCTTTGACGGCACGACGTCGGCTGAGAAAGCCGTTCTGAACCAGCAGACCAGAGGGAATTTGATGTCCGGACCCGCAACCTTGCCCGGGCCGCCGTTATTGAACGTAAAGGGCAGACCGGAAAGGGTCGGTAGATCACCAATCTGGTCAACCACCGGTTTGGGAGTTACGGACGCCCAGCGGTTGTCCCTGTAGCCCGGCTTGTGCCAGCCCTGCTCGATCCCCCTGTTCTGAGGATCGAGTTGCATCTGGAACCTGTCCATTCGAAGACAGTTGTCCTCTTCGGCATCGACTTTCCACGCACCGTTCGCGTCGGGACGCAAAACGGCTGCCGCTGCCGACTCCGCCGGCTGCTGGGGTTTGTCTTTCGATACAACAATAAGGTGGGATTGCAGGCGATCGAAGTTGAGGGTGAACCTTATCCGATCGGCGTCCCGCTCCGCCATCAGCGGGGACCGCCGTCCGGTTTCGAGGTCCCACCGTTCTACCTTTCGCCGATGAGACGGTACCTGTACGGTGATCCGGGACGTGAAGGCGTTGCGATCGGTATTGAAAAAGAAAAACAGATCTTCGTTTGTCGTTTCTCTTCTTTGCGCCATGATCGCCGAACCATTCTTCTTGTCTGTCTCCACGATCACATCGGGAGGAAGAATCCGGTGGAGCAGATCGGCCAGCATACGCGCACCGCGGTTTTTTTCAACGGAACCCCCCGTACGGATGAAGTAGAGGTCCCCTCTCTGTATGAGATGTACGCCCAGTTCGTGGCCGATATAGTCACGCCGCATTCTGCCGGGTTCCATGTCGGTCAGGCGGGAGAATGCCTCCGCTACCGAGGGTCCTTCCTGGATGTCTTCTATCGGAAGCAGGCCGAGACAGATCACTTTGCCGCCGGCGTTGATAAACTGCCGGATACGTTCAAACGCCTCTCGCTCCAGGTTTGTTATTGGCGGCAGGATGAGCACATCGTAGTCGGCGCTCTCGGTCTGCAGCCGGGTTCCGTCGACGCGCGCAGTGGCCAGGGTCTCCGGATCCAGGGAGTCGAAATCGCGCTGCATCTGGCAAAGGGACTCGATGAGATACGCCCAATCCGTCGCGAGCCGCTCGGTAAGCTTGGCCTCTTCCTCATCGTAGCCGATATATTGCCATCCGCGACCCGGGCTGCCGAGGTGGGCCCAAAGGCTCGTCACCGGATCCAGCAGGGCCAGATTGGCGCGTCGGCGACCCTGGCTGAGGGCGTATGAAAGACGGCCTGCGTAGTCCGCCAGAAGCCGGAAGTGTTTCCAGTAGGGGTTCTGGTGGAAAATGGACGGTGGATTGTGGTGCTTGCGCAGCCCGTCGAGGGTGTAGGACAATCCCTGCGCATGGAAGAGGTTGGCGCCAAGGGCGCCCATCCGGTCGATCGTCCACTTCATATCCTGGAGGGTCAGCGACCACCCGGTATTCTGAAAACACGTGTTGAAAGCGCGGCCGCCGTCGTGGACGGATACGGAGAACCTGGGGTTGCGGCGGTAAGCGGCGGCATGCGCGTCCCGATCTCTGAATCCGCCCACCTTTTCACCGCCTCCGCACGTACCGGGAATGTGGACGTTCCGCCTGTGCGCGTTCCTGAAAACCGTCACGTCAGACGCGTGCAGCACGTTGTGTTTCGCGCACCACGTCTCGAATGCCTTATGGAAATTGTCTCTGAGCATCTCGCTCAGCGTCTGGAAGTAATCGTACCGGATCCGGGCCGTATTCGGACCGAAATAGGTCATCAGCGCGGGGAGGCAGTTGAGGAGGTCATACTGGTTGCGCTCCTGAAATACCCGGGGCAAAGTGGGAGACCATGGCCACCTGCCCGGAATGGAAAGTGCCTCGGTGGTCAGAATGCCCTGGATCGCGCCGCCGAAACTGCCTGCCAACCCGCTGGCGTACCTTCCGTGGGTGGTTTCGAGATAACAGGCGACGGCTTCGGCGTTGAACGGGTCGAAGTGGATTCCATGGGGTTCTTCCGCATCGCTTTCCCTCTGGATGAAGACAAGCACTCTCCAGCGTCCCGGCGGCGCCTTCCAGAAAAGGCGATGCGTGAGATGGCGGGCAAGAAATCTCTTGTTGTGGTACCCCCCGTCCTCAGCGTGTTCCCGGTAAATCTCATGAAGCTGGTTCGCGCCGATATAATCCCCGATGTCCTCAACACTCTCCCACAGACACCGGTCCCTTTTGAGCGGCACGGCGAGCGCCCGCAATACGGTGCCCCACGGCAGTTCCATGTCGACCTGCTGGCCGCCCTGAACCGTAATTTCATCGAAGGTAAGATGTTGACCCCGATACTGGGGATGGCCCAGCGATACCCGGCCGCCGCTGATGCCGTGCGGGTGGGGGAATTCGTCGTGCAGCCAGACCTGAAGTCCGCACTCCCTGGCGGTTTCGACCGCGGTCCGGACCCGATCGAACCAGACTCTGGAAAGGTACGGAATTCGAAGCCCCGGCCCCGCGGAGAGACAGAAGCCACCAAGGCCCTTGTCGCTCATCTCCCGGATCTGGCGAACGATCTCACCCTCCTCGATTGTACTGTTCCACGCCCAGGAAGGCAGGATCCGATATGGCGCCGTCGGATTCAGGAATGTGCTGGTATCCATCATGCGGCTATCCGGTTGCTGAAACGAGCGGCGGCTGATGGTTGTCCGTGCAAGAGAACTGGCCGGATTTCCGGACGGACGACCCACCATCGAAAATGGGTGTACATTCGCCAGGGCTGCTAAGTCCGCGCCGCAAAGGTTTCACACAGGTACGTTACGGTCCGATAACGTTCCGCGAGGCGGGTGAGCTTGATCCGGCCCTCTTTCTCTCCACAGCGCTCGCAGGGACGCTCGAGGCAGGGCTTCGACCCGGCTTCAGGCAACGCTTCGCAGACTTCGCAACGATAAGTGACCTGTTTCTCGCCATTCAATACCCGGGTGGAGACCCGCGCGGCAGGACGCGTTTTACACGTTTCACAAAGCACCTGAAACGGCTTCTCCAAAGGCTGACACGGCGCGGTATTCGACCTGATTGATATTTTAAAGAAATGTAATGTACTATTTAATGGAAAAAAGTCAAGTCAAAGCGTAAATGGATGCGTTTAATTAATTGTTTTTACGTTCTTTATGAATAATGAAGTATCGTTCTCGCGGACCTGCCCCCGCAGGGCCGCGGCCGGTGCGTTCGTCTTGTCCCCTGCCATTGAATCAGCTTGACTGTTGACGATTAAGTGTTTGTTTTTAAACGTGGAGCAACCGCCTGCGCCTGCATTTGAGGCCGCAGGTCAGAAGTTGTGGTCTCACCAGCTTTTTTTTATTATACTTGACATTCAAATGAAAAAACGCATCTGCGCGCTTGTTCCGGCTGCCGGGATGTCGACGCGCATGGGGTCTCCCAAACAGCTGTTGCCCTTTGGCGGAAAGACGGTACTTCAAACGGTGGTCGATACGCTGCTGGATGCCAATCTGGATGGTATCCTGGTCGTGCTCGGCCACCGGGCGGATGCCGTGCGGGAAAGTCTGGCGGAGCGCCCGGTGTTATTTCACCTGAATCCCGATTATCGCAAGGGCATGTTTTCGAGTATCCTCTGCGGGCTTTCCGTCCTGGGGAAGTCGGCCGATGCCGCGCTGATCGCCCTTGGGGATCAGCCGAACGTCCGTGCGCGCGTGGTCAGGAAGGTGGCAGCTGCGTATCGGAAAGGCGACAGGGGAATCGTCGTTCCGGTTTGCCGCGGCAAACGCGGACACCCGGCCCTCGTGGATCTGGGTCGATATCTTTCGGAGATCCGGTCTCTAACCGGAGAAGACGGGCTTAAACCCGTGATGCGGGGGCATCCGGACGACACGCTCGAGGTGGAGGTGGAGGACGACGGCGTCTTGAGGGATATCGATACACCGGAGGAATACCGGGCGGAACTGGACAGGCTCCAGCCTTGATTCGTAATTCTTCGGCGAAGTAATACCGAATATTTGCAGGTAGAGAAAGGTGATTTAACTTCTGATTACCAGGATACACCAGGTCACTGGACGTGAACTGAAGAAACGTCCGGTTTTTGACGACCGGTACGCCCAATTTGAGGGGTTTTCGTCTCGTTGCCGGGTTGCTGTTCTTTCGAATTGGGGCTGACAGGTGACGCGCTGTTTACCGACCGGTGCCGGTCTACGCGGGAGAAAGCTGCGCTCCACCGTCAACTCGCAGGATCTGGCCGCTCACAAAGCTTGCAAGGGGCGAAACGAAGAACTGCACGGCCCGCGCGATCTCATCGGGATACGCGTAGCGGATCAGCGTGGGCCGGCTCATCGCTTCCATAAATTCCGGGTCGGCCTGGCCCGTGGCAAGAAACCGGCCGCTTGGGGAGTCGCCCGGCGCAACCATGTTCACGGTGATGTTGTGTTGACGGAGTTGAGCGGCCAGGCAGCGGGTATAGTGGGTCTGTGCCGCCTTGGCCGTGGCGTAAACGGGGCCTCCTCCGGGTTCACCTGTAAAGCTGTCAACCGAGCCGATGTTTACGATTCTGCCTCGCCCGCGTTGAATCATGCCGGGAACGACGGCGCGGCAGCAGTGCAGGGTTGTGTCGAAGTTCCTCTTGAACACGGCTTCGACGTCTTCCAGTGGGATACCGACTGTATCGTTGGGGTTCGGTTTGCCGCCCGCCGCGGCAATGTCGCCCCCGGCGTTGTTGACGAGAATGTCAATCGCGCCGAGTTCGGTTTCGATGTGTTCAACCGCCGCTTTGACCTGTAGAGGATCTGCAACGTCCGCAAATACGGTGATCACGGTATTGCCCGCTTTGGCGATTTCCCTCGCCGCGTGGGTCGTGGAGGGGGCTTCGTTGAATTCGGCCGCAGTCCGGTCGGATCTTGCGTGAACAGCGATTGAAGCGCCGCAGCGGGCAAGGCGTTCCGCAATTGCCCTGCCGAGGCCCCGCGCGGAAGCCGTGACCCAGGCAACCTTGCCGGCCAGGAGTTCAGGATGTACGTATTCCATCTGGTCATAACCTCCGCAGGTGACAACGTGCCTCGCAACTCAGATTCACGATGTCATATCCCTAATGAATCGCTCCGGTGTGACGGGTTGCTGATCGTCCGGAAAAGATACACCGCCCGCGGATTTCGGGCAAGCCTGGAGGAATCGGCGGCGGGGACTCGCCGCAAAGCCGGCACGGGTACCGCGGGAATGTGCACCAGTTGAACCTCAAGTCCGGGAGGATTCGTCTATGGGCCAACGGACCATCGGTTTTGCAATGATCGGATGCGGCGTGGTGGCGGATTATCACATCGGCGCCGTGCAGGAAACGGACGGGGCGGAACTGGTCGCCGTATACAGCCGAAGCCAAACCCGCGCCAGGACCACTGGCGAGGGGCACGGCGTGCCCTGGTTTACCGATCACGAAGCCGTTCTTTGCCGACCGGAAGTGGATGTGGTTTGTATCTGCACGCCCAGCGGCGTCCGCATTCCAATTGTCACGGATGCTGCGGATGCTGGAAAACACCTGATTGTGGAAAAGCCTCTGGATGTATCCATAGAGAACATGGATCGGATCATTCGAGCCGCCGCAAGCGGGGGCGTGAAACTGATGGGCGTGTTCCAGTTGCGGTATGGACAGGCTGTCAACCGGGTGCGTGACGCTGTCCAGGCTGGCGCTCTTGGTAAAATGGTGCTGGCAGACGCCTATATCAAATGGTTCCGGCCCCAGGCGTACTACGATGCGGACGACTGGAGGGGCAACTGGGCGATGGAGGGCGGCGGGGCGCTGATGACGCAGGGCAGCCACACGGTGGACCTTCTCCAGTGGATTATGGGACCCGTAAAACGCGTCTACGCCAGAATGGGCACGTTGATCCACGATATCGAGGTGGAAGATACGGTGGTTGCCACACTGGAATACGAGAACGGAGCGTTGGGTGTGATTGAAGCGTCTTCAGCGGCGTATCCCGGGCTGCCGGCACGGATGGAGTTTTCCGGAGACCGGGGTACGGTTGTTGTGGAAGCGGACCAGATAACGAAATGGGACATCGAAGGTGAGAGCGCGGAGGAAACGGCAGCGGACGCGACGGACGTGGCCAGGGCGGCATCGGATTCAAGAACCTTCGGAACGGAAGGACACAAGGCGCAGATCGCGGAGATGGTTCATATTCTGAATGAAGGCGGTGAACCAACAATCGACGGGCCGGAGTCGAAGCGGGCAATCGAAATCATCCTGGCGATTTACGAGTCCGCCAGGTCGGGCAATCCCGTGGCGCTGCCTTTTGGCGGGTAGACCCGCATCTCTATTCTCAGGAGCATTCTATGGAGCCGATCAAGATTGTGGTCACGGATTATATTGAGCCCGATCTGAAATGGGAAGAAGAAGAACTCGGCAAATACGGGCACGTCACCTTCGAATACCATCAGCTCAAGTTCAGGCCGGAGTCCGAACTGGTCGAAAAGATCGTCCACGCGGATATGATTCTGGTGAATATGGTGAAGATGACCGCGGACGTGATCGATCAGCTGGAAAGGTGCAAGCTGATCCTGAGGCACGGCGTCGGATACGACAACGTGGACGTGAGTGCCGCAACGAAGAAGGGAATCCGCGTCGCCTACGAGCCGGACTATTGTTCGGACGAGGTGGCCGAACACGCTATTACGCTGATGTTGTCCGGATGGCGGAAGCTGAACGTGGGTCGGAAGATTCTGGAGGCGTCGAGCCGGAACGGGATCTGGGATTTCACAGAGGTCTATCCGGTCTACTCCATCAAGGGCAAGACCGTGGGCATTATCGGATGCGGACGTATCGGTAGCCTGACGCTCCGGAAACTGGCCGGGTTTGAGGTGAATATCCTGGTCTGCGATCCGTACCTGTCCGAAGAACGCCAGAATGAACTGGGTGTGCAGGTGGTGGACCTTGAAACGGTATTGAATGAAGCCGATATGATCACGGTTCACGCGTCGCTCGACGAGGAATCCTACCATCTCATCGGCGAAAGAGAACTCAGGGCGATGAAGTCCCACGCCTATCTGGTGAATACGGCCCGCGGCGGTCTGGTGGACGCGGATGCCCTTGCCCGGGCACTGAAGGCGGGCTGGATCGCCGGCGCGGCGGTGGACGTGTACGAGCAGGAGCCGCCCGATCCGGAAATGGACCTGTTCAATCTGGAGAATGCGCTCCTGGCGCCTCACCTGGCGTGGTATTCGGAAGAGGCGAACTGGAGCATGCGCGAAAAGGTAATGGAGGACTTTGTGCGGTTCATCGAAGGGCGGCCGCCACGGTTCCTGATCAACAGGGAACTGGTATAGGCGGACGCGAACATCTACCCGCCGGGAGATCTGCAATGGCGCAGGTGGCAAACGCGATAACGTTGGAAAAGCGAGAGATTCCGGGACCCCGTTCCGCCGAACTGCTTGAGGTTTCCAGGGAATACGAGCCGCCCTGTATGGCCGATCAGGTGCCGGTGGTGTGGGACCGCGGTGAGGGCGTCTGGGTGTGGGACGTGGACGGCAACCGGTTTCTGGATTTTACATCCGGTGTACTGGTGACCAATCTCGGTCACTCCCACCCGCGCCACGTGGCGCGAATCCGGGAGCAGGCCGGGCGGCTTATGAACTGTTATTCGTTCCCCACGCCGGAGCGGGTGACGCTGTCAAAACGCCTGACCGATCTGCTTCCTGACAATATCGATCAGACCTTCCTGCTGACAACGGGAGCCGAGGCCACGGAGGCGGCGATTCGAATTGCAAAACGGTTCACTGGCAAGCACGAAGTGCTGTCGTTTTACGGTGGATTTCACGGACGCACTTACGGGCCGATGAGCGTGGCCGGGAATATGAACACGAAGCGCAGGTTCGGACCGCAGTTGCCGGGTGGCATACTGGCGCCGTTTCCCTATTTCTATCGGGATTTTTACAAAAGCGAGACCGAAGAAGAATGCGCGCACCGCTGCCTCGACAACCTGGACAGGATCATCGACTCCACGTCCACGGGCGACGTGGGCGCCGTGATCACCGAACCCTACCAGGGAGGCGCGGGTTTCATTTTTCCGCCCGCCGGCTGGCTGAAGGGGCTTGAAGCGTGGGCGCGGGAGCGGGGGATGGTCTTCATTCTGGACGAGGTGCAGTCGTCGTTCGGGCGAACCGGAAAGCTGTTCGCGTTGGAATGGGAAGATCTGCAGCCGAATATGGTCTGTCTGGGCAAGGGTATCGGCAGCGGGATGCCGGCTTCCGCGCTTGCGGGCGAAAGTCGGATTTTCGAGTGTATGGGAACCGGCGAGATGTCCAGCACGTGCGGCGGGAATCCGCTGGCCAGCGCCGCCACCCACGCCGTGCTGGACGTAATGGAAGACGAGAGCCTGCCGGAAAACGCGCGACGCGTGGGCGACTATATGATGGCGCGGTTTCGGGCGCTGAAAGAGAATTACCAGGTGTTGGGCGACGTGCGAGGGCAGGGCCTTGTAATCGGACTGGAGTTCGTACTGGACCGCGACAAGAAAACGCCCGCGCCGGAACTCACGTCAAACCTGCTGTTGAGGGCGGGAGAGCACGGTCTTCTGCTCGGCAAGGTCGGATTGTATGGAAACGTCGTACGGATCGCGCCGCCTCTGGTTATCACCGAAGAGCAAGCGGGATTGGGCATCGACATCCTGGACCGTGCGCTCGAAGAACTCGCCGGATGACCCGGCCGGTTCTTGTCAGCAGCCCGGAATGACGGTCACGCAGTTCCACCAACGGAGGATCCGGCATCACACGCCGCCACGGATCCGGGGAGTACGCTCTTGGATAACCGGCTATTGAAGTCCGCAGTGGAGACTCACAAGGAAGATGCGGTAGGGCTGCTTTGCGATCTGATCCGCATCCCGTCCGTGCGTGGAAACGAAGGAAAGGCAATGCGCATGTTACACGCCCGGATGGAAGCCGTGGTCGACGAACGTGAACTTGTGCCCATTGCAGACTCGATTCAGGAGGACCCCGACTATTCGTTCAAGCTGCCGGATCTCAGTTATGACGACCGGCCGAATCTGAGGGTGGTCAGGAAAGGCATTGGCGGCGGACGGTCGTTGATTGTGAATACGCACCTGGACGTCGTGCCGGCCTCGTCGGACCAGGACCGCCCGTTCGACGGGCGCGTGGAAGACGGGGTCGTATTCGGTCGCGGTGCATGTGACTGCAAGGGACAGGCGGCCATGCTCTATCTTGCGCTCGCCGCCCTGAAAGAGATGGGAGTGGCGCTGAAGGGCGACCTGATCGGGCACCTGGTCATCGAGGAGGAATGCGGCGGAAACGGAACGCTGGCGTTTGTGCGTGGAAACGACCGGGCCGATGCAGCCCTGATTCTGGAGCCCTCCGAATTGAAGATCCTGCCGTCGATACGCGGTGCGGTGTGGTTCACGGTAAACGTCTACGGGCGGGCGGGCCACAGCGGACAGGCGGGGCGCACGGTGAGCGCGCTGAAGGAGGCCATGCGCGCCATCGAGATACTGGAGGGATATCACGGGAGGCTGTTGGCTGAATCCAAAGGACACCTGCTATACGATGCGTATGAAAACCCGATGCCCATCACGTTCGGTACTCTGGAGGCCGGGGACTGGCCGGCGATGGCGCCAAGAAAGGCGACGTTCAAGGGCGTTCTCGGATTCCTGCCAAACCGGAACAGGGAAGAGGTGATGCGCGAGATGGAGGGCGCGTTGAAAACCGAGGGAGGAGACTGGCTCCCGGACCATTTTGATATGGACTTCATGTATCGTCACGACTGCAACGAGGTGCCCGCAGATCATCCCATCGTGAGGACTTTGCAGCGGGCCTGTATTGCAAGCGGACAGGCCGCCGAGGTGGCGGCGATGCCCGCGTCGTGCGATGCGTGGTTCTATTCGAATCTGATCGGCGTCCCCGCCGTCGTGATTGGCGCGGGAACGCTGGGCGTGGCACACTCAAGCCAGGAACAGATTCCCGTACAAAGTCTGGCTGCGGGTGCGGAAGTCCTCGCACGCGCCATCGTGGATTGGTGCGGATGAATGCAAACCGCCGGATATCGCGGCCACGAAGACGCGGCCGGCCTAAACGGAGAATGCGATTTCGATGGAGAGGCTCGGGGTTGGGATAATCGGATTTCGTCACCTTCATTCGCTGGATTATCTTCCGCATTTCGACGCCATCGACCGGACAGAGGTGCGGGCCGTCGCGGAGGCGGATCCGGCCTACCTGAAGCGGGTGTGCGGGCAGACCGGGATCGACGGGTACGAGAACTACAACACACTTCTCGCGCGGGAGGATATCGGCCTGGTGGTGATTCTGCTGCCGCACGCGGAGTGCCCGGACGCGGTGGTACAGGCGGCGTCCGCCGCTAAGCACGTGATTGTCGAGAAGCCGATGGCGGACACCTCCGAGGGTATCCGGCGTATGATCGCGGCCGCCGAAGAAGCGGGCGTGACCCTGTCGTCGCCCTACTGCTGGCGCGCGCATCCGGCTTCCAGAAAAATCAAGAAGCTTGTCGATCGCGGCATACTCGGGCAGATTGTCGCGCTTGAGGGGCGGTGCGCGGCGGGTTCGCCTCTGCGCTACATGGAAAACGGGATTTCACCGTGGCTGAATCGGAGGGCGATTGCGGGCGGCGGACCGATGCACAATCTGGGTACGCACTGGATCGATCTGTTCAGGTGGTTCCTGGCGGACGAGGTTCTTCAGGCGACAGGCATGGTGAGCCACCTGCAGCACCGGCTGGATATTGAAGACAACAGTTTCGGTATTGTGAAATTCAGAAACGGCGCGACAGCCACGCTGGATATCAGTTATTCCGTACCGAAAGCCTATCCCGCCGGGAGGGATCTTTTCATTGGCCTTCGAGGCAGCCTTGGAATGGTATCCTGGAGCCCGGCGTGGGGAGGGACCGCGGACGAAGTCTTTGTGGTCAGCGACCACCCCGACTTCGAGGAGGGACCCCAAAAAACGTTGAGGATCGCGTCCGATGCGGCAGTCGGCTACGGCGGTGTATCGGGCCGGGTGTATCTGAGCGAGACGGTCGACGCCATTCTGGACGGGAGGCCTCCCGGAATTTCGGGGAAGGACGGGCTGAGAGCCGTGGAGGTCGTGGAAGCGATTTATGCCTCCGCGGAAACGGGAAGGGTCGTGACGGTGGAAGATTGCGGCGCCTGAAGACGCGGGACATGAGAAAAAACGAAAGGAACAGCCGGTTTCTGGTCTCGCAACCGGCTGTTCCCTTTTGCTGCCCGATGGCGTTCGCACCCGACCACAATCCCTCGGATCGGAGTCTGTGACGTTCCGGCGGACCTGGCGCCTACCACCCGTCCATCACGATCTCCCGTCCGGTCCGGGCGGATTCGTAGATGGCCAGGATCAGGTCTACGGACTTCCGTGCGGACTCGCCCGGGATGCAGGGCTCCCGGTCTTCCAGAACGGCGCGGGTGATGTCGTTTACAAGAAAGCCATGACCGGGCGCGACGGCGCTGGCAGCGCCCACGTTGCCTGCCGCGGCGATCTGCCGGGGCGGAAACGCATCGGCGGCGCGGCCGTCTTCCTCAGTTGTGGTTGCCCAGCGCGTAATCCGTGTACCGCTCATGGTGATGGTTCCGGAGTTGCCGTGGAGTTCAATGCGAGACGCCTCTCCGGGGTTGCAGGACGTGGTGCCGATGAGCGTCCCGAAAGCACCGCTCCTGTATTTAATCGTGGCGACGGCGGTGTCTTCCACTTCGATGTCGCGCACCTTGTGTTCCGCACGGGCGAACACGGATTCGACGTCGTCATCGATCAGCCACAGCAGAAGGTCCACCCCGTGTACCCCCTGGTTCATCAGCGCGCCGCCGCCATCGTCCTTCCACGTTCCGCGCCACCCGGCGCTGTTGTAATACGCCTGTGAGCGGTAGTTCTTCATCAGGGCATCCGCCAGTACGAGTTTGCCGAGTTCTCCGTTCCTGATGGCGTTCCGAACCTTAATGGCTTCATCGCTGGTTCGGCTTTGGAAAATACCGCCGAGTTTCACGCCGGCGTCGCGGCAGGCATCGATCATCCGGTTCATTTTCTCGCGTGTGACGTCCAGCGGTTTCTCACAAAGGGAGTGCACGCCCGCCCTGGCGGCCGCAATCACGTTGTCGGCGTGCATGCCGGACGGGGTACAGATACCGGCGATATGCACGTTGGGGTCCGCGACCAGGTCCTGATAGTTTTTATAATATCTGATTCCTCCGGACTCAGCGGCGAACTTCCGTCCCTTGTCTTCATTGTAATTGCATACGGCAACCAGTTCCGCGTCGGGACAGGCTTCGATGCCGGACCGGAAATGGCCTGCGATCATGCCGGCGCCAATGATGCCCCAGCCGAGTTTGCTGTTTTTTGCCATTTTTGCATCGTCCCTTCCTGGGTGTTGGAGAGCGTCGCACCGTGCAGCCCGCCGCACGGGATCAGCCCGCGTGCCGCACCTCGACTTCCCTGCCCGTTCGGGCGGACTCGTAGATCGCCAGAATGAGGTCGACCGCGCCGCGGGCGGACTCGCCGGTAACGTAAGGTTCACGGTCTTCTCTGATTGCCCGGACCAGGTCATCGACCAGGAATACGTGCCCCGAGCTTCCGATGTCCCTGGGGTCGGCCACCGCGCCTTCAATTTCAATTTCTCTCGGCGGTTCGCTGTCTTCGGCGCGGCCGTCTTCTTCAACGGTGTTCGCCCAGCGTGTTATCGAACTGCCGCTGACCGTGATGGTGCCGCGGTCTCCGTGCAACTCGATGCGCCGTGCTTCGCCGGGGTTGCACGACGTGGTGCCGATGAGCGCGCCAAACGCGCCGTTCTCGAATTTAAGATTGGCCACGGCCGTGTCTTCCACTTCGATGTCGCGTACCTTGTGTTCGGCGCGGGCGAAAACGGATTCGACGGGGCTGCCCATAAGCCACAGGAGAAGGTCCACGCCGTGTACGCCCTGGTTCATGAGGGCGCCGCCCCCGTCCAGTGCCCATGTGCCCCGCCAGCCTGCGCTCCGGTAATAGGCCTGGGAGCGGTAGTCCTTGAGATAGGCGTCGGCCAGAACCATCCGGCCCAACAGGCCGTCCTGAATGGCTTCGCGGGCCTTGATCATGTCCGGACTGGTGCGGCTCTGGAAAACGCAGCCCAGTTTCACCCCTGCATTGCGACATGCCGCCGTCATTTCCGTCATGCGGCCGGCGTCGATCTCCAGGGGCTTCTCACACAGCACGTGCTTGCCGGCCCTCGCGGCCGCGGTGACGCCTTCGAAGTGCAGGCCGGAGGGCGTGCAGACGCTGACGACGTCGACCCGTGGATCCTCAACAAGCGCTCTGTAGTCTGAATACGTGCGAACGCCGGCAGCGCCGCCTTCCATGCCGGCGAGGAACGACCGGATCTGTGTTTCGTCGGTATCGCAGACGGCCACCAGTTCGGCCGCGTCGCATGCATCAATCGCCAGGCGATGGGTAGGCGCGATGACGCCGCAGCCGATGATGCCGAAACCGAATCTCCCGTCTGTCATTCGCTGCCTCCGTATACGTGAAAACCCGGCGGACGCAACGGGAAGTTGCTACACCGAGCCGCGCCGGGAAGATTTCAAGCAGTGTGCAATGTAGGATATGGCCGTCGGGATGTCAACGGGCATTTTGCGCTTTTCAGCATTCGGGCGGTGCATATATTAGGCGGTTGGCGAATCTCCCTGCGTCGGAGGTTAAGATATGGTTAAATGGAATGAGTCCGGCACGAGAATGCAGAGAATCGGTCTGCTCGCGGGGGTCGTTCTGGCGATCGGGCTTGTCCTGTTCTTCGATCTGGATATCCCGTTTTTCGGATGAGGGATGCGATGTACGAACCCATTGACACGATCACACTGAAATCGGGCGAACGGGTGGAAGCGGGGGTTGTGAAAGGTCCGGACCCGGATTGGGCGGAACGGATCGAGGCGCTTCTGGAGCACAAGTCCGAAATCTGGCGGTGGGGTAACACGATGGTGCTTCGGGAACGGCTGGACGCCGATGCGTACTTTTATATTCTACATCGCGGAGGGATTCCGTTTGCCAATATGAGCACAGTCGAAACGCGGGGGGTGGGAATATTCGGCCACGTGTTTACGAGGCCGGAGGACAGGCGGAAGCGCGCGGCGATGGAACTGATGCGCGTGATGATGGATCATTTCAGACGGCGGGGCGGACGGGCGCTTTACCTGGGGACGGGTTACGACTCGCATCCCTATCACTTATACCGGATGCACGGATTTGAAGGCCTGGAACCTCACAGCGGCTATATGGATTACTATTCGACTTCAAAGGATGCGTTCGAGACGTTCTATTTCGCGAAAGGACCGGCGGAAGCGGCCGCACTGGATTGGCGAGACTGGCCTGCGTCGACGGCCCTGTTTTCGGGAGATTTTCCCGGTGTGACGCGGTGTGCCGGTATGGGAATTTTTGGGAGGCAGTCTACCGAGAGCCCGCTCCTGCCGTTCATTCGGGACGCGTCCACGCTCAGGGCAAATGGCAAGGACGCACGGGCGATGGTGTTGCGACAGCGGGAGACCACGGCAGTGACGGGCCTTGCGATGTGGTCATTCGACAGTCTGTGGCCGCGAAGCTGCGTGGTGGACGTGTATTGCCATCCGCATTTCTGGGACCGCTCGCACGACCTGCTGGGCGCGCTGGCGCTTCCGGAAGCGGAAAGGTACCTGGCTTTTTGCGACGCGGGATTCGAATCGAAGGCGGCGACGCTCTCGCAGGCCGGATTCCGCCCGTCCGTCACTTACACACGGCGCGTCGCCCGAGACGCGGCGCGAACGGCATTCGTCGACGTGGAGGTATGGGAGAAATGATTCCGAACGGGCAGACAGCGGCACCCGCCGCAAGATTGCGCGCCGCCGGCGACGCGGCGAAAACCCCTGAATCAGGGCGTAACGGTCGTCCAAAAGGACGTTTTTTCAGTTCACGTCCGGTGACCTGGCGTATCCTGGTAATCAGAAGTTAAATCACCTTTATCTACTTGCATATATTCGGTTTTACTTCCCCGAAGCATGACGTAACAAGGTCAGTCGGCGGCGTTTTCACGGGCCTGGGGAATACGCCAGCCGCGCGATATCTCCTGGGTACGCACCATGCGGGCGTAGAGACCATCCTGTACCATAAGGTCCTCGTGGGCGCCCGATTCGACAATACGGCCGGCATTGCAAGCGAGAATCCTGTCGGCATTGCGCACGGTGGACAGCCGGTGCGCGATCACAATCGTTGTACGATGGCGCGTAAGGCGTGCGATGGCTTCCTGGATGAGGATTTCGGTCTCGGCGTCCACGGAGGAGGTGGCTTCGTCCAGGATCAGAATCGGGGCGTCTTTCAACACCGCGCGTGCGATGGACAGCCGCTGTTTCTGCCCGCCGGAAAGCCGGATGCCCCGTTCCCCGACAAGCGTGTCGTAGCCTTCAGGCAGATCCAGGATGAAGTCCTCCGCGTTGGCCGTCCGGGCCGCTTCCCGGACCTCCCGGTCAGCAGGTTCTCACGTACCGTGGCGTGAAACAGAAAGACATCCTGGAACACGGTTGCAATCTGCGAGCGCAGGTAGGCCAGCCGAAGGGTGCGGACGTCGTACCCGCCAATGAAGACCCCGCCTCGCTGAGGGTCGTAAAAGCGTGGAATCAGACTGGCGACGGTGGTCTTGCCGGCGCCGGTAGGGCCGACAATGGCGATGATTGCCCCGGCCTCGACGTCGAATTCGACCTCGTGGAGCACTGGCTTTTCGGGATCGTATCCGAATGTGACGTTGCGGAACCTGATGTCCCAGTTCATGGCTTTCGGCACAATGGCGTCGGGGGCGTCATCGATGTCCGACTCAACGGCGAGGAGTTGGAAGACGCGGTCGGTGCTGGCCACGGCTTTCTGCAGGACGTCGTTGAACGAGGCGAGCTGGAGAAACGGCTGGTAGATGTGGCCCATGTAGACAATGAAAACAAAGAGATCCGCAACCGAAATGACGCCTTCCAGCGCCATATTCCCGCCGCTCCAGATGACCAGAACGATGCCGATACCGCCCGCGGCCTCAATGATTCCGGCGGGCAGAAGGGATATGCGGTTGGCGGTTACGCTGCTGTCTCTGAACTTCCGGCTCCGGGCTTCAATCAGGCGGACGCGCCGGGTTTCCTGCACGAAAGACTTGATGACCGGGATGCCGGAGAAGCTGTCCTGAACCAGGGCGATCAGATCGGCCAGATGCGCGCGAACGGCGTTCCAGAGGGCGCGGACCCTTGAGACGTATCGGTAAATGAGCAGGGTTGTCAGCGGTATGGGGATCAGGGTAATGAGTGCGAGTTCGGGGTTCAGAGTGAACAGCACGACAATCATCGATACGGGTATGATCGCGGCCAATGCCGTCTCTGGGATGCCGTGAGCGACAAAGTCCTCCAGGGCTTCAACATCGTTGATTGAACGGGATATGAGGTTACCGGTCCGTTGCCTGTTGAAGAAGCGATGGGGCAGGCTCTGCAGGTGTCGATAGATCCTCACCATCAGGTCGTGCATCACGCGGTAGGCGGCAATGTGGGAAAAGTACCCGTAACCGTACCTGGTTGCGCCCCGGAAAAGGTAGACCCCTATCAGGAGCAGACTGATCCGAATCAGATCGGCGCCGCTGGCGCCTTCCGTCAGCCACCGGATGAGTTCCCTGATCAGTAACGGCGGCAGCAGGTTCGCGGCGGCAAAAAGGAGCCCGCAGGCGATGGTGAGGGCGATAAGCAGGCGTTTGCCCTCCAGAATGCTGTAGAGTTGTGCGAAAAAACTCATGGGCAGTGCCAATTCCCGGGAGTAAGGACGATCCTGAGTTCTTTCGGGGCCCGATGACGGTTCGATCGGGTACGGTACGTGAGCGCCTAAACCTAGGTTTCCGCGGGAGTAAAGTCAACTCCTTTGGCTACGGGAGAGTATACACTCGAATTTTCGGTTGTGTAAGATGAACTTACATTTTATATTGTTGTCCAGCGTGCATAATTTTAGTAAATTTAATATCTATGTGCACTTATTTAAAATATCGGCTTATGGAATTCCGATCGCGGGAGCAAGGGTCCTCGTTCCCGGTACACGGATGTCACCACCGCTGGCTGGAAGCAACGGCGTCACGGGGCAAAGATCATGCACGACGGCCAATCCAACCGCAGGAAGGGGCGCGTGCGGGGTCCACTTTTTGAGGGAGCGGCGATGGAGATGTCGAAGTTCACGATTGATCCTATAGAGACCGAAACCGCGCTGGTCGATCAGATGACCGAACCGGTTCCCGAGGTGAGGGACGCGGTATCCGGAATCGACGGCGAGGTGATGATACTTGGCATCGCCGGCAAGATGGGGTTGACGCTGGGCGAACTTCTGGTGCGTTCCGGCGCCAGGGGCGTCATCGGGGTCTCGCGGTTCTCGAGTCCGGATGATCGGGAATACCTGGAAGCCAGGGGCATACGGACCGTACGGTGCGACCTGATCGACGACGATTCGCTCCGCGCCCTGCCCGAGGTTGGCCACATCATCCTCCTTGCCGGGCACAAATTCGGTTCAACCGGAAACGAATCCCTCACGTGGGCGATGAACGCGCTGCTTCCCGGTAAGGTGATGCAGCGATTTCCGGATTCACGAATCATCTATGTTTCTTCGGGGAACGTCTACCGGTTTGTTTCACCGGATTCCGGCGGTTCGGTGGAGTCGTCGCCTCTGGACCCGATTGGGGAATACGCGCAGTCCCGCCTGGGAGGCGAGCGACTGGCGGCATACTATGCGGAGCGGAACGGTACTCCGCTCGCGATCATCCGGTTGTTTTACGCAACGGAGTTGCGCTACGGCGTATTTCTGGATATCGCCCAGCGGGTCTGGACCGGACAACCGATCGATCTGGCCATGGGATATGTAAACCAGATCTGGCAGGGAGACGCGAATGCCTATCTTGCGCGGAGTTTTCCGCTGTGCGAGAGCCCCGCGCGGATTCTTAATCTGACCGGGCCCGATCACCTGGGAATCCGCGACGTCGCGTTGAAGCTGGGCGAATTGATGGGGCGGACACCTGTTCTTGAGGGTGAAGAGAGCCACACGGCCCTGCTGGGCGATGCGAGCGCGCTGTTCAATCTCATGGGACTGCCACGGGTCTCGTCCGGGGAGATGATGGAATGGGTGGCTGCGTGGGTAATGAACGGGGGTCCGACGCTGGGCAAACCCACAAAGTACGAATCCCGGAATGGGCAGTTCTAGCAGCCCGTTGCCGGATCAGCGGTTTGCACGAGTGGGTTGGGAGATTTCGGTGATGGGCGAACTGAAGGGCGGCGTTGCAGAGGTCAACATTACCCCGCCAATCGGCAATTCCCTTTGCGGATTCGGAAACCGGAAGGGGCCGGCCGAATCGGTTTACGACGATCTGTTCGCACGTGCGCTCGTATTGGACGACGGTCGGACCCGGCTGGCAATTGTAACGTCGGATCTCATCTCATTTGCGCCGGACCTGGTTCGGCGGATACGTGATCTGGTCGAACGCGTTGCGGGCGTGCCGGGCGAGGGTCTGTTGCTGAATGGATCGCACTCTCACTCCGGTCCCACGGTGATGTCGTTTCGCAGCATGGGATCGCGCGACGTCGCGTACGAGGACGTGCTGTGCCGGCAGGTCGCGGGCGCCGTTCGAATGGCGGCGGACCGGGTGGAGCCCGTTTCGCTCAGTGCAGGCAGGGCTCCCGTCAGGATCGCCCATAACCGTCGAGCTCGCCGTAGCGGACGGATGACGATCGGACATAACCCGGCGGGCGCCGAGGCCCCCTGGGTGGACGTCTTACGCGTCGACGCCAGGTCCGGTCCCACCCTCGGGCTTCTATATGTGACGGCGGCCCACCCCGTCAACCTGCGGGGCCTGGCGTTCAGCGCGGAATTTCCGGGATATGCGGCACGGACCATCCGGCGCGAACTCGAAGGTGCGCTGCCGATGTTTGCGCAGGCCTGTTGCGGCGACGTTAACTGCACGCCGATGGACGGCACCTTGGGGACAACCATTCGGCAGGGTGAACTGCTGGGAGGGGCTGCCGTTAACGCCGCCCGACACGCGGAGCCGTTGCAGTCGAACGGCCTGGGGGTAGCGCGCCAGGTGATCTATCTTCCCACGAGAATCCCTTCCGTGGACGAGGCGGAACGCGCACTTGAGGATCAGAAAGCGCGGGTCAGGGAGGCTGAGCAGGACTCCGAAGCAACCGACTATCTGGTCTGCCAGTACCGAGGACAGATCGAATGGGCTGAAGATTATCTGCGTGCGGCGCGAAGCCGACGGCCCCGGCCGGAAACGTTCGAGATTCAGGCAATGAGGATCGGAGAGGCGGCGCTGGTGGCGTACCCTGGCGAAATGTTCGTGGATTATCAACTGGCAATGGATCGTACGTCTCCATTCAAAAAGACATTCACGCTGGCGTTCAGTAACGGATGCATCGGCTATGTGCCTACGGCGAAGGCATTTCCTGAGGGTGGGTACGAGGTTGACCACGCGTTTCGATATTACGGTACACTGATGATTACGCCTGCCTGTGAACGGATGATCAAATCAGCGACGCTCGAATTGCTGGACGGGTTGAATCCCAACAACTGAAACGGGAGGCGTGTGTGCGTTTTTTGCTCTTGCTCGGATTGCTGTGTTTCGGTGCGGCGCCGTCCGAGGGCGGGGCGATAAAGAAGGAGTCCTTTGCCGAAGGGACGAATTCGGCGAAGGAGGCCTTTACGAGATATCGCCCGAAACGGATCGGGCTTATCGTATTGGCGTCTGACCGGAACCCTGCTTCCGGACTCCGGTACGCCGGACGGGTGCTTCTGGGATTCAGCCGGCAGTTGGAGGGGGACCCGTTTCGGATGCCGCCCCGGTACGAACTCCGGCTGTACGAAGCGATCCGTGGGGCGCTGCAAGCCAGGGGATTTGAGGTAAGGCACCTTGGCGGATGGAACGGATTGCTTCTGGGAGAGGTGATCGACCGGGCGGACGACGTGGACGTCGTGTGTGCAGCCCACTATTATATCAAACGCAACCACAGGATAGGGAATTTCGACGGTTACAGCTGGTCGTCTCCGTTTGAGGGTATGCATCTGAATCTCCATGCGGCGTTCTTCCACGTCGAGAGCAGGAAATCGTTCTACCGTCTGGAAGCAACCGCGCTGGGAACTGAGGACCTGTACGCCAGGCTGGGAAAGATGGTGGCCGAAGAACCGCTCTATCCGGACGGTTACGACGAACACGGGAGTCCCAATGCATACAAGATTGCCGTTTACCAGACCTCAATGCGGGACTTGAAACTGGCTGAACATTCGGTTCCGATTATTCGCACGGCGGAAGGATCGCTCGATATCACGTACGACGGCGGGTGGATCCGTAAAGGCAGGGTACGATTGAAAAACGTGATGGGACGGCTCAATATTCCCATTCCGGAGGACGTTGCCAGACAGAACAGCGTACTGGCGCGAATGCTCGAATACGTTTCATTTCGCCCCAAAGACGACGATCGGGAATATTTCGATCTGCTGGGTGTCGCGAAAATCGGCCGCCTCATTCAACAGAGAATTCCCGATCGACGTCCGTAGAACGATACGGGAACGGAATCGGAGGACGGCGCGTCTGTTAAGGTGATCGCGGAAATAGCTTCCGGCCGCTCGGTACCCTTGCCGAAGAAGAGGATACGGTTATAATGAATAAATTCAAACTGAAAGAGCTGGAACTGGCGCCGGACATCCCGGGAATCAAACTGGAAACCGATTTTTTCTCGATGGTTGTCGTGCCGGAATTGGGCGGTAAGATAACTTCTCTTGTAAATAAGGCGACCGGGCGCGAGTTTCTCTCTCGCACCAACATACCCTACCGGAGGCGCACCTACGCGGACCGCTTTGAAAATTACGAACGTGACGGTGCGGACGAGTGTTTTCCCACTGTCGAAGACTGTCCCTATCCCGCCTATCCCTGGGAAGGGGTGCCGATTCCGGACCATGGAGAGGTCTGGATGCTGCCATGGCAATACGAAGTCAAACAGGGACGCCTGCAGATGTGGGTGAACGGCGTGCGGTTTCCATATGTGTTTCAACGTGACATCCGATTCGAAACGCTGGCGCGCGGAGAAAAGCCGTATATCCGGTTTTCTTACACGGTTCGGAACGAAAGTCCGTTTGAAATGCCGTTCGTGTACGCGTTCCACCCGCTATTTAAGGTGGAAACCAGGGCGCGCATCCTGATGCCTTCCGGTACGGACGTGGTTTCTTACATGAGTACCGAAGACCGACTGGGGCCGCCAATGACACGACATGCCTGGCCCAAAGTGACGGATGTCACGCTCGACAAGGACTACAACCGGTCCTCGATCCGGTCCAGCCGTACCAAAGAGGCAGAAAAGATTTATTCCACGCGTCTGGAGCAGGGCCGCTGCGCGCTGGTCTACCCGAACGGGGAGTTTATCGGTTTTCTGTTCCCGGCCAAGAAGCTCCCCCACCTGGGCTTATGGATTAACGAAGGCGGATGGAACAACCTCCACCACGCCGCGCTGGAGCCCTCCACGTCGCAGGTCGACCGCCTGGATACCGCGTGGGGACTGAAAGCGTGCGGGATCGTGCCGGCCAACGGCCAGTACGAATGGGATATCAGCTTGATTCTTGGCGAGGGTGAAGAGCGCCAGGAATTGCTTGGGGAATTTTGAGGTGCGACTGCTGTCGATCGCGGTTCTGGTTGGATTCATTCCGGCGGCGGCTCCTGCCCAGCCCGCCGGGGATGAAATGGTCCTGGTGCAGTCCGGCCAGGAGCGGTTTTACATGAGCAGACATGAAGTGACGGTTGAACAGATGAAGGCGTTCGATCCGGACTATCATCCGGCGTACACCTATTTCGATGATGCCAGAATGCCTGCCACGGCGATCACATTCACACAGGCGAAAGCGTACTGCGAAGCGCAGGGTAAACGGCTCCCAACGTCCGAAGAATGGGTCGTTGCGTGCGGCGGCCTGGAGGGTACGGCCTACGCGTACGGAAACAACTACGACCCGAACCAGGCGCGAGTGGGCCGAAAGAACTGGACAGACGGCCCCAAGGCAGTGATGAACTACGAAAAAAACAGGGCGGGGTTGTACGACATGTCGGGAAACGTGTGGGAGTGGGTTGACGATGGCGGCGGCGAAGGCGGGATGCAAAAAGTCTACGGCGGATCCTGGACGGATGGTCCCAGGCTGACACGGTGCGGTTCCGCGAGGCGAGCGAAAGTCGATCTGAAATCGCTGAACTACGGTTTTCGATGCGTCCGCTCGCTGACAGAGGTCGACCGGATTCGCCTGGCCAGAGCGGCGGCAGAGGCGCGACGCAAAGTACAGGCGCGGGTACGCAGGGAAGCCGCCCGCCGCAAGGCCGCGGTCAAGGCCGCAGAAGCGGCACGGAAGGCCAAAATTGAAGCAAAGGCGAAAACGGCACGGGAGGCCGAACTCGCCGAAGAACAGGCCCGGGCGGCCGAGGCGGCGCGAATAGCAGCGGCTTTTGCCAGAAAGGTCGAAGGTATGCTCAAGATCGAGACCTCCGCTTTCAAGACCTTTTACATCGATCCGCACGAAGTAAGTGTGGAGGCGTACCGTGCATTCAAACCGACTTACAGGCCGGATGAATTCTCTATTGGTCCTCGGATGCCGGCCACGGGAATAACGCACGAACAGGCGCGGGAATACTGCGGTTCCCTCGGCAAGAGGCTGCCTACGTCGGAGGAATGGGTGGCGGCATGTCTGGGTGAAACAGGCGATATCTATTCCTACGGGAAGCGCTACGATCCCACGCGTGCCCGGACCGGTCTGGCCTGGTCTGCCGGCGCCGGGGAAGTGGCCGGGGGAGCCCCCAACGTCTACGGTGCTCAGGATATGGTGGGCAATGTCTGGGAGTGGGTGGACGGATGGTATGGAAACAACAGGGAGCTCCGCGCAATATTCGGTGGCTCTTGGCTTGACGACGAAAAGCGTGCGAAATGCACTGGCGCAGATTGGGCAAGACCCGACGACAGACGGTCGGACGTCGGATTTCGCTGTGCGGTGGGAGCCGATTAGGGATGCGTAACTCGAAACGCGGGCTGCCAGGCGCGGTCTGGCGGTTTGCCTGGTTTTTTCTGTTCTGCATCGGGGCCTGGAATTGCGGCGTCAGTCGGCAGGAAGTGGAACAGGCGGAAAGAGACGCGCTGAACACGGTGCTGGGTCTCGTTCACGACAGCGAACTGGAAGGCGCCCTGGTTGCGGAGGCTGTAACGGTCCTGGGCGCGTTGGACAGCGCTGATGTTCAATCGGCGCTCTTAACCCTGCTGGACCATCCCGATGAAATCGTGGTTCTGCGAGCGGTAGAAGCGCTTGGAAGACACAATGGTCCCGGCGCCGCCGACACACTCAGACGCGTGTTCGAAAAAACCGAGAGCGCATTCGTGAAAGTGGAGGTTGCGGCCGCGCTGGAACGACTGAACGCGGGGACGATGGCTCCCTGGCTGGCGGAAACCCTCGGGAACGGCCAGATGAGCATGGTTCGGTCCAAGGCCGCCGCGGCATTCGGTCAACTGCTGAACGCGGCCGCCGTCCCGGCGCTCAGACGGGCGTTTGGAGAAGATCCGGACCCGGTTGTTCGATCTTCCGCGGCATTGGCGCTTGCCAGGCTGGCGGATTTGCAGAGTCTGCCTGTCATCGCCGATACTCTTCTGAAGACCGGGCAACTTTCCACCTCGCTGGTCATGGTGGAGGCCCTGGAGAAATTCGGAACCGCCGAGGCGATCGACCATCTTGAGACGGTAGCGAAACAGACCGCGTGGCAACAGTCCCTGCGGATCCGCTGTCTGGAAGCGCTGGGAGGCCTGTCCGCCAGGACGATTGGCCCCTACCTCAAGGAACAGCTGCTGGAAGAAGGACATCCGATGAACCGGTTGCTGGCTGTGGATGGATTGGGGTGGATTCAGGACTCAACGGCGGTGGAACTCCTGCGTTCGGCCTTTTTCGGCCCCGAAAACCAACCGCTCCGGCTCAGCGCGGCGTGGTCCCTGGCCCGGCTCGGCCACGGGTTCGAAATTTCGGAGGAACTGGAAGACGACCTGAAGAGTAGGCACATTCCGTTTCGAAGGCGCGCCGCGGAGATCCTGGGTATCATTGCTGATGAACGACGGATTCCGGCCTTGAGGGACGCGTTTTCGGAAAACAGGGAATTTTCCGTTCGACTGGCGGTTGTTCAGGCTCTGGGTAAAATCAGAAGTGCCGGGTCGGTCGAGGCACTTGCGTGGGCGTATCATCAGGACGCGTCGCTGGAAATCAGGGAGTCCATAATTGACGCACTTGGACAGATTGCGCTGGCAGAGGCGATTGAAGCGCTGAACGATGTCCTTGCGGAGAACGAAGAATCGGTCCTGCAGGCCGCGGCATTGAGAGGATTGGCGCAGCCCGGCGACCTGAAACAGTTGAAGACGCTTCGCACGTACCTCAGGGACGCCGAACCGGGCTTGCGCCTGGAAGCCGCCAGAGGAATCTTCGAGCTCGCCCGAAGGGATAATCAGCCCGGCTGACCAGGGTGTCATCCAATCCGCGTTTGTTGCGGCCATCTTGTTGCGAAGGCCAGATGATGATACGTTTCACAAAGCCGGTCTGGTTGTTTGCGATCTGTATCCTGTTATCGAGCGCATTGGCGCAGACCACAGCGGACATCGATTTCGACGACAACGACGTGATCGATTTCGGTGATTTCGTCCTTCTGGCGCAGGCATTCGGAACCGGGGACGCGCAGTTTGACCTCAACGGCGACGGCGCCGTTGATCTTCAGGATTTTCTGATCTTCGCGCGCCTTTACGACAAAGCCCAACAGACGGTTATGCATTCTCATGTAGATGAGGAACTCGCTGGCGGTTCCGTCGATCTCTATACCGTGCCAACTCTGGGAAGCCAGCCACAGGATATCGTCGTCGACGTCCTTGGCCGCGTCTGGTTTGCGCAGACGGGCGCAAACCAGATCGGCCGTTTCGATCCCTCAACCGAGACCTTTGTCGAATATCCGTTGCAGACCCCAGGCGGTCGACCTGCCCGGCTTGCCGTTGACAGCCGCGGGATCGTCTGGTTCACGGATATCGTTGCGAATGCGATCGGCCGGCTCGACCCGATTTCCCAGGAAATCCGGATGTATTCCGTTCCTACCCCGGGCAGCCGGCCCAGCGGCCTGGTTTTCGACCGCAAGGGTAACCTCTGGTTCACACAGGAATCCGGAAACCAGATCGGCCGGCTGGATCCCGACCGCGGCACGTTCGAAGAATATCCTGTGTTCACGCCGTCGGCTGGTCTGGACGAGATACTGATCGATAGCGAAGGCATACTGGTGTTTTCGGAACGGGCCGTTGGAAAATTCGGTCGGATGAATCCGGAAACGAAAGAGATAGTGGAGATCGAGATACCGGTCCAGAGTCTGACCATAAAGCAGTTCGTGCTGGATGCCGAAGATCAGATCTGGTTTGCCGCGAATTCCCTTCAATTGCACATGTGGGACCTTCTGGCCACCGGGAATTTCGCGAGTTACATCCTGCCTGAAGATGGGCCCGATCCATCCTCGCTGTCCCTGGACCTTAACGGGCGAATCTGGTTTGCGGCCGATCAATCCAGGTATTTCGCGAGGTTCGACCCGGAGGCTTCCAGCATCAGGATTCTTGAACTGCCGTATTCGGTATCAGGCGTGGGAAGTCTGGCAATGGATCGGCTTGGGAAGATCTGGTTTACCGATCCTTCCGGGAACAGGATCGGAAGCGTGGATGACATCGGTCCTTGAATCGCCTGTTTCGTTGCGCAACGTGTACGTCACAATCTAATGGATTGCGGCGTTTTTTTTTTGGCGCATAGGCGGTAGACAATAGAAAGAAATTGCCACGGGGGGGTGGCTTCGGTACCATTCCGCCGGCCGGCGCGGGCGGGAAATCAAGACCTGAATTGGGGCGAGTTGACCCGGCGTGATGTACTCTCATTCCCGTCGCAGCTTCGGGCGCCGCAGATCGGCTGGTACTGATCTCACCGCATCCGGACGGCGTACAGAATGAGTTTGAGACGGCTTTCAGGTCCCACTATTCAAGGTTGACCGGCCGGGAGATCATCCTGGAATGGCTTGACGTCGGTGGTGGCACGAGCTCGATCCTGAGATATGTCAAATCGGAGTTCCGTCGTGCGCCCGACGGAATCGGTATCGATGTCTTTTTCGGCGGAGGCATGGACCCGTTTATGGAAATCGCCGATATGGGCCTCTGCTCGGCTCATCGCCTGCCTGAGGCCTTGCTGGATCGATTGCCACAAAAGATCGGTGGCGTACCACTGTACGATCCGGACTATCGCTGGTACGGCGCCACCCTGGCGGGTTTCGGAATCGTGTACAACAGGGCCGTCCTAGACCTTGTGGACCTGCCGGTCCCGCGTACCTGGGCGGACCTGGGCGATCCGGGGCTCTTTTCATGGGTCGGGTCGGGAGACCCCAGAAGCAGCGGCAGTGTACACATGGCTTACGAGTTAATTCTGCAGGCATATGGCTGGGAGCGAGGCTGGGAGGTCATCACGACACTGGGGGCCAACGTCCGCAACTTCACCTCAGGCGGCTCCCAAGCGCCCAAGGACGTCGCAGCCGGCGAAGTGGCCTACGGTCTGTCCATCGACTTCTATGCCTGGGCCCAGGTCAACCAGGTAGGAGAAGATTATATCGGATTCACGATGCCCGACAATCTGACCATCGTCAATCCTGACGGGGTGGCCATCCTGAAAGGCGCATCCAACCTTGCGGCGGCGCGCAGTTTCGTCGAATTCGTCATGTCGGATCCGGGGCAGAAACTCTGGTTTCTGAAAAAAGGCGTGTCGGACGGCCCCGTGGAAACCGCGTTGAACCGGTTTACGGTATTGCCCGACCTCTACCGGCGGTACCGCGATCAGGCCGCCGTTTCGCTGAACCCGTTCGAGTGGACCTCGGATCTCGTCTATGACTCGGAAAAGGCGTCAACCCGCTGGCGCGTGTTAAACGACCTGATCGGCGTCATGGTGATCGATTCCCACCAACAGCTTCAAAGCGCCTGGAAAACTTCGATGATGGAAGGAATAACGCCTGACCGCGTTCGGCGGCTCGCGGAAGTACCCGTCAGCGAAGAAGCCTGCGGCCGCCTGGGCGCCCGTTGGCGGGATGCCGAACTGCGCAACACGACCCTGGCGTCCTGGACGGAATTCGCACGGAGCAAATACGAAGTTGCGCAGCCTACGTTTCGAGCGCGTCTTCTGAACGGGTTGACACTCCTGTTCCCATTGGGCCTTGCAGGCGCCATGGCGGTCTACCTCGCAAAGATATCGCTTCCCTCGTTTCGGCGGTAACTCATCCCCTGCGGCACCTGGCGTCGTAGAACTGCCTGTCCCCCGTTACATTAATGTCGTACCAACACCGATCCGGCTATGTTGATGAATCCGTCTGGGTCTTCAGTGAATTGGCTTCCGCTGTGTCGCCGATCCAGCGGGTCCCAGGACATGAGGGCGTTCCATGGTGCGTGTACGTCTGAAGGATGTCACAAAACGATTCGGCAGTGTCGTCGCTGTTGAATGCGTCGATCTGGAAATTGAGAAAGGCGAATTCTTCTTTCTGCTGGGACCCTCCGGGTGCGGAAAGACCACACTGTTGAGAACGGTCGCCGGTTTCTACCGGCCGGAACGCGGCCGGGTATTTTTTGACGATCGGGACGTTACAGAGGTACCGCCCGAGAAGCGAAACACGGGAATGGTCTTCCAGAACTACGCGCTATGGCCCCATATGACCGTCTGGCAGAACGTGGCGTATGGCCTCTCCATGCGCAACATAGCGCCAGACAAACGCACCGAACGGATTCGACAGGCGTTACAGATGGTGCGAATGGAAGCCTACCGGGACCGGTCCCCCAACCAACTGTCAGGCGGACAGCAACAGCGGGTGGCGCTGGCGCGGGCTCTGGTGATCGAACCCGACGTGGTGCTGCTGGACGAACCACTCTCCAATCTCGATGCCCGGCTGCGGCTGGAGATGAGAGAACAGATCCAGGCGCTCCACCGAAGCCTCGGGATCACCATGATCTATGTAACGCACGACCAGAAAGAGGCGCTGGCGATGGCCGGCCGCGTCGCCGTGATGCAGGCGGGGCGGGTCGTTCAGTCCGGCTCCCCCAGGACGTTGTATTCACAGCCGGCCAACCGGTTTGTCGCGGACTTCATCGGTGAAATCAACCTGATTTCGGGGAAGGTCGTACTGCTGGACGATGAGATAGGAGTCGAGACGCCGGTGGGGGTTCTTTACGGTCGTCCCGGCTACGACGACATTCGGAAAGACGACCAGGTTCTGTGCGCCATTCGTCCCGAAGCCATGGAATTCCTCGCGGGCAGACCGGGCGAAGCGGACCACGTCGTCACCGGAACGGTCCGTAACGCGATTTACCTGGGCGAAACGGAACAGTACGTTGTGGACCTTCCGGACGGAACCCGGGTGAAACTCGCGGACAGCCATCCGCTGGTACAAAGAGCATTTCCTGGCGACCGCGTGAGCATCCGGTTCGCCCGGGACGCGATAACCATACTGCGAGACGAAGGTGAAAACGCTGCTTGATCGTTACGATCTGACCCGGTCCAGGATCCTCTTTCTGACGGGACTGTCTGCCTTTTTCGTTCTTTTCCTGTTCTATCCGCTCTGGTACGCCGTTGTGCGCGCATTGTGGGTGAACGGAGAGTTCTCGCTCGTTTTCTTCGAGCTGATGGCAGGCAATCCGGTCTATAGGGAGATGATTCTGAACAGTTTTCGTCTCGGCATGTTTACGACGATCGCAACGACACTCCTGAGCCTGCCCGTCGCATTCCTGCTGGTTCGGTATGACTTCAGGGGCAAGAACGTCCTCAATGGTCTGATCCTGGTACCCATGGTCCTCCCGCCGTTCGTGGGGGCGATCGGGATGAAACAGATGTTCGCCCGCTTCGGTTCCATCAACCTTCTGCTGCTGGAACTGGGAATCGTCGACCAGCCGATCGATTGGTTCGGCGGCGGGTTTACCGGCGTGGTCATTCTGCAGGTGCTGCACCTCTATCCAATAATGTTCCTGAACGTGGCCGCGGCGCTGGCGAATATCGACCCAAGCCTGGAAGAGGCGGCCCGCAATATGGGAGCCCGCGGTTTCAGGCTGTTTCGAAGCGTAACCTTTCCGCTGATGTTGCCAGGCTATTTCGCGGGTGCGATCATCGTCTTCATCTGGGCGTTCACGGACCTGGGAACTCCGCTGATCTTCAACTATCGCCAGGTGGTGATGGTCGAAATATTCAATTCAATATCCGATATCAACGAAAACCCCATGGCGTATGCGCTCGTGGTCTTTCTGTTATTGCTCACGGTGTTGTTTTTCTACCTGTCCAAGCTGTTTCTGGGTAAAGGGCGCTACGAAATGGTCGCGCGGGGACACGTGGGGTCGGCTACCCGCCGTGCGTCGCCGGGGATGACCGGGTTTATCTATGCGATCATGATTTCACTGACCGCTATCGCGCTGATCCCTCACCTGAGCGTATTCCTGACCTCGATCTCCGAGCGCTGGTTCATGTCGATCTGGCCACAGGAAATCACAGGCAGGTACTATCCGCTCGTATATCGGCACCCGATCGCGGGCCCCAGTGTAACCATGAGCCTGATGCTGAGTACTTTAAGCACGATTTGCGATGTGGTGCTTGGCATTTCCATTGCCTACCTGCTTGCCCGCACCCGGGTCCCGTTCAGAGGCGCGCTGGATGCGGTCGCGATGCTGCCGCTGGCCCTGCCGGGCCCGGTGCTGGCTTTCGGGTATCTGGCCGGGTTTTCCGGCACATTCCTGGATGCGAGACACAATCCCGTACCGCTGCTTGTTATCGCTTATGCGGTGAGACGACTGCCTTATATGGTCAGATCGGCCTACGCCGGATTTCAGCAAACCAGTGTCGCGCTCGAAGAAGCGGCCAGGAATATGGGCGCTTCTCCCCTTCGCACGACCCTGCAGATTACTTTCCCGCTCATTCTCGCGAATCTGGTCGCCGGCGCCATTCTCTGTTTTTCCTTCGCCATGCTGGAAGTCAGCGACAGTCTGATCCTTGCATTGAAGGCACAATATTACCCCATCACCAAGGCCATCTACGCGCTGATGGGCAGGATTGCGGATGGCCCATATATCGCCAGCGCAATGGGCATGCTGGGCATGCTGCTTCTCATGCTCAGCCTCTTTCTTGCAGGACGCTTCCTGGGAAGGCGAATGGGGGAATTGTTCCGCGCCTAGCAGCCCGTTGACAACGTCCATCCCGGGCGGTATGGGGCCCGCTGCCGTCTTGCGTCTAACGTCTCACCGACTTCTGTCAACGCATCGATTTTCCTGCCTGGATTCGTCAGACGGTCAGGTTGAACAGCAAGAGGGAGGACACCGGAGATGGTCTATCTCGCCGTGATTGTCCTGTTGATGCTCGCGGTTATTTTCGCTCTGACGCGTGAACGGGGAACCCCGGACGGAGAGATTTCGGAAGGAGACGATGCACTGGTCGCAGACGTGGCGGACCTGGTGATCGAAGGCCGGAAGGAATTCCTGCCCGCTGCCAGCCACCCGGTATTGGGTGGTGTGCTTCGCGAATTGCTGGGCCGCCTGGGGATAGAAGCGGAGCAGGTGCTGGTCGATCGTGGTTTTTCGCAGGGTGCGGTAGCAAAGCACACGGATGAAGAAAGAAACAGGAATCTGAGGCTGTTCGATCCCGCAGAAGACATGATGCAGGTTGTAGAGCGGGCAATGCTCGTAGGGATTCAGTTGGCGCGTGCCGACGATGACTACGCCGGCGTGGGCGACGACCACCTGGACCTGGAGGCGCTGGTACGCAAAGCCGAAGCCATTGAAATGGATCTGTTCGGAGACGGGAAGCGCGAACGTTACGTATTCTACGGGAAGGCCGCGCTGGTGCTGCAGGATATGCTTCAGGATGAAAGAGAAGCCGCGCGGCGGGAAGTCCTTCGAGGCCTGCTGGAGATGGTCGACGCCCGGATCAATGCCTACCAGGAGGACCTGGAGAGGTCCATGGCGTACATCCCCGAGCCGGATACGTTGAGGTGGGGCGACAGAAGAGATCGGCAGTTGTACTATTTCAAGATGGGCGTAACGAACTCACTCAGACGGAGCGGACAGTTGGAAAGCCTGGGGCATCTCTACCGGTACCGGGGAGTCAATTACGACGTTCTGGAAGCATATGACCTGGCGGCCCAGGAATGTCCGCAGCTCTTCGCGGCCGACGTTATAGGGATCGACGGATTGCTGCAGATGGCGTCCGGCGAGGTCCGTGCGCTTGCCCGGCAGGCTCTGCCGGAGGGCGGAAGGCGTTAGTGTACTGATTGGGAGGTGAATGAGCGAAGCCGCCACGTGCTGCGTGGCGGCTTTTGTTCTCTTCGTTCACCGGCGGGACTTTTCGTAATAGGGGCGCACGCGTTCGATGACTTCCACGTCCAGTTTGCATTCGGACACGATTTGCGTGAATTCCTCTGCCGGCAAGCCGAGTTCCTCCAGGAACTTGCGGTCGGCCGGTCAGGGGTAGACGTAATCACCGATGTTGTTCCGCAGCATCGCCCGGGCCTTGTCCGTAATCCTTGGCAGCCAGGGAATTCCACCCATGGCAAGTGTTCTTCCTCGCGGGCGGAATTCGATGGATTCGTGCATGGTATCCATCTGTTCGGCTCCTTTCTGAAAAGAGATTGGACCTGAATAATACACGTAACAGCGTCTGAAAGCAAACGCATATCACGGACACGGGCTTATTCGTCCCGCTCTTCCTCCTTCCGGTAGATGGATAACGAAGTGCCGCCGTAGGTCTTCCTGGCGCTCAACGAGAGGTGTTGGACAGTGACGGGCATGTCAAGGCCTGCAGCATGTTGAACGAGGATATGGGCGGACGGAGGAACAAGAACCGATCCGCTCAGGCGCGAAAGAATGGCGAATGGGTAAGGAACGCCGTTTAGTCGCAGCCGGTACGGCGGGTCAACGTAAATGACGTCGAAGGGCCGTTGCTCAGACTCCAGCAGCGGCAGAAGTCTTTCTGCGTGATGGTTCGTGAGGCGGACCTGTTTTTCCGCCCCCCAGTCCTTCAGCATTTTTGAAATAAAGCCATGCCTGTTACGGTCCGGTTCGTTCAGAAGCACCCTGGCGCCACGGCTGTACGCCTCCAGGCCGATCTGGCCTGAACCGGAAAACAGGTCGAGAAAATGGAGATGATCGAGCCTGACGCCCAGAATGGTAAATGCGGCCTCTTTGATCCTTGCCGGCGTTACCCGGGCGTTAGCGTGTTTCCTGACGTCAAAGGGGATGGTCCGGCCTTTGAGTTTGCCGGTGATAATACGCATGTGGAGTCGTGATGCGAGTGAGTCGGTAGATGCCGGCGATATCGCGGACGGTCAATGAGGAACGCCCGGTTGTGTCGCGTCCTGCCGCACAGAATACGCTTTAACCCCAATCCGAAAAAAAAGCAACTCGGCGACGCGACGAAAACCCGTGAAGCGGGGCGGCAACGGTTGTCAAAAAGGACGTTTTTTCAGCTCACGTCCCGGAAAAACAGCGGATCAAGGTTAAAACCCCTCCAGTCTGCTCAGGTCCGCAACGCCGTCGGCGAGAGAGGCGATTCGTTGAACCAGGGCCAGACGCGCCCGGCGAAGCACCGGATTTTCATCCATCACCAGGACGTCCTCGAAGAAGCGGTTGATCGGGCCGCGAAGGTCGGCCAGAACCGTTTCAAGGGAGCCGATCCTGTCATCCGATCGGTCCATAACGCGCTGGGCTCCTTCCCACCGCAGATGCAGGGCGCACGAGGAAGGATCCGGGTCTGCCTCCGGGTTCAGGGGACAGGATTCATCCAGGTCGCGCACAATACGCTTGCAGCGCGCGTATGCATGAAGCGTTTCGGTCCAGTTTTCCGAACGGACCATCTGATCGAGGCCTTCCACAATGGTTCGGAGCCCGAAGGGGTCGTCGCATCCGCCACCAAGCGCGGCCTCGACCACGTCATGACGAAAGCCTTCCTCTTTCAGTTGTACGCCCAGACGGCGCATGATAAAGGTATACGCTTCGTCCAATCGATTGGTATCGACTCGGATAGGAAGCCCGGCAGCCGCGGCCTCCAGGCCCTTCCTCAGAGAAAGGTGACGGCGTTTCCCGGTAAGCAGCGCCAGCAGGCCCAGTGCGTCCCGACGCAATCCATAAGGGTCGGCCGTCGACCGGGGCTTGATTCCGGCGCAGAACAGGCCGGCCAGGCTGTCCAGCCGGTCGGCTATTGAGACGGCGAATCCGGATTGGCTCGACGGCAGCAAATCCCCGGGAAACCGGGGAAGATAGTGTTCCTGGATGGCCGTGGCCACTGCATCGGTCTCCTTCGACAGCAAGGCGTAGTAGCGGCCCATCACGCCCTGAAGGGGCGTCATCTCGACAACCATCGCGGTGGCCAGATCGGCTTTGCACAACCGGGCCGCCCGTTTGGCCGTGATCATATCCTCTTCGGTCAGCCCCAGATCGGACCCGACGACCGGAATCAGTTGCTCGATTCGCACGCTCTTGGCCCTCACGGATCCAAGATCGTCCTGGAAGGTGAGCGTATCCAGACGCGGCAGGTAGTCCTCCAGGGCGCTTCGGGCGTCTTCCCTGTAAAAGAAGGCGGCGTCTGCAAATCTGGCGCGAACAACATTCTCGTTCCCTCGAACAACAGGGCCGGAATCGGCCGGTCGACCGTTGGACACGGTCACGAACCAGGGCATCAGCCAGCCTGTTTCCGGGTGTACCACGGGAAAGCAGCGCTGGTGCTTCTTGAGTACGGATACCAGGACCTCTTCGGGCAGTTCGAGATGCGCTTCGTCGAAACTGCCGCGCAGCGCGAAAGGCGCTTCGACCAGGTCGGTAACTTCGTCGAGCAGATCGGGATCTTCCAGGACGCTGCCGCCTACCTCGTGCGCCCGTGCGAGGACCTGATTCCGTATGGTTTCCCTTCGCCGTTCGCGGTCCACGATCAGGCCCAATTCTTCCATCTGCGGGCGATAGGTGCCAGCTGACGCCAACTGAACGGGCGGGTCGCCATCGGGCCTTAGTCCGTGGCTGGTACGTCCGCTCCGGATCCGTGCGACGGGAAACGGTACAATCCGGTTTCCGAAAAGGGCGACGATCCAGCGCAAAGGCCGGGGATATGCGAAACCGTCGGAGTCCCAGCGCATCGTCTTCAGGAAGATCAATCCGTTGATCAACTCCGGAAGGAGTTCGGTCAGGACTTCCAGCGTTTCGCGTCCGGGCTCGTGGCGCCGCGCATAGACATAATCAACGCCTTTGTCGTCCTTCCTGTGTTCCACCGAACCCGTAGAGATGCCCTGACCGCGACAGAACCCTTCCAGAGCCCGTGTCGGTTTACCGTCGACGTCGTAAGCGGCCCTGACTGCCGGACCGCGAACTTCGCGTTCCCGGTCCGGCTGGCGTCCCTCGAGATTCCTGACGCTGGCTACAAGCCTTCTGGGCGTGCCCGTTATTTCGATTCTGTCATATCCGAGCCTCCGTTCCCGCAGAAGCTCGGGAAGCGATCTCTCGAGTTGCTCGATGCCGGACCGCACGTCGCCGGGGGGGAGTTCTTCGGAACCGATCTCCAGAAGCAGGTCGGCGCGCTCCTGGGAACGAACGTCCCGTTCCGGCTCAGGGTCGCCTGTCTCCACGGTTTTCCTGATGAGGGGGTGGCCTGACGCTTCACGCTGTTTTGAAAACCCTTCGGCGACCTGCCTCGCGAGGTCGCGGATCCCGGCGAAGTACCGCGCACGTTCGGTTACGCCGATGGCGCCGCGGGTGTCCAGCAGATTAAAGGTGTGAGAGCAACGCAGCACGTAGTCATAGGCGGGTATGACGAGTCCGCGGTCTATAGCGGCTTTCGCTTCATCACGGAACAGATCGAACATGGACTGCAGACGACCGACGTCTGCGTGGAGGAACTCGTAATTGCAATACTCCACTTCCTGCTGTCTGAGTATGTCGCCATAGGAAACCTGCTCATTCCACCGAAGCTGCCAGACTTCGCGCACGTCCTGCACGTACATGGCGATACGTTCCATGCCGTAGGTGATCTCCACGGGCACCGGGTCGAGCTGCATGCCGCCGGCCTGCTGGAAATAGGTGAACTGGGTGATTTCCAGGCCGTCGAGCCAGACCTCCCAGCCCAGTCCCCACGCGCCGAGCCCGGGCGATTCCCAGTTGTCCTCCACAAAGCGGATGTCGTGGCGCCTCCGGCTCAGCCCCAGTGCCTCAAGGCTCTCCAGGTAGAGTTCCTGGGGGTTGCCCGGCTCGGGCTTGAGAACAACCTGGTACTGCGTGTGCATCTGCATCCTGTTCGGGTTCTCGCCGAACCGTCCGTCGTCCGGTCGAAAGCTGGGTTCAACGTATGCCACGTTCCAGGGCTCCGGCCCCAGCACGCGAAGCGCGGTGCTCGGGTTCCATGTACCCGCGCCCACTTTTTCGCTGAGCGGCTGCCAGATGATACACCCGTGATCCGCCCAGAACCGTTCCAGGCGAAGAATGAGTTCCTGGAAGGATGGTGTGGAACTCACGTATTACGTCCTTTCATCGTATGCGCCGTACGGCATGACAAGGAAACAGAAAATGGATCCCGGTCTGACACCGAAGCGCGGAGAACGTGCGGTCACTGATCCGCCCCCGAAATCCTCCTGATGGGCGTCTTGGAAACTCTGGCTTTCGCGTTCTTCTGGATCTGCTTGATGGACCGTTCCACGTTCCGGACCTTCTTCCTGCCGTCGTGGACGGCAACCGTAAGGTCCATCCGCCGGGTCTCGCCGGCGTCCAGCCTGACGACCCGGCCCTGCTTGCGCTCGAACGGCTTCGGGTTGGGGTAGTTGGTGGCCGGTTCCAGTCCCGTGACATATCCGTCTTCCGTTGCCGCCGTGTTTTTCCACAGCGTAAAGCAGGGCAACTGGTTGAGAGAACAGTGGAGGCTCGAACCCAGGTCTCCTTTGGCGTTTTTGAGCAGGACCACCGTCTGTCCGCTGCCCCGCTTTGCCGCCAGTTCGTAGAAGTAGACCTGTTCCACAAAACCGGGCTCCGGCGCCCCGAACCTGCCATATGTGGCGACCCCCTTCTGCGCCGTGGCATCTCTGGGGGATACCGATCTCACGGGCGCCACCAGGGTGCTGCCCGCTTCCAGCAGCGGAGGGCCGTAATTACAATGGTATAACATCTGCATTTCGGCGGGTCTGTTGTTGAGATTGGTAACCCGATCTGAAATGGTAAGGCTGTTGCCGCCGGGCTCCGTGGAAATGTGGGAGGTCAACCGCAGCGCGGGACCGAACATCATGGCTTCATCCACAACGCCGACCACGGTGATGCGATGCGGCGGGGCCAGGTCCACGCGAATCTCGACGTGACGCGCGGGAATGTTTGCGACTTTTCCGTGTAGCGGGAGGAAGACCGTGGCCTCGTTGCCGTTGTTGTCGATAACCACGTCATTCGTTGGCGCACCGTTGCTTTCCATGCCGCAGCGAACGATCCATTCATTGAAGCCCTTCAGCCAGCCGAGGCCTCCCCGGTCGTTGGCTTCTACATGGGCCGGATGAACCAGGTCGCGAACGGGGGAATCCCATCCGAGAGGGATATCCCGGTAGACGCCCTTCCAGATCCCCATCCCGCGAGTCGGCACAATGGTGAATGAGAAGACGCCGTTGTCCACTTCCACGAGGTCGATGCCCGCCTGCAGCCCGCCCTGAAGGGTTTTCTTCTTCACCCTCCACGAGAGTCCGGTACCCAGGGAAAGGGTCTCCTCATCTATGCATCCGGACTCGACCCAGTGGCCGCGATCCGCGTCGGTCAGCACGTGACGAAACACGCCACCCATGTAGAACTCCTTGTATAATAGGAGGTTGCAATACGAGACGCGTGTAAGGACCAGAGGTGCAAATATACTGAACACCCAACAATGTGTCAATGAAAGAAGCCCTGCGATGCCTTTCCGGAAACGGGCTTAACAGTCCGTTGATAAAGTTGCTCTGCAGGCCGGGCATGGTGTCCCGTCACGGAAATATGTCACCATTCATCCGCCGATTCACCCCTTCCGGCGGCGGCCGTCGCTGCCCGGGGCGAAGGTCGACCTTCGGGTTTGGGATTCCCGTCGATTTTCCAGTACACTTGACAATCCGTACGCCGGTCTTTAGCATGGAGTCACAACGCGTTTCGTTTGAGCCGCGAAAGGAGAGAACATGGCGGCCCTCAGGACGGTTTTTTTCTGCGGCATCGGGGGAAGTGGAATGAGCGCGCTGGCGCAGGTGATGCGGCATCACGGGCATGTCGTGCGCGGCTCCGACCGTCGCCGGGACCATGGCCAGAGTACGGCGCTCTTCGACAGCCTCGGCGCCCGGGGCATTGCGTTGTTCCCCCAGGATGGGTCGGGCGTTGACGATTCCGTGGACGAACTGATCGTGTCAGCCGCGGTGGAGGAACACATTCCCGACGTGCGCGCAGCACTGCAGCAGCGGATTCCCGTGCGAAAGCGCGCGGAGGTGCTGGCCGAACTGTTCAATCGGGCGGAGGGCGTCGCTGTTGGGGGCACGAGTGGAAAGACGACGGTTGCCGGCATGATCGGTCATATCCTGAAGCAGGCGGGCCGAAACCCGACAGCGATCCTTGGGGGTGGGCTCCTGAACGTCTCGCCACCGCAAACGGGTAATGCCATCTGCGGCGACCCCGGTCTGTCCGTGATTGAAGCGGATGAGAGCGACGGCACGATTGTCCTGTACGAGCCTTCAATTTCAGTCCTGACCAATATTTCGCTGGACCACAAGCCGCTTCGGGAACTGCGCGACATGTTTCGGGAATTTGTACAAAAAGCCCGTCGAGCGGCCATTATAAATATGGACTGCGCGCTATCCGTGGCGCTCGGCGTAGAAGGTATTGGTTTTGGGGTTGATAACTGCCAGGCGCAGTTCTGCGCCGAAAACATTCAGCCGGTGGCGGATGGCGTGACGTTTACAGTCAGCGGGACCATGTTTCGCCTGAAGATTCCAGGCAGGCACAATGTTTCGAATGCCGTCGCTGCCGCGGCCGCCTGCTCGGTGTCGGGCGTTCCCGTCCCCCAATCGGCCGACGCCCTGGCGACTTTCGCTGGTATCCGGCGACGCATGCAGGTACTCGGTACCGCCGGAGGCGTGACGGTGATCGACGATTTCGCCCACAATCCTGACAAAATTGCGGCCACGCTCTCCACACTCAAAGAACAACCCGGACGGCTGCTGGTGATGTTCCAGCCAACCGGATTTGCGCCAACACGGTTCCTTAAGGACGGGCTGATCGCCGCCTTTGCAGCGGGTCTGGAGAACCGGGACGTGCTTGCGATGCCGGAGATTTTCTACGCGGGCGGAACCGCAAAGCGCGATATTTCGTCCCGCGACTTAATCGAAGCGATTTCAGGGAAAGGCGTAAACGCGGGGTTCTACAACGAGCGAGCAGAAATCGCGCGCCGGTTTACCGAAGAAGCGCGGCCGGGAGACCGGGTGGTCATTATGGGCGCACGAGACGACACGCTGACCGATTTCGCCAATGGAATTTTGAAGTCGTTCGCGTCCTGAAGTCCCTTTTTCGCCTGATTGGGTCCGTCTGATTTGAAGTTGGGAGCGTCTTCTGGTGGTTCCGCCACACATACAACCTGGCGACCTGATCGGCATCGTGTCGCCGTCGGGGTCGTTCGAACGGGAGCGATTACGTCCGGGCCTTTCATACCTCCGAAACAGGGGCTTCCGGGTGCGGGTTGGATCGGCGGTTTATGACCGTGATCGGTACCTCGCAGGACAGGATGCCGACCGGGCGAAGGATCTGAACGCCATGTTTGCCGACCCGGAGGTCCGCGCCGTCTTTGCGGCTCGCGGAGGTTTCGGGGCCGCACGAGTGCTGGAATTTCTGGACTACGAGGCGATCCGAAGTGACCCTAAACCCCTGACGGGGTTCAGCGATACCACCGCACTGCAACTGGGAATTTACGGCCGTACCGGTATGGTGAGCTATTCCGGCGTGACGCTGTGCGGTGACGTTACAGCATCCGGAATACCGGAAGTAACGGAAACATCGCTTTGGGACGCGCTCGTGCGGGGACGGTTCGACGAGATGGCCGGTGTCGCGGCGCTGCGGGGACGAGCCGCGGAAGGGACGCTGTTGGGCGGCTGTCTCTCGGTGATCGCCTCGCTCGTAGGTACCGGATATCTGCCGGATACGAGCGGCGCGCTTCTCTTTCTTGAAGACGTGAACGAAGCCCCCTACCGGGTGGACCGCATGCTGACGCAACTCCGAATGGCGGGTGTGTTCGATCGCGTGGCCGGCGTGGTGTTCGGGCAATTCAAGGATTGCGAGCCCGAACGGGAGGAGGAGGGTACCGTGGACAACGTCCTGCGCGATTTTTCAACGTCCGTCACCGCTCCGGTCTTTTGGGGATTGCCTTACGGGCACGGTGAGGGACGGCGCGTGCTGCCGATCGGACTCCGGGCTGCGGTGGACGGAAGCCGGGGGTCGTTGATAGTCGAAGCTGACCGCTGATAGCTGACAGCTATTTTCAACTGATCGAATTCCCCTGATCTGTTTCCCGGACATCAGCCTGTGAAAGGCCACTGTCGTGATGTCAAAGATGACCTGCTTGCGTCTGCTGATTGCGTTCTGCCTGGTCGGATCAATCGCATCCTGCGCGGCAATAGGCCGGTTCAATATCCTGAGTACGGAGCAGGAAGTCGAAATCGGCCGCGAAGCGGCGCGGGAGATCGAGCGGAACCTCAGGCTCTATAGCGATCCCGTCGTGGCGGCGTACATCAACAGCCTTGGCCAGATGCTTGCGCGGTATTCGCGTCGTTCAGGGTTGACGTACTACTTCAAGGTCGTGGATACTGACGAGGTAAACGCCTTCGCGCTTCCCGGCGGCTGGCTGTACGTGAACCGGGGTCTGATTACAACAGCGGAGAACGAGTCGGAACTGGCGGGCGTGATCGGACACGAAATCGGTCACGTGGATAGGAAACACGGCGCCCGGGCCATCAGCAGACAGTTTGGCGCGGCGGTGTTTGTGGACGCGACTCTGGGCGGAAAGGATGCATCCGCGAAACACCGTGTAATCAGGCAGGTGGTTGCCATTTCAACCGGAATGGGACAGTTGAAATACGGACGCGACGCCGAACGGGAGGCCGACCGGTTCGCCGTGGAATCAACATACGCTGCGGGGATCGATCCGGAAGGGACGGCCACGTTTTTCGAAAAGCTGATGGCGATGCAAAAGAAAGAACCCGGTCGGCTGGAAAATCTGTTTTCCACCCATCCACCCAGCCGGGAGCGGGTTGAGAATGTACGGTCACAGATTGGCGGACTGCCCCTCAAAGCGGGCTTGACGTCAGATTCCCGGCGGTTTCAGGCAATAAAAGAGAGAATCCTCGAACGCGAACGGGCGCGACGCGGGAAGAAAGCGCGCGGAAAGGCAACGCGGCAACGATAACGTCACGGTCCGAGCTTCGCGTCGAATCTATTTGCGCAACCTGTCCAGGCATTGAAAGTACGACGGAAAGGACTTTTCCACGCAGGCCGGATTCCGAATCGCGATACCCGGCGCTTTCAGGCCGATCAACGCCATGCTCATGGCCATGCGGTGATCCTCGTACGTGTCGATTTCGGACGGACGGATGCGCGCAGCGGGATAAACCGTCAGCGAGTCAGGCCGGACGTCCGCACGAACCCCCAGTCTGGTCAGTTCGGCCGTGACGGCAGCGATGCGGTCGGTCTCCTTGATGCGCAGGTTGGCGATGTTGCGTACCGTTACCGGCCCGGATGCAAAAGGAGCGAGCGCACAGAGGGTCTGAACCACGTCAGGCATCGCGTTCATGTCCACGTCGATGCCGGCAAGCCGCTCAGGACCGCGGACTTCGATGCCGTCCGGCCGGCTGCTGACGGCGCAGCCCATTCTGCCCAGAACGTCTACGAATCCCACGTCGCCCTGTGCGGATGCACGGGAGAGGTTGCGGACCTTGATCCGGCCGCCCGTAAGCGCCGCGGCCGCGAAGAAATAGGAAGCGTTTGAGGCGTCCGGCTCGATGGGATACCTCGCGGGCGTGTAACGCTGACCCGCCTTCACGTGGTAGACGTTTCGGTCGCGCGTGTCGACAACCACGCCGAAATCGCGCATAATTTGAAGGGTCATGTCGATATACGGCCTGGAGACCAGGTTGCCGGTAATCTGGATCTCAACGTCCTTTCGCGCGTACGGCGCAACCATGAGAAGGGCGGAAAGATACTGGCTGCTCCGATCCCCCGGCATCTGTGTCAGCCCTCCCTCGAGGCCGGACGCGTCCACCACAACCGGCGGACACCCGTTTCCCGCCAGGCTCCGGACGTTTACTCCCAGAAGTCGGAGGCCGTCGATCAGATCCTGGATCGGCCGCTCTCTCATCCGGGGGGCGCCGTCCAGTGTATAGGTGCCAATTCCCAGCGAGGCATAACCGGTGAGAAACCGGGCTGCAGTGCCGGAGTTGCCCACGAAGAGTTCGGCGTTCGGAACGGGAATGCGGCCCCCCGCGCCGTCGACAGTGAGCGTGCTTTCGCTATCCACTCCAATGCGGACGCCGAGGGCTGAAAGTGCGCCGACCATATACCGGGTGTCGTCGCTTTCGAGGGCACCGCACAGCCGGCTCCGCCCGTCGGCAAGTGCCGAGATCAGCAGCGCCCGGTTGGTGTAGGACTTGGAGCCGGGCACCGACACGTTGGCGTCAACGTGCTGCCGCATGGGATGAATTTCCAGGACATTGGACATCTTGAGGAATCCCGATTCAGGGACGGGTGTCGTCAAAACCTCGTCATGGACTGAAACAAGGTAACGCAATGGCGTGGGAAGTCCAATTGAAAAACGCCATTTGCGCACGAAAGCACCCCGGACGCCGTGGAAATCCGTACGCGGCGTTGCAGGCGGTTTCCGGCTGTTTGCCATGATGTGTCCCGGCTGGCGACCGTCCGTTTTGCACGTATGGAAATGACGTTACGCCCGTCGATCCGAGGGATTGCCCGGGTGGGTCTAAGTGAAGCAAACCTGTCAATCTGTCGCTTGACTTTTGGTTGGGCCGGAAGTAAGATTATTCGATTGTCGGGATATCCCTGCTCGCCGCGTTCCACGCTACGGTTTTCCCCTCTCCCCCGGCGCGGCCTCCCATTTCAGACAGACCCGCTTGCCCGAAAAACCCGTCCGACCCGGTACACCCGGAGAAACTCTCAATGGCCGAATTCGTGCATCTCCATAGCCACAGTATGTACAGCCTCCTGGATGGCGCATGCAAGATCGACAGCCTTGCCGCAAGGGCCGCCGAGTGGGGGATGCCCGCTGCAGCCATTACAGACCACGGCAATCTCTTCGGTGCCGTGGATTTTTACCGGGCGATGAAAGAAGTGGGCGTCAAACCCATTATCGGGTGCGAGGTCTATTGCGCCATCGAAAGCCGGTTCGACAAGAAACCCTCGCGCGGCGTGCCAAGCGGTTCTAACCATCTGGTGCTGCTTGCGAAAAACACGCGCGGGTATTACAACCTGGTAAAGCTCGTCTCTGCCGGCTATATGGAAGGGTTTTATTACCATCCGAGAATCGACAAGGAGTTGTTACGAAAACACGCCGAGGGACTGGTCTGCCTTTCGGGATGCCTGAGCGGTGAGGTGCCGCATCTGATCGAGCGCGAGGGCGTAAAGGTCGCAATGTCCGCCGTAGAAGAGTACCTGGATATATTCGGCGAAGATTATTACCTGGAAATCCAGCGACACGGCATCGATAGAGAACCCAGAATCAACGACGGACTCGTACGGATTCACGGCGAAATGGGCGTGCCCCTCGTTGCGACGAACGACTCCCATTTTCTCGGCGCGGACGATCACGAAGCTCATGCCGTTCTCGTGGCTCTGCAGACCGGGAAAACCCTTAACGATCCTGGCAGGATGTGTTATCCGGAAGACGTCTATTTCAAATCCGGGGACGAGATGCAGACGCTCTTTTCGGATATTCCCAATGCCGTGGAGCGGACACTGGAGATAGCGGAAAAGAGCAATATAGAACTCGCGTTCGGAGACTACCTTGCGCCTGAGTTTCCGTTACCGGCGAAATTCGAGTCGGCCGACGAATACCTCAAACATCTCGCCCGGGAGGGTCTGGAAAGACGATATGATTCAATTTCGCCGGACTTGCAGAAACGGCTGCAATTCGAACTTGACCTGATTGTAAGCAAGGGACTCGCGGGATATTTCCTCATCGTCTGGGATTACGTCAATTACGCAAAGGAGCATGGAATCTCGGTGGGTCCGGGGCGGGGATCCTGCGCAGGAAGCCTCACGGCGTATGCGTTGCGGATTACCGACCTGGATCCGATAAAGTACAATCTGCTGTTCGAAAGATTCCTGAACCCCGAGCGCGTGAGCCTGCCCGACATTGATATCGATTTTTCGGACAAGAAACGCGACCAGGTGATAAAATACGTCTCGAAAAAGTACGGCGAGCACAATGTCTGCCAGATAATCACGTTCGGTACGATGAAGGCAAAGGCGGCGATCCGTGACGTGGGCCGCGTACACGACATGCCATTCGGCGAGGTCGACCGGATAGCCAAACTGGTGCCCAACGATTTGAAGATGACGCTGGACAAAGCGATCCAGCAGGTGCCGGAGTTGAAGAAGATGGCGGACAGCGATGGAGGAGAGGCACAACTGATCAGGCATGCGCGGGCTTTGGAGGGGCTTGCCCGGCATGCTTCGGTCCACGCGGCGGCTGTGATTATAGCGCCGGATAAACTGACGAATTTCGTACCTCTTTACAAAGCTCCGAAAGACGGCAAGGTGACCACGCAGTTCGACGGGCCGACCTGTGAGGATATCGGCCTCTTGAAAATGGACTTCCTGGGCCTGAAGGAACTTTCGCTTGCCGACGAGACTGTGGATCTGATCAGAAAAAAGGAGCCTGCGTTCTACCTGACGAAGATTCCTGAAGACGACAGCAAGACCCTCGATCTGTTCGGACGCGGCGACACCGTGGGCGTCTTTCAGTTTGAAAGCCCCGGTATGAGGGAATACCTGGTGCAGTTGAAACCCGACTGCATTGAGGATATCATTGCGATGAACGCCCTCTACCGCCCGGGGCCGATGCAGTACATCCCGAATTTTATCGCACGCAAACACGGAAACGAAGAGGTGGTCTACGACCATCCGAAGATGGAGCCCATTCTGAAGGATACGTACGGGATCATGGTGTACCAGGAGCAGGTGATGCAGATCGTGCAGGTCCTGGCAGGGTTCAGCCTGGGCCAGGCCGACATCCTGCGAGACGCCATGGGCAAGAAAAAGCCCGAAGAAATGGCGCGTCAGAAGGACGCGTTTATCGGCGGGTGCAAAACGCACGGGGTGAACGTGAGTCTCGCCCGGAAGATCTTCGCCGATATAGAAGTGTTCGCGGGCTATGCTTTCCCAAAAGCACACGCGGCGGCATATGCGGTTGTCGCATACCGGAACGCCTACCTCAAGGCGAATTATCCACAGGAGTATATGGCCGCCAGCCTGAACGGCGAGATCGGCAATATTGAGCGAATGGTGGTCGTCATTGAAGAATCCCGGCGAATGAAGCTGGACGTCCTCCCACCCGACGTGAATACCTCTTACGTGGATTTTGTGGCTTCAGATACGGCAATACGCATGGGAATGGCGGCAGTACGAAACGTAGGACGCGGCGCCGTGGCGTCCATTGTGAACGCGAGGAAAGATGACGGACCGTTTGAATCTCTCTTCGGGTTCTGTGAACGCGTGGATTTGCGTGCGGTGAACCGCCGGGCCATCGAGAGCCTGATCTGCGCCGGAGCTATGGATTGTCTATCCGGGAATCGGGCCCAGCTTCTCCAGGGCCTCGATCGGGCGCTCGACGCGGGTCAGTCCGCGCAGGCAGCCCGCCAGCGGCGCCAGATTTCGCTGTTCGACATAGAATCCCTTGCAAGCCAGTCGGCGGTTATCAACAACCACGTACTTCCCGATGTACCGGAGTGGACGGATCACGAGACGCTGGCACACGAAAAGGAAGCGCTTGGGTTTTACCTCTCCGGACACCCACTGGAAAGGTACCGGACGGATCTGGCTTCGCTTGGGATCCGTTCGTCCCGGGACGTCGGCGCTTTGCCCGAGGGAGCGGAAGTGAAGCTCGGAGGGCTGATCTCCGAAACAAGGTCGCATACCGACCGGAATGGACGCTCGATGGCGTTCGGCACCATCGAGGACCTGGACGGCGCCGTGGACCTGGTTGTGTTTCCAGACACGTTCGAAAAAGTCAGGGCTGCGTTTGTGACCGACGCAATGGTGGTGATCCAGGGCAGGCTCTCCGGGCGAAACGGGAGACAATCGCTGCGAGTGGAGAAGGTCCTGGCAATGGAGCACGCGAGGGAGACCCTTGCGGACGCGCTGAACGTTAAGCTTCCGTTGGAGATGCTGGAATCCGGGCCGCTTGAACACCTGAAAGCGATGCTTGAAGGCCACCGGGGCGGGTGCACGGTTTATTTGCACCTTGAACTGGGCGATGGAGAAACGAAGATCATTCGTTCGCGAGCGCTTACAGTGAACCCGTCGGACGAGTTGATCTCGGAAATCGGCGCATTCCTGGGAGAACGGCGCGCCTGGGTGTCCCAGAAATCCTGAAAACGCCGCATCCTGCGGCCCGTTTTGGGTCCGGCATTTCGGACCTCGTGTCCATTGTTTCCAGCGCACGACAGTACGTCGGGATGGCAATATAAAAGGCGACCTCACGGTCGCCTTTTTCGCGCGAAACCCATGCCAGCAGGGCGCATGTCAATAATATTCGTGACGGTAGGCATAAATGTTCAGCAGCAGACCGGCGAGTATCAGATTGACCACGAGTTGCGATCCACCGTAGCTGAAATAAGGCAGCGGCAGGCCGGTAACCGGAACCACGCCGACGGTCATCCCTATATTGACAAAAACGGGAAACGTCAGCATGGAAGCCAGACCAACGGCTACGAGACTCGAAAAGCGGCTCTTCACAAGACCGGCTATGTGGATGGCGCGCCAGATGATCAGCAGGAACAGAGCGAGTACGAGCATTGCACCGGCGAAACCGAACTCCTCTCCGATTACGGAAAACACAAAGTCGGTATGTTGCTCCGGTAAAAAGGAGAGTTTGGTCTGTGTCCCCTGCAGGTATCCTTTACCGTCAAGGCCGCCCGAACCAATTGCCACTTTGGATTGCATGACCTGGTAGCCCGCGCCGAGTTTGTCCATATCCGGATTCAAAAAGGTCATGATCCGCCGCCGCTGGTAGTCGTGCAGCTTGTTCTCCCAGAGATACGGCGCACCCACCGAGACCGCGAGATTGACAACGACAATGGCGGCCGTTATCAATCGACCCGGCCGGACCAGAAAAATGACCGCGGCAATCGTCAGCACCAGGATAACAAGCGCCACGTAGTGGAAGGCGCAGATCACGCTCAAAACGGGTGAAATCAGGAAAAACAGCACAACGGGTCTCATCCCGGCCCAGTACAACACAGGCAGGAGTACCGAGATGAAAACCAGTGCGGTGCCCAGATCGGGTTGTCTGAATACCAGGACCGCCGGAAGCAAGACCAGAAGGAAGGGCATGGCCAGTGAGCGCGGCCGGTCCAGATCCAGGTTGCGCGAAGACAGGCACCTTGCCAGCGCAAGAATGGTTGCGATTTTGGCCAGTTCGGAGGGTTGCATATAAAAAGGGCCCAGATCGAACCAGCGCCCTTCTCCGAACAGCAGAACCAGCACCAGAAGACAGATGGACACGCTGTAGAGAACATACGCGAATGCATAAAAATATTTGGGCGGGACGAACAGGGTGAGCAGAAGCGCAACTACGGCAATCGCACTCCAGATGATCTGCCTTTCGTAGATGCTGCCGGCGGCGCCGTATTCCCAGCTGTAGGTGGCGCTGTAGATCGCACCAATTCCGAACAGCGTGGCGAGAATTACCGAAAGCAGTAGCGGAAGGTCGAATTCGTGTTTGAAAATGCGGGAGAGGACCACGTGAAGATTCCTGCGATACGTATGTTGGGAAATGGAATACCGGAATTCATCTGCTCCACCAAACCCGGCTATCGCAGCACGACGGCCGGCGATGTGTTGCCAGCTGGCGCGGACGAGGCGTCCTTCGCTTCCGTAGGAGACTCGGCATCGACGTGGGAGGCCACAATGATGTCCGCTTTCTTTTTCGGCCGGGCCAGGTCAAAATACGCTTCCAGGACCCGTCCCGCGATCGGAGCCGCAACCGCGCCGCCGTGACCCGCGTTTTCGACCACAACGGCAACGACGATTTCAGGGGAATGTGCGGGAGCAAGGGCGGTGAACAAGGCGTGGTCTTCCCCGTGGGAATTCTGTGCGGTGCCCGTTTTACCAGCTACGCGCACGCCTTCCACCCTCGCGCGTTTTCCGGTTCCGTGCGGAGACTCGACAACGTCCAGCATAATATCTCGTATGGTCTTCAGGGTCTGTGGTGAAATCTGGACCGGCGTGGACTCGGGCGCCGTTTCTTTAAGGACACGGGGTCGGGGTAGTTTTCCGACCGCCAGCGCACTGATGTAACGGGCAATCTGGACGGGGGTTACAGACGTCTCGCCCTGTCCTATCGTCAGATTCAGCATGTACCCTTCCGCCCAGTGTCCGTAACGTTCCTTATAGTACGAACGGTTGGTCACGAGGCCGGCGGCCTCACCGTCGCCTCCCTCTGCGATATCGATCCCGGTTGGTTGACCGAATCCGAGCATTCTGGTATAGCGACTCCAGTTGGCAATGCCCACCTTGCGTCCCAACTGATAAAAATAGACGTCGCAGGAACGGACGAGCGCCCCTCGCAACGAGAGCCGTCCGCACCCTGTGGCATTGTGGCAGCGGAAAACCCGGTCTCCGAACTTCAATCCGCCCCTGCATGAACGGAAGCGCGCCGTTTCCGGGTCGATCAGGCCCATTTCGAGGCCGGCAATCGCAGTAATCATCTTGAATACCGATGCAGGCGGGTATTCACCCCTTATGCTGCGGTTCAGAAGGGGATTTGACGTGTCGGCCTGCAGGTTCCGCCATTGGCCCACGTTACGGATGGACTGCGGATGAAACCCGGGTTTGCTGACCATGGCAAGGATTTCTCCGTTGTTCGGATCCATTGCCACCAGGCTGCCTCTCAGCGAATCGGCGAACGCAAACTCCGCAGCCTTCTGCAATCGCCAGTCCAGGGTCAGATGGACGTCGTTGCCACGTACGGGCGCGGTTGTCTGTTCCGGAAAGCTGCCGACCTCCCTCCCGAAGGCGTCAACCTCGATGAATTTCATGCCCTCCCGGCCCCTCAATTCCGACTCGCACAAGCGCTCAACGCCCCGCTTGCCGATCTGATCGTCCAGTCGGTAGCCCATCTCCCGCTTGCGCTGATAGGTCTTCTCATCCATCAGCCCGACGTATCCGATAATATGGGGCGCCAGGGGCAGGCCGCCATTGTAGCTCAGATATCCTCGGCGTGATTCAAATTGTATCTCCACGCCCGGCAGATCATGGCGTTCTTCTTCCACAACAGACACGATGTTGAATCCAACGTCGCGCAAGATTCTTACGGGCTCGTGGAAACGGCGGTTTCGATCCTCGAGTCTTCGGTTAATATGTTTTACCGGCAGACCCGCAACCTGGCTGAGCCGATTGACCACGTGCCCGCCAACCGTCAGATCGGTATTTCGATGCAGTCGCTGCGGAAGCACGAAGATGGTGTATGAGGGGCGATTGTCTACGAGAACGACGCCGTTGCGGTCTCGAATCAGACCGCGTCCGGCTTCAATGGGCACGACTTGCATCGTATTTTTCTTGGACTGGATGCGATAGCGTTCGCTGTCTGTAATCTGCAGCCGAAACACCCCGACAAACAGTACGGCGAACAGACCGATCACCACCGACATTATCCATCGCGCACGGGCTTTCCGAAAGCCGTTATCCATAAAGTCGTCGTGCATCGAGGTAAATCCCCCTGTTGAAGCGAATGGACAATACCAGCGAAATGCCGACTCCAACGACGGCGGTGTACAATGCCGTCCCGAACCCGAACCTGAAGATCAACCCCAATATCGCATCCGGTTTCGAGAGAAAGTTGGCAAACAGAAAATAGATCAGATCGTGTAATATCACCGCCAGGAACAGCAGCAAAGCCTGCACCCGGAAATCTTCGACACTGATGCCCGTCCGGAAGTGTCCGACGGAAAACCCGACCAGGCTGTTTGCAAGCGCATTGACTCCCATTGTCTCGGGGTTGTAGACATCAAGCAGGAAACCGGATGCGAATCCGTAAACGGTGCCTTCAATCTGACCCCCGCTTAAGCCCAGGTAAACCAGCACGATGATTACAAGGTCCGGACCGATATCCAGGATTCGGACCCAATGCGCCCAGGAAGTTTGAATCAGCAACGCCAGGGCGATGAGGAGAAGGTTTCGAACGACTCTTGCAAGCGACGTATGGGGCGTGGGCGAATCCTCCGTTTGATCCTGTATGTTGACTCAGTCTCGCGACCGGAGTCCGGATGGTCGGATCAGAAGCCGGGCGCCTACCCTGAGTCTTGCGGGTTTACGGATACGGTTCCATTTCTTGAGGTCGTTGACGTGGATGCGTAAATTGCGTGCAATTTCCCAGAGCGTATCTCCCCGCTGCACAATATAGAACTCACCGCGACGCAGGTCCGAAGGATTGGCCAGGCCGACCTGAGGCGCCTCAGGTCGCCGGATTAATGCTTCCTGACGTTGTTCCACGACCGGATCTGGTTCGGGGTGACCCCATACCGGCGTCCGATTCCCCACAGGGTGTCCCCCTTCCTTACGCGGTGCGTGACGCTCCTGTGCCCGTCCGCATCGGGCGCCGCCGCGCGCGCAAGGGTTCTTTCCGTACGCCTGGAATCGCCATTCGGAAAGATCGGGATCTTCAGCAATGTGCCCACGCGTATGCGCCTGGGATTCGTTATGTTGTTGGCCTCGAGCACCGCGCGGGTTGAAACGCCATATTCACGCGCGATGCCGGAGGGGGTATCTCCGCGGCGTACTCGATGTTCGGCCATTTGGGCTTTCCGGCTTGCGGGAATTCGGGCGTATCTGGCTTTGAACCTTTCTGAGGTACCCACCGGAATTCTGAGTTCATAGGATCCGTGTACCAAAGGCGGCGTGTAACCCCTCCGGAGTTCGGGATTGAGACTGCGCATTCGCTTGTAAGTCGTTCCCGCACACTCGGCGGTTATCCGAAGGGACACACATTCCGAAATGGATACCACGTCAAATTCCCGCGGCGCCTGATAGACCACGTCATCAAAACCGAACCACTCAGGATCTCTGGAGATGATCAGGGCCGCCATAAACCGCGGAACGTGTCTTCGTGTTTCCCGGGGAAGACCCTTCAACTTCCAGAAATTGGTCGTGCCCGAACGTTTGATTATGCGATCCAGACGACCCTGCCCGCAGTTATAGGCGGCGATTACTAGGCGCCAGTCGCCGAACAGCCCGTAAAGGTGCTGAATATGCCTGATTGCCGCGCGAGTGGATTTCTCGGGGTCGCGTCGTTCATCTATATAGTGGTTGTTTTTGAGACCGTACAGCCGCGCCGTACCCCTCACAAACTGCCAGATTCCGGCGGCTCTGGCGCGCGAATAGGCTCTTGGATTGAAGCCGCTTTCGATCATTGCCTTATAAACAAGGTCCTGTGGCAGGCCCGCTTCACGCAGGGCATTGCGAATCATCGGAGTATAGAGTGGCGAACGTGAAAGCCAGGCTTTGAATGCCTTCCGCGCGGTTGTCTGGAAATAGCGGATTGTCTTGACAACCTCGGCGTTGTAGTCCACCGGAAGGTCGGCGGAACCTGCCAGTTTACGCACATAGAGATCTTTATAGTGAACGTTATCGCGCAGGTGCGGAACGAGGCTGTCTGGAATGGCGTCGAGCAGCCGCGCCATAACGGAACCCGGCAGCACGAGCGCGGACGGGGTAAGCATTTCCCGGTAGCGCTTGAGCGTTGCGCTGAGCAATTCGAGGTGGCGCGCCGGCGGCAGTGATCTGGTGACGGTGGAATCGGTGAGCAGAATGCACACGCGTTCCACGGATATCGCCCCGCTGTTGCGGTGGGCCTCGTCAAGTGTCTCCCGGGCTCGCCGAAGTCGTTCGCCGTTCGCACGACGGCGTTCCGTTCCGGCCGCCGAAGAATCCACGACGGACGCCGGCGGCCTCTTGGCCTGCGCCGGTGCTTCCGCTTCGGGAAATGTCGCAACCTGTTTCGTCGTCGAACATCCCGAAAGCAGCAGCGTGAGTAGAAGGCTGCAATACGGGACGCCAGGGTTCGGCAGACTGACTCTCATCTGGACATTCTGAAAAAGTCGATCCATAAACACGGCCACCGGAGACTCCGATGAACGAGTAGCGGACCGGTCGCGCAAAGCAGGCTTGCATTCGCGGCGGCCACGGCGACATGACCGCTCGCGGTCATTCCCGTACGCGTTCAGTTGTCGGTTGTCTGATCTGTAGATGTTTCGATCTGTGTCCGGACTACGAAGGGTGTATCGTATCCGTAAGTCTGCAGCCTCTCCACGAGCCCTTCTGCGGCTTCCCGCGTTCGGAAGTTGCCAATCCGCACCTTGAAGTACGGAGGCTCGGATTCTATGTAAATGTCGTCCTGTCCCAGGGTGTCACGGACGTTGGCCATCTCGCCTTCAGCGGCCGCCCGGTTCGACGTCGCAAAGATCTGAACGCGGAAGCCGACTACCGGATCCGGACCGTAAACAGCGGCGCGAAGAAGTTCGATCCTTGTTCGTACAATGAATGCTTCCGGATACCCCTTGCTCTTGGCCAGGTGACGCAGGGATTCAATCTCCGTTGCGGTTCGCCCGTTTCCCGCGTGGATCTTGTGTAAACCGGTGTCCGGGTCACGGTAGACGTGAACCGGAACGCCCAATTTCGTTTCCGCTTCGTTCCTGACGATCGCGGCCCGCTCCAGACTCGATACGACCGCGATCTGCACGCGAAATCCGTCGAGTTGCACGAGGGATGGCGCGGCGGCGGCAGTTTGATCGACCGGAGGCGTTTCCGCTCCGGCAGGCGGTTTCAGCAGAAAGTCATCGTCGTTGAGGGTCTGCGGATCGAAATCCTCGTTAATGGCAGTCGCCGTTGGAGCGATTTTCCGGCTGGGAGCCGCGCACGCTGCCTGTAAAACCAGCAGACCACCCATGAAGAGAAATCCGATTCTTCGCGAGATCGAAAAGGACACGGCCAACCGTCCCGATATATCGTGATATTTAGGAAAGCACTATACCATATAGTACGCCACAATATCAACTTTGTCAATAGGTTAAGTGTTGTTATTGACGGGAAATAAGGCATTTAGATTGCTTTCCAATTTCTGCGCACCGGAATCGCCATTTTCCTTGCCAACAGGCGCCGGGAATCGGCTCCTGTGAACGGCGAAATCCAATCCCGGCAGGGCCGGATTGCAAGGTGGAGACCGCCGTAGCGACTCGCGAATACGTGCAGGAATTTTCACGCCGGCAGCCCCAGGATAAGGACCCACATGGACTGTTTGCCCACGTTATAAGTGCTTAATGGACACAGCCTGCCGTTGTGTTCGTCAATCCGGTATGATGCCAGTTTTCCGGATTCCTGGCCGCCTGCAAAAAGAAAGGCGCCCGTTGGGTCAATTCCGAATGCCCTGGGTACGGGTTCGGTACGCTGAATGCCGATACCCGTCAGGCGGCCCGTCCCGTCAACCGCAAAACACGCAATGCTGTCGTGGCCCCGGTTGGAAACGTAAAGGAACCGGCCCGAGGGGTGCATGTGAATCTGCGCGCAGGTGTTTTCACCGCTGAATCCGTCAGGCAGTGTGGACAGTGTCTGCACGGATTCGAGTACGCCTGATAAAGTGTCGAGTGAATATGCGGTTACGCTGCTGCCCTGTTCATTGGATGCGTAGACCACATTCAGCTCGGGATGGAACGCCAGGTGCCGGGGACCCACGTCGGGTTCGTGGGACGTCCGAGAGACCTCCCGGAGCGTGCCCGTTTTCTCGTCGAAACGGAATCCGATAATCGTGTTGGATTCTCCCACGTGCGGCAAGAACGCCAGGCGATTCGACGGATCCGTCAGAATGAAGTGGGCTTTCGGCAGTGTATTGGTCGAGTGGACCGGCGAATCGCTCAACGTCCCGTCGTCCCGGATGGCGTGTACATACGCCATTCCCCCGCCGTATGAAGCGGCGAGCAGAAAGCGTCCTTTTCGATCCGTACTCAGATAACACGCGTCGGCATCCACCGAGACCGAGCCCAGCAGGGAAACGCCGCCCGTGCCCGCATCGAGCGAATAAGCTGAGATTTCACGCGCGCCGCGCCTGCTCAGATACAGAGTCTCTCGGCCCGGATCGACGGCAAGCGGACCGGGCCCGCCCCCGGCGGGGATGCTGTATTCGAAGTGCAGATCGCCGGTGTCCGGATTCATTCGGTACTTCAGAATCCGGTCGGCGCTGGATACGGTTATGTACGCATGGTAGTTCATCGTCTATCCGTTCAACGACGGGTTTTCATTGTCGTTCTCTTATTTTGTTTCAGGACTGCAAACGGGCGAAATGGCGACGGCTCCGCGTTGCCTCCGACGGACTCTATTAATCAGATTTCCGACAATTATAACTTGCCTGAATTATGCGCGCAAGTGTTTTCTGTATCGGTAGTTAGCCGGAATCCCGGTTGCGCGCGGCTTTGCCTGCGGCGTCAGTCCCGGGCGTCCCCGGGCAGAACAGGTTGAAATTCCCGCGGGATTTGGCTAATTTCCATATCATCCGCGGCGCGTGACCTCTCCCCCCGGCCCGCCACGAGTTACCGGTACATCCGATATGATGAATCTCTCGCTATATTACACGATCTGGCTGGTCGGTGGAGCGATCGCCGCCGGGCTCCTTTGGGGTATTTTCGTTTCCGCCATAAAGCGCAGGGGCACGCCGCTTCCGCTGTTGCTGTTGATTGTGGCGGGGGCGCTGTGGTATACGGGTGATGCGTTGCGGATTCTGATCCAACAGGCGTCGCCGGGCGCCCTCGCGGCGGCCTATGCGGCGCAGATCGCACGTTTCGGGATGTGCTTTCTGCCCTCCGCGCTGCTGGCGACGGTGCTGATTTCAGCCGACGAACAGGAAACGTGGATCGCCCGTTGCATACGCCGTAATCTGGTTGTATTCGCGGTCGTGCCCGGATTGATTGTGTTCCTGATCGGTCTGTGGGAAGTACCGCTCAAGCGCGTGGGTTTCAGCCTGTATACGATGCTGGCGCTGTTGTATTCGGCGTGGCTTTGCCGGGAGTTCGCCAGGCAACTGACAACAGAGGTACAACGGTCGTTCTATCGACTGACGGCTCTCGCGCTGGCCGGTATCGCAGTTCTTGCCGGCGCCGCATATCCGATGGGGGGAATCAACCTTCCTCTCGCAGGACCGGCGCTCGACCTCGCGCTGTTTCTGTCGCCGATCGCGCCGGCCTACATTCTCGGCTATTACATTTATCGTTACAGCTTTTTCCGGATTGTGGTGAACCCCGCGTTGCTCTATTCCGCGCTCACCGGTATCGTCCTCACAGTCTATCTCCTTGTGATCCGGCGGGTCGCCGAGGAGCTCGGGCGCCTGGGCGGCGGGTTCCGGGTGGAGGTTGTTGAAGCGGTGCTGATCTCGCTTCTGATCTTTCTATTTCAGCCGGTCAAGAATCGGTTACAGCGGGCAATCAACCGGCTGTTCTTTAAGGCACGGTACGAATACCAGCACCTGCTGGGGACGCTGAGCCAGACGCTGAACGTACCGGATGCGCTGGAAAGCCGGTTGAAGGCGGTTGTGGACGCCGTCGGTACCGTGCTCAAGGTACATCTCGTCTCGCTGGTGCTGTTTGACAGCGAGGACGGGCGCGTCGATGACGTGAGGGTGATCTCGGGTGGCGGACTTGCCGGATTCGATCCGCCCGCCGCGCCGTTCAGCGGGAGCGAGGGGAACCAGAACCGGGTTCGGCAGGTGGCGGACTGGATGTTGTCCCACCGGAGAGCGCTGGACGTGGGCGAATTGCATCGTCCGGCGCTCGCCGCGGTTCTCGTGGAACAGGGCGTCCGGCTTTGCATACCGGTATTGCATGAGGAAAAGCTCGCCGGGTTTCTTTGCCTCGGAGAGAAAAAACGGAACGTGCCCTTTTCGTCGGAGGAATGGGAACTGCTCGGTACGCTGTGCAATCAGATAGCGCTGGCGGTAGAGAATACGCGCCTGGTGGAGCGCCGGCTGCAGTTGGAACGTCGCATGTACGAGGCGGAGCGGCTCTCCGCGCTGGGACTGCTTTCGGCGAGCATCGCTCACGAGGTAAAGAATCCATTGAGTTCGATGAAGGCAATTACCACCGTGCTGCGGGAAGACCTGGAGGACGACCCTGACAAGGCCGGCGACCTGACAGTCGTGTTGAACGAAATCGACCGGTTGGGCCGTGTGGTTGAAAGGCTCCTCAGATTTGCGCAGCCGAGACATGCGGATACCTTTGAACCCGTGGACATCAAAAGCGTTCTCGACGACGTCGTTCTGATCCTGTCGCACGAGGCGGAACGGCGGAACGTGGAAATCCGGGCCGAAGTCGCCGACGGCATGGCGGTTACCGGAGATCCTGAGGATTTGAAAGAGGTGTTTTTCAATCTGATCCTGAACGGAATCCAGGCGATGGACGACTCGGACCGGACGACGGACCGGCGGCTCACGGTGAGGGCGGGGCGGTCGGACGGAAGCGTCTCGGTGTGGGTATCGGATACCGGGCCGGGGATCTCAGCGGAAGCACTCTCGCACGTCTTTGAACCGTTCTTTACCACAAAGGCTTCGGGGACGGGCCTGGGGCTTGCTACCGTCAAACGGGACGTGGAGCGCATGGGAGGGTCGATTACAGTTGTGAATGGGAGGCAGGCCGGGGCGGTGTTCGAGGTTCAATTTCCCGGGGTGGACGATGCGACATAAGATTCTGGTTGTAGACGATGAACCGGCCGCGCGGCTCGGATTGAAGCGGGCGCTCGGGGCGTTGTCCTGCGAGGTTTTGGAAGCGGGAGACGGAACCACGGCGCTTGAGGAAATTGCGCGCTACGGTCCCGATCTGGTGATCTGCGATATCCAGATGCCCGGAATGGATGGTCTGACGCTGGTGAAGCGGCTGGCCGAACAGGGAAGCCCGCCCCCGGTCATCATGATGACCGCGTACGGATCGGAGCGAATTGCGGTGGACGCGATGAAGGCGGGCGCGTACGACTACGTGAGCAAGCCCTACGACGTGGACGAACTTCGCTGCCTCGTACAAAATGCGCTCGAAGCCGTTCGGTTGCGGAGCGAGAACGAAGCGCTGCGCGACGAGATCCGACGTCAGTCCGGGTTCGGATTGCTGATCGGCCGCAGCCGATCAATGGAAGAGGTCTGCGACATGATCGGCAAGGTGGCGGGCACCGACGCCGCCGTGCTCGTAAACGGTGAAAGCGGGACGGGCAAGGAACTCGTGGCGCGGGCGATTCACGAACAGGGCGGGCGAAAGGACCACCCGTTTGTGGCGGTGAATGCCGCGGCGCTGCCCACCGAGTTGATCGAAAGCGAACTGTTCGGACATGAGAAAGGCGCCTTTACAGGGGCCGCTTCCAGGCGGAAGGGCAAATTCGAGCTCGCGGACGGCGGAACGCTCTTTCTGGATGAAATCGGGGACATGCACGCCGAGACTCAGGCGAAGCTGCTGCGCGTGCTCCAGGAACAGCGTTTCGAGCGGCTTGGGGGCACGGAGACGGTGTCGGTGGACGTTCGGGTGATCAGCGCCACCAATCGGGACCTTCCCGACGAGATCTCGCGCGGCCGGTTCCGGGAGGACCTCTACTACCGGCTGAAAGTCGTGGATATCTTCCTTCCCTCGCTTCGCGACCACCGGGAGGATATCCCCCTGCTGGTCCAGCATTTTCTCGAGCAATACAATCGAAAACACGGAAAGGCCGTCAAGGAGGTGCCGGTTGACGCGATGAAGATACTGGCGGCCCATGACTGGCCCGGCAACGTTCGCGAACTGATGCACGCCATTGAGCGTGCCGTCATATTCGCGGAGAGTACGGTATTGAGCAGAGACCTGCTGCCAGAGGAAATCCGGGTGGGCGGGGCGGAATCCACGGGCACGGGAGCGACCGGCTGGGCGGACGGCGTATTGTTTCAGGACGCAAAACAGGAGTCCGTTAAATATTTCGAGGCCGCGTTCATACGGTCGGCGCTGGAACACCATAACGGCAATATGAGCCGAACCGCGCCGGCCATCGGCATGAAACGGCAGGCGCTGCAGCAGAAAGTCAGGGAGCTTGGGATCGATCCGGAGATTTACAGATAAAGGGAGACGGGAGAGCGTGGAGATTACCTGCCTTGTGAGGTCTCTTCTTTGGCCGGAGGCAAGGAGAGATAAAATATCGGGCAAGAATTTCTTCTACCGTCTGTCCGCCTTTCGGCGACCTCTTCCCCGGCCCCTCGTAAAGAGCGATCAGCGATCAGCGGTAGTGTCGACCGGCCGGTCGCCCCTGCAGAGTCCACAGCGGCACAAGAAGATGTACGGCCTGTCACTTTGGACCCTCGCACACACGTAACGCCGTTCCAATGGAACCGAAAGGAGAGAGAAAGCGTGAACGTGTGATTGCATAAGATAGAGTTGGATGTTATCGCCTCATACGTTGCCCGAAGACGGAAAATTCGTCGTCGGGCTTTTTCTGTTTCCCGTCAAACACATGCAAGAGTCGGATTGCAGGTGCAAGTTTCGGATGGCACCTGTCACCCGTTTTTCGGGTCGGATTTCCATGGAATCGGCCTGTTTTCGGGCTCAATCCGTAATGGCACGGGGTTTGCGGAAGGTGTGCTGCAGGAAAGGAGGACGTTATGTCCACGCACACATTGACGTTTGCAGCCACCCTTCAGCGCCACACCGCCAACATGATTACCGCCTTCCGCGTTTTCTGCCTGTTTCTGGCGGCGGCCCTTGCGGTCACCGGAGATACCGTGCTGGCCTGGGTTGCGGTTCCGCTCGCGTTCGCGGCGCTGTTGATGGACTGGCTGGATGGGTACGCCGCGCGCCGGCTGGGATGCGAAAGCAAGGTCGGCGGGCTGCTCGACATCGTGGGGGACCGGATTGCGGAGAACGTGTGGTGGGTGGTGTTCGCGTGGCTGCATCTGGTCCCCCTTTGGGTGCCGCTGGTGGTGCTCAGCAGGGGATTCGTGACGGACGCCATACGGAGTTGCGCACTCTCGCAGGGCCAGACCGCATTCGGAGAGACAACGATGATGCGGTCGCGCATCGGATACGTTCTGGTCGCATCCCGAACGAGCAGGGCGACGTACGGCATTGCGAAGGTCGTTGCTTTTGTCGCGTTGTTCATCCTGAACGCAGTGCAACTCTCGTCCAACCTGGCGCCCGGGCTGGAATCGGGCGTGGAGACGGTCGCTCTCACGGCAACCTACGTGACCGTGGCCCTGTGCGCAATAAGGGGGATTCCCGTAATCACCGCGGCCAAAAGGGTTGTCATCTAACGGATCGGTACCTGAGGAGAAACTAATGAAACAGGAAGCATACATACTGCTCTGGCTGCTGGGCCTCGCCTGCCTCGGCGTGCTGCTTCATCAGCTTGGTGAACCGGAGGTGTGGCAGCACGTGCTGATGATGGGCTGGGGATATGTCCCGATCATCGGAATAACCCTGGCCGCTTATATGAATAACGTCTTCGCCTGGAGGGAGAGTTTTGACGGCGGCTCGGAAAGGCCTCGGATGAGACCGTTGCTCTGGGTGAAACTGGTTGGCGAAGCCCTGGGCAACGTGATGCCGGCCGCGCAGATCGGCAAAGAGGTCGCCAAGGTGATGATGCTGCGGGAGAGAATGGGCGTAACCGCCGGGGTGTCGTCGCTCGTGCTTACAAAGACGGGGGAGATGGTCAGCGGCGTTCTCTTCGTTTTGGGCGGCGTTCTGGCGGGTCTCAACCGGTTCGTGTTCCCGGAGGAGATCCGGTGGGCGCTGTTTACCGCCCTGACGATCGCCGTGGCCGGCGTCGTCTTGACAGTGGTAAGACAGCGCCGGGATCCGTTCACCGGGCTGGTGAACCTGTTGTTGCGGATGCGAATCACGTATGCAGTGCGGTTCCGCGATCGTGCGGCGGAAGTCGATCGGAATCTGGCCGCATTCTACCGCATGAACGGGTGGCGTCTGGCGGGCCTGCTGGGGATGCACCTGTTGACATGGGGCCTGGGTACCCTGGAGATTTACGTGATCCTGCATGTATTGGGCGAGCCGCTGCCGCTGGTCTCTGTTTACCTGTTCCACTCGCTGATGATGGTGATCAACGTGATCTTCGGTTTCGTGCCCTACGGCATGGGGGTCTTTGAGGGGGGGCACGTATTCCTCTTCCATCTGATGGGACTGGAACCAGGGACGGGATTGGCCGTGGGCATCGTCCGGCGGATCCGAAAGATCTTCTGGATGCTGTTCGGCCTGCTCCTGCTCCTTCTGGGTTCCCGAACGATCCGATTCAGAACGCCGAATGAGAAGGACGGTCTCGAACGAGTGGAAACCTCAGCGTCATTGCACCACGGGCAGGCGAGGTGAAATTGTCTCGGAACACGCGGAACTCGCACCGCAAGGGTCTGCGGAGGGAGATCATGAAAACCGGCGTATTCATTCAGACAACAATCCTGCTGATCGAAGCGATCTCCCCTTCGCTTGCGGCTGCCGCCACAGAACTTCCGGGCGCGCAACAAACGGATCCGGTTGTCGAGCGGGCCATTCAAAGACTCCATTCGAAGGCAGTTACCGTATTGCGTGGCAAGGAACTCGATCTGAAAGCGCTCTCGCCCGGATTGTACGCGTACCTGGTGTTCAATTCGAACGAAGTGGAAAATGCGGCGATGGGCCGAATCGTCAACTGCGATTCGAATCGAGTCGTCATCGCGGCGGGAAAAGGGACGGGATGGGAAATCGCACGGCAGGATATCGTAGCAATCGCCGTCGCAGACAACCCGGGCGGCATCGAACTGTGGCGAATGTCAAGACGTGAGATGTTACAGGTTCAAGAAACGGCGATGACTGTGTTGTCCGGTGAAAGCCTCGATCCTGTGAAACTGAAAATCGGATGGCACGTACACGTTGATTATAGATCCAACGGTGTCAGGCGCTCCACGACGGGTGTGATTATCCGTAGAGACGCGAATCGTATCGTAATCAGACCCGGGAAGAAATCCGGAGTCCGTTGGACAATCCGCTCGGACGACGTCGCACGCATCATCGTCGCCCGAAAACGCAGAGACATGGATCGCTGGCAGCGGGCGAGACAGGCCATGCGGGAACTCCAGGGACCCAGGGTCCGGATGAAGGCGTCTTCGACCTCGCCGGAATGGGTGACCGGGAGGCTTATTCGTTCCGGCCAGGACACGCTTGAGATCCTGTCCGAACGCGGCGCCGAACGAATTCCACGTGCTCTTGTCAAAGATCTGGAAGTCAGCATGGGGCGTCATCGAAACACGATCAAGGGCATGGGGATCGGGCTTGTTTCCGGACTTGGCGCGGCATTTCTGATATATCCGCATGATATTATTAACAACGACAGAAGAGGAAAAGTAGGAGAACGGGAGGACGCCGATCGAGTCTTCTACGCGGTACTGGCTGTGCCTCTCGCGACAGTGTGTGGAACCCTGGTGGGTGTTAGATCCATTACCGAAAAATGGGTCGAAGTCTCCCCCTCACGGATCAATCTGAACGTATCGCCGACAAGGAATAACGGCCTGCGAGCCGCGATATCGTTTGAATTCTAAAAGGCGGGGAGAGGGAAGAAGGAAGAACAAAGAAGGAAGAGTGAAAAAGGAAGAAGGAAGAAAAACCGGAAAGACGGGGAAACGGGAGGGGCTGTGGTTCGGTAACCTTCGTGCAGCGGTTCGGCTCTTCACTGAATCTCAATCCCCACCTGCACGTACTCATGCTCGATGGGGTCT
>JAGWBX010000021.1:116389-117336 GCA_021295655.1 Candidatus Latescibacterota bacterium
CGCCGGGGTGCGTACGGCGCCTTTGTGCTTCGCTTCGCGCGGCTTTTCTCTGCATGCGGCGACGCGGATCGCAGGCTCGAACCTGCGGGGGCTCGAACGCTTATGCCGCTAGTGGTCGATTTCAGAAAATGGTATAAGGTTGTCCGTAGCGGGTTGTGTGCTTATAATAAGGTTGTCTCCCCTACTGCGTTGGGAGGTAACCGATGCCTGGACCGAAGCCGAAGTATCAACCCGAGTTTGAGACAGAGGAGATCGCAGAAGCGCGTAGGGCTGCAAGGCAAACAACGGCACCCAGCTCCTTTGTTCACCGGGCCAAGATGGTCGTAATCTTGTCGGAGCATCCGGACATCTCGCACGAGAGGCTTGCTCAGGCCGTTGGGGTGCACCCGAGAACGGTGATGAAATGGCGAAAGCGCTGGTCGGTTGAGGGCTTTTCACTGCTGGATCAGCCTCGTAGTGGAAGACCCCCGGTTTTTTCCCCCTGAGAGCGTCGCTGAAATTAAGGCCATCGCCTGCCTGTGCGTGTACGCACGCAGACAGGCCTGCCAATTGCCAGCCGATCGGGAGATCCCGCTATCCCGCTTCAGCCTCTCGGAGCTGCTTCGGGAAATCCGTTCACAGACAACGGTGTCGATCTCCAGTAGCATGCTGTGGCGACTGCTCAAACAGGACGCCATTCGTCCCTGGTTTCACCGATCCTGGATCTCTGTCAAGGATCCGCACTTTCTGGAAAAAGCGGGCCCTGTTTTGGATCTGTATCAAGGTGATTATGAGGGCGTGCCCTTGGGACCCAAAGACTATCAGTCCGTTGAAAAAGTGTAAATTTTTGGAGGCACGGTAAAAAAGGATTGGTTATGGTATCGCCTTTCAGGAGGAAATGTGGGTGCCGACCAGCACGCTGTGCGAGGGTCCGGGTCATCCGTTTTACACGCGACTCAACAGGCTGC
>JAGWBX010000001.1:0-80558 GCA_021295655.1 Candidatus Latescibacterota bacterium
TGAAAAATATAGACTTATTCGCATTTACGCTTAGTCTTCAATGCCCCGAAATTCATCAACGTTATTTTCACATCAAGGCTAGTGAGTAACCTAAGGCGGAAAAAGGCACGTCCATTCCAGCGTTTCGCGTTCGATGGGTATGTACCCGAGGTGCCGACAGATATAGTAGAACGAGTAAATCGGGTCGTGCGTGAACACAATCGTGCCTGTGACAGATTCGACACGCGAATCAATCAAGCAAGAAAAAGACTTGAAGACGATTTAGTGCAGGGGTCCATAGCGAAATATCGGCGCCTCGTGGGAGATGCGACACGAAAGAATTCGGCTGTTGCAAAAGCATCCAATGAGGTCGAACGCATCGTTGAGAGTATAACGCTACTTGAGCGCGAAATCGTCGAACACCGCAGACCTGCCGACGAATTGAATGAGGATCTGCAGAAATACTTGGGACACAGAGAGCTTCAGCTTGCAGTAAAGAAGACAGGATATGAAGTCCTGCGTAACGGTGTGTCGGCGCAGGATCTCAGCGAGGGAGAATGCACTGCGATCGCGTTGCTATACTTCCTCAAATCTCTTCAAGATAGGAACTTTGATCTTTCCCGTGGCGTCGTTGTGCTGGACGACCCAGTTTCAAGTCTCGATTCCAACGCACTCTATCTGGCATTTGGTTTTATCAGGCAGAGGACACAGGCAGCAGCGCAACTATTCATCCTCACCCACAATTTCACCTTGTTTAGAAATGTAAAAAACTGGTTTCACCATATGAAGGGCCAGCGAAGAACCGACGTCAATAGAAAGCCCGCACGGTTCTACATGCTTGAGTGTAGATTCAATGGGTCACAACGTTCATCCATATTGTGTCCATTGGATCCGCTCCTAGAGGAATACGATTCGGAATACCATTATCTGTTCTCCCGTATCTACTCCGAAGCGCATCGCACATCAGTGGCATCGCTGGAGGAAAACTACATTCTACCGAACATGGCACGTCGCCTCTTGGAGGGATTTCTCGCATTTCGACAACCGCAGATCGCTGGCGAGTTGTGGAGAAAACTAGAGGTGATAGACTTCAACCAAGCTGCGAAGTTTCGAATTCTGCGATTTGTACACACGTTTTCACATGCCGACTCGATAGGTGAGCCAGAGCACGATCCATCGTTGCTAGCCGAGTCTCGCGCAGTACTACGGGATATTCTCAATTTCATGGAACATCTGGACGCGGATCACTTTGAGGCGATGGTAGAAATAACACAAGGGTCCGTTCAAAACGCCGATTCTGTACAATAACGAATAGCATCAAGGTCTAACGAAGGCCGGTGTCTGGGTTTCCTGAATGGTCAAGTTACGGCATGCAACTGTCCGTTCTTGATTGGATGTAATACCGATATCGATGTCATAAGTGGGTGTGGCCATTTGAACTGTTCGTTTGAATGGCCGTTTTTCTATCCAACTTATCGCCCTACGCTCGGTGACGTTACATCGCGTCATGAATTTGATTTAGGCAGAGGCGATTTTTCCTGTATTTCAGGTCAGGGTTTACGAGGTGTCGAACCTTGCTAGTCACATAGAGACCCATGGCGATTGTTGGAGGTAAACTTAATAATATCAGCAATATAAATATCGATTGGGCAGGGGAGTGTATAACTGACTGGTTGACATACACGAGATACTTGCATATATCTGGTATTGTCGTATTCGGAGGATGTAACCCAAGGGTGACTCGAAATCGCAGAAGGGCTTTCTGATGCCACGGATTTTCGACAATATTGAACAACCTCTTCTTCCCGCACTCCAGGAGACTATGGAGGTTTCTGATCGCGCGGATTTCTGTGTGGGTTACTTCAATCTGCGCGGGTGGAAGGCGATTGACGAATATGTCGAAAGGTGGCATGGCGGGGAGGGGCACTGCTGCCGCCTGCTGGTGGGTATGCATCGTTCGCCGCAGGAGGAGTTTCGGCTTACCAGGAGCCTTGTCCGCCAGGACGGAAATCTTGACAATCAGACCGCGATACGGCTGAAGAAACGGCTTGCGGAGGAATTCAGGGATCAGCTGGCTACGGGCGCACCCAGCAATCAAGACGAGGCCGGGCTGCGCAGGCTGTCAGAACAGATCAAGTCGAAAAAGGTCGTGGTCAAGCTATTCCTCAGAGACTCGCTTCATGCCAAACTCTACATGCTGTTCCGACCTGATCCAGTCAACCCCTCGGTAGGGTACCTCGGCAGCAGCAATCTCACGCAGTCAGGCCTTTCCGGACAGGGCGAACTGAATGTAGACGTTCTGGATCACGACGCTTGCGCGAAACTCGCCAAATGGTTTGAAGATCGGTGGCAAGATAAATGGTGTATCGACATATCTGACGAACTTGCGCAAATTATCGATGAGAGTTGGGCGGGGCCTCGGTTGATCCCGCCGTACCACATATACATAAAGATGGCGTACCACCTGTCGCAGGAAGCCCGGGCGGGTCTGACGGAGTTCCGAATCCCGAAAGATTTCGGCAACAAGCTTCTCGACTTCCAGGTGGCAGCCGTGAAGATCGCCGCTCATCACCTCAACAAACGCGGCGGCGTGATTATCGGCGACGTCGTGGGGCTCGGCAAAACGCTGATGGCCACGGCTTTAGCGCGCGTGTTTGAAGACGATCACGGGGTGGCAACGCTTATAATCTGTCCAAAAAACCTGGTACCGATGTGGGAGGACTATCGGGACGAGTATCGATTACGCGCACGCGTTCTGTCGGTCAGCCAGGCTATCAATAAACTACCCGACATGCGACGCTACAGGCTGGTTGTGATTGACGAGAGCCACAATCTCCGGAATCGTGAGGGAAAGCGGTACCGCGCAATTCAGGAATACATTCGTGAGAACGAGAGCAAATGCATTTTGCTCTCGGCAACGCCATACAACAAGACATACCAGGATCTCTCAAATCAGATTCGTTTGTTTGTGCATGAGGATGAAGACCTGGGCATCAGACCCGAGCGCCTGTTGCGGGAAATCGGCGAAACCGAGTTTATCCGCCGCCATCAGGCGGACGTCCGGTCGCTCGCGGCATTCGAACAATCTGAATACGCGGACGACTGGCGCGAATTGATGCGACTCTACCTGGTACGGCGCACACGCAGCTTCATTCAGGAGAACTACGCTACGCTGGACCAGGTTAATGGACGACGATATCTGACATTCGAAGACGGCTCGCGTTCTTATTTTCCCGTGCGCGTCCCCAGGACAGTCGGCTTCGATATCGACAACCAATACGCCCGGCTTTTTGACGACAACGTGGTATCCGCGATCAACGGCTTGGAACTCCCGCGTTACGGCCTGGCAAACTACCTTACGTCCTCTGCTGATCCTGTGCCATCGTCAACCGAGGACCGCATCCTGCAAGACCTGTCTCGCGCCGGCAGGCGTCTCATGGGGTTCTGCCGCACAAATCTGTTCAAACGCCTTGAAAGCAGCGGTCATTCGTTCCTTCTGTCGGTCGAGCGGCACGTGCTGAGGAACTTCATCTTCCTTCACGCCATCGAAAACGGACTCGACCTGCCGATCGGAACAACCGACGCCGGACTGCTGGACCCGCAATCTTCCGACGCGGACCCGGACGGCGCAGCCGGCGACGATTCTGACGACGACGGGGACGGGGGCGGTGGAATCCCCGCGCACAAGTCTCTCAGAACCGAAGAAGAATTCCGGCGTCAGGCCGCACGGGTTTATGATGCCTACAGTGAAAACTACAGAAGACGATTTCGCTGGCTGAGCCCTCGTCATTTCGACGATACCCTTCGGGAGGCTCTGGTGTCGGATGCGAAAATGTTACGAGAAATATTGGAGGACTTCGGCGAATGGCGTCCTTCACTTGATGCAAAGCTTGGTGCTTTACAAAAGATCCTGAATGAGAAACATCCACGTGAAAAGGTTCTGGTTTTTACGCAGTTCGCAGACACCGTGCAGTACCTGGAACGTCATCTAAAGGACGGGGGAGTCGAACGGCTTTCCGGGGTTACGGGCGACTCTGCGGATCCCACGCGGCTGGCCTGGCGATTCAGTCCCAAAAGCAACGAGAAGGGCGGGTTGATTGCCCCGGAGGACGAATTGCGCGTGCTGGTTGCGACGGACGTGTTGAGCGAGGGTCAAAACCTCCAGGATTGTGCCATTGTCGTTAATTACGATCTTCCCTGGGCGATCATCCGGCTCATCCAGAGAGCCGGACGCGTGGACCGTATCGGGCAATCGGCGTCGAACATCCTCTGCTATTCCTTTCTACCTGCCGAGGGGATAGAACGTCTGATTCGGCTACGTGCTCGTGTCAGGCAGCGCCTCGACCAGAACGCGGAAGTGGTTGGAACCGACGAAGCCTTTTTTGAGGACGATGACACGCGTTCCGTTGTGGATCTGTATAACGAACAGACTGGAATCCTCGACGGCGATGACGATGCCGAGGTGGACCTGGCATCCTATGCCTTCCAGATCTGGAAAAACGCAACGACCGCCGATCCTTCGCTGGAGAAGAAGGTGGAGCAGATGCCGGACGTCGTCCATTCCTCCAGGGCATGTTCAGAACCATATGCCCGGCAGGAGGGTATACTCGTATACATGCGTACGATTCAGGACAACGATGCCCTCGCGTGGATGGATCGGGAAAGCGGCAGCGTCACGGAGAGCCACTTCGACGTATTGCGTGCAGCAGAATGCAAACCGAATACGCCGGCGCTGCCCAGGCACGAAAGGCATCACGATCTGGTAGGGAAGGCCGCGGAACGAATAGCCCGCGAGGAGAATCAGGTCGGCGGCCAACTGGGTCGGCCCTCCAGCGCACGATTCCGCACCTATGAACGGCTGAAGAATTACGCCGAAAGGGTCGAGGGAACACTCTTCGATACACAACAGCTTCGACGGGCAATAGATGAGATCTACCGATATCCGCTTCGCCAATCCGCGGTGGATGCGCTGAACCGTCAGTTGCGCAGCGGCATCTCTGACGAGGACCTGGCTTCCGTCGTGATCGGGTTATGGGAGGATGGGCTGCTCTGTGTCGTGCATGAGGACGACGAACCGCAGGAGCCCCGGATCATCTGCTCGATGGGTTTGATAAACTACGAAAGTCGCGAAAAGACACGAAATATATGAGGGAAAATCGTCTAGGTGAAGGCAAATGGCGTGAAACTCGGCCTGCTCGTCAAATTCAGCCATCATCCAGGATTGGAATACGAACGTGGGGTAGACGCATCATGGATACCCTTTCGCGCCCTTCGTATCTTTGGTAGCCTATTCTCTTGAACCTATTTCGCGTCTTTCGTAGTCCGCTGCCGTCCACCCCTTTTCGCGCCTTTTTGCGTGTTTCGTAGTCCAATGACTCTCAACAGACATACGATAATAACACATCTGCGGAATTTCGACCTCCGTACCCTCTTCATCGAAGTACTCGGCTGGGACCACGGAGGCGCCGATACCGTCATTCACGTGGGTGAGCAGTCGTTCGCGCTCGACGCAGTTGCCCACAAGCGAGGCATGGTTGCCTACCAGTTCGTCGCTGACTCAGAGACGACGTTTCCCGAACATGCTACTCGGCGGAAAATTGAGAAAGCCGTGGCGAAGGAAGTCCGTGAACACATCATCGTCTATGCCACGCACGACCGAACGGAACAGTCCTGGCAATGGGTAAAGCGGGAACCCGGTCAGCCCGATCGACACCGGTCGGAATCCTTCCGCAAAAAGGATACAGGAGAGCGACTGATCCAGAAGTTGGAAAACCTCGTCTTTACCCTTAAAGAGGAGGAAGACCTCACAATCGTGGACGTTTCGGGTCGTGTTCGCGCGGCCTTTGACGTGGAGAAAGTCACGAAACGGTTCTACGACCGCTTCAAGAAGGAACATGAGACCTTTCTTGATTTCATTGACGGCATCGCGGATCTGGCGGGTCGGGAGTGGTACGCTTCGCTGATGTTGAACCGGATGATGTTCATCTACTTCATTCAGAAACGGGGGTTTCTCGACAGCGACGCCGACTACCTCCGGAACCGTCTCGCAATGGTGAGACAGAAGTTCGGAAACGACCGTTACAACAGGTTCTACCGTCTTTTCTTGTTGAAATTGTTCCACGAAGGGCTCGGGCAGCCGGAGGCAGACCGCGCACCGGAACTGGCGGCGCTTCTTGGCGACGTGCCATTTCTTAACGGCGGCCTGTTCGACGTGCACGATCTCGAGAAGGACAATCCGGAAATCCAGATCCCCGATGAAGCATTCGAGCGCATCTTCAACTTCTTCGATGCTTATACGTGGCACCTGGACGACAGGCCGCTGCGCAACGACAATGAAATCAATCCGGACGTGCTCGGCTACATCTTCGAGAAATACATCAACCAGAAGCAGATGGGGGCGTATTACACCAAAGAGGACATCACCGGATACATCAGCCGCAACACCGTCATCCCGTTTCTCTTCGACCGCGCAAAGAAGGAGTGCCCAATTGCATTTCGGACGGACGGAGGTGTGTGGGCGCTGTTGGAGGACGATCCGGACCGTTATTTCTATGAGGCAGTCCGTCACGGAATCACGTACGACATGCACAGGAACGAAGACCTCGCGCAGAAACGTGATCTGCCACCGGGCGTCGCGGCAGGAGTGGACGACGTCTCAAGACGCGACGGATGGAACGAACCGGCGTCGCCCGATTTTGCATTGCCGACGGAAACCTGGCGGGAGCACGTCGCACGCCGCCGCCACTACGAGGAGGTACGCGCGAAACTCGTATCGGGTGAGGTCACCGCGATCAACGACCTGATCACGTTCAATCTGGACATCGAAAAATTCACGCAGGACGTCATCGCTGGCAGCGAGGGCCCCGAACTCATCCGCGGTTTCTGGAAAGCTATTACGGGAGTCTCGATACTCGATCCCACCTGCGGCTCAGGCGCCTTTCTCTTCGCGGCGCTCAACATCCTCGAACCCATCTACACCGCATGCCTGGAGGCGATGCGCGGTCTTCTGGATGATCTGCAGCGATCGAAGCGCAAACACCGCCCCGAAAAGATGAACGACTTCCGACAGATACTCAAACAGGTAGAATCCCATCCAAGTGAACGATATTTCATACTCAAGTCTATCATCATCAACAACCTATACGGCGTGGACATCATGGAGGAGGCCGTCGAAATCTGCAAACTGCGCCTCTTCTTGAAACTCGTTGCGCAACTGGAAAACGTCGATCAGATTGAGCCACTGCCCGACATCGATTTCAACATCCGCGCGGGCAACACATTAGTTGGGTTTACGTCTCTCGACGATGTTAGGCGGGCGGTAAGCGGTGATTTGTTCAAGGAACAATCGCTTCCCGACATCGAAGAACGGGCCGAAACCGCGGATCGTGCTTTTCGTATGTTCCAGGAAATGCAGACCGAGCGAGAGATGGATGCAAGCGCATTCGCGAAAGCGAAGGTGGATTTGAGAAGACGACTCGATGACCTTCGGAACCAATTGGATCGATATCTTGCGGGCGAGTACGGCGTCAAGGACAACGACGCAACTGCTTACCAGAGCTGGCTAAAAAGCCACCAGCCGTTCCATTGGTTTGTGGAGTTCAATGGTATCGTGCAAAGTGGTGGTTTTGATGTGATTCTCGGAAATCCGCCGTATTTGGAAACGCGGCAGGTACCGTACTTGACCAAGCATTTCTCGGCACAAGAAAGCGGCGCGATTCATGCGATTTGCATTGAACGCAGTATCACTCTATGCAAGAGAAACGGATGCATGAGCATGATCGTTCCGCTCGCCTTGGTGTCTACTCAACGCATGACCGTTCTTCAGGTAATGCTAGAAGATGGTCGTGACTGTTGGTACTCAAACTTCGCGTGGAGACCGGGTAAGTTATTTGATACGGTAAATCGTGCACTAACGGTTTTTGTAGCCGCAAAACCAAGTACCACAGGCGAGACATTTTCGACAGCGTACCTCAAATGGAATTCGAACATACGAGACTATCTGATTCCGTCCCTGAGGTATGTCCGATGTCCCAGAAAACGATCCGTAACTTGGGTTCCCAAAATCGGACATCCTCTTGAACGTTCTATCCTCGAAAAATTAAGCTCGATTGATACACCTATGGATATTTTCACAGTACGCGCTGGAAGCCCAGTGTACTACAGAACAACAGGCGGCCTTTATTGGAAGATTTTCACCGATTTTGCGCCGAAATTCTACGTCAATGGCGTTGCGGGCAACTCTTCCCGTGAGACACGTTTCTTTCTTCGAGAAAAGAAACACGTCACTGCTGCCATAGCGTTGTTGAGTAGTGATCTGTTCTGGTGGTGGTACACGGTAACTTCAAATCTAAGGGACCTGAACCCATATGATTGGAAAAATTTCCCAGCCCCTGAGTCTGCCATGAATGATTCGAGAATCCAAGAATTGGGCCGGAGCTATATCACCGATCTACAGCGGTATAGCACGCTTGTAGTCCGTAATCAGAGAAGTACCGGTAGGACCGAGACCCAGGCATTCAAGGTACAGAAATCCAAACCGATCATCGACCAGATAGACGCCGTGCTCGTTAAACATTATGGCTTTTCTGATGAGGAATTGGACTTCATCATCAATTATGACGTCAAATACCGGATGGGGACCTGAAGCGAAATGATGGAGCTTTCGGGGAAGCAGCAACGGATCTACAATTGGCTGGTCAAGTTACAATTGCCTGTATATGCAGAAGCCTACAAGGGTGCCGTTCGCCTCCTATGGGAAAAGTCATCAGGCTATGGAATCTTTGTATCCCACACCGGACGAGATATTATGAATTTCCTGGCTCGAACGATTGCCGGAATCCGGTCGAGGCGCGTTGAGTATGCACAACTCGTTGATAACTTGGAAAAGAAATGGCCGGGTGTACGGGATCCTCAGGCACCGAATTCCTTGCAATGTGAAAGGCGGGGACATTTGGTAACTCATGAATTGTACCGAGAGATTGAGGACCTCATAGAGCAACACCGGGAGGGGCGTCGCAGAAGTCAAAAGGCCGGCGATCTTTTCCTCGATATGTTTTTGGGTACTTCGGAAAAAGACAAGGATGCCATTCGGAGAAAGTGGAAAGAGATTAGCGTGTTTTTTGTCAAATGCGCTCACTTGCGTGAAGAGGACTTTTCCGACGATGTGCTAGCGAAGATTAAAGACAATTTTCAAATTCTCGAGGATCTCTTAGATACAGCAGCCGAACTGGAGTATAGTCGGATAAGTACCTTGGACAATATTCTGGAAGAAGCCAACAACGCCGTTGAAATGCCAAAAAGCAAGAAACGACACGAGCATCTAACGAGATTGGTCAAACGATCATAGGCGTTGACTGAGAAAGAGACCGACCGGCAACATTTCTTTCCAAGTTTGAAAAACCCACAGTGGATTCGGCCGTTAGCCGAGCGCAAGTGTTTTGATAATCCACCAAACATGGTCCAACTGCCGGACGGGTATCTACAATGCCCTTTCTGGCCTGAGCTCGAATACCTGAGGAATGTTTGTATTGATGCGTCAAACGAAATATTGGACGAGATCATCCAAATTGTGCTGAAACTTCCGTCCGTGGATAATCCCAGGGTCTATGCAAATATTCTGGACATTGCATTGCAACTCGACGGTAAGCGATCAGCGCAACTGCTGCCCAAGATGCTTGAGTACGCAAGACTTGAACACCAGTTCTTTGCCTTTAAATTTCCGGATTTGTTGGCAAATTGGTTGTCCGAGGACCAAACCGATGCGGCATTAAAACTTGCAAATGTCCTCGTTCAGTTTGTTCCTGATCCAAAAGCTGAAGAAAAGCAGAAACAAAAAAGACAGATGAATGGGGATGAGATTTCCTCTGTAGAGGATGAGTTCGCCTCAGTGATGACCATACTTAGACCGTTGCCTCGATTCAACGAGAATTACAGGGAAATTCTGAACAAAGGCGTTCGACCGCTGGCTAAAAAGGAGCCTTACAAGGTCGCCCGTATGCTGATTAATACTACAGCGACTATGATTTGCCTCGGAAAACACGAAGACGACCTGGAAAGCGATAGAGACTCTGATTATTCCGAAATATGGTGTCCGCGACTGGACAAGCCAAAGGATGATTATCCGGACTTGAATGAATCCCTCGTTCAAACGCTTACCTTTGCCTGTGAAAAGTCTTTTGAACGAGAGAGCGAGTCGATCGAAGCTCTGGACAGCGCTTTACGCGATCACGGGTGGGATGTATTCAAGCGTATCCGACAACACCTGTTCGCATTATATCCGAACCCGCAAACGCTGCCCTGGATTCGGAAGGTGATTCTCAAACACCCCGACTATGGTAGATGGGAACACCATTATGAGTTTCAGCGGATGATTCGGTCAGCATGCGAACATTTCGGTGCGCAATTGCTTACGGAAGACGAGCGAAGCCTGATATTCGACGCAATTCTTAGCGGTCCTCCGGAGGAGGATTTCAGAGAATGGCTGGGTGACAAATTCACCGAAATCGAGTTCAAGAAGCGGAGGAAGTATTTCCATCACCAGCAACTGAGGCCGTTCGCGTCAGTGCTTTTTGGGAAATACGCCGACAATTTCCGGCAACTTGAAGCTGACGAAACGACAAATGAGATCACGGATGAGAGCTACCAACCCTACGGAGAATCGAAAGGTGGTAGGGTGAAGGCTCGTAGTCCCGTATCCACCCAGGATCTTGCGAGTCTATCGGATGAGAAGTTGCTCGAATACATCAACCAGTGGGAGGACGAATACAGGGACAGAGACGATCTGCTAACCGAAATTAACATTGAAGCGCTGGCGGGTGCATTTCAGAAGGTCTTTGAGGACTCCATCATTCCAGACGCAGAAAGACTGGATTTTTGGATAGATAATCGAGCCAACATACGCCGGCCCATTTATATACGGATGATGATTAATGCAATGCAGGATGTCGTGAAGGACAAGGACTTCGAGAATCTTGAGAAGTGGTTCGCCTTTTGTGAATGCGTACTTACACATCCGGATTCCGCAAACGAGAAAGCCGTTAGGATCGGGCGTTTGGGAGATGGGTCTCGCGAGCATCCCAATTGGCATACTTCGAGGCGAGCAGTCTGCGACTTCATAGAAACGTGCATTAAGGCGGATGTAAACGTGCCATATTCGGTCTGCAGACAGCTTGGCGCGCTTCTGAACATGCTTTGTTCCCAATTTGACTCGAATCTGGATAAGCGTACGAAATCTGACCAAACCGACCCGCTTACAGCGGCGATTAATTCGACCAGGGGCCGCGCATTGGAAAATCTGGTCAACTTCGAATTCTGGGTGCGTAGATACGATGAAAAAGCGGAAGTCAACGAAATGAAGGAAATCATTGAAAAACGCACCGGATCGAAACCTGAATTACCTCTGACAATTCCGGAATACGCCATCTTGGGCCGGCTCTACACATCGGTTTTGGGTCTCGATGAGAAATGGGCTGCGGACCGAAAATCGGCATTTTTCCCGCGAAACAACATGAATGCATGGAGTGAGGCGATTGGAAATTACCTACGATGGGGTCGTCGCAATCTGCAGATTTTCGAGAAGCTACGCGACGAATTCGAATTTGCAGTGGATCATATGGATTGGTGCGGAAAGAAACAGTTTGGTCAACAATCGGCCCACGACCTCCTCGGTCAGCACCTGTTTTGTTGCTTTCTGTGGGGCACGTTTCCACTGAAGGGTGACGACAGCCTGCTTGAGCGATTCTACAACAAATCCGGGCGTGATCGTACACTCTGGGCGAGCTTATTCGCATATGTGGGAAGAACATTAGAGAATTCCGGAAAGGAACTTGACAACGATTCGAGGGACAGGATCATTGCCTTTTTTGAATGGCGCCTTGATGTCGGTGAGCCAACTGAACTGCACCAGTTTGTTACTTGGTTGGAAGCGGAATGCCTGGAGGTGGAATGGCGCCTGAACGCTTACTCTCGAATTCTGGATCTATTCAAGAAAGTGAACTGGAGCCAATGGAAAGACCAGGCAGCGCGACTACCGTCCTTCGCGATACATTCGATTAGCAAGTTGATCCCAGCTCATACAGCTGGTGCGGTTGATTGCCTTGCCAGGTTAATCGAATCGATGCCCACCGATGGCGTATACTATATACCGACCGAGGATGCAAAGACGATCCTGCAAGCCGGTAGAGACCACGACGAAGAAGCGGTACGCGAGAAGTCCGACGAAATCCGTGAGAACATGCTAAAGCGGGGCTTCCTCAGTGTGAAAAACTGAGATGCCTCAATGTCAGCACGTGATGACACCGTAGACCGACATTCCCGAAACAGAGCACAAAAACCAGTAGGCGTGACCTCTATTGCCACGCGCTGAGAATTCTGCGGTAATCGGTTCGAACGAGGTCACAGATCTGATGCGGTACCAGGCCCGCCAATCGATATTGCTCAGCGAACGTATCAATTGGCTCGACCCGTGCATGAATCAATAGAACAGAATCTTCGGTAGGCGGCTTTTTTTAGTGAATACATGGCGAGCGAATGATCAGACGCTACACGAAGGATGCGCCGGACATTCCTGAGGTATTAAGGCGAGCTATCGGCGCCGGGGGAGAGGCGCCGGTTGCGCTGTTGGGGGATCCGGGGATCCTTGAGGGACGGTTGATCGGTTTCTTCTGTTCGGTACGGTGTCCCGGCGACGCGATCCTCAAGACCTTCGATCTCGCGCGAACACTGCGGGATACTGACGCAACGATTGTTGGCGGGTTTCAGGCGCCGATGGAAAGAGAATTCCAGGAGTTACTGTTGCGGGGCTCGGCGCGTGTCATCGTCTGTCCGGCGCGCGGGCTCGGCAGGATGCGGATTTTGAAGGTATGGAACCCGCCGCTCGATGAAGGCCGTCTCATGTTTCTGTCCTTTTTCGACGACCGTATCCGGCGTCCCACGGCAGCTACGGCAGCCCAACGCAATGCGCGGGTTGCCGCGCTTGCGGATACCATTCTGATTGCCCACGCGGAAGCTGGCGGAAAAATCCAGGCGCTGTGCCGGGATGCGCTCGCGGCAGGCGAGCCGGTGTTCGCGCTGGCTTCAGATGACAACGCGCACCTGTTTGAAATCGGCGCGCGGCCGGTGGACGCGGATGATCCCAAAGATCTCATTTACGACTAAAAGATCCATAAGAGGGTGCACGTGGAAATGGCAAGGGTATGCGACGCGTGGGCAATTCGACAAGCTCAGTGACCACGCGTTGACAAACGCAATAGGACCGGCACAACGTCGGCGTTTCGACATTTCGACAAGCTCTATGCAGACAATGACCACGTTTTGATGACTTCACAACGAACACATTTCCAGGGTTGGGCGAGAGAGAGTGTAATAAAATGAAGAAAATTATCCTCGATACGGATATAGGCGACGACGTTGACGACGCGCTGGCGCTGGCCTTCGCGCTGCTTTGCGGGGAGATCGAGCTTGTTGGCGTGACGACGGTATTCCGCGATACGGCGCGGCGCGCGGAGTTGGCGTGTTGCGTCCTGGACGCACTCGGAAGGGGCGACGTTCCCGTCTACGCCGGTCTGGGCAAGCCGCTGTTCGATAACGCATCGAAGGGGCGGGCCGCTATAGAGACGCATCGACCGCGGCAGATGGAGGCCATCCGGCAATACCCCGGTCCGTCGCGGCCGGCGGATGGGCGGGCGGTCGACTTCATCGTCGATACGCTGATGGGCAGTGACGGCGACATAATGCTTGTCCCGATAGGCCCGTTGACGAATATCGCCGCCGCGTTGACGCTGGAACCGCGTCTGTCGCAGAAGACGACAATCTGTCTGATGGGGGGGTGCGCAGGACAGATGAGGACGGAGTGGAACATCCTCTGCGACCCCGAAGCTGCGCACGTTGTATTTGGCGCCGGCGCTCCAATTACCATGGTCGGGCTGGACGTCACCGAAAAATGCCGCCTGAACACTGCGCAAGTGGGTGCAATCGGCAGAGTCGACCGGCCAGTCAACCGGCTGTGCTTCGATCTCATCCAGCTGTGGCGCAAGGATTCCGGAAGGGAGCATCCCGTTCTGCACGATCCATTGGCCGTGGCGATGGTTTTCGACCCCTCGTTCTGCGGGACACGGTCCGGCGCCATCCACGTTGAAACGCATTCCGACCGGCTCAACGGCGCAACGGTTCCAATCCGGTCCGGTAACGCCGAGGCCAACGCGGAGGTTTGCGTGGACGTGGATTCCGCGCGCTTCGTGAACTATTTCGTCAACACGCTCACATCGTAAGCGCGTTGAAACAGGGCATGCGTTTTCCCGTACGATCGAACCATGGCCAATCCCTGCCATCTTGACATTATCAGAAGCAGCGTTCAGGACTGGAATCGCTGGCGGGCCGGGAATACCGGACTCACGCCCGATTTATCCGGCGCTGATTTCAGTTACGAAGACCTCAGCGGCGTGGATTTCAGCGACATGGACCTGAGTTACGATAACCTGAGCTCCGCCACACTTGTCGGCGCGAACTTCGACCGCACCGTACTGGACCACACGGACCTGAGCGACGCCTATCTTCGGAATGCCACCTTCCGCCAGGCCAACCTGAACTGTGTGAACCTTTACGGAGCGGTGCTTGCAGGCGCCGATTTTACCGATTGCGATCTGAGCGAAGGGTCGCTCAAGGAAACGGAACTGCAAGACGCCGTATTCCACAACACGGACCTTCGCAGTACCACGTTCACGGGCGCGGAGGGATTGACCGCGCGGCAGCTTTTGAAGGCACGATCCCTGCATCGCGTCATCGATCTGGAAACGCGCATTTTGAACCAGATTGCCGGTAACCGGTCCCGGCTGTTGTCCCCGCCCGATGCGTAGCGCGAGAGCGGGTTCCCGCGGCGGGACGCCACCGTGGTGACGGGTGCCCGCCGGTGTCCGCCACGTCCGAAATTGCAGCGGATCCTGACATTTATCTTGACCTTTTATCCTTTTGTTTTAACTTCAAAGTAATGGTATAAGTTTTTTATGCACTTTATTCTCTAACAGGTAGATATAACGCCATATGAGAAAGTCAGGTCAGATAGAGGGATTGCCTCAGGTCGACGAAGCAGTCACAGGGCTTTGCGTTGAAACCGTGGTCTCCGGTGGTATCGGAGAGGCTGTCGGCATCCGTCCCGGGGACGTCATCGAGGCCATTAACGGGGAATCCGTGCACGATCCCATCGACTATCGCTTCCACGTCGCCGAAGAGGCGGTGGAGGTGGTTCTCCGGCGGGAGAAAGACATCATCGTGGTGGATATCGAAAAGGACACCGACGATGACCTGGGGGTGACCCTGGCCGAGATGCCCATCATTAAATGCAACAACAAATGCGTATTCTGCTTTCTCCACCAGATGCCCAGGAAGATGCGCAAGACCCTATACTATCAGGACGACGATTACAGACTTTCCTTTCTGCACGGTGCGTACGTCACGCTCACCAATCTGTCCGAAGCGGAGTTTCAGAGGATTGTCGAACAGCGTCTGAGCCCCATGTACATTTCGGTCCACGCCACAGATCCGGATCTCAGGGGTACGTTGTTGGGACGCACGGAACCGGTGGACGTCATGGAGCGCATCGGTTTCCTGGGGGAACACAACATTCAGATGCACGCACAGGTTGTTCTGTGTCCGGGACTCAACGACGGACAGCACCTGAAGCGCACGGTGTTCGATCTGGCCCGGAGATACCCTTCCGTAGCGTCCGTGGGCATTGTTCCTTTGGGGCTGACACGATACCGTCAGAATTTGCCGCGTCTGGACCCGGTAACTCCCGACGTCGCCCTGGCCTGCCTGAACCAGGCATCGGCGTGGCAGCGGCAACTTCACCGCAGGCTCGGCGTTAATTTCGTCTATTTCGGAGACGAGTTCTATCTGATGGCGGGCCGACGAATCCCGGCGGCCGCGCACTACGACGGTTTTCCGCTTGTAGAGAACGGTGTTGGTATGGTTCGGCGGTTCATGGATCGATTCGAGGCGGGCGTGTCCACGCTGGAAACGCTGAATTGCAGGCGGATTTCAATGGCGCTGGTCACGAGCGTGCTTGGCGCGGGATTTGTCCGGCCAATGGCCGAGCGTCTGAACCGGATTCCCTGGATGACGGCGCACGTCGTGGAGGTGAAGAACCGTTTCTTGGGCGAGGGCATTACGGTCTCGGGGCTGCTGACGGGACGGGATATGCTGCATGCCCTCGAGACGCAGTGGCAAGAAACCGACGTCGTGGTCCTGCCTCCCAACTGTGTCAGCCATCACGGCCTGTTTCTCGACGACATGACACCGAAGGATCTGGAAGTGGCCGTAAAACGTCAGGTCCGTATCGGTACCTACGATCTTGCGGATACGGTGGCGCAGGTTGCCCGTGGGGATACCCGCTCGGGCGCAGCACGCGATCCGAAGGCGACGCCGCATCCATACATTCTGCCGCATCAGGTGGCCTGACGCGGCAGGCAAGGGAGCTCAAACTGTGCCGAAGCGACGCGTCGTGGCAATAGTCGGGCGGCCCAACGTCGGAAAGTCCACGCTCTTCAATCGGTTTCTGGGTCAACGGCGGGCCGTTGTGGATGATCTGCCCGGCGTAACCAGGGACCGGAACTATGCGGAGGTTTTCTGGAACCGTCGGGTCTTCACGCTGGTGGATACCGGCGGTTACACGCTCAATCCGGAGGCGGGCATTGCACAATCGGTCGGGGACCAGGTGGAAGTGGCCGTGGCGGAAGCGGACGTGGTCCTGCTGGTGATGGACGCCAGGACCGGTCCGACCGACGACGACTTGGCCATCGCACGTCTTGTGCGCATGAACGGGACACCGTGCCTGCCTGTTGTCAACAAAGTGGATTCAGACCGGGACGAGCCGGACGTGGCCGGTTTCTACGGTCTGGCCCTTGGCGAGCCCGTTCCCGTGTCGGCGTTGAGCGGGCGGAAGTCGGGCGATCTTCTGGACGAGGTGGTCTCGCTCATACCTGAGGCCGATCCGTCCACTGAAGAGGACGACGGCCCGCCGCGTATCGCGGTCGTAGGCCGGCCCAACGTCGGGAAGTCCACCTTTGTCAATCGGCTGACCGGTGAAGACCGGATGGTGGTCAGCCCGGTTCCCGGTACGACGCGGGATGCGATCGATCTCCCGCTGAAGCGAAACGGACGTGAACTCCTGCTGATCGATACCGCCGGACTTCGCAGGCGTACGAGGGTGAAGGAGCAGGTCGAATATTACAGTACGGTACGCACCAGGACAAGTCTGGACCGGTGCGACGTCGCCATCGTTCTTGCCGATGCGCACGAAGGCATCACACTTCAGGACGTCAAGATCCTCGGCGACGCTGCCGAATCGGGCAAGGGCGCGCTGCTGGCGATGAACAAATGGGACCTGATTGAGAAAGACGACAAGACGTCGATCATGCACAAACGGGATATTGTCGGCCGGTTTCCCTCCTTAAGGGATTTTCCGATCTATTTCGTCTCCGCTTTATCCGGCCAACGTGCCTGGAAGCTGGTGGATACGGCGCTCGAGATTTACGATAGACGCCGCCAGCGAATTACCACCTCCGCCTTGAATCGATTCCTGGAGGAAGTCAACGCCTCCCATCCGCCGCCAACCCGGAGGGGACGGGCGTCAAAGATGTATTATTGCGTTCAACCCGTGGTGTCGCCGCCCACGGTGATTTTCTTTACCACGAGGCCGCGTGACGTGCCGGAACACTATCGTCGTTATCTGGAACGGCGGTTGCGGGAGCGATTCGAACTGGAGGGGACTCCGGTCCGGATCGTATTCAAGAAGAAACGATGACGCGGAATGAACAGGATTTACTATTCCATACGTGAAGTGACTGGAAAAACCGGCATTGAACCTCAGGTATTGCGCTATTGGGAGAAGGAATTTCCCATGCTCCGGCCGCGGCGCACCCAGGCCGGGAAACGGCTCTACCGGGAGCGGGATATCAAAATCGTCCTGGCCATCAGGCGTCTGAGGCAGGACGAAAAATACACGGTCAAAGGTGCACGTGAAAGGCTCAGTGAGGACCCCTCTCTGTGGCGGGACCTCGTTGTCAATGCGGAGACGGCAGAGTCCAGGCAGCCATCGGGGCCGGACGAGGTCATGAAGGAGATGCGCGGGATGCTTGTTGAACTCAGGCGACTGGTCGGCGGAGGCGGCTGAGCAGGTGTCGATGGGGAAATTTGTGCTTGCGCTATAACGTGAAATACCATATATTTAGTTTTCTGAACAGCGAGAGTGGGCGGATGCCCGCTCTTTTGAATATCAGGGCCATAGTTCGAGTCTCGAGGATGATGGACGATCCGGAGTTGCAGGATTCCATTGAAAAGCTGGTCGCACCCTACCTGAAGTACCAGGGTGCGGACCTGGTCGACCTGCAGCTATCCGGCAGCCCCCGGAACCGAACGCTACGCATCGACGTGGATCGCCTTGACGGGATCACCGTGGATGAATGCGCGCGGTTAAGCCGCGGAATTGCGGACGTCCTCGATACACACGATCCAATCAGCGGGCGTTACGTGCTTGAAGTCTCCTCGCCGGGGCTAGAAAGAGCTCTGAAGTCGGATCGCGACTACCAACGTGCCGTCGGACGGACCGTAAAGGTTATTCTCGAAGGCGGGCACGTCATGGTCGGTCAGTTGATGCGATTCGATGGGTCCGAACTCGAACTTGCGGTCGATGGCCGGACCCGGCTCGTTCAGGCCGACGAAATACGTAAAGCCAACCTGCATTTTGAATTTTGAGGAGATGTCCCTTTGAACTACGAAGTCCTGGAGGCGCTGGGCCAGATTGCTCAGGAAAAGAACGTCGACAAGGCGCTGGTCATCGAGACCCTCGAAATCGGGCTGCTTTCCGCAACGAAACGGCGGTTCGGCACCTCGGACAACGTCGAGGTGAACATCGACGCCAGTTCCGGCGATATCGAGGTCTTCGCCACCAAATCCGTCGTCAAGGACGATGAGGTCGAGGACGCGGCCTTACAGATCGGTCTCACGGCTGCCCGCGAGATTGAACCGGGCGTCAAAGTCAATGCGGAAGTCCGGGAAATGCTCAGGTTTGCCGATTTCGGCCGGAATGCCATTCAGTCCACCAAGCAGATCCTGATACAGAGGGTACGGGAAGCCGAACGCGAGAAGATCTACGAGGATTACCAGACCCGGATCGGCGAGATCATCAGCGGAACCGTTCAGCAGATCAGCCACGGCGATATTCTCATCAACCTGGGGCGCACGGAGGCAGTCATCCCGCTCAAGGAGCAGATTCGCAAGGAGCGTTACCGCCAGGGCGACCCGATCCGCGCCTATCTGGTGAACGTCCTCCGCACGTCCAAGGGGCCTCAGGTGGTGCTGTCCCGGACGCATCCGCAATTCCTGGAAAAGCTCTTTCAGTTCGAAGTCCCTGAAATCTATGAAGGCATCATTGAAATCAGGGCGGTCGCTCGTGAGCCGGGCGAAAGGGCGAAGATCGCGGTATACTCAAACGACGCCAGAATAGATCCGGTTGGCGCCTGTGTGGGGATGAAAGGCTCCCGGGTCCAGGCGGTCGTTCGGGAGCTGAGCAACGAACGGATCGACATCGTACCCTGGAGTGACGACGAAGCCATCTTCCTCTCCCGTTCGCTGAGTCCCGCTACGGTCAAGCGTGTGGTTGTCGATCGAAACAAGACGGCAATGACGGCAATCGTCGACGACGATCAGTTGTCGCTGGCCATTGGCAAGTCGGGGCAGAACGCCCGTCTGGCCGCGCAGCTTACCGGCTGGAAGGTTGATATTATCACCGAAACCCGGTTCCAGGAAATGCAGTTGGAAAAGGCGGCGACATTTGTTCCTTTAACGGAAGTGGCCGGCGTGGGGAAAGTGATGCTGGAACGCCTCGAGGCCGCCGGTATATCGTCCGCCAACGATCTCGTGGATGTATCGCTCGTCCGATTGCTCGAAGTGCCCGGTGTCGGGGAGTCCACCGGCCAAAAAATCCAGAACGCCGCTGAAGAAATCGTGAACGTAAAGGTTCAGGCCTACCGCGAGGAACTTGAAAAGCAGCGGGCAGAGGAAGCGGCACGCATAGCGGCAGAGGAAGCGGCACGCATAGCGGCAGAGGAAGCAGCGCGTGTCGCGGAGCAGGAAGCTGCGGCGGCTGCCGAAGCGGCTGCGGCCGCGGACGAGGACGACGATGAGCCGGTGGCGGACGTGGAAATTGAGCTTTCAGAAGAAGGCGCGGCCGTACAGCCCGCGACATCTGAAGACGAACAGGTTGGCGGACCATCGGAAGATGAAGGGAGGTGAGTCGGCCCATGAACAGAAATGCGCCGGCAACGACGGTCAGGGCGGCACCGGACGATACCGATGGCAAAAAGCGCCGCATCTACGAAGTTGCGCGGGAGTTCAATCTCTCGAGCGTAGCAATGGTCGACGTGGTCAGGGGTCTGGGGTTCGACGTCAAGAACCACATGGCCGTGTGTACCAGGGAGATGTTCGACAGCATTCAGGGAAAGTTCGAGGAGGAGCGTAACGCCTCCCGCCAGGAAATCAAGCGTAAGACCGTGCAGAAAAGGCAACGTCAGGATACCGAAAAAGAAGACCGGAAGACGCCTGCCAGAACCAGAGCCGGTCGCGCGAAAAAGCCCGCATCCAAAGCAGCCGAAGCCCCCAAACCGGCGGAGCCGGTCCGGGAGGCTGTCGAGATTCGCGAAATCCGCGACGACCAGGCAACGCGCCGGCGGCGGCGCGAGGCGGCGCGAAGAGAACCATCGGTCGAAGTCATTGGGGCGCCGGGCACGGGCAGCAAGACCGAGTCTGCTCGTCCCCAGGAAAAGCCCGCCCCCGAACGAGGCGAAGGCCGACGCCGACGCCGGAGGCGCGGCAGGACCGCACCGGACCAGACGGAAATCGAAGCCAGCGTTCGCCGGACCATGGCCCAGATGGAGACCGGCACGGCCCGTTCGCGCCGACGTCGCCGCAGAGACGACGAGGACGTCGACGACGACGAGGGGGTCGACCGTGTCATCAAGGTCAATGAGTTTGCAACGGTTGGCGAATTGTCGGCGCTAATGGACATACCGCTCACCGATGTCATAAAGCAGTGTCTCACCCTGGGCCTGATGGTCACCATCAACCAGCGGCTGGATATGGACACCATCACCCTGGTTGCCGACGAATTCGGGATTGGCGTTGAAGAACTCCAGGAGTATGCTGAAGACGTGCTCGATCAGGTAGAGGAAGACGAGGAAGACGATCTCGCGCCGCGTCCGCCGGTGGTTACCATCATGGGCCATGTAGACCACGGAAAGACGTCGCTTCTGGATTATGTTCGCAACACCAACGTGGTCGCGGGCGAGGCGGGGGGCATCACCCAGCACATCGGCGCGTATCACGTGGAACTGGACAGCGGCCGCATGGTAACTTTCCTCGATACCCCCGGTCACGAGGCATTTACGGCAATGCGCGCGAGGGGCGCCCAGGTGACGGACGTGGTTGTCCTGATTGTGGCGGCCGACGACAATGTCATGCCGCAGACGGTGGAAGCCATCGACCATGCACGCGCCGCCGGGGTTCCGTTGGTGCTGGCCATCAACAAGATAGACCTTCCGGGCGCGGACGTGGATCGAATCAAGAGGCAACTGACGGAACACAATGTTGTCCTCGAGGAATACGGTGGCAAGGTGCAGTCCTGTGAGATCTCCGCAAAGACCGGGGAGAACATCAACGATCTTCTCGAGTTGCTGGCATTGGAAACCGACCTGCTGGAACTGAAGGCCAATTCGAAGAAACGCGCCAGTGGCGCCATTGTCGAAGCGCGCCTGGACCGCGGCCGTGGCAACGTGGCCACCGTTCTCGTGCAGGAAGGAACGCTCAGGGTCGGCGATACCTTCGTCACCGGACTCTACAGCGGCAGGGCGAGGGCGCTTCTGGACGAGCGCGGGCATCGGGTTGCCGAAGCAGGACCTTCGGTGCCGGTCCAGGTGCTTGGCCTGTCCGGATTGCCTCAGGCGGGAGACTCGTTCTACTCCGTGGAAAACGAACGTACCGCCAGGGAAATCAGCCAGAAAAGGCAGCAGCTTCGCCGGGAGCGGGAAGCACACCGGATACGCAGGGTCAGCCTGGTTGACATTCACGATCAGATCAAGGCCGGTCAGGTCCAGGAGTTGCGCCTGATACTCAAGGGAGACGTCGACGGTTCCGTCGAGGCGCTTCACGACTCACTGATGCAGATCCCCAGCGACGAAGTGCGTATCAACGTGATCCACCGCGGGGTGGGTGCGGTCTCTGAATCGGACGTCCTGCTCGCTTCGGCCTCGGACGCGATCATCATCGGGTTCAATGTGCGTCCGGACGTCCGTGCACGAGAAGTGGTTGTCCAGGAGCGGGTCGACGTCCGCTCCTACCGGGTAATTTACGAAGCGGTTGAAGACATCAGGGCCGCGCTTTCCGGGTTGCTCACTCCCGATATCGATGAACAGATCGTGGGATCGGCGGAAGTCCGGGAGACGTTCCAGGTGCCGCGGGTTGGAATCATCGCCGGCTGTTACATTTCCAACGGCAGAATGACACGTAGCGACATGGTGCGGGTGCTGCGGGATAATGTCGTCGTGTACGAGGGCCGGATCGGGTCCCTGCGCAGGTTCAAAGACGACGTGAGGGAAGTCCAGTCCGGGTTTGAATGCGGCATCGGCCTTGAAAATTTCAACGATACCAAGCTGGGCGACGTGATCGAGGCCTATGAACACGTTGAAACCGCGCGCACGCTCTAAGAAGCCGTTTTAGAACCCCCGGTGGTCTTCGCGCCGCGGCAAAGGCGTCGGTCGGCGTTGGCCGGGGCCACCCGGGAGGGGCGAGGAGCGCGCAGCCTCGATACATTGGATATGGGCGGTCCTGTCCGCCTGGACCGACACCTTTTCGCTCACGCGCGGAAACGCACTAGGGAGTTTTAAACACAGCTTCCAATCCATGACCATCGGCCTGTGTCGTCTGGTTTTATATCTGCCCGAGAGCGGCTCGTTAAAGGGTAAACGCCGTATTCTGGAGAGTCTTCGGCAACGGATCCGGGCGAAATACAACGTGTCCGTTTCCGAGGTCGGTCATAACGAATTGTGGCAGAAGGCCGAGGTTGGCGTGGCGATGGTGGCGAACGAATCGCGTTACGTCAATCGCGTGCTTTCCAAAGTTGTAGACCACGTGCAACGGGACCATCGTGTGGAGCTCGTTGACTATTCTCTGGAACTGATGTGATGTGGCGCGCGGAGAGTGTCGGACGCCAGATACAGCTGGAACTCAGTGACCTGATTCACCGGCACCTGAAAGACCCTCGTCTGGGTTACGTCACCGTCACGGGCGTACAGGTGTCGCGAGATCTGAAATTCGCACGGGTCCACGTCAGCGTGATGGGTGACGGTCAGCTTCGCGACACAAGCCTCAAGACACTCCAGCGGGCGCTCCCGTTCCTCCGCAGGGAACTGGGCAGGCGCATACGGCTGAGAAACGTGCCGGAATTGGAGTTCAGGCTGGATGAGTCTCTGGAACAGGCCAGCAGGATCGACAGGCTGCTGGACGACTTGAAGTCGTAAGACTGGAGGGCAGGATCAACGTCACTGGCGTGTTGCCGATCGACAAGCCACCTGGAATGACGTCCCACGACGTGATAGACCGCGTTCGACGACGGCTGAACATTCGTAAAGCTGGGCATACGGGCACCCTGGATCCGCTCGCGACCGGCGTCCTCGTGCTTTGCCTGGGACGGGCGACCCGGCTCAGTTCCTACCTCGCGGACCACGACAAGACGTATTCCGCCCATATCCGCCTCGGGATCCGAACAAGCACGCTCGACGCGGAAGGCGAAGTCGTTGCGCGATCCTGCAGCGTACCCGGCCGGTTGGAGGACGTGCGCGCCACGGTGGCTTCCTTTGTTGGCGAAATCGAACAGATTCCGCCCATGTTTTCGGCCCGCAAGATGGATGGCAGGCGGTTGTACAAATTGGCACGGGAGGGCACGGAAGTCGCCCGACGACCGTCCCGCGTGCGCATTTACGGAATCGATGTAGAAGATTTCAGGCCTCCCGATCTGCACCTGACGGTTTCCTGCTCAAAAGGCACCTATATCCGCACCCTGGCCGACGATATCGGCCGGCAGCTGGGATGTGGCGCGCATCTGGCCGGGCTCAGACGTACGGCCGCCGGACCCGTTCGCGTTGACGAGTGCGTCACGCTCAACCAACTCGAATCCGTTGGATCGAAGGAGGAGTTGCAGCCGTTTCTGATGGACCCCAACGGGTTATTGCATGACCTGCCGCGTCTCAACCTGGACGCTGCCCAGGCAGGTTCTTTTGTGCACGGAAACGCCGTCACAGATATAGAAGACGGTACAGCACTTGAGTCGGGCCGTCTCGTGAGGGCGCTCCATCCCGAGGGGGTGTTGCTCGGCATCGGACGCTGGCGAGCCGCGGACCGGATGCTGAAGCCGGTACGCGTGCTGCGTCAGCCAGAAAGTTGATCCGGATGCAGACACGGACTTTGGAACAGACACTCCAGTTGGAAAACCCGGTGGTTACGGTCGGTACGTTCGACGGTGTCCATCTGGGGCATCGTGCCGTAATCGAAGCCGTTGTTGCCACGGCCCGGGAGCGGGCGGGCAGTGCCGTTGCCGTGACGTTCGATCCGCATCCGCGGGCGGTTATCCATCCCGACGACCCGCCGGTCGTCCTTACGTCCATGGAGGAGAAACGCCGGCGGCTTGAAGATGCCGGAATCGACATGCTGGCGGTCATCCCGTTTACCAGACAGGTGCAAATGTTGAAGCCCGAGGCATTCGTATCAACCTATCTGGTGAAATACCTGGACGCGAAAGTCGTGGTGCTGGGTTACGATCACGGATTCGGCAAGGGTCGCAGCGGCGATCCCGATACCATGAGGGCGTTTGGTCATCGGTTCGGTTTCGACGTCTCCATCGTGCCCCCCACCATGGCGGGGGAGGGCCCGGTAAGCAGCAGCCGGCTTCGAGACGTGATCCGGAAGGGCAGAATCGACCAGGCGCGTGAAATGCTTGGAGGTGGATATCCCGTTTCCGGTCGTGTGGTGCACGGCGACGGCCGCGGGCGGGAGTTGGGTTATCCGACCGCGAATATCGTGCCTGACGATGCCATGAAACTGTTGCCGCCCAACGGGGTGTACGCTGCGAAAGCGTTTTTGCCTGAACCGTACGCGGCTGTTGTAAACCTTGGGATACGGCCGACCTTTAACGGCAAGAGCAGGTTGTTTGAAGCCCATCTTCTGGATTTCAGCGGCGATCTTTACGGGCGGCGGATATCGCTGGAACTGGTGGACCGCCTGCGTGACGAACGCCGGTTTCCGAATTCGGAAGCACTGATTACGCAAATCCACAAGGACGGGCAGCGTGCCCGTGACATTTTGGGACAGGAGTTGGCCCATCAAATGGAGGTGAGGCATTGGGTTTAGCAAAGGAAAAGAAAGGCGAATTGGTGGAAGCCTTCGGTCGAGCCGGCACCGACACCGGATCTGTCGAAGTGCAGATTGCGCTCTTGACGGAGCGCATCAGGATGTTGACCGACCACGCCCGGCGGCACAGCAAAGATCACCATTCCCGTCGCGGGCTGCTCAAGCTGGTCGGCCAGCGCCGGCGTTTCCTGAGATATATGCAACGCCGCGATCTTACCGGATACCGTGCGCTGATCGGTAAACTTGAAATACGTGGTTGATATTGCCTGTAGCGTGTTTTACAAATTGAGTTCTACAGGCTGGATGAACGTTCATTTTCGCTGAGGAGAAGGGGTGGATGGCAGAGAGAATAGAGTTGGAACTGGAGGGCAGGACATTATCCGTTGAATGCGGACGTGTAGCCAAGCAGGCCCACGGCGCCGTCTGGATGCAATATGGCGAAACCGTGGTGCTGGTGGCTACGGTGGCCGATACGAGAGAATCCGATTTGGATTTCTTCCCGTTAACGGTGGACTACCGTGAGAAATTCTACGCAAGTGGCAGGATACCGGGAAACTTCTTCAAGCGGGAGGGTGCGCCTTCCACGACGGAGAAGCTGAGTGCCAGGCTTATCGATCACCAGATTCGGCCTTTGTTCCTGAAACGGGACGTGGAAACACAGGTTCTGGTAACCATTCTGTCGTTCGACGAAGCAAATGACCCCGCCGTGCTGGCGATGAACGGGGCATCGGCGGCTGTCTGTGTTTCCGATATTCCGTTCGAAGGCCCCATCGGCGCCGTAAAGGTGGGTCGGATAGACGGCGAGTACGTGATCAATCCAACGTACCAGCAGTTGGAAGAAAGCGACATCAACATCATCGTGTCCGGAAACAAGGAGTCGATCATTTCCGTCGAGGGCGAGTGCCACGAGGCGCCGGACGCCGATGTGCTGGGGGCGTTGCGGGCAGGCCAGGAAGCCATCGCCAGGCTGGTGGAATTGCAGGAAGACCTGGTGGCCAGGTGCGGCAAACCGAAGCGGGAGGTTACGGAACCCGAGCCCAATGATGCGCTTGAAGAAGCCGTGAGGGCACTGGCGGCCATGCGCATCCGGGAGGCGAACCGGTTGTCAGAGAAAGAAGACCGGGCAAACGTCATTGCGGGCATCGAAGAGGAAACGCAGGCGGCCCTGGAAGATGAATTTCCGGAATCGCGGGCGGAGATCGCCGCGGAGGTCGGTGCGATAGTCAAGGCGGAGATGCGCCGGATGATTCTGGAGGAGGGCCGCCGGATCGATGGAAGGGCCCTGGACGAAGTGCGGCCAATCGAGATTGAACTCGGGCCACTGCCCCGCGCGCACGGGTCGGCTGTGTTTACGAGGGGACAGACCCAGGCCCTGTGCGTGGCCACGTTGGGCAGCAAGCTGGATACCCGGATGGTGGACGATCTCGAAGGAATGTCCTACAAGAGTTTCATGCTGGACTACAACTTTCCATCGTACAGCGTGGGAGAAACCCGCCGGATCGGGGCTCCGGGAAGGCGGGAAATCGGACACGGCGTTCTTGCGGAAAAAGCGCTGATTCCCGTCATCCCCGACGAAAAACATTTCCCCTATACAATTCGCGTGGTTTCCGAGATACTGGAATCCAACAGTTCATCGTCCATGGCCACGGTGTGCGGCGGATCGCTCGCACTGATGGATGCGGGGGTTCCCATCAAGACAGCCGTCGCCGGCGCAGGCGTCGGGCTGGTGATGGGGGAGGACAATGCCAACTGGTCCTTGCTGACCGACATTCTGGGCGCGGAAGACCATCTGGGCGATATGGACCTGAAAATCGCCGGCACGGCCGAGGGGCTGACGTCGATTCAGCTCGATATCAAAATCAAGGGGATCAGTTTTGAGATTATGCAGGAGGCTTTCGGACGCGCGAGGGGCGCACTGGACCATATTCTGGACATAATGAACGGTGCCATTGCCAGTCCGAAGCCCGAGTTGTCACCGTACGCGCCGCGTATTCTCTCCCTTTATATCGACCCGGCAAAGATCGGTACGGTTATCGGTCCCGGCGGAAAGACCATTCGCAGCATCGAAGAAACGGGAGCTACCGTGGCGGTGGATGACGACGGACTGATCACGGTCAGTTCGGTCGACGCCCAGGCCGGCGAAGAAGCCATGGAGATGATCAAGGCGCTGGTTGAGGACGCGGAAGTAGGCCGGGTGTATAATGGCACGGTCAAGCGAACCCTGGACTTTGGCGCCTTTATCGAGATTCTTCCGGGAAAAGAAGGGCTGTGCCACATTTCAGAGTTGGATTACCACCGGGTGAACAAGGTCGAAGACGTGCTGTCCGAAGGGGATAAACTGGACGTCAAGGTGATTGCGATCGACGACCAGGGCAAGATTCGACTTAGTCGCAAGGCGACGTTCCAACCGCCCCCCGGATACGTGGAACCGCCGCCGCGCCATTCACGGGGGCCGCGAAGGCCCAATCGGCGCTGACCCGCCAGGTAAGCCAGAGGTCGGCAGAAGGCGATCGGCATCTTCCGGTCGTCTTTTTTGGTTTTGCAGTGCCGGGACTGATGCCGCGATTCCCGGAAAGCGCCGACCGTGTCCCGCGCGCTGCGAAAACGGCCGGCCCTGACAGCCCGTTGAAAGAGTCCATCCGGGCTGCCTGCCTGTGCGGTGCACGCAGACAGGCGTCCGGCCCCTGCGGTCGAAATACTGCGTTGTGCTCACTCGCCGAATCCGGCGATTCGACTCGGCTGTGTGACCTCGAGAGGACCCCGATGGCCGTACCCATATCGATTTCAAGGATTGCAGAGTGCGACGGACGTCACGTTCTTCTCCAGGGCTGGCTGCATAACAAGCGTTCCAGCGGCAGGCTGCGCTTTCTGCAATTGAGAGACGGGACCGGCGTGGTGCAGTGTGTTCTGTTCAAGGGGGACGTGTCGCCGGACCTGTTCGAACGCTCGGCGGGCATCACCCAGGAGTCGTCGCTGCGCGTGTGGGGGATTGTGCGCGAGGACAAGCGCTCGCCCCTCGGTTTCGAGGTCGGCGTTACCGATATCGAGGTGGTCCAGGCATCGGAACCGTATCCCATTACACCAAAAGCGCACGGAACCGCATTCCTGATGGACCATCGCCATCTCTGGCTGCGTTCCTCCCGTCAGCACGCCATATTGCGGGTTCGAAGCGAAGTCATCCGGGCGTGCCGGAATTACTTCGACGAACGAGAGTTCGTGCTGACGGACTCGCCGATCTTTACGCCTTCCTCCTGCGAGGGAACGACAACGCTTTTCCAAACCGAATACTTCGACGACGAGGCGTATCTGACCCAGAGCGGGCAACTTTATCTGGAAGCAAGCGCCATGGCCTTCGGGAAGGTCTACTGCTTCGGGCCGACGTTCAGGGCCGAGAAATCGAAAACCCGGCGGCACCTCACGGAATTCTGGATGGTCGAGCCGGAAGTGGCGTACCTGGATCTGAACGGGGACATGGATCTGGCGGAGGACTTTGTCAGCACCGTGGTACAGCAGGTTCTGAAAAGCCGGCGAAAGGAGTTGGAAGTGCTTCAGCGGGATCTCGAACCGCTCGAACGCGTGAAGAAGCCATTTCCAAGAATCTCATATACGGAAGCGGTGGACATCCTGAATCGGAGCGGCGTATCACACAGATGGGGCGACGATTTCGGCGGCGACGAGGAAACCGTATTGGCGGAACATTTCGATCGTCCGGTCCTGGTGCACAGGTATCCGGCCTCCTGCAAAGCCTTTTATATGAAGGGAGACCCGGACGACGGTCGGCTGGCGCTTTGCATGGACATGCTGGCGCCTGAGGGATACGGAGAGATCATCGGCGGTGGGCAACGTGAGGACGACCTGGAGGAATTGCGGCGGAAGATTGCCGAACACAGACTCGACGAGACCCCCTTTCAATGGTATTTGGACCTCAGGCGCTACGGATCGGTGCCTCATGCCGGCTTCGGCCTGGGCATCGAACGGACCGTAGCATGGATCTGCGGGTTGCGGCATGTAAGGGAGACCATTCCGTTTCCCCGGATGCTGCAACGGCTTTACCCATAAACAGTGAGTTCAGGGAGCCGTCAGATGGCTGAAAGTGGATACGATTTTGAAGCGATCGAGTCAAAGTGGCGCACTCGCTGGGAGCAGACCGGTCTCTACAGGAGCGGCGTGAAGGCGGGCAGGCCCAAGCATTATGCGCTGACCATGTTGCCGTATACTTCGGGAGACCTGCACATCGGACACTGGTACGCGATGGCGCCTTCCGACGCACGCGCCAGGTGGATGCGGATGAAGGGATATAACGTCCTGTTTCCAATAGGATTTGACGCGTTTGGACTGCCGGCGGAGAATGCCGCCATCGAACGGGGAATTCATCCGGCCAGATGGACGATGGACAACGTTGAGCGCATGCGGCGACACCTGAAGAGAATGGGCGCCATGTTCGACTGGGACCGGGAGATCGTAACGTGTGAACCCGAGTACTATAAGTGGACCCAGTGGCTCTTCCTGCAGTTCTATCGCCACGGATTGGCCTATCGGAAAAAGGCACCGGTGGACTGGTGCCCGCGCTGCAATACGACGCTTGCCAGGGAGCAGGTTTGGGGTGACGACCGCCACTGCGAACGATGCGATACACCCGTTGTGAAGAAAGACCTGGATCAGTGGCTGTTCCGGATTACGAAATACGCGGATTCGCTGCTGGATTTTTCGGGCCTGGACTGGCCGGACCGGGTCGAAACGATGCAGACCAACTGGGTCGGCCGCAGCGACGGGGTGGAATTCGAAATGCGCGTGAAGAATACCGAGGAATCGTTTCGGGTTTTCACCACGCGCGCGGATACGATCTTCGGGGTTACGTTCGCGGTTCTGGCGCCGGAACATCATCTCGTCGACACGATTACAACGCGGTCACGGTCCGCCGAAGTCGCGTCGTACCGGGAAATGGCAGGCCGGCGGTCCGAAATCGACCGGTTGTCGCTGGATAAGGACAGGGACGGTGTTTTTACCGGAGCGTATGCGATCAATCCGATGAACGACGCCGAGGTGCCCATCTATATCGCCGATTATGTGCTGACGACGTACGGAACCGGCGCGATCATGGCCGTGCCCGGACACGACGAACGGGATTTCGGCTTCGCGAAACGGTACGGATTGGCCGTTCCAACGGTCATTGCGCCGCCGGATTGGGATGGCCACCCGCTGCGGCGTCCCTACGAGGGCAAAGGCACGCTGGTCAATTCCGGCCGGTTCAGCGGCATGCCGTCCGACAACGCGAAGAACGCGGTGGCCGAAGATCTTGAGGAACGGGGACTCGGTGAGCGGAAGGTCAACTATCGGCTGCACGACTGGCTGATTTCCCGACAGCGGTATTGGGGGTGTCCCATACCCATCATCTATTGCGCCGACTGCGGCGTGGTGCCTGTCCCGGAGTCAGACCTTCCTGTAAGACTGCCGGAGGATGCGGAGTTTCTGCCGACTGGCGAATCTCCGCTTAAACATCACGAAGGGTTTCTGCATGCGACCTGTCCGACGTGTCAGGGGGAGGCGCAGAGAGAAACCGATACGATGGACACGTTCATGTGTTCTTCGTGGTATCAGTACCGGTACCTCAGCCCTGATTACGGCGCCGGGCCGTTCGATCCGGAAGAGGCGGCGTACTGGCTGCCGGTGGATCAGTATACAGGCGGCATTGAGCACGCCACGATGCATCTGCTTTACACCCGTTTCTTTACCAGGGCGATGCGGGATATGAAGCTGATCGCCACCGACGAAGCCGAGCCCATGGTCCGGTTGTTCAACCAGGGGATCATTCTCGGCGAGGATTCAGAAAAAATGAGCAAGTCCCGGGGAAACGTGGTGAACCCGGACGACCTCATCGATGCGCACGGCGTCGACAGCGTCCGTGTGTATCTGATGTTCATCAGCCGCTGGGATCAGGGGGGGCCGTGGAACTCGGCGAGCATGGAGGGCGTTCCCCGGTTTTTGAATCGGGTGTGGTCGCTTGTCCTGGAGCCGGCGGGGTCGGCTGGCGAATCTCCGGGGACGGGGGAGACAGCAGAATTGCGCAGGACCACCCACCAGGCGATCAAGAAGGTCTCCGAGGATCTGGAGTCATTCAACTTCAACACCGCCGTCGCCGCACTGATGACCTTTGTCAACCGCCTTGGCAAAGCGAAAACCGCTGCCGCCCTCAAAACGGATGCCTGGGAAGATGCCATCCGAACGCTGTGCCTCCTGCTGGCGCCCTTTGCACCGCATATATCGGAAGAGCTGTGGGAATGCATCGACGGGAACTACAGCGTCCACGAGCAGGCCTGGCCGGTGTGGGACGAGGAACTTGCCCGTCCGGCAACCATACAGATGCCGGTGCAGGTCAACGGCAAGGTCCGGGCCAGGTTTCAGGTGGAGGTGGATGCGGAGGGCGACGACGTCAGGAGGCTCGCACTGGAACAGCCGAATGTGAGAAACCACCTTGCAGGCAAAGTGCCCAAAAAGGTGATTGTGGTTCCCAATCGCCTCGTCAATATCGTGGCATAGTAAAAAACCCGGGATCGTTGAGTGATTCCGGGGTTTTTTTCGGCTGCGTGGACGTGAAAAACGCAACGGGCGGGGTAGGGGGGAGGACACTGCCCGGGCCACGATAAACCGGCTTGCGAACCTCCCCAGCAGCCCGTTGAAAAAGCCCATCCGGGCTGCCTGCCTGTGCGGTGCACGCAGACAGGCGTCCGGTCCTTGTGGCCGAAATACTGCGTTGCGCTCCCTCCCCGAATCCCCCGATTCGACGCGGTCGCGCGCCTTGTCTTCGACCACAATGATTCGGCCTCGCCTGCTGAGCGATTTTTTCAACGGACTGCTAGCTGCCCGGGCGACGGTAATACGGCCTGCGGACCACCCTTGCCCGAAGCCGCCGGTTCCGGACGAAAACAAGCAGTTCCTGGCCCCGCCGGGCGAGCTTCGGGTCCACAAAGCCCATGGCGATGTTTTCGCCGGTCCAAGGTGAAACCGATCCACTGGTGATCACACCCGCGGTGCTGCCGTCCGAACGCTGAATCCCGTAACCCTGGCGAGGAATGCCCTTGTCAATCATCTCCAGCATCACCAGCCTCTTGCTGACGCCGCCCGCCAACTGCTCCCGGATCGCTTCCGAACCGATATAGGACCCGGTTTTCGCCACGGCGAAACCGAGATTGGCCTCCAGAGGGGACGTATTCTCGTCGAGTTCGTGCCCGTAGAGGGCCAGCGAAGCCTCCAGCCGGAGGGTGTCGCGGGCTCCGAGACCGGCGGGTACCGCCCCGGCGCCTTTGCCCGCCTCGAGAAGCGCGCGCCACAGCGATTCCACCTCGTTCGACGCCACGAAAATTTCAAATCCGTTTTCCCCGGTATAACCCGAAGCGGCAAGCATTACCGGCAGTCCGGCAACATTGAACGGACGTACATCGTGGAAACGAAGGGCCGCCACGTCGTCCGACGTCAACATCGAAAGGATTTCACCCGCAAGGGGACCCTGGAAGGCAAGGAGGGCCCGGTCGCCAATTCGGTTCTCCAGCCGGACGCCCGTCCGTCCGGTCCCCGTGGATAAAATGTGCGCCCAGTCTTTTTCCGCGTTCGAGGCGTTGACAACGAGTGTGTATGCATCCGGACCCGTCCTGTAGACCATCATGTCGTCAATCGTACCGCCGCGTTCGTTCAGAAGAAAGGAATAATGGCATCTGCCGACATCCAGTTTCCGGATGTCATTGGCAGCCAGATGCTGCAGAAAATCCCTCGCGTCGGTCCCTGAGACATGGATCTGCCCCATGTGGCTGACATCGAACAGTCCTGCCACCGTTCGCACCGCACGATGCTCCTCGATGATGCCGGTATACTGAACCGGCATTTCCCAGCCGCCGAATTCGACCATTTTGCCGTTCAGCTGGACGTGCTGCCGGTAGAGTGGGGTGCGTTTCAGGGTTGCGTTGTCCACGTGTGTTTCCTTCCGCAAAGCGATTCCGGTCCGTGAATCCACCTTGAATTCAGGAATGAATTTTCTTATAATAATTCAGGAAAATAAATAGAATAATCAAGAGACGGAGGTAATGATGTCCGACGCCCGAATCGACCAGTCAGAGCACCTGTCCATCGAACAAGCCGCAATTTTACTGAGAGTAACCACGAAAACGGTCCGAAACTATATAGATCGGGAATATCTGAAGGCCCGGAAGTGGAATGGAGCATGGAGAATTCCAAAGGGAAATATATTGGAAATTTATAGGAAAAAATATGGAAAAACATTGGAGCCGGAACGACTGGAAGGACTCCGGAACGAGTCCCTCGTTCAGCTGGATCGGGACGACTACGACCTGTTGCAGCGGCGAGTCGGCAAACTGGATGCCGTCGAGCGGACACTGGCGGAACGGACGGCCGAGGTCAAGGCGATGAATGAACGTCAGGCCCAGCTCGAAGCGTCGTCCGCATCCGGTTGGACCGAAGCACGAAAATACAAGGATGACGTTGAGGATATGCGCGAAAGCCTTCGCACGGCGGAAAAAGCCCGAGAGGAGGCGGCTTTATTGGCGCATTGGCTCAGAAAAGAACTGAACCGGCTGGGAGAAGAACTGCATTCCCTCAAAGAAAAAAACAAAGTGCTGGAAAACAGTTGTGAGGTATTTAAAGAGGACCTGGCGGGCAAAAACCGGGAAATTGGACGCCTGAAAACCGAATTGTCCACGCTACAGAACAAATGCGATTAAAATAAGCCCTTCCGATAGAATAACGCCGGAAAACGGCAAACAGTGTCATTTTGAGAACCGCAAGTTTACATAATATATCTTATACCGGTTTTCGGCGGGTTTGATCGGATATGGAAACCTGAAACTTTTGCAAATGATTTTCAGGTCGAGAGATCGAGCACGGCGATCCCCCGCTCGGTTCCACACACGAATCCGTCTTCCACTGCGGTGAGCGACGTGACGTTCACGGGCATTTCCAGAAAGCCCCGGCAGCGTCCCTCAACGTCGTACGTCCGGATTTCCCGCCGGTTGGCCGCGGCGCCGATCACGCCGCGGGACTCTGCGAGTGCGTGGATCCATTCCGCGTCGTGGCGCTGCCAGTTCAGATTGCCGTCAAAGTCCAACCCGTAGAGCGCTCCGAATTCACACGCCGCGATCAGCACATCGTCCCGGACAACGAGCCCCGTGATTTCTCCCACCAGATTGATATGCCACAACTCGGCGCCGTCCTGGGGTTTTACGGCGTAGATCCAACCGTCTTCGGTGCCGTATACGATCTCCTGAACGCCGTCGCCGTCCAGGTCGCACAGCACCATATGTTTGAGACCGATGCCGCGCCTGGGCGTTGTGGCGTTGCCGTGCGATCCCACCTGCTCGAAGGTGGACCAGCGAAAGGATCCGTCGAAATTGTGTACCGTGAGCGGTGTGTAGTATTCCGTGCCCACCAGGACCTCGGCCCTGCCGTCGCCGTCCACGTCGGCCGCCTTCAGCGCGGTGATGGCGTGATATCGAAACCATTCGGCCCATTCGGGGCTTCCGTTGTTCGCAAACGCGTTGACAAACCATCCTTCTGTCCCGGCAAGCACGCTCACGTCGCCGTTTCCCTTCAGATCCGCAACCGCGATGCCGGAAACCCGCTCGCCGCGACTCGACATGTTCCGCAAACCGCGCCGCCACCGTTCGGTACCCGAGTCTCCATCGAGAACGATCAGTTGCGAGTCCTCGGTACCTACCATTGCTTCCAGATTTCCATCACCGTCGATATCTGAAAAAAGCACACAACCGGCGCCGCCTTCCGCGTCAATCGGCACGGTCCAGGCCGTCTCACCGGTCGCCTCGGACAGGCACGAGACCTCACCCCCGCGGGCAAGAAGCAATCGGCTGTCGGCTGACACGGAGACATCCCGAATGCGGCCGGGGAATTCACGGCGCCATCGTTCCGTCAGGCCACCGGAAACCGGCGGGGTATGTGGTGCAGGCGTCGCCGGCGGGGCTACCCGCGCGGACCGGACTCCCATGGCAAGCTCCTGTCGCTCCACCACGTGTTCCGACCTGTGGACCTCTCGTCCCTCCAGGCGTTCGACACCATTTAAGACCACCCCATCGTCCCGGGCCAGGCACGCGAACATGCGCCCGGAAATCCGGAGTCCATCCAGTTCCAGGTTTCCGGCGCCCAACAGCGTGACTTCGTCTCCATCCGTGACCTTTACCGCGTCGGCGCCGATTCGCTCGATGCGAATATCGGGGTCCGGGGTGAGCAGATTCAAAAAGGTAAAGGACGTTCCCGCGTCGAGGGTACACCCCGTTCGCTGGTGCAGTACGGAAATCGTCCCATCCGAATACGGATAGCTGCCCCATCGACTCTTGACGTGCGGATCCGGTACGACCTCCTGCGCGGAACCGTCCGCGTTACGGATCTGAAACCCTTCTCCCTCCTGGCGGATGCGGACCCCTTCGGCTTCGAGTGCCGTATCCCCCACCGTTCGCCACAGACACTGCAGACGATACTCCCCCGCTTCAACGCAGCGCAGCCGGTCCATGACCACCATGTATCGACCCTTGCGCCAGAAAATGTCCCGCTGCCAGTCCACGCCGTTGTATCCCCCGGCTTCGGAACGCACCATTGCGAGTTCAACGCCGTCGTTACTGATACACAAGGATGCCAGAGGGGGAATGACCACGCCGTCACCGGGCGATTCGAGAACCCCCACGCCGTCGCGCATTACCGTAACGGAACTGTGAAACCTGGGCGCCGCCCGGATATAATCTCCGTCCGCCAGCCAGGCCCTGTTGTTCCAGGTCAGCCGGATGATCGCGTTGGTATCCTCGTGTCCGTGGCAGGTCGTGCCGAGGCCTTCCAGCATCAGGTACTCGCCCCCAGGATCGAAATTACGGCGCAGCGACAATTTGTCGAAATACCGTCTGCCGGGGTCCGGATGATGCGCAGGCGGCGTATATCGACGCACCCAGGACAACACGGCATCGGGCATATCCATCACGCAGATTCCCAGCAGGTCGCGGGGCGCTTCGGGCTCGCACCCTTCGATGCCGAAGCCGTCACCCACGTAATCTATCGCCGAATAGAGACCGTGCAGCGCCCGGTCCGGCGAAGGCCGTTTCCCCGCGCCAAGCCAGTTCAGGGACCAGAGGTGCCCGGGGTCCGGATGATGCCACAATGAAACCATCAGCGGCCAGAGGCGCGCTTCCCATCCGTCCCGGGAAAATCGAGAATATCCGGAGGTATCGCCATAGCCGCATTCGCTGCGCATGTTGTCGGTTGTAACAACCGCCAGTTTGCACAGGTCCGCCACGTGGCCCCCGGTGATGTAACGGTTGTCGCCTCTGTACAGAGAATAATTGAGGGTTTCCTGGGGTACGTGCCAGACGTACCCCACTCCCCCATCGTCATCCGGCTTGTAACAGTCCATCTGACCTTCGAATATGCGCCTTGCGATTTCATTCGCCCGCCGAAATTCACCTATACCGTGCCGCCTGGTCAGGTAGTCACCGCCCACCGCCAGGTTCAACCCGATGTAGGTCGTGTGGTTCTGCCGGATTTCACCTGGAGGATTCACTTCCTCCGAGACGTACGAGAGTTCCATGAGATGTCTCAACAACTCGCCGAACATCGTGACGGCCCCCAGGCGGTCGTCCGGCGTGAACAGGGGGTTGTCTTCCACGAGGTCCCACAAATGGATGTAGAGGTGCAGGTTGAAGAAACAGTGGTACGCCTCCGGATGGGCGCGGCATTCCGCGTGCCACGGTTCTATCGATCCCTTCAGGATTTCAACCGCCGCTCGGGCCCAGACCGGGTGATCGGTGAGATAATGATTCCAGAGATAGGACAGCAGCCTGCCGCCCCGGAACGGAGAGGCCGACCACCCCGTTCCCCAGATTCTCAGATCGTCCTGAACCATCCGGTTGATCTCCGAGGCATCCGGCGGGCGCGGCAGTTCGTGGCCTGAAGTCGCGGCGTGTACGCGATCCAGACTGCCTTTGCCGGCAGCGACGATATCCCCGAGAACCCCAATGGCCGCCGGCAGTCCCTCGTCGGAGCTCGCGCCCGCGACAATGCAATTGCGGCCATGCCCGAACGGATCTGAAATCGATTTGACCAGATAGGCGTCTGCACCTGGGAAGAAGGTATCCACAAAACAACACCGGGCGGTATATAGTCGCTGGATCGCCCGGTTATTTACCAGATTTCCGCAGGCAATGACGTGTTTTTCACGGAACATCGCCGGTTGGAAACATCGCTGCGGGATCGTTTCCGGCGGTCGTCCCACCTTCCCCACCGCGTCGCGAACCCTGGCGACGGCGGAATGCCGCACCATATCGTCCGGGACCACCAGCAGGATGTCGTCGGCCAGGTCGGTCGGGTGAAATTCGCGTGAACGGGTTAATTTCAATTCCGGATCCGTCATCCAACACCACCCATCTGCTTGAGTTCCTCCTCGGCACTTTGCGCAACCGGGCTCCTGGCATATCTGTCCAGGATACGCTGCAGCAGCATTCTGGCCTGAACGGTATTTCCCGATACCCTGTAGCAGCGCGCGGCCTCCCGCAGCGCATTGGGCGCAAACGGCGAGTCGACGAATTCGTCGGCGAACGCCTGGTATTTGGCCGCCGCACCTGCCTGATCGCCCTGTTCTTCCATTGCAGCCGCGATACCGGACCAGGCACTGTATCTCGCGGGTCCCCACCCATCGAATTCCTGCAGGTATCGTTCGAATGCAGCCTGCGCCTCCGCGTATCGCCCGGTTTCGAAATAAAGGCCGCCTGCCAATTGAAGCGCCCGCCCCGCTGCCGCATCACCGCTGTAGGCTTCCGCAATGCGTTCCGCATCCAGAATGGCATCGTCAACCTGCCCCTGGAGCAGCAAAACCCGTACCCGGCCCTCCGCCTCCACGGCTTCCCTGGCCTGGGCGTCCATCTGGTGCATGACAAGTACGCCGATCAGGAACAGGACAACCACCCCGCCGGCGATAGCAAGCACCCGGACATAGTTCTCTTCCACGTAAGCCCAAGCCGCCAGTATTCTGTTGACAAACTCATCCTGCCTGAGTTCCCGTCTGGTCATCCGTCCCCGCGTGCCCTGCATAGTGCGTTCCTCCGTACCATAACAGCGTCAGATGAATCGATATCCATTTCCTGTTCTACCTGAAGTCAGTAAATATAGGTATTTTCCAGGTGCCGGCCAAGCGAAAGACGGGTACCGCCGACATTTACGGTTTCCCGCCGCTATCTCCCGGCCGCGGGTTAATAAGGCCGACGCGGACCCCGGCAGGCAATCGCCGGATCCGTGAGGAATTTCTGCCGGGCTCTTGACGAAATGTGAAAGATTGCCCATATTTCGGGCCGGTGGGTATATCCACGCCTCAGGTTATGCTTTTGCATTTGGAAGACTGAACCTCACAGCCGGAAATTCTCGAAAATGCCCGGATTAGAGATCGCATTTGCCGATTTTGTGGACGTCGTCGTCGTGGGTGGCTTGTTCTGGGGCCTGCTGGCCTGGACACGGAGGATGCACGCGCGCATGGCGCTTGTCGGGCTGGCGTTTCTGGGCGCATTCTATCTTCTGGCGCGGCAGTTCGAGTTGCAACTCACGGCGTGGATATTCCAGGGCTTTTTTGCAGTGCTGGTTGTGCTGCTTGTGGTTGTGTTTCAGGACGACCTGAGACGGCTCTTCGAGCAGATTGCCGCACTGGGCCTGGGCAGACGGATGTCGCGGCCGCGCGGAGGCAGTCTGGCTGTGCTGGTTCGTGCGATGCATCAGCTGGCAGCAAAGCGGCGGGGCGCCCTGGTGGTCCTGCCCGGGCGGGAGCCGCTGGACAGACTCTTGCAGGGCGGGATCGCACTTCAGGCGACCATCAGCGAGGAACTGATCGATAGCCTGTTCGGCACGTCGTCGGCGGGCCACGACGGAGCCCTGGTGATGAGGGAAGACAGGCTGGAGCGTTTCGCCGTACATCTCCCACTATCAGAAAACCGCGCGGAACTCGGTCCGGGAGGCACGCGCCACGCCGCGGCGCTGGGTCTGGTCGAACGCAGCGATGCCCTTTGCCTCGTTGTTTCCGAAGAGCGCGGCACCATCGCCGTCGCGCTTCAGGGGCGACTGGAAGTCGTAAACGACCCCGACGAACTGCTTGCCAGGTTGCAGGAACATGCGCAGCATGTGGTTGCCGGGGGGCGGAGAAACGGACGGAGCCGGCTGGTGCGGCACCTGGCGGAAGGGCTGCTTGCATTCGCGCTGGCATTCGGTGCGTGGATGTTCCTGGTGCCCGGCGCGGCGGTACAGGAAACGACCTACGAAGTGGCGGTTGGCGTGGAGAATCTACCGGGCGGCTATGCGCTGGAGGGTGTCAGCCCTTCGGTTGTGGACGTTACCGTGAAGGGGCCACGACGCGCCCTTCTGCTGGCGCCGGTGGACGACTTTCGACTCGTGATCGATGCAAATTACGTGAAGATCGGACGCAGAACCTTTGAGTTTGGCGTCGAGTCGATAAGACACGGGACTGACCTGACGATCGTGAACGTGGAGCCCCGTAGAGTCAGGCTGGACGTGCGAAAGGAATAGGACGGGCAACCAGCGATCCCTGGCTGGATCCCGTATTCCGGCAACTGACGTGTCCGGTCTGCGGCCGGGCGCCACGCTGATTCCGACCCGGACGACGATGTGATCGTGTACATTCGGCGATTGGACTCGAAGTCAGCGGCCGTTGTCGCGTGGGTGCCGAATATTACGAAGAAACCAATCGCTCCCTGGATTCCATCTTGCGAAGGCCGACAAAAAGCAGCAGGCCCGACAGCAGTGCGACGGCCAGGCGATTCAGCAATACCCGGTCGCCCCACAATGTGTCTTCCATTCCGACCGGAGGATCGAATGTATCCAGAAAAAGCACGAAAGGCGAATCGGGCATTGATCGCGAGGCAACCAGCGCAAGGCCCATCACGCCGGTAGCGAGCATCGCGGCTGCATTTCCGCTTCGACAGAGAACCGAAACGTAAAACGTGAGCCCCGCGGCAAAACACGCCGGCAGAAAGGCGTTCAACCCGCCCCGGAAAATCGGCATTTCCGCGAAGAAGAAATAGGAGATAACCGTCATTCCCATCAGCGTGCCCGCCAGCACCAGATAGACTCCCACCATCCGAATCGTCCAGATTTTGTAGTGCGACGAGGTTGTGCTGAACAATGTTTCCAATGTGTTCCTGTCGCGTTCGCCTGCGACGAGATCCATCGTCAGATAAATGGCAAGGGCGACTCCGGGAATTTCAACCAGAACGTTAAGCGCGCTCGATACGCCGAATCCTTCGTCGGGACGCCAGACTGCGAATGCGTACATGGCGACGTAATAGACGAGGATCCCGATGGCCATGAACATCAGTTTTCTGTGAAAGATGATCCTGCAGCTCAGCCGATAGAGCCGCCACGTGGTCAATAGCAGTTCCCGCCAGTTCAGCACGGTTGTCCCTCCCCTCTGCCAAGCAGGTACAGGTACGCGTCTTCCAGGGTTGGATCCGCACGCTGCGCACCGATTCCAACCGGTGCGCGTTCGGACAGGAACCGCATCCGTACGCCGTCCGGCGTACGCTGGTGCGATACATGCTTCTGGTTTTCTTCCATTTCGGAAATGGGCCCGTCGGAAACCACCGCGTCCCACACCCGTCCCGTCGCCAGATTCCTCATCTCCCCCGGCGTTCCCGTATACACAAGACGCCCCTGGTCCAGTACCGCCAGCCGATTGCAGCTTCCCGAGATGTCTTCCACGATATGCGTGGAAAAAATGACAATACGATCCTGGCTCAATCTGGCGAGGAGGTTGCGAAACCGGATCCGCTCCAGCGGATCGAGCCCTGCGGTGGGCTCGTCCACCACGACGATCAGCGGAGCGTGCAGGAGCGTCTGCGCGATGCCGAGCCGCTGTTTCATTCCGCCCGAAAAGGAGTCGATCGGATCGTCCTTGCGTTCGATCAGGTTGACCTGATCCAGAGATTCGATCACCCGGTTCTCACGAATTGTCCTGTCCTTGAAGCCCTCGAGCAGCGCCCTGTATTCCAGATATTCGTATGCGGAAAGGTGTCCGTAGTTGCCGAAGTGCTGTGGAAGGTACCCGATCAGTCCGTGGATCGAACCCTTGTTCAGGATGTTTCGGCCATCGATCAGAATGGACCCGTAGCTGGGTTCGAGTACCCGGCAGAGAATACGCATCAACGTGGTCTTGCCGGCGCCGTTCGGGCCCAGAAGACCGAACATCCCCCTGCCGATTTCCAGGTTGACACCCGCCAGCGCCCTGAATTCCGGCCGGGGAACGCCAATGATCGGCAGGGCCGACGCCATCCGATAAAACCAACGGCGCGGCCGCGCAAAACGTCCAGGCAGAGCATCGGGATCGATCTCGCCGGTGCGCACCCTGTCAGCGAGCCAGCGCGCCGTACGATAGCCGGCCCACAGCCCGAAGGTGGCGAGCGTGATGGAAAGCAGGTCCAGCCGCCAGTGTACATAGGCGATAAACGCCAGCGGAAGAACGGCTCTGTGCAGCAGCCTGACAACGCGGGCGTACGGCGCCGGCAGATGCCATTGACGGAGGTCTCCGAGACATCGACCCACGTGCGTCACCATAAAGGCCAACGCCAACGCGTGCAGATAGATCCAGATTTCGTCTTCGAAATAGGTCGTGAAGGCCGACAACAGAGCGAGCAACGGCAGCTTCCAGTAGAGGGCATCGCGTACCGCCTTGCGGTCCTGCGGGTCCAGGCCCGTTCTCATGAGCCGCCCCCGCCGTCGATCATCGCGCGCCCACTCCCGCATAAAACGCCCGGACGCGCCGTAAATCTTGGTAAGGTTTCTCAGCTCAATGGAGTGCACGGCACTCGACACACGCCGGGCGGCGACTCGCGAGCGATGCACCTTCTGGACGATCCAGACCACAGTCAAAAACGCGCCCCAGATGGGTATTATCGACAGGCTTGCCCAGAATATGCTTTCATATCGGACAAAAATGCCGTAGCCGGACGCGGCAGTGGCCAGCAGCGAGAGCGTGACGCCGGCGAACCCCATGTCGGCAAGCCAGTCTCCGATCTGATCCAGCCCCATATATACAACCGGAATCAGGATCAGTGTGGACACCATGGAAACCGACAATCCGCCCAGTACCGTGATTGCGAACGGCGGCCAGATCTCAAAATCGCCGCCGAATTCCAGCGCCAGCGGAAGTACGCCCAGAAGCGTCGTGGCCGTCGTCATCAGGATGGGTCGCACGCGGGACCTCGCCGCGGCCAGTACAGCGCGTTCCCGGCGAAAGCCGAATCGGGACCTGAGCACACCAACCGCGTCGATCAGGATAATCCCGTTATTCACGGCAATGCCCAGCAGGACGATAAAGCCCAGAAGCGCCATCGGACCCTCCTGCTGGCTCAGGCCCGTGCCTGACATCATCAGCGCCCAGCAGGAGCCGACGGCCGCGGGCGGCAGCGTACACAGGATGATTATCGGAGAGGCGAGGGATTCAAACAGCGACGCCAGAATCATATAGATGAGCAGCGCGGCTATTGCCATCATCCAGTAGTATATCATCTCCTCCTGTGCCTCGATGACTTCGATTGAATATCCCTCAGGCAGCGCCATATCCTGGAGTGTCGCGCGCACGACACGCCTCGCAAGATCCAGCCGTGGCTGTGAATCCAGGACTTCCGAGGGAAACCTGTAGGAAACCACAAGCCGGCGGGCCTGGTCGGTCCGCAACAGGCTGCTTCTGCCCTCATCCGTCCGGACCCGTGCGACTTCGTCCAGTGGCACGAAATGGCCGTCCTGGTTCAGAATGCGCGATCGCCGGAATTCAGCCAGCCCGTAGCGGTCGCGGTCCTCCTCTTCGATGGTTCGTACTTCGATGGGTATCTCGGTTGCATCGGGAAGTAGAAAGGGTACTGTTGTGCGGAATCCGTCCCATCGGGTGTCGCCCATTGCTGCGAGGACTTCTTGTGCGCCGAGCCGCCGGTCGAACAGGGCCGCCGCATCGGGTATCACCTGAACTTCGGGCGAACTCCGTTCGGCGTCGGCACGGACGCTGTTGGCATCCACCTCCTCGAGTTCCTCGAGCCTGAATGACACGTCGTTCGCAATCATCGTCAGTACCGTAAAGTCGTATCCGCGAACCACGACCTGTTCGTTCGGCGTGGTCCCTGTCAGGTCGAATCCTCCGGAACTGCGTCTCCGACGTTGACCTATCCCCTGCCCACGACCACCCCTCCCCGCCCTGGGCCGGGGTTCGTATCCCACGACACCTCCCTGCACATTCTGCAGTTTCTCATCCAGTTGTTCTTTGATTTCATCCAGCGAGATACCACCGGGCCGGTCGGAACGGTTTAGCAGCAGGACGCTAACGTCGGCCTCGGCCTCCCGGATCGACGTCGTAAACCGATCCAGTCCGGGCACGTCCCGTACGGATTCTTCCACCTGTTTCGCGACCTCATCCGTGGCATCCAGAGTGGCCCCTTCCGGCAGATTCACGTAAACCGTAAAGCGAGTCTCCTCTCTCCGTACCTGCTGTTGAAGCAGGTAGAAAAAGGCCAGGACGAGTGTCAGCGCGAGGGCGCCGCCTACCGACAGGACCACCGATGCACGGTGCCGCAAAGCGGCCTTCAACAGCAGGGTATACCGTTCGAGCAGACCGCGGACGTCCGGCGGCTGCCGGACCTCCCGGCTCAATGCGCGGACGGCGAGGGCGGGAACAAGCGTAAGCGCCACCAGCAGTGACGCCATAAGTGGAAACGCCATGGACAGCGCGAGTTCGCGCAGCAGGTCCCGTGCGTCGCTTTCGATGAACAGGACCGGCAGGAATGCGGTTACCGTGGTTGCCGTTGCCGCGACCACCGCGCGCCCGACTTCGGACGCCCCTTCGCGTGCCGCGCGAGAGGGCGATTTTCCTCGCTCGTAGTGTTTGAAGATATTCTCCATCACCACGATGCCGTTGTCCGCAAGCATTCCCATCGCGAGGGCGAGACCGCAAAGAGAGAGCACGTTTACGGACAGCCCGCCCAGGTACATCAGATTGAAGGTCATCAGAAGAGAAACCGGGATGGCCAGCAGGAGGACCGAAACAAAACGAAGGTTGCGAAGAAACAGAAAGAGCACGATCAGTCCGAGCACGGCGCCGACAATGGCCGCCTGTTTCAGGGTGGATAGCGCCCCGGCCATCAGATCGGCCTGGGAAGAACTCACGCCGAGTTCCACCCCCTCACTCGAGAAATTCCGGTTCAGCCGTTCGATGGCGCCTTCCACGGCTGCGGCCACTTCGATCAGATTCGCTTCGTCGTCCTTCTGGATTCGTACGCCCACCGAAGGTTTGCCATTGACTCTGTGCCGGTCGGCCTGGTCCTGCAGGCCGTGCTCGATCCGGGAGACGTCGCCCAGCCTGAGCGTGCCATCCTCGTCCAGGACAAGATCGCGAATCTGACGCAGATCCGTAAACTGTCCCTGAACGCTTACCGAATAGGCCCGGTTCCCGTCGTAGACCCGGCCCAGGTACTCGCGCCTCCGGTTATGGCTGTTAAGGCGCGTCCGTACCTGACCTGCCGAGAGGCCATGCGCCTCCAGCATGAAAGGATCCAGGACGATTTCCACGGCGCTGCGGCGGCCGCCCAATACGGACACGTTCACGACGCCGTCTACGGACTCCAATTCGGGCCGGATCTTTTCCTCGGTGAACTCCCGCAGCTGGTTCAGATCCCAGTCGGCGAGTACGTGAAGCTCCATGATGCTGCTGCTGAGGTCCGTGGAATCGAACCTCCTTACATCGGTTTGCGTGCGCTCGGGCAACGTCGCCTGCAATCTGTTCAGGTTGCTCTGCAGCTGAAGCAGGGCGAATTTCATATCCACGTCGGCCGCAAAGGAGATCCGTATTCCCCCCCTGTTGGCCATCGCGAACGATTCCATCTCCTGAATGCCGTCGAGTTTGCCGATCTCCCCTTCCACGGGAATCAGCAGATCTCTCTCGACCTGTTCCGGAGAAGCCCCCTGCAACGTGAGCGTGACAAACACCTCCGGGAAGATCAGCTCCGGAAAAAGCTGTATCGGAAGCCTCGTCCACGACACGACACCCAATATTGCGAATGCAGCGAAGAACATGGACGTGGTCACCGGCCGCCGGACCGCAAGGTTGGGGAGAATCACGCCGTCCTCCTGATTCTGAGCCGTTCGATCAGTTCGTAAACGACCGGAATCACCACCAGGGTCATCAATGTGGACGTTACCAATCCACCAATGACCGCCATCGCCATCGGCGCGCGCAGACGGGCGCCTTCGCCGACACCCACCGCCATGGGCAATAACGCCAGTATGGTTGTGGCGCTGGTCATCAGGATCGGACGCAGCCGATCCTGCGCACCCTGGAGTACGGCCTTTCTCACGTCGGCCGCTTTGCGCCGCAACTGGTTGATGTGGTCCACCAGAATGATGGCGTCGTTAACGGCGATGCCTCCCAGCATGATCGCTCCGATGAATGCCATCACGCCAAAGGACTCTCCCAGGCCCCAGAAAGCGAACACCACCCCGATGCCGGCCAGCGGCACCGTCAACATAACGGTAAACGGATGCAGCAAAGATTCGAATAGCGACGCCATGACCATATAAACGAGCACCACGGACAGCAAAAGGGCGAATTGCAGGCCTCCGAATGATTCGGCCCGCTCCCGTTCTTCGCCGGTTATGGTGACCCGATATCCGTGCGGAATGGCCATCTGTCCCACCGCCTGCCTGATCTGCGTTGCCGCCTGGCTCAAGACCATGCCCTCGGTCAGAAAAGCGGATACCCTCCCCACCCTGCGCTGCCCGTCACGCAGAATTTCCCTTGGACCCTGGACCACGCGAAGCTCCGCAAGATCTCCCAGGGTGAGCATTGCCCCGTCAGGGCCGTCAATTCGCGCATGTTTCAGCTCGCGAAGATCCACGTCTTCGAAACCCACCCGGATGGTTCGCGTACGCTGGTCCTTGGAGAGTTCTCCGGCTTCCTCGCCGCCCAGTCTGCGCTCGAGTTCACGCACGAGGTTCTGTGAAGTCAGGCCGAACGCGGCGGTGACATCCGGCTGCAGCACGACGTCCACCTCGGGCTGACCATCCTGGAAGCTGGAACGTACGTTATATACCGTCGGCAATGCGTCCATGCGCCGTTTCAAATCTGCCGTCAGTTCCCGAAGCAACACCAGATTCTCACCACTCACCTCGACCTGGACGGGTGCTGCGCCTCCACGTATAAGTCCTTCCAATGCAGATTTTTGAAGTCGATAGTTAACCTTGATATTCGGGACATCCAGAAGGGCTGCATCCAGTGCGGCGGTGAGTTCGGCGACGCCCCGACGGTCCCCCTGCCGGCCCAGAACGACCGTCAGTTCGGCCCGGTTCGGACCGGTGGGCTCTCCCACGGCCGTGAACCGGTTCGGATCGGTTCCCACGCGCAGGTAGATGTGCAGCGCTTCCTCTCCGGCAACCTCCTGTGCGATTGCTGCAACGCGCCTCGCCACCCGGTCTGTTGACTCGAGTCTTGTGCCCTCCGGCATTGCGAGGTCCACGTGGAGTACCCCTTCGTCTTCCGTGGGAATGAATGACGTATGGATGGACGTGGCCATATAGAAGGCGGCGAAAAGGCATGCCGCAAGTACCGCCGTCGTGCGGCCCTTATGGTTGAGTGACGCTGCCAGAAATCGTCTGAACGTCTGCGCCCCGGCGACCCCTGTCGCCGTGCGTGGATACCGCCTGAAAAGCCGTGCGGTCAACATGGGGACCACCGTCATCGCCACCGCAAGAGACGAAATCAGCGAAAACGCGACCGTCCAGGCCTGTTCCTTGAAGAGTTCACCGGCCAATCCTTGAAGATAGACGATGGGCAGAAACACGGAAACCGTCGTCAGTGTTGAAGCCAGAATCGCGACCCCGACCTCGCCAGCGCCTTTGACGGAGGCTTCGGCGGCTGTTTCACCGCTTTCGAGATGCCGGTAGATGTTTTCTATCACGACAATGGCGTTATCCACCAGCATGCCGGCGCCCAGCGCCAGACCGCCGAGGGTCATCACATTCAACGTCAACCCCTGGAAATACATCAGGGTAAAGGTAGCCAGAACGGAAATCGGTATGGCAAGGCCAATCACCAGCGTGGCGGTCCATTGCCGGAGCGCGGCAAGCAAAACGCCCACGGCCAGCAACGCGCCGATAACGGCCGCCTCCTCCACTTCGTTTACCGCGCGTTCGACGAAGCGCGCCTGGTTTTCCACCACCGTAAACCGGATGCCGGCCAGATCGGCCTCCAGGCTTCCCAGCTCCTGGAGGACCCCGTTGACCACTGAAGAGGTATTCTCGCCGGCTTCCTTGTAAACCGAAAGCCCTACGCACTCCACTCCGTCCAGGCGGACGATGGTTTCCCGCTCTTTATATCGCAGCGCCACGGTACCCACGTCGCTGACCGTGACCGGCACGCGCTGGGTCGAGGCGTCTCCCCCGCCGTTCGACGATTCGCCCCCGCGCTCGCCCACAACCAGGTTGTTCACGTCCGCCATATCGGTCAGCCGTCCCAGGCCCTTTACCAGATAGGATCGCTGGCCGTCCTTTAACGTGCCTCCGGAGACGTCTGAATTCGCCTCGCGAATCCGCGAAACCACCGTTGCGGAACTAATGCCAAATGCTTGCAGGAGATAGGAATCCAGTGTGACGCGGATCTCCTTCTCGGCCCCCCCTTCGATTTCCGCCGAAGCCACGCCGAACAACCCCTCGAGTTTGGGACGGATGGTGGTTTCCACGGTGCCAAGCAATTCGTCGGGATCCTGCCAGTCGGCTCCCGATACGGCCAGGCGCATTACCGGCAACGCCTGAGGGTCTTCCTGTGTAACGTCAAGACTCGTGATATCGGGATCGGACGCGTACCGCGCCACTTTCTTTTGGACATCGAGTACGGCGAAATCCATGTCCGCATCCCACTCGAATTCCGCAATCACCACGGCCTGCCCGGAGCGGGATACGGAATGTACGCGTTTGACGTGTCGCACCGTACCGATGTCCCCTTCCAGGCGCTGAGCATATCGTTCCTCCATCTCTCTGGGCGTCTTGCCCGGAAAACGCAGGTCCACGGTGATCACGGGAGAACGCAGGTCGGGCAACAGATCCACGTCCAGCCGCTCCAGCGAAATCCAGCCGAGGAGCGCTACCGCCAGCGTCGCCATGGCGACCGTAACGGGAAATTTCGTCGAAAATTCGGGCAATGACATCGTATCGGCCCTTCTTGAGTAAACGCTGTCTTCTTTAACTCACAAACCGTTTTTTACATGGATGGACGCGACAAAAGGCACGAATTCACAAAAACAGAGATAATACAGCCCGCTGACGCGGCTGGTCACGGGTCTGTCCGGCCCATATGCGGACGTCCGCGCGGCGGCGGGTCAAAAAAACCCTCCGGAAGGCCCACACACAGTTCCTGGGCCCCAGAGGGGTCCAATCGAGAACTCACAGCACGATGTTTCACTCGCTGCGGACTGTAAAAGCCGGTAATGCCCGTTAGGACGCGGGCCGTACCGGGGCTCGTGTTCATCATTACTGCCCCGACACGCCTTCCCCGGTTACCCGCACGCGCGTACGCGGCCGCAACGTCTCGTAGTTGCTGGTGATGAGACGCTCGCCCGGCTCAAGCCCCTCGAGAATCTCGACCTGCTCCGGCCCCTCCAATCCCAGTTTTACGTCGCGCATTTGCGCTCGTCCCTCCGCTTCGACGAACACCACTTTGCGATTCTGGCGAGTCAGGACGAAACGGCGAGGGATGGCTACAGCGTCTTCGTGAGACTCTGTGACAATCTCGGCCTTAACGAACATCCCCGGCCGTAACATCAGGCCCGGATTCTTCACCGCCCCCACCACCCGGAACGTACGCGTTGCCGGATCGATGGCCGGGTCCACCACCTTGACGGTCCCCAGGAACCGGCGGTTGGGCAACGCGTAGTTCTCCACGCGCAGGACCTGGCCCGTTGAAACGGTTGCTATATATGCATTTGGAACCCTGAGGTCGACGAGTACCTGGTTGTAATCCATCACGGTTGCAATGGTCGTGCGTGCTTCCACCATCGTACCTTCGGTAATATCGGCCAATCCTGTGAGAAAACCGGCGATTGGCGTCCGAATCGTCGTCTTGGCGATCTGTACGAGCGCATCTTCATAGTTGGATTCGGCGTCGGCGACGGCCCGGCGCGCTTCATCCAGATCTTTCTCCGTGCCCAGTTTACGTTCGACGAGGACCTCCTGCTCGCGCAGCGTTCGCCTGGCGGCTTTGCGCGCAAGATCACGGGATTCCAGACGCGCGTTTACAACAAGCTCCTTGTTCACAAGCCGAGCGATCTCCTGGTTCCGGGTCACCCGCATCCCCTCCGTCGGTCGTCCTCCGACGCCCCGTGCGACGTATTGAAGAATACCCTCCACCTCCGTCTGAAGACGGGCTTCTCTGGAGGACCGGAGTGTGCCCGTGGCCGCCACCGTCGCCTCCATGGTGTCCAGACGCACAGCCTGAACCGTCACGGGGACGGTAAGATCCACGGACCGCTGCTCGGTTTGCCCGCCGCATGCGGCCAGAATGGCGACAGCCGTGAATACCTTGCAACAACGTTTCAGGAATTGCATATACAAGTTTCACCTCATAAAAGGGCTATAATTGGCTGCTATCCAATGTACTACCGGCTTCTCCCACGCCATTGTCCTCCACCGCCCCGGCTGCCGCCTCCCTGCCCGCTCCGGTCACCGCCACGACCGCGCCGACCGAAATTCCAGGATGGAAGATCCTCTTCATACACCTCTTCGGGGTGGTCCGGATCCACGTACCTCCAGCGCACCGCATCGGCGTAAAGGCGTCCGTCTGCGCGGTCGGACAATTCGACACGGGCCAGCTCCCCTTCTTCGAACCGGTATCGTCCCAGTACATTCCAGCCGCCCTTGAGTTTGTCTGCTTCGATCGCCAGTGTATCCACCTCGCCGCCGTGGCAGACAGCCAGACTGAATTCCCTGGCCACACGCAGGCGCCGGGAGAACCTGGGATGAACGAAATAATAGTACACGTCGTAATCCCCGCCGTGCGGCAATCGGGCGGTCCAGACGGCCGGTTGCGCGCCGTCGCCGGGTTTCTTCCACCGGAAGTTGTTTTCATACCGGCCAAAAGAAAATGGCAACTGGCGTTCCTGCCAGTTGTCCCCTTTCAATTGCGGCCGGAGATAGCGCCGCACCCTGCGAACCGGCATTTCGAAGCCTTCGTCATCGTTGTCCACGATGATCTCGGTCAATCCGGTCTCATCCGGGGCGACCTCCCTCACGTAGGTCGTGGCGGACCCGTCCATCGGCTGCTCGGGTATGCGCAACGGCGCCATCAGGACGCGGCGGTTGCGAGCAAAAAACGGTTCGACGCTGATTCTCGAGGGCCGTTCCCAGAGGATCAACCCCACCTCGACCTCCTGCCCGCCTTCTATCTCAACGCCCTTTACCGCCTCGTCCTCGGTTCCCATCGCTCGGATCTGGACGAAACCGCGCCCGGGCTCGCCGTTGCGGATCCGTACAATGACCTGATACGTCATCATACCCCACCCGTCGTCCACCTTATATGCTTTTGCCCTTGTCAGCGTGTACCCCGGAACCTGGGTACCGTGCAGCCAGTCGCTGACGAGTCGATGCAGGTTGGGTCGTTCCGTCCGTCGCGAGGAATCCCCAACGGCCGCACGCTCGAACGACCCGAAGTCGACCGCCGCGTGTTGGTTCGCCTCTTCGAAGCCGCTGACCACGTCTCTGAACGTCTCATCACCCACTACGGCCTGCATCATCCCGAACATGGAGGCGCCCTTGGCGTCGACGACAGCCCTGTAGAGTTCGGCGTCGTCATTCGGGTCCAGCTCCGCAAAGGAACGCTCGCGCATTTTTGACGTTATCGTATCCCACGAGACGCTTTGCACGCCCCTGTTGCGCCGGAACCGCCCCCGGAACCTGCCCCGCCGCGAATAGAAACTCTGTTGCAGGCTGGACTCGAGATGTTGCTGAATATAGACAGGCATTCCGCGCTTGAGCAGGGAATGGTGTTGGCCTTCGAATCCCTTGTTGAAGGACCACAGTTGCGCGACGGGACTCCTGTATATGCCACTCTGAGACGATTCCCGGGCAAGAAACGTGCGCAGCACCGCGCTGACCAACAGATCCCGCTTGATCCTCGCGGGGTCGTCGTTTCGCCGTTGGCGCCGCTGCATCCACTTCAATCGCCGCTGCAGGTTAAGCCGCATCAGGACGTCCTCTTCCAGCATCAGCACGCCAGGCTGCGCCAGTCCGCCGGCTTCCTCCCATCCGTCGTAATACCATTGCACCTGGAATGGCACCTCCACAACCGACAGGCGTTCGTAGGGATAGGCCAGGCCGGTTTCCTGTTCAACGCTATCCAGGATTTCGCCCAGCGTTTCGAGGGCGTCGTCCCTGGCGTCTTCGAAGAAGGTGACCTGCCTGGCATGGGCAGGATGAACGTAAACGGCGCATTGGATATGATGGATCTCGGCCTGATAGACATTGTAGACGCCCGCATTGAGCGAGAGAACGGGAACAGGGCGTTTCACTTCCCAGGTATGGACCTCCCGGCCACCGTCCGGCTTTCGGCTGACCGGTACACCCTGGGTTATCACTTCCAGCCCCGCGGGAAGAGAAATATCCAGGTCTGCGGTGGCGAAGGACAGGGGTCTCCCATCCTCGTGTCCGTAGTCCACGCCCGGCGAAGGATACCACCTGCTCCGTGGCGGCAGGAATACGGAATTCCCGCGTATCCAGGCGGTCAGATCGCCTTTTCTGCCAGGCCCCGCGCGACGCTTCTGCAAACGCTTCGCGTCCGGATGGCGCCTCAGATCGAATCCACTGAGGTCAATCGAACCGGCGTAAACGAATTCCAACGTCGCCATGCTGTCAGGCTGGAGCGTTCGGGCGACCCGAACGACGCCGTATTCGCGGCGCCAGTTGACAGCCGGGGCGTCTCCGTCTTGCGCATTCACCGATCGCAGTTTCAAACCCGGGTTGAGGCTGAAAACCAGGGTGTCCAGCGGAACGGAATGCGGGTTCGAAACGCTCAGGACCGCTCTGCTCCGTAGTGGCGTGCTGGCAGCCGCAAGCTCCAGATCGAGCGAGTAATGGGTAACGGCCACGGTTGGCTGTTCGGCATATCTCTCATGAACTTCCAATTGCGCCGTCCTGTAGGAGAGGTCCGAGGCGTCGCGGCTCTCAATATACAGGAAAAGGCCCAGCGCGGCGACGAAACCGCCCGCGGTCAGACATCGGCCGAACCTGCGCCAGGACCGGGACTGCGGCAGCCGCGGATACCGGTCGATTGACAGTCCGAAGAAAAACAGGGCAAGCATTGTGTAGAAGACCCGGATTTCCACGACGCTTTTAATATCGCCAAGGCCGAGCATATCCGAGTAAAACACGGGGGCAAAGAATGCACCGAAGTCGTACACGCCGCCATATCGGCGTCCGAGAAACAGGAGAACAATCAGCACGTATGCGATGGTCAGCACGGTCACCGCGGCCTGACGGCGCAGCACCGCCCCGAGGAAAAACGTGAGGGCGGACATATAAATCAGCCCCGGCAGGTTCAGCAGGAGCAGGTACGTCAGGTAGGGCCGGATCGTAAACGGCGCACCCGTAATGCTGATTTTTGCCGCCTGCACGCCCAGACTGAGTACCAGCACAATCAGGCTCAGCGTTATCAGGGCGCCCAGTACCCCCAGATACTTGCCCATGACCAGTTCGGCGGTAGACAGCGGCCGGGCTGCGACCACCTCGCAGATTCCGGCGCGCTCATCCGCGGCCCGGAAATCTCCCACGATAAACGCGATGACCACGGTCTGAAGCAGACTGTAGACAAAAAAAGGCATATAGGCGCCGATTCCGCTGACAGACTCGAACTCAACGCCTCTGGATTCCGCGATCGCCAGGCCGATGCCCAGAACAAGGGGGATGAGCACGCCGATACCGCCCAGGATGCGAAACCGGATCGTACGCATCAGCATTTTTCGCTCATATCCGGCGACAGACAAAATGGTGAAGACCGTATTCATGACCCTTGCTCCCCAGCGTCCCTTTCCGGAAGCTCCATACCCATAAAATACACGTACGCGTCTTCGAGATTCGGCGAAACAGGTTCAGCGTTGTCCGGCGGCTGGCCATCGCCCACGAACCGGAGATCCATCCGGCCGCCGTCCACGGCGACCGTCACAACCAGAAACTGTCGGGATATCGCTTCGAACCCGGCGTCGTCCGTCTGTACGCGCCAGGTCTTGCCATTGGCACGATCAACCAGTGCCTCAGGCGGTCCCCTGTAAACGATCCGTCCTGCATTCAGCACAGCCAGATCATCGCAGGTACTCGAAATATCCCCCACGATATGGGTGGAAATCAGGATCGCCCGGTCTCGACTCAATCGCGCGAGGATCCCCCTGAAGCGTATGCGCTCTTCCGGATCCAGTCCCACGGTGGGCTCGTCCACAACAAGGATTTCCGGATCGCCGACAATGGCCTGGGCAATCCCGAGGCGCCGCATCATTCCACCTGAAAACGTGCCGGTCCGGCGGTCGCGCGCGTCGTAAAGCCCCACGTTCTCAAGCGCACCGCGCACTCGCGTCCTTCTGCCGTTCCGTCGCCGCCCGGCCGCCAGCCGGTCCATATAGTCCAGAAACTCCCACGCCGTCAGTTGCGGATACGAGCCGAAGTGTTGGGGAAGATAACCCAGACTGCCACGCACTTCGGAGCGGTTCGTCTGCAGATCCCACGCACCCACGCTCACCCGGCCGGAGGTGGGCGCCATCTGAGTGGAAAGAATCTTGATGAGCGTGGTCTTTCCCGCGCCGTTCGGTCCAAGCAGCCCGAACGTCCCCTGTCCGATCTCCAGGTCCACGTTGTCCAGTGCGGGTACGGTTCCCTTCGGATAGATTTTCGTTAAGCCTGTCGCAACGATTCGCATTTTCAGCCCTTTTGCCGGTGCCGAGGAAATCCGTACCCTGTTCATTAGACCGTTCAGCGGTGAGGATCGTTCCGGAAGGAGTCGCGGGAAATGTGTGTAGAACGGCCCTTTACGGCAGGTGCAGGCACGGGTTTTCCGGTCCCGCTGTTGTGGCGGGACCCACGCGCCTGAAGGCTGTCAACTCCACCTTGATATGGCGCGCATCCAGTTCGGGCATTGCGGGACACGGCAACACGTGCACCGAATCCATCGGCACCGCCTGAGAGACAATTTCCGGAAAGGCCGCGGCGGTTTCCGGCCAACTCACATAGGCAAATGTCAGACAGACGTCTTTCCGTGAAAGCGACAGCCGTTCGAAGACGGTTGCCAACTGCGCCGTAACGTGCTCCGCCTCCCGTTGCGGTTCCGCATCCGGGGGCGCGCGCAGTTCGCCCACCTGGATCAGCTCCCAGTTTCGGGCGCGGCTGCGGCGAATCCGGAGGGCGCCTTCGTCCGGGAGTCCGGCGGGAAGTTGCGTTTCCGCGTGTCGCACCTCCTCATCGTTGTCGGACATGACGCCCATGACCTGTATTTCCGCATAGAGGCTGGGCGGATCGCCGAAACGCCGGCTGTCCGACATCATCACGACAGGTCGCGGATGGCCTGCCCAGCGGCGTTCGATTTCTGCACGGATGAGGCGCGCGATCTTCGTGCAATGGGCGAAGGGCCGGAGACGGACGACGTCGGCAAGCGAACCGCCTCCCTCCTGAAATACGTCCTGGATGAGGTCAAACACGTGGCAGATCTGACGTTCGGGCTGTCCTTCGAACAGCGGATTTATCCCTTCGTCCCACGCGACAACGCCCGACAGATGGATCTGCCGGCCTCCCCCGAACCTTGTGACAACGGCGGGGGCAAGCGCCATAAACTCGGTATCGTACAGCGATTCCGGCCGCCACACGGCCTGGTGGAACGTCGCGCGGGCTTTCGGCACATAACCCACCGCCTGAATGCAGGTGGAAAGGCTGGTCCTCGAATGCGCCCAGCCCAGTGTTGTAATCGCGGCGCGGTACCCACGGCGGAACCGGTTCCGCCGTTCATTGCGCATATGGGTGCCGTCGTACCGCTTATTGTGCAGTACCGTCCACTCGACAAAGGAATCGAAACCCCCGCCGATACCGGCGGCGACCTCGGTCATTGTGTCGCACAGCGCCACATTCTGGGATTCGGACCATTCGTCGCGCAATGCCTCGCTGGCTGCCTCGGACCATGTTGCGCCCTGGATGCCGCGGGCAGGCAGATGCGCGCCCAGTTGGTTGAGATCGATACGCACGGCGTCGCCCCAATCCGTTTGCCGGATACGCATTTGGCGACGAACGTCCGGTTGTGACATCGGTGAATTCTCCGTTTGCCATGCTGAAGCCGCGCCGGGCATGCCACGCTGCCGCCGTGAGATGCAGGAACCGGAATTCAGCAAAGTTCTCTCCGCCGGCAAGCCGCCCGCCCGGATTGACCGGTCAGCACCAGGGTGCGCAGCCGGAAGTGATCCTGACCGGACGGATCCGCTGACATCTCAACTCCACGGGAACGGACTGTTGGATACCGGATGGAGCCTTCCGTCGGCGTAACGGGAAAAGCGGAACGGCTCCAGCAGACGCGAGGATGCGCCCAGGAGTTCCTCCGCCACCAGCCTGCCCACGCCGATCATCTTGTACCCGTGATTGGAATCCGCAATGATGTAACAGTTCTGATGAAACCGGTCGAACACCGGAAAACTGTCGGGTGTAAACGCGCCAATGCCGCCGGATGGCTCTTTTTTGAAGCGTGAGGATTTTCCTTCAAAACGTCTGTGGCAGAATGCCAGCGCTGAACACCACTGATGAGCGAAATGGTCGCCGACGATGAAATCGGGGGATTCCGGTCCATACGGATCCACTGCCACCTCGTCCGGCGGTCGTTCCACCCTGTAGGGCATGGCGCCCCCCTGTACACCCCCGAAGTGGAAATCGGGCTTGTAATATATGCCCCACAGTCGGTCGGTAATCAGCGAACCGTCTACGTCCGAATACAGCGGCGCGTCCGTGTCGAGATGAATAACAGGGGGCATCCTGCCGTCGTTGGTCTTCAGAAAGTGGGGGTCGACGCCCAGCGTTCCTTCCTGCAGACACCAGTAACGCCACATCGGGATATCGTGGTGCATTTCCCCGTCAGAACCCTTAATGCTCACCGACGCGGGCAGATCCAGCATATCCCAGAGCAGTTTCGCCCACGGCCCCACGGCAACAACGACCTCGTCTGTCCGGATCCTGCCGCGATCCGTTTCCACCGCCGAGACAGCCCCTCCATCGAACCGGAATCCGTTTACCGCGACACCTTCCAGAATCCTGACGCCCTCGCTTCGGGCCTTGTCGGCCAGGCCCGACATCGACGCACGATTGTTGGCGTACCCCCCTCTCTTTTCGTGAAGAACGGACGTTATTCCCTTCGCCTGCCAGTCGTGAAACAGACGCCGCATATATTTCAGACAGTCTGCGTCGCCTTCTATGAACTCCGATTCGTACCCGATCTCGCGCTGCTGTTGTGCGATGCCGGCGACGTTCTCGTGCATGGACTCGGGACTGATCTGCATGTACCCGACCGGATGGTAGCTGAATGCATCGTGATCAGTCTCCCATATATCGACGCTGTGCGCCATCAGTTCGCGCATGGCCGGTTGGAAGTAGTTGTTGCGGATGACACCGCAGGCGATGCCGGAAGCGCCCGCAGCCACTCCCCCTTTGTCCACGATCAGCACTTCAGACCCGGTTACCCTGCGCCGCTTCTTCAACGCACGCGCAAGATGATAGCCCGTACTGAGACCGTGGACCCCGGCGCCGATAATCAGATATGTTGTGTGTTCGGGTATGCGCATGGATGCCTCCCGTTCACTTTTCCGGTGTCCGGGCGCCGTCAACCCCAATTCGAAAAAACAGCAACCCGGCAATGCGACGAAAACCCCTGGAACGGTGCGTAACGGTCGTCAAAAAGGACATGCTTTCAGTTCACGTCCAGTGACCTGGTGTATCCTGCGAATCAGAAGTTAATTCGCCTTTGTCTACTTGCATATATTCGGTTTTACTACTCCGAAGAATTACGATTCAAGGTTAATATTCCATCCCGGTGTACAATTCCTCGTCCACCCGGGCAGCGACGACCGTCAACTCCGGATTTGCCAGCCAGGCCTCTCCGGCCCGCCGGATTTCCTCAAGGGTGGTTACGGTCACCCCTTTTGCGCCAAAACCGTCAGCGACCCGCTCCCAATCCACCGGCTGGAATTCAACGCCCCGGTTAGGGAGGTTTCGCAGGGCCTGAGCGACCTTGACAATTGCCAGGGACCGGTCGCACATCACCACCAGAAACGGACGCAAACCCAGCCTGCACGCGGTTTCCAGTTCCTGGACCATCATTGCGAAACCGGCGTCGCCGAACACGCCCGCCACCGGTCGGCCCGGCTGTACGAGCGATGCCGCCAGCGCCGACGGCAGACCGTAGCCCATCGCGGAAAGGCCGTTTGACGTGAGGAACGTCGCCGGCGAGCGCGCCCGCCAGACCTGCGAAACCAACATCTTGTGCGCGCCGACGTCGACGGAAAGAATGGTTTCGCCGGGCAGCGTTTCGTGTAATTCCCGTATCAGATGAAACGGGGAAAGACCATTTGCGCCGGCATCCGTGTCGGGACAGATCGCATCCGTGACGGCATGTCTTGCGCTGCGGATTTCGGCGGCCGTCCAGAGCGCGCTCCTCCTGTAACCCTTCAACAGGCGTTCCAGCAGAAACGTGACGTCGCCCACACACTCGGCAGCCGGCCTGAAATCGCCATAGGCTATCGAGCAGTTGGCCAGGGAGTAGACCGGCTGGCGAAGATGCCAGTCCTGCGAGGACTCCACCGGATCGAAACCCACGCCCAGAAGACAATCGCTTTGCCCGATCAGGTCCACGAGTACGGCGTCTCCCGCAGCCGACGCCACCGTGCCCAGATAGCCTGGACCGAACTCATCGGGAATACCCTTCGCCTGCGGCAGTACGACGTAGGGAATCTGCGACTCTGAAAAAAACCGGCGCACAGCAGCGGAATCCCGGGTGGCGTCCAAAGCGATTCCCACAATGCCGACGGGACGTTCAGCCCTGTTCAGCGCCGCTTTTATCCCGTGGAGACCCGCCATGCCCGCGCGAGTCAGGTCCGGCGTCGACGCGCCCGGTCCGGGCGCCGCGCCGGCCACGGCAACGTCATTCGGTAACGAGAGGTAGACCGGCCCGGCCGGCGCCGAGGCTGAAACCTTCAAGGCGGACCGTATTGTCGCCTTGACGCCTGTTTTCTCCAGGACGACCGACCATTTGCAGACGGGCTTGAACAATTCATTGAGAGGCAGATTCTGCTTCTGGCTCACCCCGGACCGGGATACCGGGCTAAGCGCGGAAATGGCCACGATCGGGTCCCTGTCGAGGTACGCGGCGCCAACGCCAAGCACAAGATTGCACGCGCCCGGGCCCAGCGTTGCGAGGCAAACGCCAGGCGTCTGCGTGAGGCGCCCGACTGCGCTGGCCATAAAGGCGGCGGCAGCCTCGTGACCGGTCAGTACGAATCGGATTCCGGTCATCTCCAGCGCGTCGATCAGGTCCACAACCTCGCCGCCAGGGTGGCCGAATACGTACCGTACCCCACCTTCGTACAGGGCTTCCGCGATAGCGGCCGCACAGGATCGCATGGACTTGAGGGCTCCCGGTCGATTTCAGAATCACGCAGTTTTAGGCCCTGACCGGCAAGCCCGTCGGAAGTGCCGGCCCACTCGCAGACGCCCTCCCGGGTACGCTGCGGCGTCCGAAATACCCCGCCATTCCGGGCAAAACCGGCCGCCGGGCTACTCATAGCCTATCGACGAACTCCTGATTATGACGCCTGAGCCTGGCATCGCTGCCCAGCGCATAGTGCCTGGACATATCCGGGGAGTACCTGCTTGCCGGCGGGCGCCGTCCCAACGCTTCCGCGATTGACCTGACGTGATGTGGCCCGGCCCCGCAGCAGACGCCGATGTACCGGACCCCCATTTCGAACACTGTGCGCGCAAATGCAGCCATCTCATACCTGTGACACGTAAAGGGATCCAGCGCCGTGGGAAACGAACGTCCCTCCGGCGGGGCATGAAAGCCGGTTTCCTCCAGCGACTGAAACGTCGGTTGCTCATCCGTCGTGCGATACGGTACGGGCAGTGCCGCCACGTGGCACGACACCGAACACCGTATGCGTTCAACGTCGGGCAGCATGGTCCGCGGTCCCCTGGTGCAATTCACCCCCACGACGTCAACGCCTGCCTGTTCAAGGCGTTTTGCGGCCTCATCCAGCAGGACGCCATCCCTCAACCCTTCCTCGCGATGGTGCGCAAAGGTTACGACAGCCGGCATGCCGGCGCGTCTGATGGACGCCAGCGCCAGCGCCGCCTCGCCAAAAAAGGAGAATGTCTCCGCGATCATGAAGTCGACGCCTGCCTCGGCAGCCCATGCCACCTGTTCGTCGAACATCGCCGCAACCTGCGCATCCGTTTCGCGATCGGCCGGGTCCCACACGTTTGTATTGCAAATGTTGCCAGCCACCAGCGGGCGTTCTCCATCCACTGAGGAGGCCACCGATTGTGCAATCGACAACGCGTTTTTCTGCAGGGGTTCCAGAAGGTGTTCCCTGCCGATGATGCGCAACTTTTCGCGGTGCCCGTAATAGGTAAATGCTTCGATCACGTCGGTGCCCGCACGCCAGAATTCGCGATGCAGCCCGGCCACGACGTCGGGATGCTCGAGAACGACCTCCGGGACGAATGGCCCCGCCTGCAGATATCCCCGGCGCTCCAGTTCGAACAGGTACCCCTCGGCGCATATTACCGCGTCTTCGTCAAGCCGTTGCAACAGGCCCCGGGGGTTTTTCGACGCACTTGCGTTCATCAGGACGGGTCCTTCGGTTTTCCTCATCTGTTCATTGGGAAGATACCCTCGCCGGCGACGTCGGTCCGGCGCCTCCCAGAACCGTCTGGCCGTCGGTCGTATCCAGGAACCGGCGAATCACGTTACGTGTGATCGTCGAGACGTTGTTCGCATATCCGTTGTGGGAGAGGCTGCCCGTCCAGGTTACGGAGCCCGCAGAAAAAACCGCGCCTCCCCCCGCATAGTCCATTATCGCCACGTCGGCTGACGGAGAGACGTGCGTGCGCCGGGCCGGGATAAGATCGGGATGCGCCGCCCGGGCAAGTACGACCGGCTCAGGCGTGAACCGGTCCCACGCCCAGGCCTGCATGGCATCCATTTCAAACCCTGCCGCGCTTCCCAGGTTCAGCCCGAAGTCTCCGATGACCTCGTCCCGCCCCACGCCGTGGAACACCCATGCGTATCTCGCGTCCAGGCTTGACGGAAGCCGCCGGAATCCCCGATTTCCATCGGATTCGATCCAGGCGTTGGACGCGTGTTCCACGCCGACCGTCCGCCGCGGCGGGCGCCCGCGTCTTGCCCACAATCCACCGAGTTCGAGTGTCGTGCTGTGCTGGGACTCCCCGGGCGCCGGATCGTACGTCGGTCCGTAGTCGCCCTCTCCGCCCCGGCGAAGTTCAATCAGGTACGGCCGCCGTGGGTCGATGGACACCACCCAGTACAGGCCATTGCCGCTCAGATAGACGAGGCGGCCCCCGTTTCGCACATAGGCCGCCAGGCCGTCGATCATGGTTTCGGTGTGGTATTCGGGATGGCTTCCCATGATTACGCATCGATAACCGGAAAGCAGGTCCGCGCCCCCGCGGTGAAGGTCTTCGTCTGCCATAACATCGTATTCGAACGCCTGCGCCTCCAGCCAGTCGATCAGGTAGAGGTTCGCCGTAATGTTGTGGGCGCCCCAGTTCTGGAATCCCGCGCCGGGATTCCATCCCCGAGTGGGTTGAAGGCGCGAGTAATAGTAAACCGTCGACCCGTCGCTGTGCACGTCGTACGTGCACAGCGTTCGATCCAGAACACCGTCTTCAGTATAGCTGAATGCGGCACGGTTACTCCCGTATGCCTGCCACGTAAGCGTGGGAATCAGACAGGCCAGTTCGGACCGCGGCGCCTTCGATGTCACGATAAAAGGCACGAAGAGTGTATCCGAATCCGTCCGGGCCCGCAGTGCATATATGCCGGACCTCGCGTGGGGTGGTACCGCAACCGAAAAAGTCGTCGGCCAACCTGCATCTTCCAGGTCGTCTTCGTGCAGATAGATCGCATTGTAATCGTCCGGCTGATCCGTATAGAGCCTGGAAGGCATTCCCCCCCAGAATGGCCCCGTCACCGCACGTCCCGGCGCATTGACGGCAAGCCCGTGGTTCCTGTTATCGGACAGATCGACGACCCGGGGGCCGGTCACCTCCTGGCCAAGATGCCAGCTTCCAATAACGGGGCCGAGGGTTGATGGGTCCTTTCCGCACGCAAGCGCCTGGATTCCCTTGTGATCGAGCGCGTCTCCGAGAATTACGGGGTGCGCGATCTTGCCCGTGAAGTGAGCCCAGTGACCGCCGTCTCGATCGGGGTCCTCGCACGCGCCGAACAGCAACGGCGCGTTACCCGCGTACACCGTACCCTTCCGGATTACTTTTGACGAAAACCCCAGCGTGTCACGCGACGAGCGGGTTTCCACCACGCCCGCCGTATCTCCGACCTGCTGGTAGAGACGGATTTCACCCGGGTCGGGACGGTACGAGAACGCCACGAACTGCCAGTTGCCAACGTGGATGTTCTCTCTGGCCGTCGCCCAATGCGCCGTCCTCCCGTCGTGAGACACGGCAGCCGTCAGAAACCGCTCGCCCGCAAAAAAAATTCCGTAGCCCAGGTTTTCGCGCGCCCACTTCACGGCAAGAGCCCGCCAGCCGCCGCCGCCCAGCGTAGGCTTAAACCAGAGGCCAACGGTAAACGGACCTGTCGGATTCAGGGCGTCGGCATTGGGAATCTCTACGAACGAACCATAATCCGTAACCTGGTTGGAAACCTCAATCCGATCCGGCTGCCCCCATGAAACGTGTTCTTCCCGGTAACCCGGCCCGTCAGGGTTCGGATCGCCGTGAATCAGCCGCGACAGGTTCACCTTCACTGTACCTGGAGGGCCGCCCAGTTTAAAGGCGATCTCCGCTCCGACGGGCAGGGTTAATTCATCGGCGTAGCCCTCCAGCCCGAGCCCCGGGACGGGCGACAATTTCTCGAATCGAGGACTGGACAATATTTACACCTTCACTTCAGTCGCACTGCGTTCGTGGGCCGGACATTGACAATCGACGCCGGCTCCAACATGCCGCCCGTGTTCTGCAACGAGCAATTGACGGCAAAGGTCACCCCCCATCCCGGAGGTCCTCGTTCCAGGGAGACGGATTCCTCTTACGCGCCGAGGAATCGCCTAAATATACCTCACGAGCCCGCCGTCGACGTCTATGGAAGCTCCGGTAATGTAGCTTGCCCGTTTGCTTGCCAGGAAAGTCACGACTGCCGCAATCTCGTCGGCCTCCCCCACCCTGCCCAGCGGTGTCTCCCGGCTTGCCTGCGCGTAATATTCCTCCAGCTCCGCGTCCGGCGCGAAATAGTCCAGCGTACTTCCCCATGCCTGGCTCTTCACGTTGCCGGGATTCACACTGTTTACAAGGACACCGTACTTCGCAAGATTGTCCGCAAGACCTTTGCTGAACGCCAGACATGCCGCTCTGTCTGTGCTGTTGGCGATGTATTCCGGCGCGATCTGACGTCCGACAATTGAGTTGATGTTGATGATCCTGGCCTGTGTGCTTTGTTTCAGATACGGCAGTGCGGCACGCACGCAGCGCATGGCCGCGAACAACTTCACATCGAGGTCCGCGCGCCAGCGAACCTCCTCCACGTCTTCGAACGTTCCGGGTAGCGCGCTGCCCGCGTTGTTCACCAGAATATCCAGGCCACCCAGCGCGGCGGCGGCCTGTTCCACGAACGCCCGGATCTCATTGGTGTCCGTTACATCGGCGGCGCCCGCGAATACGTCCACACCGGTTTCCTCCCGGAGCGTTGCCGCCGTATCATCAAGATCACGGGCCCCGCGTGCGCAGATTGCAAGGTCGGCGCCTTCCCCCGCGAGTTCAAATGCTATTGCACGGCCGATTCCCTTGCTGCCGCCCGTCACCAGCGCCTTGCGGCCTTTCAGCCCGAGATCCATCAATACCTCCTGTGTTCCCGAAGACAGGTGCAAGGGCCGGCCGCCTGTCTGCGTGCACCGCACAGGCAGGCAGGCCGGATGGGCTTTTTCAGCGGGCTGCTAATACATCGCACCTGTCGTCACCCGGATATCCTCCCCGTTGATTCCCCGCGCCTCTTCCCGGCACAGATAGACGACCAGGTCGGCGATTTCCTCCGGTCGCAGGAATCTCCCCTGTGGATAGGATTTCATGACCTCCCCGCGCATGGCTTCAGGTGAAAGCCCCAGGTCTTCCGCCCACCGATGCAGATGCATCATCCCCGATGGCGTCTCGATCGACGCGGGGCTGATCGTGTTGGCCGTTATATTGTGGCGTGCCACCTCCAGCGCGAGGGATCTGCTGAACCCCAGCAAGCCGTGCTTGGATGCCGCGTACGCACTGTAATTCGACGTGCCGATATGGGAGTTGGTGGAGCCGATGGATACGATACGTCCCCAGCCGTTTTCAATCATATGGGGAAGTGCGTAGCGTGTGCACAGGTAGGGTCCGAACAGATTCACGTCAACCACGCGTCTCCAGGCCTGGTTGTCGTGATCGAGAACCGGATGTATTACATTTGTGGCAGCGTTATTGACCAGAACGTCCAACCTGCCGAAGGCCCTGACGGTCCGGCCGATCATGTCCGCTGCGTCCGTTGTCGAACTCACGTCTCCGTCCAGACCGATGCACTTCACGCCCGTTTCCCGGATTTCTCGCCGGGTTGCATCGATCTCATCGACGTCCGCGAAGTATTTTACTTCGCACGCCACCCGCTTCACGCGCCGGCTGCTCAATGACATGATGCAGACGTCGGCTCCGCGAACCGCCAGCCGCAACGCGATGGCCCTGCCCAGTCCACTCGCGCCTCCGGTGACAACTGCGGCGCGCCCCTTCAGGAATTGATCGTCCATATTGCAGTTCCCGCCCCTGCAGATACGGAATGCGCTCTGACGCAATACGCCGCTCATACGCGCCGGGCACGTATAGGGCGGATACCTTCACGTGGCGTACCGGCCCGCGCGACGTACCGAAACCGGCATGGCTATGGACTCCGTCCGCCGGCACTGATCTCCAACAGGTACATCACCATCACGTTGTCCTGACCGAAACTCAGGTGAAAGGCGTCCGACAATTCAGCGACACGCCGGATTTGATCCTTATTTTCATCGAATAACGGGTTGAAATGAAAAAAGCTGAAGTCGATGACCTTCGCTTCCAGTCCCGCGGCCGAAACCAGCTCTGACGTCCGAATCTGACTCAATGCCGAAATCTGCATCACGTAGGCGATGCCGTTGTCGGCGAGCATGTCCGGAAGCAGAGCGACCAGGTAATCCAGCAGATTCCTGCCCCAGAAATCCGCGGGCCTGTGTCCGGTTGTCTGCCGGGTCGGATCCACGGGCATCTGATAGAGGCTGCCGATCACCAGGTCATGGCGTTCTTCCGGAATATAGGTGTAGAGGTCCTCAACCCGTCCGGAAACCCGGTCGGCCACGCCGTTGCGAAAAGCGTTCGTCATTGTGTTGGCAATGGCTTCTTTCTGAATATCGATTGCCAGAACCTGTTCCGCTCCATTCAAAGCCAGTTGCACGGATAGGATTCCGGTGCCGCATCCCACGTCCAGACAGCGTTTGCCCTGACCGGCGCCCGTTCGATAGAGATGCTTCCAGATCAGAAAGCTGCCCTGAGTGGGAGCGAACACGCCCGGGTCGCGCACGATTTCAGGAAATGGCAGCGGAAAGAGCGTCCTCCCGTCCTCGTCCGCCCATGGCCCCGGGACGACTGCATCCTCCATCTGGCTTCCGGACGCCGGGGATGCCTGCGGCCGGACTCGCTTTCGGCCGGGCTGCGTGCAGGCGAGGGACTTCCTGGCTTCGGCAATATGATCCGGTGTGACGCCACAGCACCCGCCAACAATCTGGGCACCCTCTTCTCTCCAGGCCCTGGTCAGCGCGGCAAAGCGCCGGGGTCCCACGGTCTCGTCAAACTTCCAGCCCGGGTCCAGGTAACGCCCCAGGTTCGGGTACACGCCCAATGGAAGATCCGTAAAATCCCTCAGCCACGAGATCATCCCCGGTACGTGTTCCACGGGCAGGCAGTTGATCAACAAAGCACCAATTCCCATTCGTTGGAACCGCCCGGCAAGTCTGCCGAAATAATCCCCCTCCGGCCCTCCCCAGTGCTGTCCGTGCACCCCGCACAGACCCTTTCTGCAACGTCGAAAGCTCAGCCATACCGGAATCCCTGTCTGAATCATCATTTCGACCGCCGGAAGCGTCAAGTCATCCCGGACGATCGACATTGTCTCCATCAAGACAAGGTCGGGCGGTTCGTCTGCAAATACCCTTGCCAGCAGTTGCAGACGCTCCAGCCGCTGAGGCGTATCGATGTCTCCGTTCACGCTGAAGGCAACGGCGCACTCGTCTTCCCTGCCCAACTCCTGATTCGCCTGGCGAGCCAATCCGATGCCGCGTCGGGCCACGTCCATCCAATGCGAAATCCCCGGGTCCGGCGTCGGCCCGTCGTGGCCAATTTCCGTTCCCTCGAGAATTCCCCAGGTGTTCGTTGAGATCACGTCACATCCGGCTTCCACAAAGCGCCGGTGCACCTCCAGCACGGTATAGGGTTGATGGTACAGTGCCCACGTGCCCCAAAGGCTGTGGTCGCTTATGGCGTGATCCTGAAGGCCCATGCGGTCCAGTTCAGTTGCAACACCGCCATCCAGAATCACACAACGGTCCTCGACAATGGATCGCTGGATGCGGCGGTAGACTGTTGAGAAAATGCCTCCCATGTAGAATACGCTCCGATGGGCCGGCGGCCCGGCCGTCCGTCAACCGCTAATGCGCGTTGGAAACGACGGACACCAGTCTCGCTGAGGGGCCATCGCACGGGGTGACGCGATCCCGGAACAACCCCGCCAAAGATAGCCCGGATTGGCTGAATGCACAAATGCAATTCTCATATACTTCACGTCGCCGGTGACCCGTAAGGCCGTCGGCTGCATTCGAATGTCACTTCGATTCCGTGAATGTGTGAACAAAAAAAATCCCGGTGTTCTGAACCGGGATTTGAAGGCTAATTCAGTGAACAGGCGCCGGGGCCTCTCGGGTCTCCGCATGTTCCGCATGGTCCCGGGAGGGTGCTCGCATCGGTTTGCCCACCGCCGCCGTTTACAGCAAATACCGATAGCTGTTTTTCGAGATCGCTGCTGCCGCAGAACGGGCAGGACGGTTCCCGGCCGCCCTGTATCAGCGTCTCGAAAGGATGACGACAACTGCCGCAGATAAACTCGAATATAGGCATCGCCTTCTCCTCATTGCGCGACCCGTTCGGGGTGCGCGTACAGGTTGAAACTCTTACGTCGAACGAATCCCGCCAGGGTAATACCCACGTCGGACGCAAGATCCACCGCAAGAGAACTGGCCGCGGAGACACTTGCAACAACGGGTATTTTCGCGACCGCCGCCTTCTGTACGATTTCAAAACTCGCTCTGCCGCTCACGGCCAGCAGGACCGGCCCCGCAGACGCGCCCACCAGACGGTCGAAAAGCAGGGCGCCCACGGCCTTGTCCACGGCATTATGGCGGCCAACATCCTCGCAACACACAAGCGTACGGCCATCCCGGTCGAACGCGGCGGCGGCGTGCACGCCGCCGGTATGGGTGAACGTGGGCTGAATCCGTCTCATCCCGTCTATCGATTTAATGAGCAGTTCCGCCGGAATCTCCGGCCCGGGCGGCAACACGGAACATCGCGCCACCAGGTCCGCAACGTCCTGTCGACCACAGACACCGCACGCCGACGTGGTAAGGGTGCCGCGACGGCTGGCGCTTACCCGTTCGATATCCAGATTGTGCCCTGGCGCGGGGAGTACGTCGATGGCGTTGCCGTATCCTTCGGTCCCGGGTCGTCCGCAGTGAAAGACCCGCCCCACGTCCTCGATTGACGCGATAATCCCCTCCGAGAACAGAAACCCCACCGCCAGCCGTGCATCTTCTCCCGGCGAACGCATGGTAACGGCAACCGGATCCCCTGCAACGCGGATTTCCAGGGGTTCCTCAATTGCGAGTTCGTCGTGGATCGAACGCGGCGGACAGCCGTCATCCATCCTGGAAACGACACGCTGTGTAATCCCCGGATTCAACATTGTCCTCAGGATGTATGTGGTTCCGGTACAATCGTTTCGATACGAACCGGACATACCTTCAATTCGGCTGTCTCCGTGACCGGATCGTAGCCAGACCCTGTAAGTACGTTTACCGGAACGTCATTGAAACCAAAGCTTGCGAACACGGTGCCTTCAGGTGACTGCCGGGTCGCCTTCACCTTGATTCTGATGGAACCCCGCGCGCTGGACATTTGACACCAGCCGCCGTCGGTAAGACCCCATGCCGCCACGTCCGACGGATGCACCTCCAGCGTCTCTTCGGAAAGGAAATAGTCCATCCCCGCCGCCCGCCCGGTTTGAGTCCGCGTATGGTAGGCGTGCAACCTGCGACCGGTCGTCAGCCAAACAGGAAAGTCGTCGCTGACTGTTTCCGCCGGATTGCGATAGCGATGTTTCGTGAAGATACCCCGGCCGTTTGCAAATTCGCCTTCGTGCAACATCGGCGTGCCTGGATGCGCAACGTCAGGGACCGGCCATTGGTACTCGCCGTGCTCTATCCGGTCCCAATCCAGCCCGGCGTATATTGGAGACATGCTGCACAGCTCGTTGAACACGTCTTCAGCAGTAGCGAATTCGAATCCGGGCGTTCCCATCCGTTTCGCAATCTCACTGATGATCCACCAGTCAGGACGGGCTTCTCCGGGAGGCGGGACCGCGGCACGCAGCCGCTGGACGCGCCGCTCCGTATTCGTACACGTCCCGTCCGTTTCGCCCCAGGCCGTTGCCGGCAGCACCACGTCGGCAAGCTCCGCCGTTTCGGTCAGGAAAATGTCGATCACCACCAGATGGTCGAGGCTCTGCAACGCGTGTGTGCAGTGTGCCCTGTCCGGATCGGACACGACCGTGTTTTCGCCGTCGATCAGCATCGCACGGATGAGGTCGCCGCACAGGTTCAACGCCGCCACCTTCGTAATTCCCTTTTCCGCTTCCAGACGCTGGCCGTAAAGCCGCGAGAACTTCGCCGCATTCTCCGGGTCGTCACACGGCTGGAATCCGGGGAATTTATCCGGAATGGCTCCTGAATCGCCCGCGCCCTGGATATTGTTCTGGCCGCGCATCGGATTGATGCCGGTGCCTTCTCTCCCCAGGTTTCCCGTCATCAGTGCCAGGTTACACAGGCTCTGGACATTGTCGACGCCGCAGATATGCTCGGTGATTCCCAGCGTATAGTAGATCGCACCCCGGTCTGCCATCCCGTACCAGATCGCGGCGAGTTCGATATCTTTCGCGGGCACCCCCGTGATCCGCTCGGCCCATTCCGGGGGATACTCCTTGACATGTTCAAGCAAGGCTTCGGACTTCACCGTCCGGCTTTCAACAAATTCATTGTCGACCAACCCTTCCCGTGCGATGACGTGGGCCATTGCCAGCAGGAGGGCGACATCCGACCCGACCCGAAGCGGAAGATAGAGATCCGCCATTTCCGCCAACGGGATGCGCCGTGGATCGGCCACGATCAGCTTTGCGCCGCCCCGCGTTGCTTTCTTCAGTCGCGTGGCCGCCACCGGATGACACTCGGTCATGTTCGTCCCGATGCAGAAGAACACATCCGGCTTGTCCATATCGACCAGCGGATTCGACATCGCGCCCCTTCCGACGGTGGCTGCCAGACCGGCAACCGTTGGGGCGTGTCAGGCACGGCTGCAATTGTCTATATAATTGGTTCCGAATCCGGCGCGGATAAATTTCCCCATCGCGTACGCAGCTTCTGTAGGCGCGCGACCCGACGCCACTCCGTACGTGCTGAATTTCCCATGCTTCGCTCGAGCATCGGTGAAACCCTGAGCCGCGCGATCCAGGGCCTCCTCCCAGGTCGCTTCGTGCAATCGGTCGTCTCCACGGCGCACGAGCGGCACCTTCAGTCGATCTCGGTGATGTACGAAGTCGAATGCAAACTGTCCCTTTACACAAAGCGCCCCCTGGTTCGCCGGGCCGTCCATCGCAGGCTGGATGCCCACGATTTTCTCCCCCTTGGTCATTAAATCCACGGAGCACCCCACCCCGCAATACGGGCAGATCGTACGCGACTTTTCAATTTTCTCCGGATTCCCGGAGGCCCGCAGCGCCTTCTTGTCTGCAAGCGCGCCCGTGGGGCAGGTCTGAATGCACTGCCCGCAGAACGTACAGGACGATGCTTTCAGCAGGCCATCGAATTCGGTTACGATCTGCGTTTCGAATCCGCGGCTCATCACGCTGATCGCGTCGTCACCCTCCTGTTCGGCACACACACGAACGCAACGGTAGCATGAGATGCATTTGTCGTAGTCCCGCAACAGAAACGGATTGTCGTCCTCCACCTTGCTGCGACCGGAAAGCGCACCACCAAACCTGCCGGTCCGCGCGCCGTATCGATCCACGAGCGTGGAAAGTTCCTGCGAGGCGTAACCGCTAAGGGGGTCCACGTCGATCTCGGGGTTTTCGGACGCCACCATCTCCAGCAACACCTTTCGATACTTCCGTATCGCATCCGTTTCCGAGTGAACGACCATCCCGGACGTCGCGGGGGTGGCACAGGAAGCCACGGGAGTCCGGGCGCCCTCCACGTCGACCACGCAGAGGCGGCAGCTTCCGAAGGGCTCCAGCCGGGCGTCGTAACACAGGGTGGGCACAGGTATCGAGTGCCTCTGCGCGACGTCGAAAACAGTCTCCCCGTCGGAGAACGAGACCTTCTCGCCGTCAAGGGTCAACGTGGCCGTACTGGTTTTATCCGTGTGTTCAACCATCACTCCCCGCCTTCCCGGATCCGGACACTGCGTCAGCACCCGACCGGACTACTGCCGTAACACGTGCCTTTCGACCTGATCCGGAAAATACTTCATCAGGCTCTCCGTCACCAGAGGAGCCGCCGTGCCAAGGCCGCACGCGCTGGTGGCCATCATGGTCTGGCCGATATCATGTACTTCCGCCCGCCATTGCCCCGCCTGCGCCGGCCCGTCAACGCCGTTCAGCCGCTCGACCAACCTGCGCGTGCCGATGCGGCACGGAAAACACTTGCCGCAGGACTCGTCCGCGAAAAAGGCCATCGCGCCGTGCGCAACCTCGACCATGTCCCTGCTGTCGTCAAAGACAATGATGCCCCCGGCGCCAAGAAAAGAACCGTAACCCTGGAGGCTGGGTTCGTCGAGAGTCGCTTCCAACGCGTCAGACGCGAGAAAGCCGCCGGACAATCCCGCCATGGTGACCGCCTGGATGTTCCTGCCGTCAGGTGCGCCGCCGCCCCAATCGTAAAGGAGCGTTTTCAGTGGTAAGCCGAAGGGGACTTCGTAATTGCCGGGAATCGCGATATCGCCCGACAGGCTGATGACTTTGGTGCCTGGCTGGCCGTTCAATCCGAGACTCCGGTACCATTCTGAGCCCTTTCGGATGATTTGAGGAACGGCGACCAGCGTTTCAACGTTATTCACCGCCGTTGGCAGATCCTCAAACCCATGGGTAACGGGATACGGCGGCCGGTTTCTTGGAAACGGATGCCTGCCTTCCAGGCTGTTCAGTAACGATCCTTCTTCTCCACACACATACGCCCCGCCTCCCCGCCGGATATATATCTGAAAATTGAATTCCGTTCCAAGAATGCCATCGCCGATCAGACCGGCGGCCTCCGCTTCTTCGATGGCGCATTCCAGAGTGTTCAGCGTTTGCGGATATTCGTACCGCAGGTAGATGAACCCTCGTGTGGCGCCGGTAGCGAACGCCGCGATGACCATGCCCTCCAGTACGGCGTGCGGATCGTGGTCCAGCAGGGCCCGATCCTTGAAACATCCTGGTTCTCCCTCGTCGGCGTTGCAGACAACCGTCTTTGGACCGCCCGTCGCTTTAGAAACCGCCTCCCATTTTGCGCCCGTGGGAAAGCCCGCGCCTCCCCGGCCGGCCAGCCCGCTTTCCGTGACTGTCGCCACGACCGCCGCGGGCTTCATTTGCGTGATTGCCCGCTTCAGTCCGTCGTACCCGCGTGTTGCGCGATACCCATTGAGATTCGAGCGGTTCGGCGAGCGAATATGTCGAAAGGCGCACTCCTCCAATCCGTCGGGGTTTTCAGCTGGCATCGGTGTCGGGCCTTCCCTTAGGCGCCGTGCATTCGTCCCGACGAGAACCCGGCGGTCCTGGATCACCGGTATCGGTTCGTCACACCTGCCAGCGCACGCCATTGGAACACCGTTCAGGGCATCGCACAGCTCCTGCGCGCCGCGAAGCGCGCATATCGGACCGGTGCAAACGCGGAATCCGTCAAGTCCGCCGGGCTTGCGGGACAGGTGATGGTAGAACGTTACGGTACCGAACAAGTCTGCCAGCGGCGTTTTCAACCCTGCGGAAATGGACCGGATGGCCTCATCAGAGACATATCCATCCCGATCATGGAACGCGTGCAACAACGGCAACAGCGGGGCGGGTTCGTCTTTCCAGCGTCGAACCAGTTCGGCGTCCGAAGGGTCCGCCATTGCACACTCCCTGTCGATGCCAGCTTGGCAGAAAACAACGCCCACCGGCATCTTGCCAGCGGGAGACGCTTGTGTTAACCCGGAATAATATAGACAAGATAAAAGTAACTGTCAAGGCGGGTTAGGGCCGGTCGAATCTCTCCTTTTCGCGGCGAATTTTGAGTCGACCCGTTAGCGCGGAGAGGCAATGCAGGTATCAACACGGCCGGCGCCGGTATCGTTCACAAAGGACTTGAAAACAGCCGGTCCGGGAATTACAATTGTGGATTAGCCGGAACACCCGGCCCTGCAACCCCGCCTTCGCCGGCCAATGCCCACCAAAATTCTTCGATGTCGTTTCAGGAGGTTCAAGTGAACTTACGCGGCGCGAACTGGCCGACTTCCACGGATGAGGAAGACTATTGGCAGAAGATTCGCACATCATATATGGTTGCCGACGATGAAGTCTATCTTAATACGGGCTCCGTTGGCGTACAGCCCAGGTGTGTCTTCGAGAAGATGATCTCGATACTGAAGGACGTGGAACGCAGTCCAATCCGGAATCGGGCGAAATTTTCGGATGCCGTGGACGAAGGCCGCCGACGGTTGGGCGGCTTTATCAATGCCCCGCCGGAGGACATCACATTCACCTGCAACGTCACCGTATCTATCAATATGATTATCAACGGCCTGAATTGGCGGCCTGGTGATGAGATTCTGGCCTCGAACCATGAATACGGCGCGATCGACCATTGCCTTCATCAGGCGGAGAGACGGTACGGGGTGGTGGTGAAGCGCGCCTCGATCCCGCCAACGGCCGGCAGTCCCGAAGCTATACTGGATGCATTCGAAACCGAATTTACCCTTCGCACCCGACTGGTTCTTTGCAGCCACATCTTTACGCGCACCGGCCTGATAGCGCCAATTGGAGCGTTGGCGCGCCTCGCCCGCCAACGCGGCGCGCTGATCGCAGTCGACGGCGCCCATGCACCGGGTATGATCCCGCTGGACCTGGCCACCCTTGAGTGTGACTTTTACGGCGGTAACTGCCACAAGTGGCTGTGCGCGCCCAAGGGTACCGGGTTCCTTTACGTGTCGCCGCGCGCACAAGAGCTGTTGAACCACGTCATTGTAAGTTGGGGATACAGCCGCGAGGGTCCGAAACGGGACGGGGACGGAATGCTCCGGATCAACGGCCGTCCGTTCATGTGGGGAATCGAGAACTGGGGTACCCGGGATCAGGCCGTTTTTGCCGCAGTCGGCGCGGCTGTCGATTTCCAGGAAGAAGTCGGCAAACGTCGAATTCTGCGTAGAGGCCGGACGCTGGCTGCCTATTTAAGGGAAGGTATGGAGGCAACCGGCTGGGCAAGGCTTCTCACACCATCCAGGGTCGATATGTCCGGTTCTATCTCGGCATTCCACGTATCGGGATTCGAAAACCTGGATCTGTATACGCAATATCGGATCACCGTACCATCGGAACGAATCGACGGCGCCCACTGGCTCCGGGTGTCTACCCACATTTGTAACGGATTCGACCATGTGGACCGGCTCATTGAGGCCCTTCACGAACAGCGAAACGGCTGAGTCCCGAAACACGGCATGTCCTGCAGGCACCAACTCAGTGCGCCGGACGCTTGCATAAGGTTTGACGATCCCCCACTGATCGCCCTTCTTACGGTCAATCCGAACCCCCTTGAGTCAGAACTGCCAAAGGCGTTTCCCTTGCAATTCGCAGGCTGCGGTCGACCTCTATGGACCTCGGATAATCCGTATACGGATCATCGTTTTCTGTAGCGGATCAAGCCGGACACGGTGTACCGGAGGTGCCGCAAACTGAAAATGCGAATGAAGACTATTCGTGTAAGTGAGTAAATTTCAATAAAATAGATAAATTTACTTACAAGCGTATTAAAAACAACAAATTACGAAAAAAACCAGGCTTCGCAATCCGGATTCTGCAGGGCGAAAATTCGTGTAACTTCTAGTAAATTTTTTTCTTGCGGCAATCGGCACTTTGGGTCTATATTACGATTCGGTTCGATCGGGCGTGCCAAACGGGAGGAGAAAATGACAACAACCAAGAAGGATCTGGCGCTCGAAATATCCGAACGTCTTGGCGTCAAAAAGCAACTTGCCTACGAGGTTGTAGATACGCTTTTCAAGGCTATGCGCGAGAGCCTCATTTCCGGCGACCGCATCGAGATTCGTGGATTTGGCGTGCTTGGCGTAAAAGACACCAAGCCCAAGCCTGCGGCTCGGAACCCCCGGACAGGTGAAATCGTTTATGTGCCCGCACGAAAGAAGAGCTATTTCAAGGCGGGCGTACTCATCAAGAAAGCGCTCCACCAGCCGCTGGATCCAACGGGTCTGGAGGAATCAGAACCCATGCGCAAGTCATAGGCTCCGCGGCCGTGCTAGCCATTGAACAAGGGTCCGGTCGTTACAGGAGTCTGCAGACCTGGGATCCCTACATCGGTCACACAGAAAAAACCAAAAGCGGAGCGCCAAAAACGCCTCTCCGCTTTTTTGTTTGTAATATGACACCTGTTCTTCTGATCGCGACCTTCACGTGCGGACCGCCGCCTAACCGCGGCCCTTCACCTCGCGGCTGGTGTCCTGTCCCAAAAATACCTAACCATTCTTCCGCCGATTCATCCCGTCTCGCTACATTGCCCTCGCTCGCCGACCTGCCCAGGTCGGAGGTGCCTTGCGAGCCGGGCGACTCGACGGCCGAATTTAGGCAACTTATTTCTGGGACAGAACACTAGTGAAATACCACCATTTTCAGTTCTGTCATCTCCTCCACCGCGTATTTTGGTCCCTCTTTACCCATTCCGCTATCTTTCAATCCACCATAAGGCATCAGGTCCGCCCGCCATTGAGGGCCCCAATTAACCATAATATTGCCCGACTGCACCCTGTTTACGAACTGCATCGCGTGGTCCAGGTTTTCTGTGAACAACGCGGCCGACAAACCGTAATTGGTGTCGTTGGCCGAGGCGATGGCCTCGTCGATTGTATCGAATCGGGTCAGTCCGACTGCCGGACCGAAGAGTTCGTCGCATGAGATCCGCATACCGGGATCGACGTCCGCCACCACCGTAGGTGCGTGCAACGTGCCGTCCCGGTCTCCGCCCACGATCACCCTTGCGCCGCCCTCCCTGGCCTCGCGTATCCAGTCGCCTACCCGCACGGCGTCGTTTTCGCGGATCATCGGCCCCATGGACACCGATTCATCCAGCTGATTGCCAATTTTCAGTGCCTCCACCTGAGGCTTGAGGACATCAATGAAGTCCTCGTATACGTCCTTATTGACCATGACGCGCTGCGCCGAAATACAAACCTGCCCGGCGTTCGCAAACCCTGTCGCGGTGGTGGCGGCCGCAACCTTTTCCAGATCGGCGTCGGGCATTACGATTAGCGGGGAATTGGACCCCAGTTCCATTGTCACCTTCTTCAGCCCTGCTGTCCTGCAAATCTGTTCACCCACGTCCCTGCTGCCGGTGAAGGAGATCTTGCGCACCCGGGAATCAGACGACAGCAGGTCGCCGATTTCGCCTCCCGGCCCCGTGATACACTGCACGGCTTCTGCCGGCGCGCCGGCATCCAGAAGAACCTCCACAAGTTTCATCGCGGAAAGTGGCGTGTCGGTGGCTGGCTTCACGATCACCGAATTCCCGGCCGCCAGTGCAGGGCCTACCTTGTGGCAGACCAGATTCAGGGGAAAATTGAAGGGCGTAATCGCAACGACAACGCCACATGGTACCCGTACGGTAAATCCGAATTTACCCTCCGCACCGGTTGCGCCGTCCAGCGGGATGGTCTCGCCGTAGAGTCGTTTTGCCTCTTCGGCCGATACTGTCATCGTATCGACTGCCCGCGCAGCCTCCCCGCGCCCTTCCGAAATGATCTTTCCCTCTTCGGCGGAAATTGTCTGCCCGAAATCCTCCTGGCGTTCAGCCATTAATTCGGCTGCACGGTGCAGAATCCGGTATCGTTCGTGAGCAGGCATCGCCGCCATCACCTCGGCGCCCCTGGCCGCGGTTGCCAGGGCGGCCTGTACGTCCGCCCCGTCGGCGCGAGGTACGGTATCGACAACCGAGCCATCGTACGGGTTCAGCACCTCGACTTTCTCGTCCTTGTCCATCCAGCGTGAATTGACGAACATTTTCATTGCCTTCCCCCCTTCGAGAAAATGAAATTTAATAGTTTCCAGTTCGGCTGTGCGGCGGCGCACGACGGGTCAAACACGCTACAAAGTCCTTTTTATAACGACCAGGCTGATATCGTCCAGTGGACTTCCAAAGTCGAGCAGATCCGCTCTAATAGACTCGAAGATTTCCCGGGCATTCATCGCTTTGACCTGTCGCAACACGCTTTCGAGTCGGTTGGGGAAATAATCGTCGTCACCACGGCAATGGTCCAGCAATCCGTCGGTATACAGCAATAGGATGTCGCCCGATCCCTTCAGCGTCCACTCATTGATCTGGTACTTTTCCTTATAGCCAAGGACACTCTTAACCCCGTGGCGGTCTATATCTTCCTGCGAGGGCAAGGTCCCGATGGGAGGAAAATTGACGAATAGTTTCTCGTCTATATCCATAATCCGGTCTTGAATATTCGAAAAGACGATTGGCATCGGATGGGCTGCCGAAATAAACCTGAAGATTTCATCTTCGTCTATCTCTCCATAGATCATCGTGAGAAATTTACTGACGCTGGAGGAATTGTAGAAACGTGAGTTCAGGTTTTCAAACAGCTTTTCGGTAACCGTACCGAACTGATCCAGCTCGTAAATTGCGCCCGTCAGAAATGCCTGGTGCAGCATACCGGCCAGCATCGCGTCCGTAATCTGGTGGCCCGATACGTCTACCAGTGCAATACCTGCCATCCGCCTGCATCGCTTCAAGTTGCATGCCACGTCCAGGCGTCCCTCCTGCTCCGCCTGCCGTATACGCCCGGCCAGGTTGAATCGTTTCTTGAAATCTACGTAGATTATGTGATCGCCGCCAATCTGGCCTTCGAGCGGAATGGTATCCCCATAGATGTCCATCCCCTTCAGTTCCGGTATCTCACCCGACGGAGGTTTGATGTGCCTGGCGATTTCCTGGAAGTTCTGCAATTCGCCTGTCAGGCGTCGCAGAGATTTTATGACATCGATCGATGATTCTTCCATTAACCTGCTCCAGGTTTGCAGCAATCCGCCGAAATTCGTTTCAAATGAAGATACGAAAAGTCTCTCGTCGAAACAACGGCAATAACGCAAAAGAGGGACACCCGTAGAACACCGGTTGTCCCTCTTCGAATGGTACCGCGTAGCCCGGCTCAGCTTTCGGATTCTTCCTCGACTTCCGCGTCACCGTTGGACGTCAGGTATTCATACGCCTTGTTGAGCACCAGGATCGCTTTGGGAATATCGTTCACCCTCAGGCTGCTGGAACGATGCCACTCGCCCTGCTTGTCCCGGTAGCTTCTCTGGAACGAAACTGTACGGACGTTGAAGCTATCCTTGCCGCGGTTGTATTCGTTCTCGAATACGGATGCGCTGCATGAACCGTGTCTGAACGTGATCTCCGGCTGCGCCATGGTTTCCACCTCCTTTCCTTGATTGTTCCCGTTCCCGCCGCAACGAACCGGCCGCCGCTGGACGGCGTTTCCGAGAGAATGGATTCTTGCGCACAGATTCAGGGCCTCCCGCACGCAGGCGCCTGCTGAAATCCGTTTCTGGACGTGGTCGGTTACACATAGCGTCTGCGCGGATCATTTGACCAGAACCACACGCATTGTGCGGACGCGTGGTCCGTTGCGCAGGCGAATCAGGTATATACCCGTTCCTACCGATCGCCCCGTGTCGTCGCGTCCGTCCCACGCCAGTTGTTGGTAACCTGCGACCGCCGCAATCGACAATCGTCTGACAGGTTGCCCGATAACATTGTAAACCGTCAATTCTGCCGGATGGCCGTTGCTCAGAAACCCGATGTTCGTGTGCACGTTGAACGGGTTAGGAAACGGGCACTCCGGGTAGGCATCGATGTTTTCTGCGGAGAGTCCCGGTGGGCCTGAGAAGGCGGAATCCGCCGATGGTGTCGCCGACCCCGGCGAATACGGCAGATTCGAAACGTGGCTGTGAGGCAACCATTTTCCTGGCCTCTCGGGGTCGGGCACCAGAGAAGGCCCGTTCTGCGCGTTCGCATATCGCACATCCAACAGGGTATCCGATCCGGCCGGTACGATCAAGAGGATCCTGTCTTCAACCTTCAGCCCGCTCCCTATCCGGCCTCCGGCGGAAAAACATCCCTTTTTGCCCGGGCAGGTCCCGCCGCCGAAGAGGATAAATCGCTCACCGCCGTTTAATACCGCGCCATGGGGGAACTTGAACGGCCTTCCATCGTCGTCGCCGAGCGTCCAGCCGGACAGATCCACAGCGTACTGGCCGGCATTGAACAATTCAATGAATTGATCTCCATACCGGTCCAGCGTTCCATCTCCGTTGACGTCCGTTATCGGATCGGCCAGAATCTCGTCAACCTGGACGTGCGGCCACGGCCATACCGTGACCAGGAATGTCAGAATCAGGCTTTCGATGCCGTTCAGACTCATGGAAACCTTTATCAAACGTCGGCCCTCGTCGCCCGGGGCGGGGCGCCACACGAGAGATTCGCCCGAGTCGCCCAGAACGGGTCCGCCATCTACCTGGGTCTGAATACCCTCACTGACATCGAGTGGCATCCTCCAGGTCAAGCCGACGTAGGCAATGCTGTCCGGGCGGCCTGCCGGACGAAGGCCGGGTGTTACGGCATGTATGGTGAACGCCTGTTCGGTTGTGTCGCGGTGGTCCGTGGCCGCGATGACGACCGGCCAGGATCCGGTGTGTTCCGGCAAACCCTCCAAAACTGATTCCGTCCAATTCAGCCATTCCGGTCGACGTGGCACCGAAATAGACACCGGGTCGCCGTCGGGATCTTCAGCCGACGGCGTGTAAGTGTACGACAAGCCGCTGATGGCCAGCGTGTCGGGACGTGAGATGAACAGCGGCGGACGATTGGATGGAGGATTCACGCCGCCATCGTCGCCGGTCCCGGGATGAACCCGGACGACGGCGCTGGATGTGAAACTTTCGAAACGTGCATGCACAACCGTCACCCCCGGAGAAACGCCCCTGATCCGTGAAGCCGGTTCGAGCCGCGCGACAGCAGAGTCCTCAACACGCCACTTCAGGTTGTCGGTGACATCCGTCACGGCTTCCGAGTCGAAAACACCGTCTGCTGTAACCACGCGGCTTGATCCGGATTGCATGTCCAGTGTATCGGGTACGATCCGGATGGCAACCAGCCGCGGCGCGGCGCGGCCGGGCGAGGTCAGGCCCGTAAAGGGCAGAAGATCGTGCGGTTGCAGTGTGGCGTCCCGTCGGCGGACCAGCGCGGCGCCGTCCGGCGCCGCGCTATAGCTGATGATGTCGAGCGTGTCCCGGCCGTCAGGCGACAGAAACACGACCGTGTCGCCCGAATTCGAGAGCCCGTCGCCGATCCGACCGTCATCCACAAGCGCGTTTTCCGGGAAGTTTGACGTCGAACCTCCGCCGAAGAGGATGACGAATCCGTCCGGTGGGAGCATCGTACCGGCTGGAAATTCGAACAGACGATCAACCGGCGTATCGTCATCTCCCAGCCTGCACCCGTCGAGTCGGGCTGTGTCCGGTGCTGTATTCCACAGTTCCACGAACTCGTCCTGAAAACCGTGGCGTTCGCCATCGGCGTTGACGTCGCCTGCTGCACCTGGGGCGGGATTCGCGAGGATTTCGCTGATGATCACACCTGCCGGAGCCGTCCTCAGCGGATATTCGCCCTTCCCTTCCCCGTCATTCGGGCCCGCATCGCCATGGTCCGTCCCGGCGCCGCGTGCGTCAACCGAATCTTTCCCAACGACAATACCCATCTCAGAGGGCAATCCAGGCGAATAAATCCCGCGTCCGGGAGGGGTCTCGTGGGGGACCCAAACGGTGCCGTTCCACACCAGAGACTGGTCAATATCTCCCTCCGTGGCGTAGACGGCCCTGGCGAGCGTATCGTTCAGAACGGGATCGATCAACAGGACCACGTCCGCTTTGTTGGTCAGTCCGTTACCGATACTGCCGTCATCCACGAATACCCGGCCCTCGATTCCCTTTGGACGTCCACCTCCGAACAACACGGCGCGTTCTCCAGGATGGAGTCTGGTGAGACCGGGAAACCTGAACTGCCTGCGTACCGAAACATCATCGTCGCTCAACAGCCAGCCCGAAATCCAGACCGCGTCCGGTCCTTCATTCAGGATTTCCACAAATTCGTCCGACTGGCTGCCTCGCGTTC
>JAGWBX010000001.1:80671-117121 GCA_021295655.1 Candidatus Latescibacterota bacterium
CCCGGAACCATTCACCGCAGTCTGCCAGAAACGAAACCGACCCTCCTGATCCGGCCTCCATAAAATCTCGCCGGTAGCACGGTCCCACACGATGTCCTGAGCCCTGGTTTCCAGATGCACGAATCCCCCGTCCAGATTACGGATCCTGGGCATGAACCGGCAGAGCGCGCCAACCCGGCACCACGATGGAGGGGGGTCAAGAAACTCCGGCCGACGGGTTTTTGCCGTTTGCACGGGAACCGCAGGCTTCGGGTGCGGCCGGCCTGGCGAAATGGCCCCGCCGTCCGGTAGGTCGGCATGGGGAACGTAAACGCCCTCGGCGAACCGCACCACGGACCGGTTCAGGTCTCCTGTTACCTGAAAGTCGGCCACCGCCACCGTATCGTCCGCGACGGGGTCGACGAGCAACACCAGGTCCCCCTTATTGGTCAACCCATTGCCAATACTTCCGTCGTCTACAAAAACGGGTCCGGGGATATCTTGTGGATTGCCACCACCAAACAGTACTGCGCGCATTCCCGGATAAAGGGTCAGGCCGTCGGGAAAGTGAAATCGCCCTTTGGGCCCGCCATCCGCCTATCGTGACCGGCTTCGAGTCGACGTTCCGTATTTCGACAAACTCGTCGGCCTTGCCGTCCCTCACCCCGTCCGAATTGGCATCACCGCGCGGCCCCGGAGCCGGATCCGCCAGTACCTCGTCGATCACCACTCTGGCTCCTGCCGACTCGAGGGGTGGGCCCCCTGGATTCGAAGGGTCGAGGTCATTGACCACAACCCGGCCAGGAACGGAGATTGCTCCCGACACGCCGGCGGCTATATCGGCAGTACCCATGCCCACGGCGGTCCCGATAGCTCCCGAGAGGCTGATAACCGCATCGTTGGTCGTATGCCAGGCCACCCCGTCGTCAATTGTGGACCCGCTTCCATCGTTAAATACGGCCCATGCTTCGAACCGGATCGTGGCTCCAAGTTCCACCGTGGTATCCGCGGGCAGGACTTCGATGCGCTGGATCAGGTTGGGCGCCCGACCGGGTGAAAACAAGGCGCCGCCACCGGGTAATTCACTGTGGAGGAGGAATGGACCACGGCCTTGCGGGTGGCGCGCGATCGATTGATTCCTGTCCCCCGTTTTGCCGTCGTAGGCCGCGGTCGCCATTGTGTCGGTAACGGATGGATCTATCAGGTAGACCTCGTCACCTCCGTTTTTCAGACCCCCTCCGATCGTACCGTCGTCCACGAACACCAGCCCGGGAATTCCGGCGGGAGAACCACCGCCGAACAGGACCAGTCGCTGACCGGGTTCCAATACCGTGTTTTCAGGAAACGTGAATCTGGACCCGGGCGCGGTCCCCGCGTCGCTCAATTGCCATCCGTCCAGCCTGACCGCTCTGATTCCGATATTGAGCAATTCCACAAATTCGTCCTGACTGTGGTGGCGCGTCCCGTCGCCGTTGGCGTCACCCCGCACGTCCGCCGGCGGGTCTGCAAGAATCTCCTGAATAACGACGACTTCGCGGACGCCTTCTCCAGCGAGGTGCATTGTCAGAGCGTCAATGCTGGTCTCGACGGTCAGATCTGCGAAATAGAAAGCGAGGCCCTCGGGTTCAAAACGGACCGGCAGGCCCATGGACCGATCCGGCGGCAATACGACGCCGGTGTCCGTAATGAGGGCGTCCGGCAAATGGAATGCGGTCCCGTCAATGCTGACGGCAGTCAAGACCAGGTCGGCCTGACCTCCGTTTGCAACAAAGACACTATCCAGGACGGAAGTCCCGGCGCGTACCGGACCGAAGCGAAGCGTATCCGGTGTGGCGACCGCCTGCGCCCACAACCCCGTCCGTTCAGGGACGAGGAACACGAGAAAAAACACGAGGACCTGTCTCAAACATCTCTCCTTCCGAAGGCGCCAGCACGTCACGACTTCCGGTGCAATTCGTATGCCAGTTAGCGTATTGTAATATAAAATATTTATTATCAATAAGTTATATTGCATGATGTTCCAATCTGACAAGCCCGGCGGTGAATATAACTTTCAGCATTGGCCAGTATATTGAAACATCGCTCGAGGCAGACATAAATAATCCCAGCCGCAGATACGGCCGGGAAACAGAGCATGTTCACGCCGGTCCGGTGTGCCCATTGTCGGGCGGCGATCGAATCGCCAGCCCGCACGGGTTTCCTCCCTCAGGGTCTATCAGCCGGTTGAAAAAGCCCATCCGGGTTGCGGCCGGCAAAGCGACTTTATCAACGGACTGTTTAGCACGACTGCAATGCACTGTTGTCGATCTCTTTTTGTCTCCCCAAACCGGATTCCCCTTGACACCGCGGAAACTGCACACGATTTTACACCGTAGGAATCGGAGTTTTTCGTTCAACGCCCGCAGGCTGATCTCTTCGTAGAATCAATCCTTCTGATTGATCGGGATCGTCCCTGCCTTAACAGCCCGTTGAAAAAGTCCATCCGGGCTGCGGCCGGCAGAGCGACTATATCAACGGACTGTTAAAGGAGACCAGGATGCCCCGGAACGTCATCCTGCCGGATGATTTCAATGATCAACTCGACGTCCCCAACGCACCCGAACGGCTCAGGGAGGCGCTCGACGTCGCTCGAAAAATCACCGACGCCGGCGTACCTCTGTTGCCGAATCCGGATCATGCCGCCATTTTCGTCGATCCTCCGCATCTCCTTTCCGGCCGATTGAAACGCATCGGTTACATTGCCGGTTGGGACACCCGGTGCTATCCGTCGCCGGTTGACGGGCACGACTACATTAACGTACCTTCCGGTTTGCCCAGGGAAAGCCCCGCTCGAGGAAAGGGCTGGTTTGACTACGTCGCAGTCGTCCATCCCGTTGACGAAGCCGCCCGGGACCACATGCTTGCCCAGGGACATGGCAATCCATTCGTACACCATATGACGTGGGGAATCGTGCCGCCCGTGCGGGAGGATGAAGGCGATTTCGACTATGCGGGGAAGGTAATCACCTATCTTGCGAGGATACGACGGACCATCGGCGCGGCTCTGAACGAATCGCCGGGAGCGCTGGTCATGGCGCTACCGCAATCCGTATGTGCGGATGCCCGTTTCAAGGCATGTCTTCCAACGTGGGTCAACGGATTGGACCCGGAGGAATACCAGGTCGAGCCGATGCAGGGCGGAGGTTTTCTGCTTCAATTTTTCGTCCTGACGGGAGGAAGAATCGAGGTCGCACTCCGGTCGGGCACACGTCAGACATTCAACCCGATGAGTGTACACAAAATCTCAAAGGACGAAATCAGCGCCGTTCAATCCGGCGGGTAGTTTGCCGGAACAGGTACGGGCAAGACGCGCACACACCCAACAAACAACCGGCGGAATCCCGGTGCATATCAGTTGATCCACGGGATTCCGCCGGTTGTTTGTTGCTGAGCCGGTGTACACATCACCTTCAAATTGACTTCCTGTATCTGGCGGGATTGATCTTCAGTTGATCTCTATACTTGGCTACCGTACGGCGCGCGATGGCGATACCCTCTTCTTTCAGCAGATCAGCGATTTTCTGATCACTCAAGGGCTTTCTGGAGTTCTCCTCCGCAATTAACCTGGCGATCTTTTGTTTTACGCTCCTTGCGGCAATGTCTTCGCCGTCGTTGCGGGTCAGTCCGCCATCGAAGAAGTATTTCAACTCGAATACACCGTGTGGCGTCTGTACGTATTTCCCGTTGCTCACCCGGCTGATTGTCGAAACGTGCATTTCTACCCGGTCCGCGACCTCCTGAAGCACCATGGGCTTAAGAAAGCCAACTCCCTTGTCGAAGAATGCGTGCTGGCTGTCGACGATACACCGCATCACCTTGAGCATTGTAGTACGGCGCTGGTTAATCGCGCTGATGAACCAGCGGGCGGAATTCAGGCGGTCCACGACGAACTTCCTGGCCTGACTCCCCGGTTTGCCGGACTTGCTGAGCAATGTTCTGTATGCAGGGCTGACCCGCAGGGCAGGAAGATTGCGGTCGATCAGCGAAACCACATATTCGTCGCCCACCTTCTGCACCTCGAGATCGGGTACGACCAGATTGTGATTGATGCGGCTTTCCCTGTAAATCATCGGTTTGGGGTTAAGGCCTGAAATCACGCTTTCGCCGTGGGCAATCGCCGCCCGGTCCACACCGAGCGATCGACTGATCTTCATATATCGTCGGTTCACCAGATCGTCCCAGCAGTCGCGTACGATGCCCATCGCCAGAGAGTCCTGCAGTCCCCGCTCTTGAAGCTGGATCGCAAGGCATTCCTGGAGGTCCCGTGCGCCCACGCCCGGTGGATCGAACGTTTGAATAATCTCCAGGATCCGCTCCACAGTTTCCGGCTCTTCTTCGAGAACAGCAACAATATCCTCGATCTCCGCCTGCAAAAAGCCGTCTTCGTCGATATTGCCAATGATATACTCGCCAATCTTCCGTTCACCGGCGTCCAGATCGGTAAGGGAGAGCTGGGCCCGCAGGTCCGCTTCCAACGATTGCTGCCCGGGGCCGTCGTACTCCCACTCTTCAGCGTTGGGGTCGAACTCATGCCGGGGCACGGTATACCCGGCATCGTTCAGGAGTTCGTTCCACTGATTTTCGTCTAACCGTCCGTCCGCCATTGCTGCGTCGTTGAATTCCAGGTCCGACGTGTCCGCATCGTCCGCTTCCTTCCCTTCGGCGTCGGAATCAGCCGGCTCCGTACCGTCCGATTCCAGATCCCATTCCTCGTCTTCGCGGCCTGTCTCTTCCGAATCCTCCAGGAGTGGATTGGTCTGCAATTCCTGCTGAATCAACTGTTCCAATTCGAGCGAGGGCATCTGCAGCAGCCGCAACGACTGGATGAGCTGGGGGGCCAGCTTCTGTTGAAGAGAAACGGTCTGGGTCAGTTGAATCATATGGCTTTGAAGATCCCTGGAAAGACGTACGAAACGGGAAACGCCGCAACGATCCTGCGGATAGACCCGTAAGTGGGAATTGCTGTCAGGTGGTTAATCATCGATGTTTTGAATTCAGCCGTCCCCGATCGAAATGCGCGGAGGTCGGCTCAACCTCCGACCGGCCCTCCACTCACTTCGCAAAAAAATAATAAGGAAAACAGGACCGTGTGACAATCCCAATATTGGGTCAGTCCAATCGAAATCTGTCCCCGAGGTATACGCGCCGCACTTCGGGATTTTCAGCCAGTTCAATCGGGCTGCCGGAGGTTAGAATCCTTCCGTTGGAGAGAATATAGGATCTGTCGGTAATCGCCAGGGTTTCGCGTACATTGTGATCGGTAATGAGCAGTCCGATCCGTCGGTCCTTCAGCGCGCGGATTATGGCCTGGATATCTTCGACGGCCTTCGGGTCAATACCGGCGAAGGGCTCGTCCAGCAGGAGGAATCTTGGACGCCTGGCCAGCGCGCGGGTAATCTCCAGTCTGCGTGCTTCGCCGCCCGATAGCCCGTCCGCCCTGCGAGTCGCGAGATTCGTGAGTCCCAGTTCGTTCAGAAGCGCCTCCAGACGGGCCTCCTGTTCCACACGTGACAGATGAAGTGTTTCCAGCACCGCGAGGATATTCTGCTTCACGGTCAGTTTTCTGAATACGGAGGGTTCCTGGGCCAGATAGCCGATGCCCTTCCGTGCCCGAACGTACATCGGCATACCTGTTATTTCCTCTCCTCCGAGGAAGATCTCACCTTGCTTGCACGGAATCAGTCCCACAATCAGGTGAAAGGTGGTCGTTTTCCCGGCTCCATTGGGTCCCAGAAGGCCCACAACCTCCCCCGGATTCACCTTGAGGCAGACGCCATCCACCACCCGCCGGCGCTGGTACGCCTTAACCAGGTGCCGTGCCTTCAGTATCATGGCGCGTCTCCGGATTCCGCGGGCTTGTATCGGCCCCGAACACCGCCTTCCGCATGAACATTCGTAAGCCGGGCGTCGTCGAACCTCAGTGTCACCGAGTCGCCGGAAAGCCGGATATCCCCGGTTTTTTCGGTTCCAGACCGATGGGTACATCGGGCGCGCTCCCGGATCCGGACCTCACGTACGGCTCCCTTTTCGAAGCTAAACGCAATTGAGCCGCCCGAAATTCGACTGACGGCCGCGCTATCGGACGAAACATATGCGCCAATACCCATTCCTTGAACCGTCAGGCTGTCCAGGTTCCCACGCAGAAGGCCCATACGGATTCGACTGCCCTTGAGGTCCACGCTGGCGCCATCACGCGTGGACAACATCGTGGAAGCCTCCCCGGATGCATCCATGGTGGCGATCCGGCCCTCTGCCATGCCCAGTACAACCGTATCGGCCAGAACCTCCTGTGTGTCGTCATTCTCCGGCTGCACCGCTTCCTTCCGCAGCCTTGCGGCGCCAATGAGGACGATTGTATCGAGCGCATTGCCACCCGCGCCGTGCACGTGCATCCGTTCGGCGTTTAATGTCACCGAGTCAGCGCGTGTTTCATCGGTCTGAAACCAGTCAGCAGATGTTCCGCCGCCCAGTTCCAGCCGGTCCGCCGGTCCGAAATATCGTCCGTAGGAGGCACGCGCCCGCATACCGGCATGGTCCATGCGGACTCGTCCGGAAAACCGCATACGATCGCCCAGATCGGCGAAATGCATCGAGTCCGAGCGAACGGCAAGCGAATCATCAGGTGTTTCAGGCAGGCGTACGACCTGAACGCCGCCCATTCCCAGGCCTGAATCCGCCAGTACATGATACGTCATTGCAGGTGAGCGAAACGAGATGCGCTTCCGGCTGTAGTTCAGTACAACTCCGCCGTCGGCCTCCAACAGGTTTGCCTTTTTGCGGTACGTCACGCGCCGGGCAGACAGGAGCCGGTCCTGTTCAATGACCCGAACCCCGCCCCGGAAGGTCGCCAGTTCGCTTTGAGGGTGATACGTCAGGGCATCGGCGACCAGGGTTCTTGCAGAATCCCGGTATGTAACCCGCCCAAAGAACCTTGCCCGTGACAATACGCCGCCAGTAATCCACATGCGCGCCGAATCCGCATTCACGCTGAGCGCGCGATCAGTGTGCCGGTAGGATACACCGCCCACTTCTATCCGCAAAACGCCCGCATCCCGCAGTATGGTTTCGCTGCGGTCGGCACGGATCAATTCTGCCGCGTCAACAGGAGATGCCGTCGCCAGGAGATGCCACAATAATAACAGGGAGAAGAACATACAAGAGGAAGGAAAGGCGACGATTGCAGAAAGACAGATCGTTACCGGAGGGAATCCACCCCGCCCAGTCGCGTTGAAACCTGACGCATCTTCCACCACTTGAGATCTGAAGATGCCTCGAACCCTTCACCCGTCTCCTCGCCGTCGGGTCGCCGGAGGGTCATCCGACCGTTTCCCTTGATCATGTCGGTTTCACGGTTCCAGCGTAACGTGTCAGTCTCCAGACGGGTTCCGTTCGTAGCAACCACGGCCACGCCTCCCGTTACCACCATATCCCCGGAATCTTCGTGAATCTCGGCCTGTCGCGCCGTCAATACGGACACCCGATTCAACCCCGATCCGTCGTAAAAGGAAACAGTTACACCGCTGTCGAGGAGGGCTGTTAAAGTCCGATCGAACTTCCTGAAATGTCCTGCCGTGACTTCGGCGCGTTTGCGGCCGTTCCGGGTAACCACCGTGTTCCATCCCCACGCCTCCTGGTCCGGAGGCTTAGGGACTGCAGAATGGTTGGAAGGGGGTTGCGACGGCGGCGAACAGCCTGTCGCAAGAAATAAAGACAGGCAAACCCCGAACGAGTACGATACCGGGGACGCCCGACCCGACTTCATGTCTCCAACTCGATCTGCACGGAATCCTCCCGACCCGCTCCGGAATGGCGAATAGACGCATTGACAAGTCCATAGAACAGGGGCGCCGGACGTTCCAGCCGGGACTTGAACTCCGGATGTGACTGGGTTGCAATGAAAAACGGATGATTGGGCAGTTCCACGAATTCCATCAGTTTGGTACCATCCTCCCTGCGGTGGAATCCCGAAAACACCAGCCCGTACTCCTCCAGCAGGTCCACGTATTTCGGCGCAACTTCATAACGGTGCCGATGCCGTTCCACCACTGCATTTTCGCTTGGCAGGATCACGCCGCATCTGAACATCTGGTCGGGAAGGCACCGCAACTGCTGGATTCTCCATGAATCCTCCTCAAGCCGTCCCCTCTGTTCGTAGAGGTCCAACACGCGGGATTCCCGCCTCAATACGGCAGCGTACCCGCCCAGCCTCATGGTGCCGCCATACCGGTTTTCTTCGATAATCTGCCGCTGCGTGTACTGAATGTCGATGACGGCGTGGGGCGTATCGGGATCCATCTCGACGGAATTCGCGTCGCTCAACTCGACGACGTTGCGGGCATATTCAACCACGACCATCTGAAGCCCATAGCACAGGCCGAGGAACGGGACCTGATTCTCCCTGGCGTAGCGTACGGCGTTGATGGCGCCCTCGGCGCCCCCTTCACCGAACGCTCCGGGTACGATAATGCCGTGATATCCGGAGAGTACCTCCTCGACGTCGTGATGCTCGAGGCGGGTGGAGTCGATCCAGTCGATCTCGACCTTCGTATCCAACAGGGCGCCGGCGTGTTCCAGAGATTGATTGACGGAGATGTAGGAATCCTGAAATTCATAGTCTCCGCTTCCGACATATTTGCCCACCATGGCCATGCGCACGCGTTCCCTGGGTGCGCGAATCATATCCAGCAGTTCACACCAGCGATCCCAGTCCGGCGTCCTTTTAGGAGCCAGACCGAATTCATCGAGTATCTTCTCGCCCAATCGGTCTTTTTCGTATTCCAGCGGTACCTGATAGATGCTGTCCACGTCGGGTGCTGAAATAATCCGGTCTGCCGAAATGTTCGCCGAGATTTCTATTTTTCGCTTCCGGACGTCGTCGAGTGCTTCCACGGCGCGGCAGATGATGAAATCCGCGAATATCCCGTTCTCGCTCAACGACCGGATCGCATGCTGAGTGGGCTTGGTCTTCATTTCTCCGACATGGCCGGGTACCGGAAGGTAGGTGACCAGAACGTAGATGACGTTTTCCTCGCCGACTTCCCGCTCGAGGCTCTTCATTGCAAACAGAAAGGGCCGGTTTTCGTCGTCGCCGATCGTGCCGCCAATCTCTACCAGCGCAATATCGAATCCGTCCGCCGAGTCCGTTATTCGCTGTTTGATTTCATCGGTGATATGGGGAATCGGCTGAACCGTCTTGCCCAGATATTCTCCGCGGCGTTCCCGCTCGATCACAGTATGATAGATCTGTCCGGTGGTCAGGTTGTTGGTCCGCGGAAGATCGATTCCCAGGAACCTCTCGTAGTTCCCGAGGTCGAGATCGATCTCGCCGCCGTCGTCGGTTACCCACACTTCTCCGTGTTCCGTGGGACGCAGGGTGCCGCCGTCGTAATTGAGGTACGGATCGATCTTGATGCCCGTGGCCTGGTATCCGTGCTGCTGCAGAATTTTCCCGATGGACGCCGTTGCAAGACCCTTGCCCACACCGCTCATCACTCCGCCGGCCACGACGATGTATTTGGGGCCATTGTAATCACTCCGCTTGACCATCCGCGCCTCCAAGTGCCGAAAAAAAACGGCGGTGCTGCCAAATCCGCCGCCGAGACCTATTCGATGACTTTCGGTACCCTGAAATGGCCGTAACCTGAACTCGGTGCATTTGACAGCGCCTCTGCCTGTGACAGCGATGCAACTGGCGTATCCTCGCGAAACACGTTGCTGACCGGCAGTACGTGCGACGTTGGCGCAACGTCTGTCGTGTTCAGTTTCTCGAGCGCAGCCGCATAATCAAGCATCCGATTCAGGTCCGCAACCAGCCGTTCCTCCTCCACCCTGTCGAACCTCAGCCGGGCAAGTCGCGATACCTTTCGGACGTCTTCCAGCGTAACTGACACAAAAAAACCCACGAAAATGGATTGAGGTTGTATCCGGACTTCATTGTGATTGTAATATGAATCAAATCAGACTCGAAATCAAGAGGATTCTGGCGATGGAGGCGAACAGTCTGATGTTCGTACGGCATCGGATCATCCCGGTTTGAGACCGGCAAAACGGACGACCACCTTTTTCTTGGAACCGTTCTGAAAGCATACCGTGAGTTTCGTATCCGGGCCGCTTCCGGTCCGATCCAGAACGTGCCCCCTTCCCCATGTAGGATGGAGAACGGCGGCGCCCGCTTCCATGGGGAACGGGTCCCTGTCATTCGGTTCATTCATCGGCTCCGATGCTGGCGAATCCTCTCGAACGGCGGCGCCCGCTACCACAGGGAACGAACCGGCTTCGTTCGGTCTTTTCGACGGCTTCGCTGTTGGACGACCCGATCTGACGGTGTCCCCTCGTACGATCAGGCCGTCCGGAATTTCCCGCAGGAACCTGGATTCGGCATTGACCGTCGCTCCGCCGTAACGCCGGCGCTGCTGTGCGCAGGTCAGATGGAGCAGGGCCTGCGCCCGCGTGACACCCACGTAGAACAGCCGCCGCTCCTCCTCTACGGCCGCCTCTTCGGCAGCCGGATCGTCCCGATCCCTGAGGATAGGGAACAAGCCCTCTTCCAGACCCGCAATAAAGACCGCGGGAAACTCAAGACCCTTGGCGCTGTGCAGCGTCATCAACGTCACGGCATCGGCCTCGCCGCGCCACTGGTCAACGTCCGTGACCAGCGCGACCTCCCGCAGAAATGCCGACAGCCAAGGCGTGTCCGATCGTTGTACGAATTCCTCTATAGCCACCAGAAGTTCCTGCACGTTCTCCGAGCGAGAGATGGTCTCGGCCGGCGTCAAATCCTCCAGCGTCCGCAGGTATCCGGTCTCCTGGACGACGCGGGACGCCAGCAGGTGGGCGGGCTCCTCCTCCAGGCGGTTCCGGAATCCATCGATCATGCCGTGAAACTCACCCATCGCCATTTTTGCGCGAGCGGTAAGACCGTCAACGCTGTCGGCTCGAGACAAAGCCTCATAGGGTGCGATGCCCTCGCCCGTTGCGAAGGAATCCAATCTTTCAAGCGAGGTCTGGCCGATTCCGCGGCGTGGGGTATTGACAATCCGGTAGAGGCTGATCGAATCGCTGGGATTCACAATCAGCCTCAGGTACGCGAGCACATCCTTGACTTCCTGGCGCTCGTAGAATCGAACGCCTCCCACGATCACATATGGAATCGCCCGGTATCGCAGCCCGTCTTCCAGCGCGCGGGACTGAGCGTTCGTACGGTACAATACGGCGATCTGACCGTAGCTGTATTGCGTTCTCAGACGCTTCAATTCAAGAGCGATCCGCTGGGCCTCGTCCACTTCATCCGAGCATCGGAACAACTGAATCGGTTCTCCGCGATCCCGATTCGTCCAGAGTTCCTTCCCCTTCCGCCCGAGATTGTTGCGAATCACCGCGTTTCCCGCATCGAGAATCACCTGTGACGACCGATAGTTCTGTTCGAGACGGATGACGCAGGCATCCGGAAAATCCCTTTCGAAATTCAGGATATTTCCCAGATCGGCGCCGCGCCAGGCATAGATGCTCTGGTCGTCGTCGCCAACCACGAAGATGCGGCCGTGTTCTTCGGCCAACAGACGCGCGAAGAGGTACTGCGGCCGATTGGTATCCTGGTACTCGTCGATCAGGCAGTGCTCAAACCGGTTCCGGTACCGCGCCAGGACCTCCGGTTCCTCGCTGAAGACCCGCACTGTCAACATCAGCAGGTCGTCGAAATCCACAGCGTTGTTCTGTTGCAGCGCGGATTGGTATTGCCGGTAGATCCGGGCGACCTGCTGCTCATAAAAGGAGCCGGCACGACCGGCGAAAGTAACCGGATCGACCATCCTGCTCTTTTCGGAACTGATCCGGGAACGAACCTGCCGCGGAGGAAACTGCCGTTCGGAGATTTCCTGATCTCGAATGACCTGCCGCAACAGTGCAAGCTGGTCGGCGGCGTCGTAGATGGAGAAATCGGAGTCCAGGCCGGCGGCCACCGACTCCCTCCTCAAAATGCGCGCACACAATGAGTGGAACGTCCCCAGCCACATGCCTCTGGTATCGCGGTTCAGCAGCTTCTCCACGCGGGCATTCATCTCTCCCGCAGCCTTGTTTGTGAACGTCATGGCCAGAATCGCGCCCGGATGTACGCCGCAAACCTCAATCAGGTACGCAAGCCGGTGGGTCAGCACGCGCGTTTTGCCGGATCCGGCGCCCGCAAGCACCAGAACCGGCCGGTCTACAACGCAAACGGCCTCCTGCTGCCGTTCGTTCAGACTGTTCAGTATTGCCTGCATGACCCCGGGTTCCGATTTCAACGCGTTCACGACCTCCGCCAGCTTCGTCTTCTGGCCAACCGTGTTTTTCGCTTCGCTTCCTCATGTTCCCGTGCGGTTCTGCTGAACACGTGGGATCCGTCTCCCCTCGCCACGAAATAGAGATAGTCGACGTCTGCCGGGTACAGCGCCGCCCTCAGCGACGTGGCCCCCGGATTCAACACGGGTCCAGGCGGCAGCCCGCGATGGCGATAGGTATTGTAGGGGGAGTCAATCATGTAGTCCTTGTAAAACAGCCTGCGGGGTCCGTCCTCGATGACGTACTGAATCGTCGGATCGGCCTGAAGAAACATCCCCAGTCTGAGCCGGTTGTGATACACCGCGGAGATTGTCGCGCGCTCCCTGTCCAAAAGCGCTTCACCTTCGATAATCGAGGCGAGCGTAACGACTTCACGAACCGACATGCCTATCTGACGCGCGCGTTCCTCCATCCTGCTTTCAAAAACCGTGAAGAAATGCCCAACCAGCATCCGGATGACCCGATCTTCATCCATGAGCAGCGGAATTTCATAGGTTTCGGGAAACAGGTAACCTTCCAGATTTTCCGCGACGACACCCAACCGGCGGCAATAACCCGGATCGGTTGCAAGCTGCCGCATCTTCTGATGGTCCAGGTTCAGTTCTGTCGCCACGAGTAAGAGAGTCCGGGCGAGGGTCATGCCCTCCGGGAGGGTCACACTCCTGAACTCATCCTTGGAAACGGCAAGTTTCTTGAGAACCTCCCAGGTGCTGAGGTTTTCGGGGAACCGGTGTATTCCGGCCTTGAGGCGTCCGCTGGTCCCTTCGAACAACGAAAACAGGACCAGAAGCCGAGGACTTCTGATTACGCCTTCCCGTTGCAGCAACTCTCCGATCTGTATTGCCGTCATCCCTTTATGAATGACGACATCCCTGGCGCCTGATCCCGTGGGCCGGTTCAGGGCAAGAACTGCCAGCAACAGGCCGGCAACGCCAATTCCGAAAAGCGCCAGAATTGAACGAACAATCGCCGACCCGAACATAAAAGGTTTCCGGGATCCGGCGCCATCCGAATCGTTCGACGCCAGGCCGCTGTCGTCCCAGGTCCGCATCAGGGTTCCGCCGATTCCTGCGCCTGCAAGTAGCTGTTCAGGAGTAAGACCGCCGCCAATCGATCCAGAGTTCCCTCTTTATCCCGGTCCCTGAGACCGGTCTCCCGCATCGTGCGCCGCGCGGCAACCGTGGTCAGCCGCTCGTCCCAGAGACGAACCGGCAACCCCGTCGCGCAACTCAACGCATCGGCGAACGATGCGGCCGCTTCCGCCATGGGCCCTCTGCTGCCATCCATATTGAGCGGCAGACCCACGATAAGGGCAGCCGCCCCGACATTCGAGGCCACCTGCGCCACGGAATCGATGGCGGAACTTCGTGAATCCGCCCGTACGGTTGGCAGTCCACTCGCCGCAAATCCCAGTTCGTCCGAAACCGCCAACCCCACGCGGCGCCGGCCGTAGTCTACCGCGAGAATTCTCATTTCATTAAGTGCATGGATTAAAAAAAGGCGAAACACGCGGCACAACTCCCGGAAACTTCCTGGAGTCTGCACGCCATATTCCGCTTGACGTTAACCAACCTTCAGCCATCCTGCCCGTACAGCCCTTTGAGGCGATGCCGTTTGTTCATCACCTCACGATGCACGTGAACCAGACGTTCTCTGGCCTCCTCGTTTCCGGATCGCGCGTGTACAAGCATCGCCTCGACCAGTTCTTCCAACTCGTGAATGTGCACCTGCAGCGCCTGTCGGTTTTCTTGCATCATCGTTTGGGTTTCTGTCCGTTTCGCCCCGGCGTCTGCGGCCGGTCGCGGGGTGAATAGAGCGACTGAATATATGTCTTCTCCGGATCCTCGGCCGGGCGACCCCACAGGTTCCTGGCGATCGAGGACAATCTTGCACGCAACGTCTGCTTCCTGTCCTTCAGACAGAGCCGCCGAATCGTCTTTCTCGACGTTCTCTCGGGCACTTCGCGAATAAAATCCGCGGCGCTCATGCCCCTCTGGTGGGCGTGTTCCATCAGATTTGAAAACGCTTCGGCATCGACCGGATCCACAAGACTTGCCAATATCCGATCGTCTTCCAGATTTCCGTCAGGTCTTTGGGACATCCTACTCCTCCCGATCTCTCAGAGCATCCGGGGGAGACCATCACGCGACGTTCTGACTGCGGGGCGAGGAGGTACTATACACGGCTGAATGCCGTCAGGCAGGATCCTCCGGTGCTGCCAGCCCGTTGAAAGAGCCCATCCGGGCTACCTGCCTGTGCGGTGCACGCAGACAGGCGTCCGGCCCTTGTGGCCGAAGTACTGCGTTGCGACTTTATCAACGGACTGTCAAGGAACGGCTGCCGTCCGAACAAATAGTATGTCATTCCAGGTCTGATGTCAACCCTTTTGCCCGCCACGGCCCGGCCGGGACGGCAGCCTCACCCCGAAGCCGGGTACACCTCCGAGCGTGACACATCCATCAGCGATTTCAGGTTGCCCGTTCACCCAGTCGATCCACGGCCTGCGCGACTCAGCCAGTGGATCGGGATCTATGGACGCGATCGCGTGCAGCGCCCAGATTTCACTGCCACGATGCGGGCAGACCCTAACACCGTAGTTCTCACCCATTCTGTAGATCTTCAGCAACTCCGTAAGTCCGCCGCACCAGGTTGCGTCCGGCTGTACGATCGCGTGCAGGCGATCTCTCATCAGAACGTCGAAAGCATCCGCCGTGGATTCATGTTCCCCGCCGGCGATGGGAATCGGGCTCTGGTCCCGCAATTTCCGGTATCCCTCCAGATCCTCCGGCGGCAAGGGTTCCTCGAGCCAATCCAGATTACTGCCCTGCAATGCATCGATCAGACGCAGTGCCGTGTCGACGTCAAGGTTCATCGCCGCGTCAGCCATCAAGCGAACATCGGGCCCGAGGGCGTCCCTCACGCGTCTGATGGGAACGGCCACGTCCGCGATATCGCGGTTCGGCTTCAGCCCCGCGTGAAACTTGAGTGCGTGGAACCCCTTTGCGCCGGAGCGGATCACCTCTTCGGCCGAGAACCCCGTCATATAACACCGAACCGCTTCCGGTGGCGACCCGTTATTGCCTGCAAGTACCCCGGCTATCGGTCTTCCTTCACGTTTTCCCCTCAGATCCCACAACGCCAGGTCCACGCCACTGATCGCCATTACCGCAATACCCTTGCGACCGTAGGGACGCGTGGTCCGATACATTTCGTCCCAGAGGGATTCGACCCGCGTGGCGTCGCATCCGAGAAGCAGCCGGCGCAGTTCGGTTTCTATGACGTGAATGCCAGCCGCACCTCCGCCCCCAACGCCGTAGCCCGTCAGCCCGTCTTCCGTCTTCACGCTGACTGCGATCTGACCCATCCAGGTCCGCCAGTCGTCCGGACTTCCGGCGGATGTCGGCTGGATTGCGCTTACAGACGTAATGCGCACTTGATTTCTATCCTATATGCGTTTGTGTCGGCGTTTCCCCGGCGTTGGCCGCCGGGCCGTTTCGCACATCCGTGAGTCTCAGGGAAACGGTTCGACAGGCTTCGCTTTCCGGCAGGCGAAGATCCTTCTCAATTCGTCCGCAACGAACAGACAACCCACCACCGCTGTTCCCGGCACGTCGTAATCGACTGAATTCAAATGCCCCTGGCAGGACTCGAACCTGCGACCAACGGATTAGGAATCCGCTACTCTATCCACTGAGCTACAGGGGCATCATAGACCGGAATTGTACGCGCGTTTAATAGGAGATCAGCGCCGTCACGGCTTCTCCCTTCAGCCTGGAGCGCCCGTTGAGTGCCGTCAATTCGATCAGAAAGGAAATACCGTGAATCTGACCGCCAAGACCCTTGACCAGACGGACGGCGGCCTCCATGGTACCACCCGTCGCCAGCAGATCGTCCAGGAGAAGCACCCGCTGCCCGTGCGCGACAGCGTCGGTATGGATTTCAATGTTGTCCGTGCCGTACTCCAGAACATAGCTCGCCGTAGCCGTCTTTGAGGGCAACTTTCCGGATTTTCTGATCGGTACGAATCCCGCACCCAGATCCCGGGCGACCGCGGCGCCCAGAATGAAACCCCTGGACTCGATCCCTGCTACAAGCGACACGCCGGCATTCCTGTACGGGTCGGCAAGTTGTCGAATGGCGGCATCGAGCGCCGCGGGGTCCTTCAACAAGGTTGTGATATCCTTGAAGAGGATCCCCGGTTTCGGAAAATCCGGCACTTCACGGATATATTTCAAGAGATTCACCAGGCGCCCCGCTTTCTACCAACGTATCTCGAATTCATCTTCTGAACCGTGAACAGGCCTCGGATGTGTCGCTGTATTCCGCACATCGGCGCCCGGAGGTCCCGTGCGGACCGCTTCGACGAGGGCCGAAATGCCGTTGGGTTCGCCTTCTGCCTCAAGCACCACGCTCTCGTCGACGCAGTTGCGCACGTACCCGACCAGGCCCAGGTTCTGCGCAACCCGACATACGAAAAAACGAAAACCCACGCCCTGAACAATGCCCGTTACCCGGACATGGATTCGCCGCCGGGAATTCATACCTCCTCTTCGGGCGCGACCGCTTCCCACAGAATCTGAATCGGGTGACGCGCGGTCCGTCCCGTGGCATGGAAAATCTGTTGTCTGCACGACAGACCTGCGGCAGCGATTTCCGTATCCGTCCCCGCCTGCCGGACGACCTTCAGGAGCCGGTCTTCGCCCATTTTCAGGGAAATGTCATAGTGTTCCGTCTGATATCCGAATGCGCCGGCCATCCCGCAGCAGGCCGAATCGATGGCTGATGCAGAGTATCCTGGGGGTAAGTTCAACACATCCAGAGAGGGTACGATGCCCCAGAGCGCCTTCTGATGGCAGTGTCCGTGGACGAGTATCTCCTTCTTCAGGTTCGAAAAGGTCACCTGCAACTCGCCGCGTTCAGCCAGCATGCTCAGATAGGACTCCAATGTATAGCACCGTTCGGAAACCTCCCGGACACGCGTGTCCGTGTTAAGCTCCGGATAGTCGTCCGTCAACATTGAAACACAACTGGGTTCGAAGCCCACGATATCGTACCCCTGCGAAACGTACGCATGCAGATGCCGCGTGTTGAACGCCAGATTCTCCTTAACCTGCTCGATCATGCCGCTGGACAGGAGGGGCCGGCCGCAGCACCGTTTCGTTGGCAGGATAACCTCATATCCCGCGGCCTCGAGAAAGTGCGTGGCCGAAATGCCGATATCGGGTTCATTGAACGTAAGATACGTGTCATTGAAAAGCACCACCTTGCGCTCACGCGGCCGCTTCGCGCGCCCGGCAAACCAGTCCGTGAACGTCTGCCGGGCGAATGGGGGCAAGGCCCTTTTCGGCGCAATGCCAAGAAACCGCATTCCCATCCTCGCAAGTCCGGTACCGGAAAACCAGTTCGAGAGGGGCGCCAGTGCGCATCCGGCACGGTTCAGGGTCTCAATATTGCCGAATAACCACTCCCTGAGCGGTCTTCCATGCTTGCCGTAGTAGTGCGCGAGAAATTCATATTTGATTTTGGCCATGTCCACGTTTGACGGGCATTCCGACTTGCACGCTTTACACTCGAGGCACAGGTCCAGGATCTCGTAGACCCGCTCGTCGGCCAGCCCGCCCTCAAGTCCGCCGGATATGGCGGCCCGGAGCGCATTTGCCCTTCCGCGGGTTGAATGGGCCTCGTCGAGCGTAGCCATATACGAAGGACACATCGTCCCATGGAGCTTCTTTCTGCACGCACCAACGCCGTTGCACATCTCCACCGCCCGATTGAATCCACCGTCGGCCGAGAAGTCGAAGTGGGTGCGCGGCTCCTGTGCCGTGTACGCCGGACCGAATCGCAGGTTTTCCGTCATCATTGGCGCGTCCACGATCTTTCCCGGATTCATCAACCCCTGCGGGTCGAACGCGCGTTTGATTTCCCGAAACGCATTGTACAGCGTCGAACCGAATACCTGCTCATTCCAGCAGCTTCGGGCCAGGCCATCCCCGTGCTCGCCGCTCATCGCTCCACCGTATTTCAGCACCAGATCCCGCACGGCCTCGGCGATCGACCGCATTCTGGCCACGCCCGCCGCGGTTTTCAGATTCACCATCGGACGGATGTGGAGCAGGCCCACGCTGGCATGCGCGTAGTAGCCGGCCGTCGTATCGTGCTCATGTACGATACGCTCGAAGTCGCCGATATAATCCGGCAGCTTTTCCGGAGACACTGCGGAATCCTCTACGAATGCCAAGGGTTTCGTATCCCCTTTGACGCCCATCAGCAACCCCAGGCCTGACTTGCGCACACTCCAGACATCGGCCTGTTCCTTTGCCGACACGGCCCGTCGAAAACCGTAGCCGAGACCATGTTTCGACATTGCGTCTTCAAGCGAGTCAAGCCGCGGCATCAAAACGTCGAGCGAATCTCCGAAATACTCCACCACAAGCACCGCCCTGGGATCTCCCTCAACCCATCCGCGTTGCCTTGACAAAGCGATCGATCCGCGGGTTTGCTCCAGAATCATGCGATCCACCAGTTCCACGGCCGCCGGTCCGGTCTCGAGGATGGGCGAAACGGCCGCCATGGATTCGATCAGATCCTCGAATTGCACGACGCCCAACACTCTGGCCCCCGGAAGCGGAATCACGCGCAGCCTGGCTTCCAGCACGGTGGCGAGGGTACCCTCGGATCCCACGATCATACGTGACATATTGAACGGTTTCTGCTTCGTGAATTCATCGAGGTTGTAACCGCCCACGCGACGCAGGATCTTCGGGTACCGCCGATCGATTTCGGATCGGTGGATCCGGGCGAGCCGCATGACTTCCCGGTACGTCCTGCCTTCCAGATCCGCCAGCGCGGCTTTCTCGACGACTTCCTCCTCGGACAATTCCCTTAACAGGGTTTCCGTACCGTCTGCGAGAGCCACCTCGAGTTCGAGCACGTGGTCGATGGTTTTCCCGTAGATGACCGAATGGGCCCCCGCCGAATTGTTGCCGATCATCCCCCCGATGGTTGCACGGCTGCTCGTGGCCACGTCCGGGGCGAATTGCAGACCATATGGCTTCAGGTACGCGTTCAATTCGTCCAGGACCACGCCGGGCTGCACCCGCACCCAGCCCTCCTCTTCATTCAATTCGAGGATATTGTTCATAAACTTGGACAGATCCATAATCACGGCAGGGCCCACGCTCTGTCCTGCAAGTGCCGTCCCTCCGCCGCGCGGCAATACGGGTACACCGAATTCCCGTGCAAGCCGCATGACCCGCAGGACGTCCTGCCGGTGCCTGGGCAGAACGACCCCGATCGGTTCAATCTGGTACATGCTCGCATCGGTACTGTACAGTAACCGCGAGGCCTTATCGAACCGTACCTCGCCGGACAGTTCCCGTTCAAGTGCCGATAACAGGGCCTCCATCAGGTCTCCCTCGTTCGTCATGTGCCGCCAGTGCAGAAGCGCTCGCTTGCGCCGGATTGCAGCTGATACGTACCGCGAAACCGGTTGCGAAGCGGTCGCACCGGCGCGGACAAACCGATAATGTAACCCATACCGTCGGATACGTCAAGATCCACGGTCCAGCAGGGCGTACGCTCCGCGAAATCCCTTGACGCCCCCGGCAAATTGCGCTATCAATGAGCCAGGTTCTCATCATGAATCGCAACACGGGAGGGCTAAACGTGCTGGAAGCCGGTTTTGGCATACAGGACTTCACACCCGATGAACCGTCAGACGGCTCTTTTCGTGTATACGATCCGATCTCATTCCGCGCGCTGATCCTTCGGAACGGGGACACCAACGTCAGCTTCCTCGCTGGAGACTGTTTCAGCATCGAAGAAGATCTTATGGTCCGCGTGAGGGAACGGGTAAAGGACATCGACTGGCTGAATCCCGATCACATCCTGCCCTGTGCGTCCCACGTAGGCACCACGCCCATCCTGTTTCAATCCTATGTAAGCATTCCCTGCGAGACACTCAAATATTACGGCAGGGAGGACTATTTCGCGGACAATATGGCAGCCGCCATCCGTGAGGCGGCCGATGCGATGGCGCCCTCCCGCCTGGGCGCGGGCGCCGGACCCGCTCCCAATATTCTGTATAACCGGCGCTCGTACGACCGTGACGGTAAACTGGTCATGAGCAACTTCAAGTTCCCGTACCCGCGCCCCGAACTCACCTATGCCGACGTGGACGACAACGTATACGTCATGCGAATTGACGATACGGAGGGTAATCCGACCCACTGTGCAATCGTATTCGGCTGCCACGCGCTATGCAGCACCGACAAATACGGGCATGTCTCCGCCGACTATCCGGGCGTCGCCCGCAAGGTGGTGGAATCGGCGGGTGTCAATGCGTTGTTTCTTCCCGGCAGTATCGGAAACGTGGTACCCGTGAGCCGCGCCGGTCGTACCTGCGAGCGCGTGGGCAACAGTGTCGGGGGTGCGGCACTCTACGCTCTGGAACAGGCTGGCATGAACGGTTCCGTTGATCTGCGTGTCACACAGAAGACCGTTCAGGTGCCCACGTTTGCGCACGAGGATCCCAATGCCGTCGAGTCCGAACTCAAGGCAACGCCGAAACGGTCGGACGGACTTCAGCGATTTCAGGCTTACGGCAGTCGGCATTATGTAACGGGAAGACGATTTCTGGACTATACTATAACACGTGTCTCAGCTTGTGGGTTCAATATTGTCCATCTGCCGGGTGAAATCTTCGTCGAGACCGCGTCCGCGATCAGGTCGGCCGCGCGGGGTGCGCTCACGATTGTCCTGTCGGGGCCGACCGCCGACGTCGGTTACCTGAGTACCCCCCGTGCCCACCGCGAAGGGGGCATGGAACCCAGGTATGCGGGGCTCGCGGTGGACGGCGAGAGACGGGTCCGTGCTGCTGCATGCGAGCTTGTGACCGGTTGATTCCTGTCTACAGCAGCCGCCGGTCTCCGGCTTCGAGTATTTTTTCCACAAACACCCACGTCGTTCCGGCTTCATGCCGAGGAGCGGTGTACGTTCCGATACCTGGGCCGGAGATGACGGAAAGGTCCCGGTCATTTCACGGGAGAACCGATGCCAGATGTGATTTCCGCAGACCGGCTGGCGGTAAACGGGGGCACCCCCGTCCGCGATCGACTCAAGAATCCGTGGCCTTCCTGGCCCGCAACCACCGAGGCCGAGTGGAAACGCGAAATCGAGCCGGCCCTTCGGGAAGTATACCTTGAAAAAACAGAGGGTCTTCCGGCAACCAGGAGCGACCGGTTCGGTCACGCATTCGCGGCCTATTGCGGCGCAGGCTACGGCCTGATGATGCCGCACGGCACCGACGCGATTTCCGCATCCATAGCAGGTGCGCTCGATCTCGACGGTCTCCGGGAAGGCGGAGAAATCATCATCCCGAACTATACATTTATCGCTACGGCCAGCGCCGCCCTTTCCGTGCGATGCAGGCTGGCATTGGTGGATATCGACCCGGTGAGCTTTACACTCGACCCGAACGCGGTCCAGGCGGCCATAACCGATCGGACGGTAGGCATTCTTCCTGTGCATATCGGGGGGCACCCCGCGGATATGGACGCCCTGAACGCCATCGCCCACAGACACGGCCTGGTGGTCATTGAAGATGCCGCTCAAGCCCATGGCGCCGAACACAACGGGCGAAGGGTCGGGCCGCTCGGTGATGTTGGCGCCTACAGCTTTCAGTCGAGCAAAAACCTGACGGCCGGAGAAGGGGGCTGTCTTGTCACCGACCGTCCGCAGATATACGAACGGGCGTGCGCTTTCAAGGATGTCGGTCGGCGCCCTGGCGGCGAACGGTGGGAATACCCGCGGCACGGATGGAACTACAGGACCTCCGAATACCTCGCGTGCATCCTTCTGGTCAGACTCAAGAGCCTTCAAGTTCAGACCGAGGTTCGAAGCCGCAACGCGGCCTATCTGACCCGGGAACTGCGAAGGATCGGCGGCTTGACCCCGCCGGCGGCGCGTCCCTGGGTCACACGGCACGGGTATCATCTCTACATGACACGCTACGACCCGGAGCAATTCGGCGGTCGAAGCAGAGACGAATTCATCACGGCCCTGACTGCCGAGGGGATCGACTGCACCCCCGGCTACCAGCGACCGCTTACGGACGAGGGCGCCCTGAAAAGCGTCACGCAGGAATATCCCGATCGAGTACGCAGGCTTCCCTGTCCGCATGTTGAATTCGTGTGCAGGCACAGTGTTTGGTTCTATCAGTCCATGCTACTCGGCACCCGGGACGACCTGGACGACATTGCAGAGGCCGTGGACAAAATCAGGCTCGCGTTTTCACGCTGAGTTCCAGCGCTGCTGACGACCCCGGTACCCGATCCAGCGCGCTGCCCCGCGTTCACCGGTGAGACCGTGAACATCGGGATGCGCCATATCTTCCATTCCCGTTCCCATGATCCTGCACAGAACAGATGCTCCGCTCCGCGGTACGCTCCTGGCGGTGATGGTCGCCGGTGCGCGCCGCGCCACCGGTTTACGGGGGGCGGCTTTCGCTCCTCGTGACGCTGAAAGTAAAGAAGGGCTGGCATATCAATGCCAACCCCGCTTCGCTGGATTTTCCGATGCCGACGACGCTCGGCATTTCCTCCGGACATCCGATCGAAGGCGTCGAGATTTCCTGTCCGACCGGAAAGATCCTCCGTTTTCCCTTCGCCGATCGGCCCCTGGCGGTTTACGAAGGCGAAGTCACGATGCCCGCGACCCTGGAAATCGATCCTCTTCCGCCCGGCGACGCGCGGCTGACCCTGGTACTGGATTTTCAAGCCTGCGACGTTATCCGGTGCCTGCCGCCATCGTCGATTACCCTTTCGGTTGACGTTATTTCGTCGGGAACCCGTGGATGAAACCGACAGGCGACCACAGAAAACGGGTCTTGTTTCTCTGCACCGGAAACTCCTGCAGGAGCCAGATGGCGGAAGGCTTCCTCCGGCATCTGGCGGGAGAACGTTTCGAATCTCTGAGTGCGGGCACCCGTCCCGTCCCGCTGAATCCGCTTGCAGTGAAGGCAATGGCCGAGGTCGGCATCGACATCTCCAGGCAGCAGTCGAAGGGGCCCGAAACCTTCGCGGCCCCCCGAATGGACGTCGTCATTACCGTGTGCGCCCGGGCAAATGACAACTGCCCCGTCTACCCCGCCGCTACCGAACGTCTCCACTGGGAAATCGACGATCCGGCGGAAACAACCGGAATCGAGGAAGAACGCATGTCCGTCTTTCGAAGCGTCAGAGATGAAATATGCCACCGGATCCGAGCGTTTCTCGAAGCCGCGGATAATGCGCCGGAGCCGCCCGCTCGAATCGGGCGACCCCTTCGCTCACGTTCTGCCTGAGAACGTAAACGGCGCCCCGACGTTCAAGCCAGTTCGCCGCCGCAACTGCTTCCGCCGCCGGCGGTGCAACCGAAACAATGGTCGGCGATACGGACCCTTCTGTCGACCAACCATCCCGGCGACACCTCCCACAGTTTTTTCGGCCGGCCGGACAGATGCATGTCCAGCATCTGGTTGAAATCGCAGTCGTAGATGTTGCCTTCCCAATCTACGCTCACGAGAAAACGGCACATAAGGCGATCGATCGTCTGCGCGTTGAATTGGTCCCGCAGCGTCCGGGTGTAGTCGTCGTACTCTCCGCGACGCCTCAGATAGTCGTTAAACCGGCTGATCGGCATATTCGTTATTGTAAAGAGCCGATTGAACGAAATGCCGTACCGCTCGTCCAGGGCCCGTTTATAGTCGGTCTCGAGTTCGGCCTGCGGCGGCGGGAGCGAAGCACCGACCGGATTGTACACAAGGTGAAGCAACAGGCCCGAATCCGGTTTTCCGTATCCGATGGCATTCAGGCGTTTGAGCGCCTCGATGCTATCGAAGAATACGCCTTTTCCACGCTGCTGATCGACATTTTCCTCCAGATAACACGGCAATGAACAGACCAGTTCCACTTCGTGCTCGCGGTAGAAATCGGGCAGGTCTTCCTGGTCCGGTTCAAATATTACGGTAAGGTTGCACCGTACCATGACGCTGCGACCAAGCCGTCGGACCTGCCTGACCAGATATCTGAAATCGGGGTTCACCTCAGGCGCGCCGCCGGTGATATCAACCAGAGGAATATCCGTGGCGGCGAGAAACGTCAGGATCGACCGCATCGTTTCCCGGGTCATCACCTCCGTGCGGTGCGGACCGGCATCGACGTGACAATGCCTGCACGCCTGGTTGCACAGCTTCCCGACGTTGATCTGAAGCGTCTCCAATGCCTCACGCCGCAGAACGACACCCTCACGCTTGAGACGCGCCCCGAACGACAATGGTCTGACGGGCGCTTCTTCCTGGAATCGGGGTTGAATTGCAAGCAGTTCCGACGGCGCTCCCATGGGAATCTCCTTTGCGTAAACGGCAGACCGGCGGTTTTCCTTCATTCAGATAGCGGTACCCATCGGACCGAACGACACGGCCATAGCGCCGAGCGCCCGGCTTTTGGCGCCGTTTCGTGGCATTGTTATTGAGTTAACGGATTGCATCCTGGTGCAACGCCAGGTCGTTGAGCGTCCAATCGTACGGAAGGAATTTAATGGTGATCTGAGGACGTGAACGCAAATAGGCACGATCTTCCTCGGCGAGATGGATATTCAGATAGTCCGTAATCCGAGCGTCATCCACCCGCATTGTGCGCTTATACCAGTCGGTGAAATCGCTACCGAACCAATCGAGTATTTTCGAGAGAATCAGTGTCCCGCTGTTACGGTCCACCCTGACGTGCTGCGGATCGCGGATAAACTCCCGGACGGCCGCATCCAGTTGTTTCTCCAGCCGTTCAGGAAGATAGGCTTCCGGTCGCAGCCTTGGACAAGATGCTGCCGCACAATTCAATGCGGCGTGGATTCGGGGATCGCCAAACTCCTTGCGGACAATATTGTGCTCAATATCGTCGAGCGATCTGGACTTGCCGCCGACGACGTGGTACACCTTGAAGAATCCCGGTTGCGGATGGATGTTCCTGACACTCGTTGCGGGATACGCATTGACCACCCCGGCAATGACAAACGCGTTGTAAGCGTTGATCCAATACGCCAGCTGATCTTCCCTGTCGGGAAACATGGCAGGGTGGCTCTCCGGGCTTACTTCCCTCAAGCGGGTCAGGATAATTCGGAGGTCGGTTGGATCAGCCTTGATACCAGCGTAATCAACCCATCCTCGCGAGTCCACGAACCTGCCCAACAAGCGGTCGAGGGGACCGAAATCGAACGGCGCCTGTTCGTTACTCTTCGCAGGCGTCGACCACGACACGACAGACATGAACAACAGGATTGCGTATCTGAGTGTGTTCGCGCACGGACTCCGTGAGGTAACCCATTTCGTTTTCGGTCTCATTGGTGGATCCGTCCTGTATGCGCGCGATCGTCTTCGACGCGTACAATGGCAATCCGATCAAGCCGCGGAACCGATCGGATTCCGCATGGGCATCTTCAACTCCCGGTAACCCATTGCCGTTACGGCCGGCGCGGCGCATGGTCCCGGCGCCGGCGCGATCCGCCGCATCGAATTCATCCGGCCTTCGGATCGAAGAACGTCATATACGGTTGCCCGTTAATTTCACGTTTCAGCAGCACCGCCAGTTCCAATGCGTGATAGTCTCCCCACATCGAAGCTTCACCGTTTGGCACGTTCTGACCCTCTCGGCGACGATCCCATCCATTGGGACGGTGATAAACAGAATGCAGGATCAGCCCCTCGTGATGCGCATCGTCGGACAGGTACGGGGCATCGAACAACGTCCGGGCGACCGTCAACGCCGCCCTCGTGTACGACGCCCCCGCATTGCCGCCCAGGTACCTGCCCAGACGGTACAGTCCCTGGGCCGCAATTGCAGCGGCCGAACTGTCCACGGGCTCGAATTCATTGAACGGATCCGCGGCCCGGCCGAGATAATCTCCCATCTGCGTCAATCCCGGTGCGCCGGTATCCCAGTAAGGGACTCCGTCCGCCGCGGACGCGCCGTCGAGGTAGTAGTCTGCCGCCGCGGTTGCCGCCCGGGTCATGAATTCCGCGACATGGTCGCGACCGCCGCACCCGCAAAGGTCTTCATCATCCACGACCACCAGAAATTCCAGCAATTCGGAATATCCCGTGATTATCCACGCGAGGCCCCGCGTCCACGTGGAAAATGGCGAATATCCCTGTTGTGTACCCGGACATCTGAAATTACCGTCCTGCACGTTGAAGATGGACTCATGCGCCACCCGCCCTCTTATGTCGTATGAATCGCGGCCGTCGCCGTAATAGACATTGAACCTGGCGGTTGTTTCCGCGTGTGCGATCATGCGATCGAGAAGCGAAATCGCCCGGTCGTTTTCTCCCATCAGGACGTGGCCCAATACGTGTGCGAGTCCGAGGGACCGGCAGGTACGGATCGTGTCGGAAAACAGCGAATGAGCGCCGTTAAACGATGGAATATACCCCTTTCCGTCCCGAATCGTCGTCCAGCGTGCCCCCTGCACCGCACCGGATGCTTTCAGGGCAAGCTCATAAAACTGCTGTTCCCAAAAATCGTCCTGGATGGCGCCTTCAAGCATCAGCCGCCTGAGGTTGCCATAGGTCGATATATTGTTGAATCCATGGTCGTGCACACCCGTGTGCGTCACGTGCGGCGCCATACGGTCCACGGTTCCCCGACGGCCAATATCGAGAAACCGCTTCTCTCCAAGGGCATCGAACAGCAAGATCGCGCACCCGTACTGGAATCCCTGCGTCCATTCCGTCCATCCCCGGGCGGCGTATTTCCCGCCCACCGTATAGACCGGCGCGCCTCGGCAGGGGTCCCATGTCTCGGATATGCACGTGATTTTGCCCCTTGCGAGTTCGATGCACCGGTCGAGCCTGGAATTCAGATCCCTCAGGCGGATGGAAGGATCAACGCGCATCGCCTATCCTCGAGAGTCCGTCGTCACCCGGCTCGCCCTATCGCGGCTCGATTCGTCCGTACGCCGGGCGCCGATGCTGTTATCTCTTCGCATTCGTTACGATACCTTTCGTCTCGGCCGTTGTTCAAGCCGAAGTACGGAGGTCCCGTGGAGAGCTACTGCTTCGTATAGACGAATACCGTACCATCCGTCGCATAGAGCGTCAGTTCGTTGTTGTCAATGGAGTACCCAAAGTCCAGAGCGTCCAGAAACAGGGCCCCCTGCTCGATTCGCCAATTTCCGGTTGACGTTATCTGACTTCCGTCGAAGATCGTATTGATAAACGTGTAAACACCGTTTACTTCGAAAACCAGCCTGTAGTTCACCGTCACGGGCTGGTTTCCTGCCTGGGTCAGTATCCAGGTACCCAGTATCGCTTCCTCAGGCGACAACGGATCTTCACCGCAGCCCACAAGAAACGAAAGAAGGGCTACCATGCAGATCGCTTTCGTTGTGCGGAGGTACGCAGTGATTCGCGAGGTCCGGATGCACGGAGCCCGAGACACGTGGAGTTCCTCTCGTTACGCGGACGTTCTGGTGCCGCCCGAAACGCAAAACCCTGGCAAGGGTATCAAAACCTTGCGTGAGCACCCGTCCGACCCAATACGGCAAAGGGTTCGAGGACGGCGCCGGAATCCAGCGGATCATATTCGCGATGCCAACAACCGTTTCAGGTACCGACAATACTCGTTTTCTTCCGAATAGTTCGCGATGTCCTCAAGCTGTCCCGCGCTGATATACCCTTTTCGAAACGCGATTTCTTCCAGGCACGCGATTTTCAACCCCTGCCGGTGTTCGACTATCTGCACGAAATTGCTTGCTTCCAGAAGGCTCTCGTGAGTTCCCGTGTCGAGGTACGCGATTCCCCGACCCAGCAGCTGGACCCGCAATTCACCCTGCCTGAGATACTCGTTGTTCAAGTCGGTGATTTCCAATTCCCCGCGGTTCGAAGGCTTCAATCCCTTTGCGATATCCACCACGCTTCCGTCGTAGAAGTAGAGCCCGGTAACCGCGTAATTCGACCTTGGACGTTTCGGTTTTTCTTCGATGCCCACCACGTTGTTGCGAGCATCGAACTCAACCACGCCGTATCTCTCGGGATCCTGCACGTAGTAGGCAAAAACCAATCCGCCCTCGTCGTGTTCGCCCGCTTGCTCCAGCAAACCGGAAAGACCGTGGCCGTAGAAGAAATTGTCTCCGAATATAAGCGCGCATGGCTCGCCGCCGATGAAGTCCTCACCGATGAGGAACGACTGCGCGACCCCCTCGGGACGGGGCTGAATCGCATAGTCGATCCGCAGACCCAGACGGTTGCCGTCACCCAGCAGGTTCCTGTAGAGCTCTATATGTTCGGGCGACGAAATGATCAGGAATTCCCGGATGTTGGCCAGCATCAGGACCGAAAGCGGGTAATAGATCATCGGTTTGTCGAAAATGGGCAAAATCTGCTTTGAAACCGAAGTCGTGAGCGGGTACAGCCGGGTTCCCAGCCCACCTGAGAGTACAATACCCTTCATCGGACGGCCTTTCCCTTCCATTGACGACGTCCCTGTTCGCCCGCGGCTCCGGCTTCCTCGATGACCTCGTTTGGGACCACCCTCTCGGGATCATATTTGTCCCCGGTCATCAGCGCAGGAAGGCGGAACACGCGTTCTCCGCTCCTGTTGCAGAAGTAGAGACGGGAATCTGAAGGTTGACGCGTATGTCCATCCGCCCAGAAGGCATAGAATTCCGGGTGTGCGTTTACGGGCCTGCGCACGTAGGTATGGTTGTATATACTGCCTCGCGTTGCCAGGCAGGTTCTCTCCCACGCGGCCCCCTCATTGACGCTGGTCCACACGGCCACCTCTCCTCCCGTATTGTAGGGCTGAGGACCCGTTTCGGTGGGCGCGATGATCCGCCAGGTGCCGTCCGGTTCGATATGTAGTCCCCCGGCGTCGTAGTTGTTGTCGGACGGAAACGCCTCGCGGACTTCCCATTCGGCACCTGTCCACCGGACCGTGGTCCAGACGCGCGGACCGTTCTGCGGGCCGGTCTCCATCCCCCGGCTGGTCAGAATCAGGATAACGGGATTGCCATGCGCGTCGAAATTCAGATCCTTTACAAACACTTGCAGGCCCTCATGTTCATAGTCATGCACAAACGCGCCGTTGTGGGGGCACACCAGCGGGAGGTCCATGTTTTCTCCCGTGGCATTCTTCCAGGTTTCACCGAAATCGTCGGTCTGAAGATAATACAGATTGGTCCGGGGTGGGCCCGGCTTTTTGACCGGATGATAGTTGAACGCGGTACCAATCCGCTTGCCCCTTCGCCAGCTGACCTGGTAGTGACCGTGGCCGATTTTGGATAACGCTCCGTGTGGAGACCAGTTTGCGCCATCGGCCTCCGAGGTACCGGGTATGCAGAAACAGAAATCCATGGTCCTGAACATGCCAGGGTTGGGGATAGGAGAAGTTCGTCTCCTGCACACATTCGAATGCATCCACGGAATAGGGCTCATCGCTCTTGAAGATATACGCCGGCCTCGCGGTACCGTGCGCGCTTACGAAGACCCAGACGTATCCCTCGTCGTCCAGCATCAGGACAGGGTTGTCGTGTGCATCGGCCGTGCCCTTGTCCATCAGGATGGTCGGTCGCGGGACCGTCCCGGTGGCGTGATCGTAATAGGAAACCATTGCGAGGATCTGGTTCTTGTCCCTGTACGTCCCTCCGTAACAGAAATACGTTTTGTGGGCCGCGTCGGAATAGTATGCCAGCGGGATGTGTTTGGCGGTGTAGGTCGCGAATCCACCGCTGTAATAGGCGTATTTGTACTCATTGTCCGTGGGTGTGTCCCACCACCAGATCCCTCGGTAACCGTCGTCGGTATCGCATTTTCCCACGGAAACTCCCTATGTAACTGTTTGCTTTGCAGCAGGTTACAAATTCATATTAAAGTTTCGGTTCAACAAAATTGGAAATCTCGCCGCGTCGTTTACTCCTGCGGACCCAAATCACCCGGGATTCTCCCCTGGAGCCTCCCTGAGCGCTTCCGTGGCAGCCCGGTCGACCTCCCAGTTCCGGACGTCCACCACCACACCGTACTCGTCCCGGGCCGCCTCCGGGGACACGCGTCCCTGCCGTACGTCATTCAGTATCCGATCGGGGTCCCGGTCCTGCGGAGAAAAGTAGCCGCCACCGCCAGGAAGCCTCAGGGTTACCGTCTGCCCCGGTTGAAGTTCGTATTTTCCCTTCGGGTGCGGACGGGACCCGTCGGAGAGGATCACCTCGCCAACCGCGCCGTTCCCGCCGCCCAGGAAACCGCGCGCCGGGCTTCTCGTGCGGTCATACATACATGAATGCAGCACTGCCGAGTCGGTGTCCATTCCCAGTACCATTTCCTGCCCCAGCCCGCCGCGGAAACGGCCCGGGCCGCCGGAATCCGGGCGCAACTCCCGCTTCAGCATCAGAACCGGCGAAACCGCCTCGATGGCCTCGGCGGGCACGCCCTTGATGCCGCTGGGAAAGGCCGTGGCCGAGAGTCCGTCCGAAACGGGCCTGGCGCCCATGCCGCCGGCCGAGAAAAAGATATAGGAAAACACCCGACCTTCCCGATCATGTCCCTCCAATTGCGTGTTCCACAACCCGGCCGAGCCGTCGGCCAGAACCCGATCGGGAATTGCCCTGGACAGGGCGCCGAATACTGCCTGAGAGAGAAAATGCCCGATCAGATGACGGGCGCCCACGGCACAGGGAAACGTGGCATTGAGTACGGTACCCGGCGGCGCGGTCACCGAAACAGGCCGGAAACTGCCGGCGTTATTCGGCACGGCGGGGCTGATTGAACACGCCAGCGGGTAGGTCGTATAGGCGTGCGTATAGTTGTAGACCACGTTGATTCCACGGTCCACCTGTGGTGACGTGCCATCGTAGTCGACAACAAGATCCCGGTCCTTTACCTGAATGGAAACCGCGATCTTGAGCGCGTGGTCGAAACCGTCGATGACCACTTCATCCCGGTACGTGCCGTTGGGTATCTCCGCGATCGCATCCCGCGTGGCGTCCTCCGACCGGTCCAGAATCATTGACGCGAGGGACTCGATGTCCTCCATTTCGTATTCCGACATCATTTCCGTGAGTTTCGCGGCACCCACGTCGTTGCCGGCCTGCTGGGCGTGCAGGTCTCCAACCACGGCATCGGGCGTGCGGACGTTGGCACGGACGATTTCAATTAAATCGCGATTGACGTTTCCCTCCCGGAACAGGTACATAATCGGAATATGAAGCCCCTCTTCGAATACCTCGCGTGCGTCTGCGCCCAGCGTCCGCCCTCCGATATCCATGGCGTGGCACGTATTGGCGAACCATCCGACGGCCTTTCCGCAATGAAAGACGGGAGTGACCACGGTGATGTCGTGCAGATGGCCCGAACCCAGCCATGGATCGTTGGTAAGCAGGCTGTCGCCAGGTTTCAAACTGTCTATCGGGTGCGCTTTCGCGAAGTGTCCGACACAGGTTGCCATGGTATTGATATGGCCCGGAGTGCCAGTCACCGCCTGCGCGACCATCTCGCCTGTACGGTTGAAAATGCCCGCGGAAAGGTCGCCTGCCTCCCGGACCACGGTTGTAAACGAGGCATGCATCAGCGCGGCAGCCTGCTCGTTCACGATGGATATAAGCCGGTTCCACAACACCTCAAGCAGTACGGCATCCAGCTTTTCCGCCGTCATTATCCCAATTCCTCCATGCGGGTCAGGAGCAGGTTGCCGCACACCTCCACGGCAATCGTCCAGCCGTGCGGCACAACGGCAGTAGACTCGGCTTCTTCCACGATTGCCGGTCCGGTCGCTCGAAATCCCGATTCAATCCCGTATCTGTCGAAAACCGGCGCCGGTTCCGGACCGGATTCCGGATCGAACAACACCGGGCGAACGCCCTTGAATCCGTCCCCGTCCGTCGAAGGCGGCGGTTTCGGGTCGCCGAGATCGGGCTTCGGCCCGGACATCCGGACCCGCCAGTGAACGGACTCGATTTCCACGCCTTCGCACGTGCGTGTGAATTTCCGGGTATATTCCGCATCGAAATTCTCACGGATTTCGTCGAGTCTGCGAGGGCTGAGTCTGCCCCCCGGAATCGGAATTCTGATTTCGTGGCCCTGTCCCACGTACCGCATGTCGGCGGTGCGTTCAATCCGGATCCGGGAGGGCGCCACGCCCGCCTCCCGCAGAACGTCGGCGCCCTCGGTTTCCATGGCTTCGAACAGGGTATTCAGCCTGGCGTAATTCAGGGCCCCCAGCCGGGCAACGTAACTCCTCGCGAAATCGAACGAAATCGGCGCGAGCATCAGCCCGAACGCAGAACTTACGCCTGCCGTAGGCGGCACGATCACCGTACGTATTCCGAGCCGCTCGGCCACGCCGCAGGCATGTACGGGCCCGGCGCCTCCAGTTGCGACCATGGCATAGCCACGGATGTCGATGCCCCGCTCGGCCGCGTGAACGCGAGCGGCATTTGCCATGTTCTCGTTGATCATTCGGTGAATGCCCCATGCCATGCGATTCACGTCCATACCGAGCCGCTTCGACAGCCCCTGCACCGCGCGGCGAGCACGGTCGAGGTCCAATGCCATCTTTCCACCCAGGAAATAGCCGGGATTCAGCATCCCCAGAATCAGGTCGGCATCGGTAACAGTGGGCGCAACTCCTCCCTGCCCGTAGCAGGCGGGACCGGGAACGGATCCCGCGCTTTCGGGACCGACGGCTGGCAGCCCCATCTCGTTCAGGTGCGCGATACTTCCGCCCCCAGCGCCGATTTCAATCATATCCAGTACCGGGACCAGCAGCGGCAATCCGCTCCCGCGCTTGAAACGATAGACACGCGCCACCTCGGATTCGGTTGTAACGGGAAACGCGCCGTCGCTGCCAAGCACGGCTTTCGCCGTCGTGCCACCCATATCGAACGCGAGCACATTCCTCAGGTCCGAACGGCCGCCCCAATAAGCGGCTGACAACGCGCCGCCGCTGGGACCGGATTCGACAAGGCGGACAGGAAAGCTCGCGGCGGTCTCGGCCGAGCAGACGCCGCCGTTGGACAGCATGATGTGCAACGGTGCTTCGATCCCTTTTGCTTCCAGGCCCCCGGACAGACCGGCCAGATACCGGCGGGCGAGAGGTTGCACGTAGGCATTGGCGACGGTGGTGGACGTCCTGTCGTATTCCCGCAATTCGGGCGATACCTGGTGGGAAACCGAGACCGGTACGCCGGGCATCGCTTTCCCCACAATCCGCGCCGCCTGACGTTCGTGTTCGGGGTTGGCGTATGCGTGCAGAAAGCAGATGGCAACAGCTTCCACCCCTTCATCCAGAAACGTACTGCACGCGTCCCGGATTGACGATTCATCCAGGTGCTCGAGTATCTCTCCCCTTACGTTCATGCGCTCGAGCGCTCCGAATCTCAGTCTGCGTTCCACCAGCGGTTCGGGCAACTCCAGGCGGAGATCATAGATATCGTACCGACCTTCGCGCCCGATCTCCAGCGCATCCCGAAACCCCGCCGTCGTGATCAGTCCGGTTCGCGCACCCTTGCGCTCGATCAGCGTGTTGGTCACCAGCGTCGTACCGTGGATGACGCGTTGAACGGCGCCAGGGTCGCAAAAGCCCGGTAAAGAGTCGATACCGGACAGCACGGCATCGGAAGGATCAGGATAAGTCGTAGGCACCTTGGCTATCGCCTGACGGCCGGTATGGCAATCAAGAAGGACGAGATCCGTGAACGTACCGCCGATGTCAATTGCCAGGACATACTGTTCTTCGACCATCCCGCCAGGCTCCAATTAAACGTCCAACGCCATCTGTCGTGCCACAATTCCCATCAGCACCGAAGACGTAAATATGCGCCTCGCAACCATGAATGTCAACTCAAACGCGTGTTCCTCAGCCTTAAACGCCGTTCGGCTCGCCATTGCCGGAAACGGCGGGGTTATTCTTTGAGGAGAAACCCTCCGCGGACGAATTCGCATTCCTGAACGGATGACCGTTTACGCATTATACCTTGACATCCTGCAGACCATTACTTAATTTTCAATTCGTCTGATGGCGCAGAACATCGGGGCGGGAATAGCTCAGCTGGTAGAGCACAACCTTGCCAAGGTTGGGGTCGCGGGTTCGAGTCCCGTTTCCCGCTCCAGTTTTACACGTGAAAGCCCGTTAAACCTGCCTGTTTAACGGGCACTGTTGTTGTTTATCGTCTACCCGGCCACCCTCAAGATCATTCGCCGGAGGCGGTCTGATGAAAACTGCGCGGCACGACGAATTCATGCAATACCGCCTGCCGGACACCGCACTCTGGACCCCGGGACCGCACGCGCTCACGCCGGCGGTCGAACGTACAATCCGGGCCTATCGGGCGACGTACTCCCACCGTTCTAACGACTTCAAGTCCCTGTACTCGCAGACGGTGGCCCTCCTGCGCGAGGCATTCCACGTTCCGGCAGCATTCACGCCACTCATCTTCGGACATACGGGCAGTTACGGCTGGGAAATGGTCGCCGTCAATACACCGCCCGCATTTCGGGCGTTGGGTCTCGAAATGGGCGCGTTCTCGGCCCGTTGGGCGGAGGTATTCGCGCGGCATGAGCGCGCCGTCGACGTGCTTCGGGTACCGTGGGGACACGGAATTGAGTCACATAGCTGGCACACCGCACTGCGCAGAGGCTACGACGTCGCACTGCTGACACACAACGAGACCGCTACCGGGGTTATGCTTCCCGTCGACGCCCTATGCCGTGATGCGCGCCGCCTGGCGCCGGATATGCTTGTCGCCGTCGACGGCGTGAGTATCGCCGGTGCGGTTGACCTTGACATGGGTTCGATGCGACCGGACTACTACCTGTGGAGCCTGCAGAAGGACTTCGCGATACCCGCCGTCGGGTCGGTGATGATCGTCTCGAATCGAGCACTGGAGACGGCAGAAAGCGTCGCGAAACGCGGATACGTGCTGGACCTGGTCGAATGGCATGCACGCGGCGCGGGCGCGCAGACGCCCGTAACGGTGTCCGACCTGATGTTGCGTTGTCTGGTCGCCCGCCTCGAGGAGATGCTGGACGAAGGCGATGCCCGCTTCGCGCGACACAGGAATCTCGCGCGAATGCAGAGGGACTGGGCAGAGAAGCACGGTCTGGATCTGCTCGCGCAACCGGCATTCTACAGCCCAACGGTCACCACCATTATGATGCCCGATTCCATCCCGGCGACGGAATTCATCCATGAGGCGAAGAACCTGCTGAACGTACAGATCGCGCCGGGTTACGGCCCGATGCAGGATACCGCCATACGGATTGCCGCGATGGGAAGCACTTCGGAATCGGAAATGGAGCGATTTCTGGCGGGCCTCTCGCTGATTTTCAGGAATTGGACGGCCAATCCTCCCGTCACGGGGCGCTTCGCCGGTGTTTCTCCCGCGAAGACCTGATACTTACCGTGCGGTTCGTTCACTGCCGGCAGGCCGATGGCTGCGGCGTCCCGAACCGCCTGGCGCGGCGGGAATGACGATTCGCTTCCGGCCGCGCGCCAACGACAAAACGGCCGGTCACAACTTGCTAAGAGGGTCGTTATGCCTCCCACCTCAATGGTCTGTCCTGATCAGCACGGAAGAGAAAAAATGCCCGTACTGCGGCGCCTACCGCCCGGGGCTCTGGGGGCTCGGCCCCTCCCTGAGTCGGCTCTTTGGATCGAAAATCGACGTTCTCACGCTGATTCCCACCGCGTGCGTCGCACTCTACGTGATCAGTCTGCTCCTTGACCTGGATGCCGCACTGTCCATGCGGGGAGGCTTCTTCGGCATGCTCTCACCGGGACAAATCCCTACGATCGTTCTGGGCCTGACATACGGAAATGCGCCGTGGTGGACCCTGTTCACGGCAATCTATCTGCACGGCGGGTTGTTGCATATCCTCTTCAACGTGCTGTGGATCCGGCAGCTGGGCCCGGAAGTCGGCAATCTCTACGGTCCGGCGCGCTATTTTATCATCTTCACGTCGGGCGGCTTCGTCGGCTTTCTCCTGTCCAACGTCGTATCCGGCTACCCGACGCTCCGCGCTTCCGGCTCGAGTTTCGGACTCCTGGCCCCCCTCACCGGTTCAGGCCGCATCCAGCAGACCGGTTTCTCCAGCTAGCT
>JAGWBX010000081.1:0-13792 GCA_021295655.1 Candidatus Latescibacterota bacterium
TCCAGTGACCTGGTGTATCCTGGTAATCAGCCGTTAAATCACCTTTATCCACTTGCATATATGCGGTTTTACTTCCCCAAAGAATTTCGCATCACGGTTAGAAGCCCTGAAAACCAGCTCATCCCGTGTGCTGCCGGTAAGGGGCGCCGCTAATTTTCAGACGCCCGAACACCGTCACGGATTCAAGGGAAATTCCAAAGAAAAAGCCCATCAAAACAGAGATGGACGGAACAAACAGGACAACACGCGATTGAATCAATACCTGCTCAACGTATGAAATGTTCCTGAAGTGACGGATTTTTGCCCTGATCGAACGATGAACATCGAAGGGCTGGACGTCCGCTGCGAGAATGACCAACGGATTTTTGATTCTATCCTGCCTATCCTGCCTATCCTGCCTGCCTGTGCGTACGCACGCAGACAGGTGCATCCATTGTTTCATGCTTTTTGGGACGACAGAAAACAGGGGCACCGACAAACCCTCGATATTGCATCTGACCAGCCGATGAAGCGTGTCGAATTTTGATTCTGCCGGGAGGTATGTTATCTTATACTCATTGTCGTTAGGAGAAGAAAATGAACTTGAAAATTCCGCCGCATCCTGGACTGTCGGTGCGTTACGATTGCCTGGAACCGCTTGGACTGAGCGTAGCTGAAGCCGCAAAAAAACTCGGTGTCGCCCGCAAACACCTGTCCGATATCGTCAGCGGTCAGGCTGGCATCTCAGCCGAGATGGCGATTCGCCTGGACAAGGCGTTCGGCGGCGGCGCCCAAACGTGGTACCGGATGCAGGCGGCCTACGACCTGGCGCAGGCGATGGAGAAGGCAGACGAGATACGCGTCGAACGCCTCGTAACGCACGAATGATTCCTGATTGACCATTCGGCTATTTGTCGTCCTCCCTGATAATTCACCCAACCACACTCCGTTCACTCTTTACCTTCGAAGACGTCATCCATTTCACGCAATCTCGCCAACGATGTTGATTGTGTTATTCTTGGGATCTTCCCGCCTTATATCCTACCTATTCTTTTGATCCATGTTCCCCGTTTTTCTGTCTTTCCCATGCCTTCGTGAAGGACTCCGGCTCAACGCCCAGCGCATCGGCCACGCGGTTGATATAATTGAAGAAGCCGATGATCTGGACGGCGTCGTGGATGGCGCGGTCGTCCAGGCCATGCTCGCGCAGCCGGTCGACGTCCGCGGCCGTTGAAGCATGCGGGTCCAGGCTGAGCTTCTCCGCGAAGGCGCACAGCGCGCGGTCGGCGGGGGAGAGGGGGGCTTGGCGCCAGTCCGCGGCCAACTGATGGACCAGCCGGTCGGCTTCTTCGCCATCCTCAACGTCGAACTCTCCGGCGACCTCGGCACGGAGGTCGTGGGCGTGCGCGCGTATTCAGTACACGCAGTGGTTCGCGGCCGAGACCACCACGGCGAGCATCTCCCGCCGCGCGCGGCTGAGGGGGGAGGGGCCGTGCATCAACGTGCCGTAGAAATCCAGCGACGCCTTCATGGCGGGGGGGTTGGGGCTCATGATGGAGACGATGCCCCAGATCCGCCCGGCCCGCTTCATCGCCGCGTCATACAGCCGCTTCAACAGGCCGGAGGCCCTGTCCGGAGGAATGACATCGATATACGGCATCACGCACCCCCTTCGCAGGAGTCAAACCAAAGACAATTTACATGGATGGACCTGTCTGCGTGCGTGCCACACGCACAGGCAGGCAGGATGAACAGGATAAACCCGGATGAAACAACAAAAAAGCGAAGGCCACAAAAGGCGCAGAAAGCACAGAAAAATTGGCAAACCAAAACCGTTAAACATGGAGGGACGGGATTAGAACTAAAAGAGACCATTCAAAAATGGGCATCAATTTACCAGCTTTTCAGTCTGTCTTCTCAATTCCGAAGCGTATCTTGTCGGCATCCGTTCCCGCCCGTGCCTTGCTTTGCCCCGTCTGAATGGTTGTACCGCTTTTCTGGCCTCTTGCCTATCCTGCCTGCCTGTGCGTGTGGCACGCACGCAGACAGGTCTATCCATGTTCCCCTGTTCGCGCCCTCGATGGTCTTTCGCTACCAACCGCCAACCTGCGTCCTGTCCACGATATCCCGCGTCAGGATCTCGAACGCCGCGCCGAGGCCCTCCAGGCGGGCTTCTTCGCGCTGGCCGGCGGCGCTGTAGATGCCGTATCCCTTCAGGCGTTTTTCCTCCCACAGCAGCTTCTTGTTCTTCACGTCGTAACAGCTGACGTCCATAAAGACCGAGATCTGGAACTGGTCCTCCTGGCCGCGGTAGGTGAACGGGTCGTCCCGCACTTCCACGATGGTACCGCGAAGCACGATGTCCGCTCGGTCTTCGTCTGCGACCCGCAGCGCCGCGTCCTGGAGAAAGGCCTGGATCAGGCTGTCGGTGAGCGCCTGCTGGATTTCCGGTTCGAGGCTCTCGTTTTCCATCAGCGGAATGGCCACCGAGCGGAAACCCGATCCCCCGGTCGCGGATGTCGAATAATACGCGCATCCGGCGGACCAGAAAAGGAACAGCGCCGCGCCGGGGAGGAGGAAACGCTTCAACCCGATTCCTCCTTCGACTCCGATTCTGCGTCGTCCTTCGGCGCCTCCGCTTCAGCGGTTTCGGCAGCGTTACCGCCGCTCTCCTCCGCCGGCGCCTCCTGTTCCGGCGCCTCGGCTTCGGTGCTTTCGGCGGTATCGTCGCCGCTTTCCTCCGCGCCCGCTTCGGCGTCGGCTGTTGGCGCCTCGGCCTCGTCGCCGGGCGCTTCTGTCTCGTCCGGACCCTTGTTCGCTTCGTCGATGTAGTTCATTCTCAACTCGTATAGCGCGTGCTCGAGGAACTTCTGTTCGTTGTCGCTGAGGTTGCCCTTCGTCTTCGCCTGCAGCATGCCCAGGATGTCAATGGTGTTCTTCGCCTGGGCGAGGTCCCGTTCCACCTTGTTGGTCGCAGGGTTCATCACCTTGCCCAGATGCTGCCAGGCCGCCCCCTGAAACATCAGTACGATCTGCGTAAACAGAAACTCGTTCATCTGTTCCTGGGTAATGGGTTCGCTTTCCGCCATTGGTATAACCTCCTTGAAATGATTGATTTAAGCACTTCGTGGTACAGGACTGAGTTTAAAAGTGGGTAGACGGAAGACGGGAGACGGCAGAGATATGGCCTGCCTCGTAGGGTTTCAACTTGTGCGCTCGTCGCGCTCGCGGGCATCTCTTAGTGAGTCCAGTATTTCCAAATCGTGCTCGGATGCGATTCGAACAGGTATACCAGCAGCTACTTCGATAGCAATCGAACGACAGAATGCGTTTCGAAAACTGAAGCCATGCAGCGGCGTAAGAATATCCGCATCAATGTGATCGTTTATTCGAATTTGCAGTCCGCTGGAGGTGAGTTTTGTATAATCGATAAATTCCGTACGTGATAGAAGGGTGTAATTTACATAGTAAAGTGCATCCCCCAACTTTTTTGCATTCTCTGGCTCAGGGTTGTATAGCAGGTCCATGTCGCCGACACTGTGCAGAGGACGGTAATAGGACCTGGCCATGCTTCCAATTATCAAGTATTCCACGCATCTTTCGTTGAAGGCTCGCAGCAGTAATTCACAGTTGTCCCAACGCGCTGGCAGATGCATTCGTACAAGTGCCCTATCGGATATGGCTATCGGTATTTCGAGTCCTGCCAACCTATCGATTTCCTGCTCTCCTTCTCTCCGGTCTTGCTTCTGCACCCCTCTCCTCACAGGAGACGAGGTCGGGGGTAGAGGTTTGCGCGGCTGGGAGGAGAGGCGGCTTTTGATCTTGCCTCTCGTTTTTAGCTGACTGCTGAAGGCTGATAGCTGAGAGCTTTTCTTTGTGCCTTCGTGTCTCCGTGTGAGTCCGGTTTTCGTNNCCCGCCCAGAGCTGTTTCCAGCCGCGCGATCGCCGTTTCGGCGTTCGCCCAGCCGCGAACGACGTCCGTCTGCGCCTCTCCGCGTTTTACAACAACGCTCGGAAATTCGCGGACGCCCATCGTCCGGCGCAGGTTGAATTCTGCCTGCAAATCCGATTCGATCTCCGGCGATCTGATATCCCGTTCGAACATCTCCACGTCCAGCGCAGGAGACAGCGACCCGGCCACCGCGGTCAGCGTTTCGATATCCGAGGGGTTCCGCGCCTCCCGGTAATACGCCCGCTGGATGGCGTCGAACATATCGGGCACGGCGTCTTCACGCTGCGCCCTCGCCGCCAGCACCGCGCGGCAGGCGGGGTAGGTGGAACGGCGCGGTTCGCATTTGCGCCAGAAATCCCAGTTGAATTCCGCCCCTGTCGTTGCCGAAACGTCCCGCCAGTTCCGCTGCACGTACGCGCGTGTCTCTTCGGGCATCGGTTCGTCCGAATCCTTCGCAAGCCCGCCCATGACGTACACGAGGGGAACGGACGCCGGAAGGGCCGAAACAATCGCCTGCAGCACCGGCCTGAAGCCCCAGCACCACGAACACATCGGGTCTCCCACGTAATAGAGTTGCGGATCCACTTTTCGTACCCTTTATGAACAAGAATTTCAGTGAAGAATGTCGACCGTCCGACGTGTCTGACCCTGGACTGTCCGGAACCCGAGACCGGAATCCACGCCCCCCAATTATGGGTACAATATTAAAGACGCGAATTGAAAAAGGCAAGCGTGTCGACCCTGTCCACGCCCGGCCGTTCCGCTTCGATGCGCTGTTCCCCCGGCTTGGAAAAATCCGCTTGCGCAGGCGCATCGATTATGCGTACCTTCATCACCCCTAATTTTGCCAACTCCGCCTGGCGCGGAAAATCGTTAACGGGACCGCGAAATCGGGAAACACAAAAAAAGGAGGTGGTCCGTGAACGTGGAAGTCACCATAAACGGCGAGCGCCACAGCCACGACGTGGAGCCCAGACTGCTGCTTGTGCATTATCTGCGCGACGTCGTGGGCCTGACCGGCACACACGTAGGCTGCGAAACCAGCCTCTGCGGCGCCTGCACCGTCATGCTCAACGGGCAGGCGGTGAAATCCTGTACCCTGCTCGCGGTACAGGCGAACGGCGCCGAAATCACCACCATCGAAGGTCTGGCCGAGAACGGCGAACTTCACCCCGTACAGGAGGGATTCTGGGAGTGCCACGGCCTGCAGTGCGGCTTCTGCACCCCCGGAATGATCATCGCCGCCCACCAGTTACTGCAGCGCAACTCGCGACCCACCGAGGCGCAGATCCGGCGCGGCATCGAGGGCAACCTCTGCCGTTGTACCGGATACCAGCACATCGTGGACGCTGTTCAGTACGCAGCCAGAAAAATGAGGTCTTGAAAGGAGGTCTTCCATGCCTGTCAGCAAGTCAGTAGGCGCCAGAATCAAGCGTAGGGAAGATCCCCGGCTGATCCAGGGCCTTGCGCAGTACGTAGACGACATCCAACTGCCCGGTACGCTTCACGTGGCCGTCCTCCGAAGCCCATACGGACACGCGCACATCCGCGGCATCGACACCACCGCCGCCGCCGACCATCCGGGCGTGGTCGCCGTGGTGACCGGCGACGATCTCAAGGGCAATATCGGCACCATACCTTGCGCCACCACCGATCCCGAGGCCTTTCCAGGTATCCAGGTTCCCGAACACCCGGTCCTGGCTCATGGTAAAGTGCGGTTCGTAGGCGAGCCGGTAGCGGCCGTGGTGGCCGACAGCCCCTACACCGCCAGCGACGCGGCTGAACTCATCGAGGTGGACTACGATCCACTCGACGCCGTCAACTCCGCGGAGGCCGCGCTGAAGGACGGCGCGCCCCTTCTGCACGAGGAATTCGGCAGCAACCAGGCCTTCACCTGGGCCATTGCCGGCGGCGACATCGACGACGCTTTCGCCCAGGCCGACCGCGTGGTGAAACAGCGCTTCGACCACCAGCGCCTGGTGCCGAACCCGCTGGAGACCCGGGGGGTGGTCGCGCGGTTTCAGCCCGGCGACGACAAGCTCACGGTCTGGTCCTCCACCCAGATCCCGCATCTGCTCAAGACACAGCTCTCGGTCATTCTCGGCCGGCCGGAACAACTCGTCCATGTCATCGCGCCGGAAGTGGGCGGCGGTTTCGGCTGCAAGCTGAATGTATACGCCGAGGAAGCCCTGGTGGGGCACCTCGCGATTCAGCTCAAGAAGCCGGTCAAGTGGATTGAGAGCAGGCGTGAGAACTTCCTGCACACGATCCACGGGCGCGACCAGGTCGGCGACGTGGAGATCCCCGTCAAGAACGATGGGACCATCCTGGGGCTCAAATACACCGTTGAGGCCGACGTGGGCGCCTATTACCAGTTGCTCACCCCGGCCATCCCCACGCTCACGGGGCTGATGCTCTGCGGCTGTTACAAGTTCCAGAACGTCTCGATGGAACTCACTGCCGCGTTCACCAACAAGATGGCCACCGATGCCTACCGGGGCGCGGGAAGGCCGGAAGCCACCTACCTCATCGAGCGTATGCTGGACTGTGTGGCTTTCGATCTGGATATGGACCCCCTCGAGGTCCGGCGCAGGAACTTCATCGGTAAGGACGAATTTCCCTTCGAGACCGGTACGGCCGTTGCCTACGACAGCGGCGACTACGAGATCGCGCTGAACAAGGCGCTCAGGAAGATCGACTACGAAGGCTTCCGCCGGGAACAGGCGGAGGCCCGCGAGCAGGGCCGGTACCTCGGCATCGGTTTCTCCACGTACGTGGAGATCTGCGGGATGGGCCCCTCGGCCGCCATGCCGGCCGGCGGCTGGGAGAGCGGCACGGTGCGCGTGGACCCCACGGGCAAAGTCACCGTTCTCACGGGCGTCTCGCCCCACGGCCAGGGCCAGGAGACCACGTTTGCGCAACTCATCGCCGACGGCCTGGGCGTGGACATCGACGACGTGCGGATCATCCACGGCGATACGGAGACCGTGCAGTACGGCATCGGGACGTTCGGCTCCCGCGCGACCGCGGTGGGCGGTACGGCCATGGTGATGGCCATGGAAAAGGTCAAGGAAAAAGCCGTCAACATCGCCGCGCACCTGCTGGAGAGCAATCCCCAGGATATTGTGGTCGAAGACGGCAAATACGGCGTCAAGGGGTCGCCCGACCAGGGGGTGACGCTGACTGATATCTCCATGGCCGCACACGGGGGCGTAAATCTGCCGCCGGATACCGAGCCGGGGATGGCCGCCACGCACTTTTTCGAACCCTCCAACTTCACCTACCCGTTCGGCACCCATATCGCCATCGTGGAGGTGGACGCGGAAACCGGCGAAGTGGAAATCCTTCGGTATATCGCCGTCGACGATTGCGGCAATATCATCAACCCCCTGATTGTCGAGGGTCAGATCCACGGAGGCATCGCCCAGGGTTTGGGGCAGGCGCTTTACGAAGAAGCCATCTACGACGAGAGCGGACAGATGATCACCGGCTCGTTCATGGACTATGCCCTGCCCAAGGCGCACAACTTCCCGCGCTTCGAACTCGACAACACGGTTACGCCGTCTCCGGTGAACCCCATGGGCGTCAAAGGCGTGGGTGAGGCGGGAACCATCGGCTCCACGCCGTCCATCGTCAACGCGGTGGTCGACGCGCTCAAGCCATTCGGCGTGCGGCATATCGACATGCCGTTGCGTCCCGAAAAACTCTGGAAGCTCATGCAGGGGTAGGCTGCCTGCCCGGACCGTCAGGGGGCGCGGTAACCGGATGACGAACGGTTGAACGTGCTCGCGCGGAAGTTCCAATTTTCGATACGTGGAGAGATTACAATGATTCCCAGCCCATTCGACTATCACGCGCCGAAGACCCTGAGAAAGGCACTCAGCCTGCTTCAGGAACACGGCGGCGACGCGAAGATCCTGGCGGGCGGCCACAGCCTCATCCCGCTGATGAAACTGCGGTTCGCCTCGCCGGCAACCCTCATCGATCTGGGCGGCATTACGGGTCTGCGGAAGGTCGTCGCCGGAAACGAGACCATCTCCATCGGCGCCCTGGCGACGCACTACGCGGTGGAGAGCCACCGGTTGCTGAAGTCCAGGTGCGGCCTGCTTCCGGAAACGGCATCGGCCATTGGAGACGCCCAGGTGCGCAATCGGGGCACGGTCGGCGGCAGCCTGGTCCACGCGGACCCGGCCGCGGACTGGCCCGCGACAATGCTGGCTCTGGACGCGCAACTCGATATTTCCGGTCCCGGTGGCGAACGGAGCGTTGCCGTCGGCGATTTCTTCGAAGACCTGCTCACCGTCGCCATCGGCGAGGATGAAATCCTCACTCGGGTCCGGATCGCCACACCCCCGGACAATTCCGGCGGCGCGTACGTCAAGATGCACCAATCCGCCTCGGGATTCGCCATCTGCGGCGTTGCGGCGCAGGTCACGCTGGATAACGGCAACTGCGCGTCCGTAGGCATCGGCGTCACGGGCGTATCGCCGGTGGCCTACAGGGCCTCAGCCGCTGAAGCCGCGCTGCAGGGAGGTCCGCTGAACGCCGAGACGATTGCCGCCGCAGCCGACATGGCGGCAGAGGGCGTGGAAGACTTCCAGGAAGACCACCACGCCTCGGGCGACTACCGCGCCCACCTGGCCGGTGTCTTCACGCGGCAGGCGCTCACGAGGGCTGCCGAGCGCGCAGCCTGACCACCGCCGCACATCAGGCAAACGCGTGCGCTCGGGCCAATGCCGCCGGGCGCACGTCTTCACGTACCATCCCGCACAATCCGCAAAGGACACGCTCTTGAAGATCCAGGGCACACACACCATCAACGCGCCGCGCCAACGCGTCTTCGAATTGCTCACCGATCCCGACGCCCTCGCCAGGTGCATACCCGGCGCCCGGAAACTGGCGCTTGTGGGCGAGAACACGTACGAACTGGATATCAACGCCGGCGTGGGGCCCATCAGAGGCAGTTACAGCGGCACGGTCCGCCTGGAAGACCTGAATCCGCCCGAATGCTATCGCATGATCGTCGACGCGAAGGGCAAGACCGGGTTCGTCAGGGGCGAGGGAAGTATCGACCTCGCCGCCGAAGGCGACGGAACGCAGGTCACGTACATCGGCAACGTGCAGTTGGGCGGGCCGGTTGCAGCGGTGGGACAGCGGCTGCACATGAGCGTCTCGAAAATGATGACGCGTCAGCTCTTCGGCGCCATCGAGGCCGAGGCCAGGGCCGCTCCCGGCGAAACCGTAAAGCACGGCATCCTGAGAGACTATCTCCGCGGCAAGAGTCCGGGGGCAGGGCAGTAGCCGTTCCCGTCCGCACCGGCTGAGATAACCAGGAACGCACGAGCTCTGTAATCCGGAATCCCGTATGCCCCATATCAACTGGAACGACGTCCCCGTCAACGAACTGGCGCCCGGCGTGCGCATCCGCGCGCCCTATGGCGAAAACCTCATGATCTCCCTGCTGGAAATGGATGAGGGCGCGGTCGTGCCGTTGCACCATCATCCGCACGAGCAGGGCGGCATCATGCTCGAGGGTCGGGTCGAACTCACCATCGGCGACGTTACCCGGACGGTTGAGAAGGACGCCGCCTATCTCATCCCGCCCAACGTACCCCATCGCGCGGTCGCGGTGGACGGCCCCGCCGTTGTGCTGGACATCTTCAGCCCCGTCCGGGAAGACTACGTGGAACTGGGCAACCGCTACATCCCGCCCGAAGACAGAACCGGATAGACATTCACGTCTCCGTGTCGCGGCGCGAATTGAAAAACAACAGCGGGTCGGGATTCATTCCCGACCCGTTTCTCGTTCCTCCGCGCAGACCTCTCCCCTCTACCGTCTACCCGGTTTTTCGCGGCCGAAGGATATTGCGCGAGAACCCCCTCAGGAAAACCCTCAGATCGTCCAGATACGTATAGAACAGCGGCACCACGAAGAGCGTTAATATCGTTGACGACAACAGGCCGCCGATCATCGTGATTCCCAGCGGGGCATAGGGCGTTCCAAGCATGGTCGCCGATCCCGCGGCCATCGGGAACAACCCGAAGATGGTTGTGAAAGTGGTCATCAAAATGGGCCGGAACCGGTTGTATCCGGCCTCCTCGATCGCCTCCGAACGGGTCATGCCGCTCACCCTCAACCTGTTGATCATATCCACCAGTACGATTGCATTGTTCACCACCACGCCGATGAGCAGAATGATGCCCATCTGGGACATTTTTCCCATAACGGTACCCGTGAGGAACAGGCCCCAGTACACCCCCAGGAAGGCGAACGGGATTGACAGCAACACCGCAAACGGCAGAATGAAAGACTCGAAAAGCACGCCCATCAGCAGGAAAACACAGGTGATCGCCATCGTAATCGCAAAAGCCATGGTGTCGTCGCTCTCCTGGAATCTGGAATATGTCTCTCCCTTGTTCCAGGAGTATCCGCGAGGCATGGCGAATCCTTCCATCGCACGGTCGATCTGTTCCCACAATCCCTTCAGGTCCTCCTGGGTTGTAAACGCCCGCACCCGCATCCGCATCTTCCCGTCTTCCCGTCGTATGGTGCCGGTGCCTTCCTTAATATTGAACGTGGCAAATGCCGACAGGGGAACCTGGGTGCCGGTTTTCGACTGAAACGGAAAACTCTTGAGTTGCGCCAGTGTCTGGCGGTCGTCCTCGTCCATAAACAGCCGGACCGAAATCTCCCGATCTTCCTTGTAATAGGGCGCCAGGTTGACGCCGCGAAGCTGATAAGAGATGCTGCGCCCAACGGCCTGGGCCGTGATCCCGTAGCTGTGGGCCTGCTCCTTGTTGATGAGCACCTGAATCTCTTGCTCCGCAAACTCCAGGTCGCTGTCCACACTGACGACGTCCGGAATTGCCTCCACCCGGTGACGCACGGTCTCCGACAGCCGCGCCAGCAGATCAATGTCCTCTCCGTAGAGATAAACCGAGACCCCGGGTTCGCTACGCCACCGCGTCTGGACCATCACCCGCACGCCAACGAATTGCGGAATGTGTTTCTTGACGTCCTCGATCACCTCCGCTCGCGTCCTCCACCCCTTAACGGGAAAACCGCTTTTTTTCCGAACACTCTTGTAAAACTGGTACCACCAGTCCTTGTTGGGCTCTTCTTTCAGATACACCCGGATAAAACCGCGTTGTCGCCAGAAACCCAGCCGCACCGTTTCAATGCGGTACGTCTCCCGCATGCTGTCCAGGAAGTCCTCGATCTGAGTTGCAACGCGTTCCATCTCCGCACGCTTGAAAAACGGCGGCGCAGTGAATCGAATGAAGAACTCATTGTTCACGCGTGCGCGCCCGGTTGTCTTCTTGATGTTCGACGCAGGATAGAGAACCGAAACGAACAGGATGATGAAGATCAGCGAAGCGTCCCGCCGGTGTGCAAGAACCCGTCTCAAACCGCCATGGTATTTGCGCCGCAACCACCGGACCGACTTCGGATCTTCCGTGGCCGCACGCCTGCCGAGCAACTTCGCGGCGAGGGGGATGAAGATCAGCGCCACAAACAGGGACCCCAGCAACGATACGACCACAGGAATGCCAACTCTCGTGAGTTCGAACGTCAGCCCGACGCGTCCCGTCATAAACATCAGCGGCATAAAGACCACAACCGTCGTCAACGTTGCCATTGAAATGGCCATGCCCACCTCGCTGGCCCCTGCGACGGACGCCTCGTCCACGTCCATTCCCTTTGCGCGCATCCGATAGATGTTTTCCACGATGACAATCGCGTTGTCCACCACCATTCCCATACCGACCATCAGACCCATCATGGTCAGCAGATTCAGCGACCAGTCCAGAAAATAAAGCGCCGATATCGTCATCATAATGCACAGTGGAATCGACAGGGTAATCAGGACCGTCATCCGGACCGCACGGAGGAAATACAGCAGAATCAGGGAGGCGAACAGCGCACCCCATATCGCTGTTGTCTGGATATTGTCGATGGATTCCCGCACCGCCCTTCCCTGGTCCCACATGACGTTGAATTGTGTTCCGGTTTCCCCGGCGATCCGTTCCAGTTCCTCCCTTACCTGGACGGATACGTCCACGACGTTGGCGCTCGATTCCTTGTACACGTCCAGCCCTACGGCTTCCTTTCCATTGATTCGCCACGACCCAAGCCGAGGCGGCATTCCGAACAGCACGCCCCCGACGTCGGATACGGTGACGGGACCAAGGCCGTTCGACCGCCTGATAGGTATCCGGCGGATCTCGTCCATGTCCTTATACCGCGCCAGGGAGCGGATGAAGTATTTCTTGCCGCCCTCATGTACGTAGCCGCCGGCCAGCGCTAAATTGTCCCCCTGCAATGCCTGAACCACCTCGGCGGGTCGAACGACCAGCGAACGCATTTGCTCCTGGTCAACGACCACCATAATCTCTTTCCTGAATCGACCCCAGAAGGAAATCTTCGCCACCCCGTCAATTCGTTCGAGTCGTCGCTGCACCCTTTCTTCGATGAACGACTGGATATCCTCGACTCCCGCCGGCGGGGCCACGCCCATCCATATGATCTCCTGGTCGGTCTCTTCGTTATACTTCCATACCCCGGTCCGGTCGCGTTTCTCAGGGGGCAGTTCCAGCTTCAGGCGGTCCAGCCGGTCCATGACCTGGTTATAGGCCAGAGACATATCGGTTTCCGGTCGAAATCTGAGGCTGGCATCCGCCCAGTCTTTGCCGGCCCACGTACGCATATTACTGAGGTTTTTCACGGTACCCAGGTAGGTCTCGAACAGCCGGCAGATTTCCTGGTCGTTCTCCTTGGGCGACGTATCCCGGCTGTCCACCCACACCCACAACCGCTTCCACTCCCATCCCGAAGGAAAAGCCTGCAGGCGTATCTTCATATAGGACACGCAACCGATCACCAGCAGCGCCACCAGGCACATGGCCACCGTCACCGGCCTGGCTATGGAAAATCTCGGCAAGAGCGCCTGTCGGTCCTTCACATTGAACTCCTGCAGGACTCAGAATAGAACATCAGGTTTATCACGAAGGGTACTGGTAGAAGATACACATCCGGGGTCTCGGAAAGCAAATATTCGATTCGCGTCGGGTGGCGGCGACGCGATCTGCCGCTTTTTTCCTCTTTCCCCTTGACAGATTACGTACAACGTTCTATTTTTTCACCCAAAGCGAAGACGGAGGAAAGTAAGCCGTCCCCAACCGGAAAGGGAGGGGGCGCCCCGGACTGAAAGCGCCCTCGCGGCATGAACGGCCGAAGTTCCCTCTTGAGCTGCAACGCTGAATGCGATTGGCGGAACCAGCCCCCGGCCTGAACGAAGATCGGGGCAATCGCTACTAGGCGAAGCCGGTAACTCTCGCCGACAATGGAGAGGGGCGGTTCCGGCCGCCTGAAGAGCGGCGCCAGCAGGGCGCAAATAGGGTGGTACCGCGGAAGTCATCACGTCCTTTCGTCCCTATGGGGATGAAAGGCTTTTCTTTTGTGTCGGTTGCGGTCCCAACGCATTGCGACATGATATCGCGACAATCTCAAGCCACGGTTCCAGGGAGCAGCCCCGTGAATCAACAGATCGACCTGTCGTCCCTTCACGCGCTCGAGATCAGGACGCTGCGCGCCTTCGAGTCCCGTAACGGCCACGAAACGACCGACGCAGACCTGCCGGAAGCCGCGGGCATCGGTCCCGGACAGGTCCGGCGCGCGCTGGAATGGCTGCGTTCCAAGGGTCTCGTCGAAGTGGTATCGGAAGCCACGGTCTCCACCGTCAGTCTCACCGGGTCGGGAGTCGAACAGGCCCGCATCGGCGCCACGCCGGAAGCCGCGCTTCTGGTTCGGGCCGGGGAAGCGCCCGCGCCCACGCTCAGGGAACTGCAGGAAGACACCCG
>JAGWBX010000081.1:13917-14413 GCA_021295655.1 Candidatus Latescibacterota bacterium
GAGGCTGGCGACGGCGCCGAATTGAATCTCGACGACTTTACTGAAGAGATCCAGTCTTATATCCGGGAAAGAACGAGCAAACGCGGCAAGGGCAGGGCGGCCGTCCGCGTGGACGAACGCCTGGAGCGTATGTACAGACTCACCCCGCCGGGCGTCCGGACGCTGGGCCGCATTCTGGACACCAATCTGACGGGTGAGGAGGTCTCGCGCCTGACACCGGAAATGATCCAGTCCGGAGCCTGGAAGAACGTGTCGTTTCGCCGTTACGACATCAGCATCAAGCCCCCGCGTATTCTCATCGGCCGTCTGCATCCCTATCGCGCCTATCTGGACGGCGTGCGGCGCAAACTGCTCTCCCTGGGATTCGAAGAAATGAAGGGGCCTCTGGTAGAAACCGAATTCTGGAATATGGATGCGCTGTTCATGCCGCAGTTCCACGCGGCCCGCAATATCCATGACGCCTACTACGTAAAGAAACCCGTCCGTTCGAAAGCGG
>JAGWBX010000082.1:0-21357 GCA_021295655.1 Candidatus Latescibacterota bacterium
CGGGGGACGATCCGGCCGGATTCGAAAGCAGCGGGGCACACCTTAAATGGGTCCAGGAAGCCCAGGGCCTTCACCATCAGCCGGCCTGGCGCGTGCGGGACCGGGCGCCGGCGACGTCGGACGGATTGATTCCTGCGGATTACGAGTCGTGGAAGGAACTGCCCGACGTGGACTTCCGCGTGGACGGACAGAAAGGCAGGGTGGTCTGGACGATCGCAGGAGAAGACTATACCAAGCAGTTCTATCCTCCCAATTTGAGAAACCTGGAGTTTACACCGCACAGCCTGATTGCGGAGATGGACTACGCGGACGTCGACGTGGCGCTTATCCACACGAATCCGATGCTGACCCGCAACAGTGAATTTCTGGCCGATTGCGTGCGACATTACCCGGACCGGCTCCGTTCCATGGCGCCGGTGGACGAATGGCGCATCCGTACCGATACGGACGCGGTGATTCAGGAACTGCTGACATCCATACAGGCACATGGTCTTCACGCCATCAAGTTCAACGCGCGGCCGGCCTACTTCGGCGGTCCTGAACCGTGGGATGCGGCATCCTGCCGTCCGTTCTGGGATGCCGCCACGTCTCTTGACGTGCCGATTTTCTTCACTCTGGGATCCGGACCGGGCGACGTGACCCGGCGAATGACGCCCGAAAGCGCCCGCGAGGGATATCTGGATGAGCAGAAGGTCCTGATCCGCTGGATGGAACGCTATCCGGATTCGGTGGTGAACCTCACGCACGGATTCCCCTGGCGCGCGTTTGTTTCAGACGGTGTATTTCTGCCGATGCCGCCGGAGATCTGGTTGCCGTTCGAAAACCCGAATTGCAATCTGGAGGTCTGCTTTCCCGTGCGCATCGGAGACTGGTTCGACTTCCCCTACCGGGAGGTGTGGCCGGTGCTGGAGGCAATGGTCGCCAACGTGGGCGCGGATCATCTGAACTGGGGTACGGATATGCCGTTTCAGAACCGGTTCTGCACTTATCGGCAGTCCAGGCGATGGATCGAGAAGCATTGCGAGTGTTTAAGCTACGACGATCTGAACATGATTTTGGGCGGGACCACCGCGAGGATTCTGGGAATCGACTCGAACAAGTGAGGAATGCGCGCATGGTGAAGAAGGGTGCGGATCAGGAGATGAACTGGGATCTGACGAGTTATTTTCCGGCGTTCAACGGGCCGGAGATGGCACAGTTCAAGGAAGCGCTGGACAGCGATACGCAGGATCTGTTGAGCCGGGCGAAAACGCTGGCGCCGCTGGTCGACGACAACGTCGATGCGTGGGAGGAAGTCTTCCTCCAATGCGAAAATCTCTTCACGCGGCTTCGTCATATCGGATCCTACGTGGGATGTCTGACGGCGGCCGATGCCCGGAACGAAGCCTACCTGAAAGAAGAAGCCGCGTTGACGCTGCTATACGCGGAGGGCTCCAAGCTCCAGAACGAACTGCTTCGGGGTTTGAAGACGGCTTCGGACGGCAGCTTCGCTGCGCTTGCCGGCCGGGAGGCGCTTTCGGACGCCGGCTTTTTCCTTGGTCGGATGCGCCGGGAGGCGCGTTACACGATGGATTCGGAGCGGGAAGCGCTCGCGGCCGACCTGCGGGTGGACGGGTTATCGGCGTGGGGCCGGCTTTACGATACCCTCTCCGGAAAGCTGGAGTTCGAAATGCGGTTTCCGGATGAACGCACCGAAAAACTGCCGATTTCGCAGCGGCGGTCGTTGATGGAAAATCCGGACCGGCGGGTCCGGCAGGCCGCGTTCGAGGGGGGCAACGCCGCGTGGGAAAGCGTTGAAGACGTAGCGGCGGCCGCCTTGAACGCGATATCCGGCACGCGACTCACGCTGAACAGGTATCGGGAGGTCCCGCATTTTCTGGAGGTGGCCCTGTTCCAGTCCGCTATAACGAGGAAGACGCTGGATGCGATGTTCGAGGCGATATTTTCCGAAGTCGAGGTCGGGCGGCGGATCCTGCGTTTCAGGGCGAAGGCGATGGACGTGGAAAAGGTGGCCTGGTATGACCTCGGAGCGCCGCTTCCGTTTCCCGATGTCTCGCCGATGGATTGGGAGGAAGGTACTCGCCTGGTTCAGGGTGCGTTCGCCAGAGCGTATCCGGCCCTGGGGGAGTTTACTCAGGCCATGTACGACAAGCGGTGGATCGACTACGAACCGCGCGCGGGCAAACGCCCGGGCGGTTTCTGCACCGGATCGTCGATGATTGCGGAGTCAAGAATCTTCATGACGTACAACCGTACCATGGGGGATGCGCTGACGCTGGCTCACGAAGCCGGGCACGCGTTTCACAGCCACGTGATGCGCGATTTGCGTCCTTTCGCCCAGGGGTACCCGATGACGCTGGCGGAGTCGGCATCCACGTTCGCGGAGATGATCCTGGCCGACGGGGTCCTTTCCGACCCGGACGTGGATGACCTTCAGCAGGCCGTGGGCCTGGATTCGGAGGTGGGGCACGCGGGCGCCTATCTCCTGGACATTCCGGTGCGATTCGAATATGAAAAAGCGCTTTACGAAGAACGCGGCGACGGTGAACTGACAGTGTCTCAGTTGAAAGCGCTGATGACCGAAAAGCAACGGGGCGTATTCGGCGACGTGCTTCAGGAGGGAGGCGAGGATTCCTGGTTCTGGGCATCCAAGCTGCATTTCTACATTACGGGGGTCACGTTTTACAATTTCCCTTATACGTTCGGCTATCTGTTGAGCCGGGGTCTGTTTGCGATGTTCAAGAATGAAGGTCCCGATTTCCTGCCCCGGTACGAGAGGTTTCTGCGTTTAACGGGTAGCGACACAGCTGAACACGTGGCGAAACGCAGCATCGGCGGCAACCTCGAACAGCCGGACTTCTGGGTGCGGGCGATCCGCAGCCTGGAGGAGCCGCTTGCGCAACTGGAGTTGCTCTTGCCCCGTGTGTTTCCAGCGGGCGATGACGGAACATCCCGCGGCGCCGACGGGTAATCGTCGCCGTCGTTCCGCCGCGGCAGGTAGTGAGGGCAGTTTAACACGGAAATCACAGAGAGGAAAAGGAGATGGGCGACAGCGTACAATGGGGTATCCTGAGTACGGGTTCCATTGCCAGGTCGTTCGTGAAGGGCCTTGAGGCGGTTCCGGACGCGGAACCGGTTGCCGTGGGTTCGCGGACTCAACGCGCGGCGGATGCGTTCGGAGACGAATTCGGCATTCCGAGGCGGCATCCGAACTATGCGGCCCTGGCGAACGATCCGGACGTGGACGTCATCTACGTTGCCACCCCGCATTCCCTCCACAAAGAGAACAGTATCCTTTGTCTAAAGGCGGGGAAGCCGGTCTTGTGCGAAAAGCCCTTCACGATCAATCGTTCCGAGGCCGAAGAAATCGTCGCGGTTGCGCGTGAAGCAGGCCTTTTTCTGATGGAAGCCATGTGGACGCGTTTTCTGCCGATCATGTACCAGGTGAGGCAGTGGATTCAGGACGGCGCGATCGGCGAGGTCCGCATGGTTTCGGCCGACTTCGGGTTCGGTTCCACTCCTGGCAGAACAAAGTCCCGTCTTTATGATCCCGCCCTGGGCGGCGGAGCGCTGATGGACGTGGGCATCTATTCGCTTTCATTCGCTTCCATGGTGTTCCGGCGTCCGCCATCGCGGGTGATGAGTATGGCGCATATCGGCGAGCTTGAGGTGGACGAACAGGCGGGGATGATGCTCGGATACGACGCGGGAGAAATGGCGATGCTGTTTACGTCGATCCAGTGCGGCACGACTCACTGGGCGCATATAATGGGTACCGGTGGAGTGATCCGCATTCATCCGCCGTACTGGCGTGGAACCACCGCGACGCTGGTGAGAGACGGAAAGGAAACGGTAGCCGAGCGTCCCTACGACGGGAACGGGTACAACTGCCAGGCGGAAGCGGTGGGTCGTTACCTGAGGGAAGGAAAACTGGAAAGCGACGAGATTCCGCTGGACGAGACCGTGGCGATAATGGGCACGATGGACATGATCCGCGACCAGATAGGGCTGAAATTCCCGATGGAATGAACCGGAAAGCCGTGAGACGACATCCTTGCCCGATTGGTTCTTCCTTTATGCCTACGGCACGAGAAGAAACCTCACAAGGCAGGTGATCTCTACCCTCTCCCGGCTCGCGTCTTCCCGGTTTTGGGAACACGCCGTGGGCAGGGAATCTGGGGAAAGGGGTTTTTGATTTTGGTTTTGATCTTTGCTTCAAGCTGATGGCTGACGGCAAATAGCTCCTCGCAAATGGAACGTCCAAAATATATCACTCACAATGCCATTCCGGAGGACGACCAGAGCAGAGCGCGTGATTCCGTCCGGCAACGACGATTGGTGTTCAGTTGAGGCTGGCAGGGCAATGTCCCACGTGCATTCTGTGAGGAAATTCGCGCTATGCATATGGCAGGCCCAGCGCCCAGCGGCGACTATTCCAAAGGCGGTAAGAAGGTAGAGGGAAGCCGGTAGAAGAAATCCCTGCCCGCTATCTTATNNNCAGTGCAGGAAATCTCTACCCTCTCCCGTCTTGCGTCTTTCCGGTTTTAAGGAACACGCCGTAGGCAGGGAATCTGGGGAAAGGGGTTATTGATTTTGGTTTTGATCTTTGCTTCAAGCTCACGGCTGATCGCTGCCTTTCGATATTCCGAAACATACTATTTATGGTATATAACTAATATCATATTTGATATGGAGGTCTCATGAAATACGGACGTGTCGAGGGAATTGACAAACCGGTACCACGGCTCGTTCAGGGCACGCTGATGTTGTCAACGGACAATCTCGAGGGGGGTATCGCATTCCTTGACAGTGTCCGGGCACAGGGTTGCAACGGTTTCGATACCGCGCCGGTATACGGTAACGGACAGGCGGAGCGGGCGCTCGGCGCCTGGATGGACCGCCGCGGAAATCGAAGCGACGTATTCATCTTGAGTAAGGGTTGCCATCCCAATGCGGACCGCGGCCGCCGGGTGACCGTCTTCGATCTCGCTTCCGACCTGTTCGATTCCCTGGCGCGGCTGAAGACGGATTACATCGATCTCTACCTGCTTCACCGGGACGATCCGGGAGTCCCGGTCGGGCCGCTCGTTGAAGCCCTGAACGAACACGTGTCCGAAGGGCGCATCCGTGCGTTCGGCGGCTCCAACTGGTCGGCGAATCGGATCCGCGAGGCGAATTGTTACGCGCGGAATCACGGCCTGAGGCCCTTCGTGGCCAGCAGCCCGAATTTCAGCCTCGCCGTGCGCGTCAAGGAAGTCTGGGAGGGCTGCCTGAGCATCTCCGGCCCTCAGGGCGCTGAGGAACGGGCCTGGTATCGGGAATCGCAGATGCCCGTGTTTTCCTGGTCCAGCCTGGCGCAGGGCTTTTTCTCCGGTCTCCTGACGCGGGAGAACATCACCGGGATGGCGAGTGAAATTACGGAAGGCTGCGCTCAGGTCTACGGGTACGAAGAAAACTTCGTGCGGCTGGAACGCGCGATCGAACTTGCCGGAGAACGCGGAAAGACCGTCGCGCAGATCGCACTTGCGTTTCTATACAACCAGCCACTGAACGTCTTCACGGTATCGGGCTGTAGGTCGGCTGAGGAAAGCCGTCTGAACCGGGAAGCCATGGAAGTCCGGTTGACGCCGGAGGAACTGGACTGGCTGGACCTTCGACGGGAGAAGCGGTGAGCGATAACGTGCAACCGGAGATTGATCCGTTCGTCTAAATCCTGCAGGAGTGCTTCGTGACGCATAACAATCCGTTGAAAAAGTCGCTCCGCAGGCGAGGTATGGTGTCCCGTCCCGGAAATATGTCATTGTGGCCGAAGACAAGACGCGCGACCGCGTCGAATCGGGGATTCGGGAGGGAGCGCAACGCAGTCATTCGGCCACAAGGGCCGGACGTAGCCCGGATGTACTTTTTCAACGGGCTGATAACGGTCGAGGCATTGAAGGTTCCCTACCCGATTCCCCTGAAAATTAAAGGTATACTGGCTTTAATGCGTCTCATGCGGCGCTTTAAGCTTGACTGGAATCGGCAATGGGTCTAAATATTCGATATACAACGGTCGTGTCTGAATCACACGTCGATTTGCGCGGACAACGGAACCATGCCAGGGACACACCTGAAGACATTGTTGATCGAGGATAACCCGCTTCACACCCGCCTGATTCGCGAATTGCTCGCTAAATCCGAGGGTCCGGAGTTCGAGTTGGATTCGGCGGGTACGCTCACGGAAGGGCTGAACCGGCTTGCGTCGGCCGGGTACGAGTTGCTGCTGCTGGACCTGGTGCTGCCGGACAGCGAGGACCTGGACACGTATTTCCGGGTGCGCGCCGCATACCCGGACCTGCCGGTTGTCATCCTGTCCGGCCTGAAGGATATAAAGCTGGCGGCGCGGGCCGTTGAAGCGGGCGCGCAGGATTATCTTGTTAAGTCGAATATGAATGGTCCGGTGCTGGTGAGGTCGATCCGATACGCCGTGGAACGCACCCGGGCGCTGCACGCCGAGTGGGAGTCGCCGATGTTCCGGCTGGCGCAGCAGCAGTTTCTGAAGGCAGCCCACCTGATGGAACTGGACGACAACATCCGGCAGCGGCTGCTGTTTCCCCAGCGCACCCACGTCGTCACCTTTCCGTTCCGCCGGGACGAACACGAATACGTGGAAACGGTTGCCGGATACCGGATTCAGCACCTGTTGACGATGGGACCCACCAAGGGCGGCGTTCGCTATCATCACGACGTGAACCTGGGTGAGGTTTCCGCCCTGGCTATGTGGATGACCTGGAAGTGCGCCCTGATGAACCTGCCGTTTGGCGGCGCCAAGGGCGGTGTACGGATAGATCCAACCGTACTGTCACGTCCCGAACTACAGCGCCTGACACGCCGGTATACATCGGAGATCATCGACGTTATCGGTCCGCAGAAGGACATCCCCGCACCGGACATGGGCACGGACGAACACGTAATGGCCTGGATGATGGACACGTACAGCCATCAGACCGGACATACCGTACCCGCGGTCGTTACGGGCAAGCCGGTAGTGCTGGGCGGCTCCGAGGGACGCCGGGAGGCGACCGGACGGGGCCTGGTGTATCTGGTGGAGGAGGCGGCCAGGCACATCGGGATGGACCTGGGCAACGCAACCGCCGTCGTTCAGGGGTTCGGAAACGTGGGGAGCAATGCCGCGCGGTTTCTGAAAGCCTGCGGGGTCAAACTCGTGGGCGTCAGCGACGTGACCACCGGCATTTACAACCCCGATGGTCTTTCCATGGATTCGCTGATGCAGCACGTGGATGAAAACCGGTTCCTGGAAGGCTACGCAGGCGGAGATGCCGTGAGCAATCAGGAATTGCTCGAGATACCGTGCGACATTCTTGTACCCGCGGCCCTGCAGAATCAGATCACCGCGGAAAATGCCGAACGTATTACGTGCCGGATGCTGGCTGAAGGCGCCAACGGACCCACCACGCTGGAGGCGGACGAGATCCTGAAGGAAAAAGGGGTGTTCATTCTGCCGGACGTACTCGGCAACGCCGGAGGGGTTACGGTGTCCTATTTCGAGTGGGTTCAGGACACGCAGAACTACATGTGGACGCTCGACGAGATCAACGATCGACTCAGGCAGATCCTGATGAACGCCTTCCGGCGGACGATACAACGGTCGGAACGCGATGGGCTGGATATGCGTACGGCGGCGTTGATAGAAGGCATTCACCGAGTGACACAGGCGAAGCTCCGGAGGGGCATCTTCCCATAGTGTCCCGTCCTGGAGATAGATCGCCGGAACAGAACAATCAGGAAGGTCTGAAATGGACGACTATGCCGACCCGCGCCTTCTGCGGCTGGCCGCGATAGCCTCGCAGACGGCGAATCTGATCGTTGTTATGCTGTCCATCCTGGTTCTGTCCGGATGGCTGGTCAGCGCGCCCGTGGCCGACTGGATGTCTTTATTGACGGCGGGCATGTTCGTGCTCACCGGCGTGGCGCTGTGGCTGCTGCGGAGCGGCCGGTCCTCCGCGCGCAGGCAGTTTCTGGGGAAGGCGATCGGCGCGGTTGTCGTTGTCTTCGGGATTCTGGAACTCCTGGGCGCGGGACCCGTGTTTATCGGTTTCGACGCGGGCGCCGGGCACATGTTGCGCAATGAAGCGTGTAACTTCGCGCTGATCGGCCTGGCGCTGCTTTTCTGGCATTTCAGGGTAAAGGGAAACGCCTGGCCGGCGCAGACGTGTCTGTCCGTCGCCTCGATTGTATCGTGCGGTTACGCGGTCGGTCATTTTTACCTGACGCTTTCTCCGCGGGAAGTGACGTGGGACCTCCAGATGAGCGCGGTGACAACGCTCGCGTTCGGGCTGTTGTGCATCGGCGTCTTTCTTTCGCGGCCGGACCTCGAGCCGACCACCACCATTGTCAGTTCGACTGCCGGCGGGTCGATGGCGCGACGGCTGCTGCCGGCCGCTTTCCTGATTCCGCTGGCGCTGGGCTGGCTCTGGCCTCATGGGGAAGGGATTTTTGGGTTCGAGTCCGGGATGTCCCTGTTCTCGCTGGGTGTGATTGTTGCGCTGAATATCCTGATCTGGTGGTACGCCCGGTCGCTCGCATATCTGGACTCGGAACGGAAGCGTTCGGAAGAGGCCTTGCGGGAGAGCGAAGCCCGCCTGAAGCTGGCTATGGAAGCCGCCCACATGGGGAGTTGGGACTCCAATCTGCTGACCGGAGAACTCGTGTGGTCGGACCTGGTGGCGCCGCTGTTCGGCCTGAAACCCGAAGAATTCGAAGGCACGCGCGAGGCCTTCTATGAACTCGTGCATCCCGAAGACCGGGAGATGGTCCGCAGCGCGGTGCGGCGCACGATCAAGGAAGGGGTGGGCTTCGAAGTGGAGCACCGGGTGGTCCGGCCGGACGGGAAGGTCCGATGGCTCGGCAACAAGGGCCGCATCTTTGGCGACAGGGCGGGGCAGTCCGTACATATGATCGGCACGGTACGGGACATCACCCTGCGCAAGCGTGCCGAGATACAGCTTCAGGAAAAGAACCGGCAACTCGAGAATACGGCGGACGCCGAGCGTGAAGCGAACGAAGCGCTGAAGAAGAGCACCGTCGCCCTGGAGCGTTCGGGGGCGGAACTGCAGAACGCAAAGGACACCGCGGAAAAGGCGAATCGCGCAAAGAGCGAGTTTCTGGCCAATATGAGCCACGAGATCCGCACGCCTATGAACGGCATCATGGGCATGACGGAGTTGCTGGGCAACACGGAATTGACGGCCCAACAACGCGAGTATCTCAAGTTGAGCAGGCAGTCTTCCGAAGCATTGCTGGCGCTCCTGAACGATATCCTCGATTTTTCAAAGCTGGAGGTGAACAGGCTGGATCTGGAAGCAATCGGCTTCGACCTCCGGGATACGCTGGGAGATACCGTGCAGACCCTGGCGGTCAAAGCCACGCAAAAGGGGCTGGAACTGGCGTGTCATATCGCGCCCGACGTTCCGGACCGGCTGGTTGGCGATCCTGGCCGATTGAGGCAGATCGTGATCAATCTGGTGGACAACGCCATCAAGTTCACAACGAAAGGGGACGTGCTGGTTGACGTGAAAGTGGACGCCCGGGATGACGACAACGTACGTCTGAGGTTCTTTGTGAGGGACACGGGTATCGGCATCGCTCCCGACGATCAGCAATTGATTTTCGATTCGTTCAGCCAGGTCGACTCTTCCACTTCAAGGAGGTTCGGCGGCACAGGGCTGGGTCTGGCGATTTCGTCTCAACTCGCAGCGATGATGGGCGGACGGATGTGGGTGGAAAGCGAACTGGGCACGGGAAGTACGTTCTGTTTCACCGCGGTCTTCGAGGCGCAGCCCCAGTTGGCGAAGCGGTCCGCGGCTGACCTGCAGACCCTGGTGGGTCTCCGCGCGCTGGTGGTGGACAACAACCGTACGAACCGGTTCATATTCGAGGAAATGCTGGGCACCTGGGGCATGGATATCGAGGTCTCGGACTCGGGTCCGGCGGCGCTCGAGGCGCTGCGGAAGGCGCGTGAGACGGGTCTGCCGTTCAACCTGTTTCTGTTGGATGCGGTGATGCCGGATATGGACGGATTCGCGCTGGCGGAGCGCTTCAGGGAAGATCCCGCGGCGAAGGATGTGCCGATACTGATTCTTTCATCGGCGGGAAGAACGCATGATGCCGTGCGATGCGACGCGCTGGGGCTTGCCCGGTGTCTGACAAAGCCGGTCAAGCAGTCCGACCTGCTCGATGCCACGCTGGAAGCCCTGCAGGTGAGTGTTGTGGAGACCGCAGACGTCCCGAGAACACTGGAACCGTTACCGGCCGCCAACCGGCGCCGCGTCCTGTTGGCCGAGGACGGCCCGGTCAACCGGAAAGTGATTGTGGACCTGCTCGAGCCGCGCGGCCATCAGGTTACGGCCGTCAACAACGGCAAGGAAGTGCTCTCGGCGCTGGAGAACGATAGGTTCGATCTGATCCTCATGGATATCCAGATGCCGGAGATGGACGGGCTGGAGGCAACGCGGATAATCAGGGAGGGCGAACGGTCAACGGGTGAGCACGTTCGAATTGCGGCGATGACGGCCCACGTGATGCAGGGTGACAGAGAACGGTGCCTGGAAGAGGGGATGGACGATTATCTCCCCAAACCCATCCGTGCGGGAGACCTCTACGAAATTGTGGAGAACGACGTCCCACCGGACGATTCGACGCCGGCGGAAACAGTCCTTGAGGACGGCACGCTGGATTGGCAGGGTGCGCTGGAGCAGGTTGGCGGCAACGAGGGGATTCTGGCTGAACTGGCCGGGCTTTTCGTTACGGAATACGCCAGGCACCTCGAAGAAATGAAGCGGGCGATCGGCCACGGCGACAGCACCCTGCTGCGGCGCGCGGCGCACACGCTGAAGGGTTCGGCGGCCGTTTTTCTTGCGAATTCAACCGTGGAGGCGGCGCTGCGGCTGGAAAACATGGCGCGGGAAGGGGATCTTGAAGACGTGAATGAAGCGTTCGCCGCACTCGAACGGGCAGCGGATGAGCTGTTGCCCGCACTGAAGGAAAAAGCGGCTGAGGTTGTTGCGTAGTGGATCGAATGTGGAGCATTGCACTACCCTTGGCGCACTATCGGACTTTTCGCATTGTCGTCATCTCCGTTCCACCTGAAGACACGGGCAGCCGCCGTGCCGGAGGTTCTGCCAATCTATAATATGGCAGTACGTAGAATCTATCCTATCGGGTACATCTCTTACAACAGGAGCACGAAATGTCAGTGGAATACCAGCTTCGTCTTCAGATCAGGCGAGTAGAAAACGGCCAATACCTCGCTATATCCGAAGATTTCGACGGACTGGTGGCGCAGGGACGAACAGTGGCTGAAACGGTTGAGATTGCTCAAGATGTTGCCAGGAAGCTTGTCGAATCCTGCAGGGAACATGGCGACCCGCTACCGAATGGTTTGCATCCGATAGACATGGATATCCTGGAGTTGGATATTCCCGTAGGTATTTGATGGGCCGGCTCGCGGGTTTCACTTACAGACAGATAATCCAGAGACTAACCTTGATTCGAAATTCTTCGGGGAAGTAAAACCGAAAATATGCAAGTGGATAAAGGTGATTTAACGGCTGATTACCAGGATACACCAAACGTCCTTTTTGACGACCGTTACGGCCCGTTTCAGGGGTTTTCGTCGCGTTGCCGAGTTGCTGTTTTCTTCGGATTGGGGCTAAGGCGGTTGGGATTCACGTTTGACCGAAACGCACGAGGCAGTCACGAGATTTGGTGGAACCCCGTTACTCGACATCGAACGACGATTCCCAACCACTCTGGAGATCTGCCGGAGGGTACCGTATCTGCCATTCTGAAACGAGCCGGAGTAACGGCGGAAGACTTCCTTCGAGCGTAAGATTCTGTTAGTCGAATTCGAACTAAGATGATGCCCCTTTGGGGGCATTTTTGGTATATTGGGAATGCGAACATCTCAGGCTGATACGGTCCTGAACATCGGTATATACAGAGACCTGGAACACATTGCCACAACGGCTCGGCAACACCAGAATTTGGGTCTAAGAAAACGTATATGAAAAGAAAAAGAACGCCTTCGCGGCAGTTGTCTCCATCTGACGAGAGCAGTCCTAAGGAGGCACTGGATGAGGAGCTTTAGACGTCATCTGAATGAGAAGCTCAAAGATGAGCGATTCAGGCGACTGTATGAGGAAGAGCGACAGCTTACCGAGCTGTCGTTGAAGATCCACCAACTGCGTGTACGCGTGACGGGGAAATTTCGCAGATGTTCAGGCGGGGCATAATCTTTTCGATGGCAGGTTCAAGAATGATAGACACGATTCAAAGGAATCTCAAGAAACGTGCAAACGCATATGGAGATTTCAGATGAACCTTTGCTTCAGACGTATCTTCGTTGTCATCCTGGTGGCCCTGGCCTGGGCCGTGGTATGGTCGCCGGTTGGCGTGCTGACAGGGATAATCGTGGACCCGGGCGGTTCCATGGATGAAATGTGGGTGGCGATCGGGGCGTATCCCGGATTCCTCTGCGGTGCGGTCTTTTCCGCGGTGATGGGGATTGCGGAGGGCCGTCGCAGGCTCAACGAGACCGTGCTTTCGCGAGTCGCCGCCTGGGGAGCCGTGAGCGGTCTGGTTGTGGGCGTGATTCCGTTTGTTCTTGGAACGGTGAATTCCGCCCTTCCGCTCTGGCTGTGGAGCATCGTAACCGTCGGCGCCGTGACGATACTGAGTTCAGCCTCGGCCGTCGGCACCGCGTCGATTGCCAGGATGGCGAAGAAGCGAGCATTGCACGGCGCGAGTGGGGACGCGGTGTAGACGAAAGCGCCGGAGGAGAAGACCTTGCGCATCTCAGCGATTTCATTTGATGGCGACATGACCCTGTGGGATTTCAATAAGGTCATGAGGCATTCAATGAAACATGCATTGGTGGAACTGCGCAGGAAGGTCCCTACAGAACTTGCATCGCGCCTCACAATAGACGAGATGATTGGCATTCGCGATCAGGTTGCCGAGGAATTTAGGGGCAGGGTATGGAAACTCTCGGAGATCAGACGAATTGCATTTGAGAGGACGCTTGAGCGCGTTGGCTGTCCCGACAGCAGTCTGGCTCTTCGTTTGAATCAGGTATATCGGAAGCATCGTTTTGAAGACATCGAGCTGTATCCGGATGTGTTGCCGGCCCTCGATACTCTATCTCCGCATTTCAATATCGGACTTCTCTCAAACGGGAACAGCTACCCGGAACACTGTGGACTCGAAGGACATTTTGCCTTTGTCGTGTTTTCACAGGATGTGCGTATCGAGAAGCCCGATCCACGGATCTTTCAGATCACCGCGCGCCGGGCGGGCTGTCCGGTTGAGCGGCTTCTGCACGTGGGAGACTCCCTGGAAAACGACGTTGCGGGAGCGCACAATGCGGGAGCGCTTTCTATGTGGCTGAATCGCGATGGCGTGAGGAACGGCACCGGGATCCAGGCCGATTACGAGATTACTTCGTTGGCCGACCTGCCTTTACTATTGGGTATCGGTCGCAGCTGATCTCACACTGAGGATGCGTTTTCCAAAGCATAAGGACACGACAATGAAAAGGCTTATTCCAATTATTGCGCTACTGTTGTCCTGCGGTGAAATGGAAAGTGAAGTTAATCCATTGGTCGGTGAATGGGTCTTTGTTGAACAGGACAATGAAAGACTGATCACCGCCCTTGCGCACCACTATGGCTCACGTGATCTTGCTGCGGAAACTGTTAGAGAAATACCGACGACACTTAACAATTATGTGCTTCAATTTAACGCAGATCTCACATATTCTGATAGTTTTGGCGCAGACGGAACCTGGAGTGCAACACAAACTGACGTAACAATGAGTGAAAACTATGACATACTTGCAATGCCCTATGTTATCATGGATTCAGAATTAGTGCTTTCTCTTCGCCGACTAGAAATGTTGATCCTTTTATACAAGAATTTAGGTGATGACAAATATTCAGAAATAGCCACGGTCTACAGAACAGCTATGCCCTACTTTATTGATACGCCCCTCGTTCGATTAACTTTTCGCCGTCAGTAAGATCACAACGGCACTTATATTCATAGCCAACAAATGTCATACGTCCTGAAATCACACAAAGAGTCATATATGAAACTTCCGTATATTGTATGTAAGGTGCGAGTGCGAATGGCATTTTGTAATCTTGCATTTGGAGGGCTGAGATGACTAAACTTCTCGCAAAGGCAATTTCGGAGATCAAAAAGCTTTCGAATGATGAGCAGGACGCGATTGCGGCTGTATTGATGGCGGAGTTGGAGTCAGAGCGCCAATGGGATCGCGCATTTGACTTGACGGCGGAGCAGTTATCAAGCCTTGCAAATGAGGCTCTCGATGAATACCGAACAGGCAAGACTGAACCGTTCGAATCGCACGGCTCATGATATCCCGGACAACCCGTCGTTTTCGTGACGCACTACGCGATCTTCCCCAACCCGTCCAGGCTCAGGCTACCGCTGCTTACGCCCGTTTTCGTAACAATCCGAACCATCCGAGCTTGCGATTCAAGAAGATACACCCTACCGAACCGATCTACGCCGTCCGGATCACACGTTATTACCGGGCCGTGGGCGTGCGAGCAGAGGGACTGATTGTCTGGTTCTGGATCGGATCCCATGCCGGCTACGAGCAGCTCATTTCCCGCCTTTAGGTGACCGGCGACGACCTGTACGTAACCGACAAATACTTTTGATGTTGTGCCAGTGATCTTTTAAAGGATCCCAACGGCCTGGTGAGCGGTCTGCTCGGGGGTGTGCTTCCCTTTGTGATCGGAACGGTGAATACCGCATTCCCGCTGTGGCTGTGGGGTGTCGTAACCGTCGGTCCCCTGGCTATGCTTGGCGCAGCCTCGGGCGTCGGGACCGCGTCGATTGCCAGGATAGCGAAGAAGCGAGCATTGCGCGGCGCGTGTGGGGACGCGGTGTAGACAAAAGCGCCGGAGGCGGAGCTGTCGTGCCTTTTGGGGCCGCGCTCAAACAATAGGAGGTGGAACGGTTGCCGACGTTCATCACAGAGAACGGAGAAATCGCGTGATTCGCGTCTACGGTCTGAGGAAAAATCTGGATCCGATTATAGCGAAACTATCGGATGTGATTTACGGATGTATGGTTGACGCCCTGTCATTTCCGAGTGACAAGCGCGCTCATCGCTTCATTCCGATGGATCCTGAGGACTTTTTCTATCCCGATGGCCGTACGGATGCGTACACCGTAATTGAGATCTCTCTGATGGAAGGCCGGTCAGCAGAAGCCAGGAAAAAACTCATCCACCTTTTGTTTGACCGCATAGAGGAGAATTTGGGGATTGTGCCGCATGACGTGGAAATCACCCTCTTCGAGACTCCTGCCGGCAATTGGGGTTTCCGCGGAATGACAGGGGATGAAGCCGCATTGGACTACCATATAGATGTCTGAGTGTGAGCCCGGCGGCGCTCGGGTCCGGAAGTGGGGGGGCGTCGAATGAAGCGGGACAAGGGTATTGACATTCCGATGGGGGCTTTGAATGGATGGTTGGCTCGAATTGACATTCCCGCTTGAAACTGGAAAGGGATCTCTGCTTGTTATCGATGACGAACGAGTAAGTCTGCTCGCTGACCCGCTCCGGCGGCGTATTCTGGAAACTCTCGGGGAAGGGAAAACCGTGGCAGAGATATCGTCGACGTTGGGTGTGACTGATTCACGGATCCTCCGCCATCTGGAGCGACTCGCGGAATCAGATGTCGTACATCTTCAAGAAACAGGCAGCGATCCCAGGGCCTGGCGTTGCGTCCCCGCGGCAGCCAGGATTCGAATCCGGGAAACACTTGATCAGACGGCCAATACCCCCGAACCGGTACCTCCAGAGGTTGTCTCCCAGTTTATTCAGGCGTTTCGCGAAAGTGCGGACGGCATATTCGGACCGAGATTTCAAAGCTCCGTTAACCACAACCGCGCTCGACTCTCGGAACGTCAGGCGGCCGAATTCAACCGCCGGCTCCTGGATCTGATAGAGGAGTACTTTCCGCCCGGCAAGGGAGATCCTTCCGGAATCAAGTATGGCTTTTTCGGCGTGCTGACCCCGATTGATCTCGCACCTCTTGAGTCGTGACAAAGCGTATTGGTCGCGATCTTGTATCGGGATGTAACATATCCCAGTACAGATCCGATACCGAAATAGGCGAGGGACCCGAGAAACACCATGGATGGAAAACGCAACCCAGTTCGGATAAAAGCCTTCTGCGTCGGGCAGGCGAAGTCCGGAACGGCATCTCTCGTCGGCCTGCTTTCAACCAATTACCGCGCGGCCCACGAGCCGGAGCGACCGGAGTTGCTCGATATGATACTCCGCGAATCCCGCGGCGAACTCTCCGCCGGGGACTTCCGGAAGGTTCTCCTCGAGCGTGACGTCCGGCTCAACCTGGAGTATGATGTCTCGTGGGTAAACCAGTTCGTTATAGGCCATCTGCTGGACGTCTTCCCTGCCTCGAAGTTCATCGTTCTCATCCGCGACAGTTATTCGTGGCTTCAATCCGCCATCGGGCACGTCATCAGCCGCGAGTTGCCCTCTGAAATCGTAAACTTTCTCCCCTGGTGGGTCAATCCGGAACGCTATCCCCACTCGCGTCAGGATCGCGCGCTTGCGGAACGCGGGCTTTATTCAATTGCGGCCTATCTGCACGCCTGGAACGACCATGTCAACAGGTGTACCCCGCAGATCCCTGAGGACCGGCGGCTTGTACTTCGGACCCATGAACTGGCTCATTCGCACGCACGATTGGCGGACTTCCTGGAAATACCGTTGGATACGCTCGACGCGGGAAGCGGGCATCAGAACCGCAGCACGTGGGCGGACCGGATCGAGTCCCTCGTCGATCCCGGCTACATCGACACGATGGTTCAATCGGTATGCGCAGACAACATGAACCGCTATTTTCCTGAAGTCCGAAACGCTCAGGATGTGCCGGGGTTATGGGAAGCCGTACCGCGTGAGACGGCGACCTGATTGCGTTTTTCGAACGGCTGGACGTCATTCAAGATGAAGGAAGATGAAAAGAACGATGGTCCGTACCGCGGTTAAGGCGATTCTATTCGATCTTGACGAAACCCTCATTCTCGAAAAACCGGTTGCGCTCAGAGCGCTCGAGCGGACCGGACGGCGCGCGAACGACGTGGCCGGCGTGCATGCGCCCGAACTCAGGGACAGGGTCCTTGACCGGGCCGGCGAACTCTGGCGCTCAACGCCGGCAATCGACTACTGCAGACGGGTCGGGATCAGCTCCTGGGAGGGGTTGTGGTGCGAGTTCGCCGGAGAAAATGAGGACCTCGTCTGGCTGCGCGAATGGGCTCCGACGTACCGGTTCGAGGCCTGGTCCCAGGCGCTGAACGACATGGGTGTCGATGACGAACGGCTGGCGCAGACCCTCGCTGACGACTTCGTGGAGACCCGGAAGGGACTGTTCGAGTACTTTCCGGAGACAATCGCGATTCTGGATGAACTCAAAGGCGCCTTTCGATTGGTTCTGGCGACAAATGGCGCGTCCGATCTTCAGAGACTCAAGCTCGAGACCAGCGGTCTGGCGGGTTACTTTGACGACGTTCTTGTCTCGGGAGACGTCGGATTCGCCAAACCCCATCCTCATTTCTTCGAGAACGCGCTTCGACTTGCGAATACTGCACCGGAGCAGACACTGATGGTAGGTGACAATCTCCGGAAAGACGTCGCCGGAGCGCAGGAGGCCGGAATCAGGGGAATCTGGGTGAACCGGAGAGACAGGGAACCCGGCGAGATCCAGCCATTCGCGGAGATCGGGAACCTGCTGGAACTGCGGAACTTCCTTTGAGCACGCAAGCTGCTCAGCCGACTCACGATGGACTATCTGACATGAAAAAGCGTGACTTTGACCGACTTGCGGCCAGCGTCAAGCAGGGAAAGTTGAAGCCAGGGCGCACGACGCAGATGGACCCAGCCGATTTCAGGTTGATCCGAATGAGACGGGATAGGTCTCAACAGGAACCGTTTTCTTGAATTGAAACCTTAATGAGCAAGTACGTCAGAAACTTCTACGACTCAGCGCCTGAACGCGAGTGGGAACGGTTGGACGCGGGGCTTTCGCGAATCGAGTTCGCATCCACACTGCGACTCATTGAGAAGTACTTTCCGGCCAGCGGCGCCGTATGTGACATCGGGAGCGGACCGGGTCGTTATTCGATTGAACTCGCCAAACGTGGGTACCGGGTAACGTTATTCGATTTATCCAGGAAACTGTTGGAGCGAGCAGAACGAGCGTTTGGAGCGGAAGGAGTCACCGCCGAACGGTATGTTCAGGGAGATGCGCGCGATCTGGGCGTCTTTGATGACGAATCATTCGATGCCGTACTGCTTCTCGGTCCACTGTACCACTTGATCGAGAGGGATGATCGATCACTGGCCTTGAGCGAGATGATTCGCATTCTGAAGCCCGGCGGCAGGGCAATTGTCGCCTTCCTCAATTCGTGGGGCTTGCTCAGGACGGGGGTGGCCGGTTTCCCCCACCGCTTCCGCAATCCCGACTTTCTGCAGAGCTTGCTCGGCGAAAAGACCTTTGACGACCATGAACGCCCTCTCTTCACGGAATGTCACTGGTCCAACCCGGAGGTCGCCGCCAAAGAAATCAAGGATGCAGGGCTGCGAATTGTGAGCTATGCCGGAGTCGAAGGCTTCGTCGGAGGCATGGCTCCACTTCTCGAGTCGCTCCGGGAGAGCGAACCGGCGGCATTCGAAAACGTCCTGAAATTTGCCGCAGAAACATCGGAGTTACCTCAGTTCAGGGACGCAACAAACCACGTTCACTTTGTCGTCGAGAAGTAACGCACACGGATTCGTGGTTTGTTGCCGACCAGGACAGCCGCTCAGTACCGGGTCATTAAATCGCTTTACAAGGTGCCATCAGAACGGTAGAGCGGCACGTACGTACTGGCTACAGTCTATGGTCTGATTGGACCTCTGGACGTTGTTTTATTCTTGACAACTGTACTAAAATTGGTACAGTTATAATAATGAACAGACACAGGCCATTACCCGTTCGCTTTTTTCGTGCGACGACATGACGTGAACCGGTCAGAGCCTGGCTGCGCAGTCTGGACAGCGAATCCAGAAAGATCATTGGTGCCGACATCAAGACCGTTCAATTCGGGTGGCCTCTTGGAATGCCGGTGGTCCGAAAACTCGAAGGCGATCTTTGGGAGGTCCGCTGCAGACTGCCCGATTCAATTGCCCGAATCGTCTTTACGCTTTACGGCGGCACGATTGTGCTGTTACACGGCTTTATCAAAAAAAGTCAGAAAACGTCCACCAGAGATCTCAATCTGGCACGGTCCAGGTTTAAGACTTTACGGGAGGCGCGATGAGCGAACATATCGGCAGCAATTTCGATGAGTTCCTCGAGGAAGAGGGTCTCCTCAGTGAATCAGAAGCGACGGCAGCCAAACGGGTAATCGCGTTTCAGTTGAGCCAGTTCATGAAGGAACACAAGCTGTCCAAATCCGAGATGGCGAGGCGCATGCAAACCAGCCGGTCGGCGCTGGACCGTCTGTTAGATGCTTCGAATTCCTCGGTAACACTGCGGACATTGGACCGCGCTGCACAAGCTCTCGGCCGGCAACTCCGCATCGCGTTGATATAAAACCACCAGGCGTTCATTCGTGTACGCCGTCGTTATTCTTGGCGGCTAATGACACCTGGTGTTAGAATGCCTGCGAGGCCTTGATTTACTCGAAGCCGCGACAACAGCGTCCGCTCAAACTCCCTGAGGAAGTACTTAGAGCCGGCTTGTCAGGGAGCCCGGAAATGATTATTATAACTGGCGTGCTCGACAGGGAGCCTCCGGTCCGCGGAAAGGGCTAAGCCCACCCACCTCATCAGATCCTGAAGTTCCGATAGCACCTTCTTTCTGCCCGAAGATGCGGACGCCGGGCGACACCGCGAGAGGAGGCTGCTATGCCCCGCCGTCAAAGTCTTCCCGTTAATCCCAACATCGAGAACCTCAGGAAGCGGGCAAAATCGCTTCTGGCCGCCTATCGGTCGGGCGATCCCGAGGCGATTTCCGCCTTTGAGGATCTGCATCCACGGGACGTTTCCGTCGAAAGCGTCAGGCTGGCCGACGCACAACTCGTACTCGCGCGCCTGTATCGATACCCGGGCTGGCCCAGAATGCTGATTGCGGCCAGACTGTGCGCGGCTGTGTCCAGCGACGACCTTGAAGCCGTACGTGATCTGGTCATGGAGCACCCCGAACTCCTGACAGAAGCGGCTCGAGGCCGAGGTTCGCACTGGGGCGCCGCGATGGGATTTGCTGCTGAATTGGGAAAGACCGGGATTGTAGAGATGCTGGCGGACCTGGGCAGTCCGGAGATCCAACACGCCTTCGGGCGAGCCATTCTGCAGGGAAATGCCGATACCGTTCGTGCTCTGGTAAAGAAAGGCGCAAAGGTAGAGCGCGGGGTTGCGATGGGAGCCTGTGAAACCCTGAATAGCAAGGGACTGCAGATGGTTCTGGATCTCGGCGGGGAACTCTGCGACGCGGATGGGGATTTTTCCGCGCCGGCCGCGATGGTCCTCGAGACATACAGCCGCAACCCGGTTGGAAAGCACGAGTGTCTGAAAATTCTCGCCGAAAGTGGCGTGGAATTTCCGGACACCCCCGCTATGGCTTTCCATTTTGGGCGGATCGATTTGCTGGAGCGTCATCTGGACCGGGACCCCGAACTCATCTCCCGCAGATTCCGGTACGACGACATCTATCCTCCCCACCTCCGTGTTGGCGACGACACCGGTCTCCACGGTACACCTCTTGATGGGACAACGCTCCTGCACATGGCGATCGAATTTGACGAGGACGAGATTTTCGATTGGGCTATCGAACACGGCGCGGATGCGAACGCGGCAGCAGATATCGATGCCGACGGTTTTGGGGGGCACACCCCGCTGTTCAACTGTGTCATCAAGAAAGGCCGGAAGGAGGACAGAATGGCTGTCGAGCTCCTCGACAGGGGAGCGGACCCGTCCCATCGGGCGTCCATCCGAAAGGGCCTGAAGTCAACCGCCGATGAAGCTGTGCGTGAATACAGAGATGTGACACCGGTTGAATACGCCGCTCGATTTCACGACCGGAGCTATGTGAATCAGGCAGCGGTAGAGGCGATTGAATCCCGGATATTCTCAGGTTGATCGAGACAGGGGTTGCGCGCCTGACCTCGGGGAAGCATTACCGGGATAGCGAGGACAGTTGAACTTCCCGATTCGGAAGATTGAATGCATCACTCCGTTCGCAGCCATCTTCGTCTCGA
>JAGWBX010000082.1:21401-30679 GCA_021295655.1 Candidatus Latescibacterota bacterium
GGATCGCTGGTGAAATCGCCGGAATCCGCCCGGCCCTCGTGCTGGACCTCGGAACGGGAACGGGAGCCCTCGCCGAAGCGATGCTCGAGTACGAGTGCGTGGGCGCCGTGGAAGCCATCGACGTGGATCCGGAGATGCTGGACCGGGCCCGCACCCGGCTCAGGCGATTCGGGTCCCGTGCGCGCTTTCGCGAATGTTCATTCGAAGCACCGCTCCCCGCGTGCGATGCCGTGGCCGCCTGCCTGGCCCTGCACCATATTCCGGCGATGCAACGCAAGCGTGCCCTGTACAGGCATATTTTCCGGGCGCTCCGCCCCGGCGGGGTGTTCGTGACCGCCGATGTGACGATGACGGCAGATCCGGTGGAACGTGAGCGGTGCTACCGCATCTGGACCGCCCACCTGGTTTCGCACGGCATTGAAGAACGCCGCGCCCGTGAGCACTTCGACGAGTGGTCCTCCGAAGACACCTACTTCCCGGTCGATGACGAACTCGACGCTATGCGCATGGCGGGTTTTGACGCCGAATGTGTCTGGCGCGACCCGCCGAACACGCTCCTGGTGGGACGCAGGCAATAGGTTTGGGGTCGCACTGGCTTTGAAATCCGCGTTGTGCGAAAAAGGACACTCCAGGAGTATCCGCGAGACGGAATCCGTCAGAACCCTTTTCCCGGAGTTGATTCAACAAGACCGCAAGTGAGTTCCTGTGGAAAAGCATCGTCAGCATTATCTGCACGCCGCCGATCGAGCCCTGCAAAACTACGATTCAGGGAAAGCCTGTATCGCCGTGCGCAAGCAGGTGGGCCATATTGGTTTTTCAGGTTACAGCATGGTCAAGTTCCGTGCGGAGGGGGCATCCGGGAGTTACCTCGTCACCGTGTATTATGCCGAGGGAGACCGGAACATCCATGATTATCGGACCGCCATCCGGTCGCACCTTCTCTGGCTCGAAGCCCTGGACCGCGACACCGATCTGGTCGTACAGAGACCGGTCCACAATCTGTCAGGCGACTTTATCACTGACGTCGAGTCCATTGGCGACCGGCCCTTTCTCGTCACCCTTCTCCGCTGGGTCGACGGCGACCTCGTCTGGGACAACTACGGGGATGAGGCGTTCGTTGACCTGCCATCGGGAATACTTCACAACGTGGGGTCGGTCCTCGGCGAACTTCACCGGCACAGCAGTCGGTGGACCCCTCCCGAAGGCTTTACTCGTCCCGGTAGCGAACCTGAAAAACTGCAACTCGACCTGAATCGCCTGCGTCCCGCTGCAGACGACGGTCGCATTGGCGCGTGTGATTTCGCGGTTTTGGAACGGACTGTATGCCAAATCATCGAACAAGTTACGGAAATGGACAGATCTCCACGGTTTCGGGGATTGCTTCACGGAGATTTCTCATGCGGCAACTGCATCGCACATGGGGACGAGATCCGTCCCATTGACTTTGACTGGTGTCGATTCGGGCATTTTCTGGCCGACGTGGGTTGGTGCTTCGCCGTTAATCCGATGAGTTCCACACGTTGTGAAGCTTTTCTCCACGGGTACGAACAACAGTGCAAGTTTCCCGATAACCATCTGCGAACAATCGAGAGCTTCTTCATCGAATCCTGCATTCGCCTGCTTTCCTGGCGTGCGGGCAATCCTGAAGAGGTCTTCCCGACGTTGCCGCGTTTCGTAGAGGGCGTCTGCCGGAAATACCTCGAACGCGAACCGTTCGTTCTTGAATGGATGGAGGAACTGTGAATCTGGAGAACAGGGCCAGACCAACATCGCACGGCGCCCGGGGGCATCGTGAATTGCGGGCAGGACATGAACCTGCCCGAGTGGCTGTGAGGTATGTTCGTGTCACCAACCTGCATTGAGTCAGGATTGCCCAGGAGGTAGATTGATGACAACGTCCGCAGGTTACGTTCTGGTTTTTTTCCTTCTATCCGTTATGTCACCCGCAACCGCGGATGATCAACCCGGATCGGCGGACGATTACGGCCGCGCCTGGATTGGCGGCATGACGGGCAGAATCAAGTGGGAGTCGATGATTCAGGGCGAGGGTCTGAAGGGTTGGAAGCCAGGCGACGAAAGGGTGTGGTCCCGGGAGGGAGACACGGTAATCGCAAGAGCGGGTGCACAGCATAAAGGCACCAGACTCGTCAAGGGAGACAGTACGTGGTCACACTATGAGTTCAAGGTTCAGGTGATGCTGGTTAAAGGCGCCAACGTGCAGATCCGCTTCGGCATCACCGAAGAGAGCCGGGAGTATATGGTCGATTACCTCGGCGGCTGGAAGGCATTGGCGATCAGCACCTACGAACGCGGCAAGCGCGGCGTCACCAAACTCGACGTTGTCAACCTGGTCCTCGAACGAGGACGGGAATACGATCTCGTTCTGGCAGTTCGAGGGCATTCTGTTACCACGTACATAAACGGTAAGCTCGTCAACCGGTTGACCTTCGAAACGAACCCGAAAGGAGCGGTTGCGCTGGGCACCTGGGGACATCGCGCGGTTGCCCGATTCAGGGACCCGAAGATTCGGCACTACAACTGACGCTTTCGGACCGGAATACGGGAGCCGGTATTTCCTGTACAGCCGATGCGATTCACGCGGTTCACTGCCGTTGACCTTTATCCTGCCCATCCTGTCCATCCATGTAAGTTTGTTTTTTTAGATTCTTCGGTCGAATTCACACTATGAGGCTCCAGATGCCGAATACGAACGCCGCCCCGCGCCATGCTTCATTTGTAGAGATAACCTGCGACCCGAACCTGCCGGACGTGCTTCTGATCGGGGACTCGATTTCGATGGGGTATACGATCCCGACTCGAGAACGTCTCAAAGGCAGGGCGAACGTCCACCGTCCGGCTGACAACTGCGGGCCGACGAGCCGCGGGCTGGCGCAATTGGACGAATGGCTGGGCAATCGGAAGTGGGATGTCATCCACTTCAATTTTGGGCTGCATGACCTGAAATACGTCGATGCCGGGGGCGGACTCACCGAACCGGGAAGAGGCAGGCTGTCCACGTCCATCGACCAGTATAAGGAAAACCTGGGGAAGCTGGTTGAAAGGCTGAAAGCGACGGGAGCGAAGCTGATCTGGGCGACAACCACACCCGTACCAGCCGGCGCGAATGGTCGAAGGATGGGAGACGCAACGGAATATAACGCCGCCGCGATGGAGGTCGTGAACGAACCTGGCATTACAGTCAACGATCTCCATGCCTTCGCCCTGCCGCGACTGAAGGAACTTCAGCTGCCAGAAAACGTGCACTTCACACAAGAGGGTTCGGAGATTCTGGCAGATCGGGTCGCCAGCGCGATTTTGGAACGTCTTGGCGAGTGACGCCGGAGTACTGGAGAAACCGCCGGAGACAGCAGGGAGCCGGATTCTTGACTCCTTTTGAGGAACTTACATATCGTGGGCAACTGCGCCGCCTAAGACAACTCTCACTCGAGGCGCTTGCGTCCTACGACCTGGGCGATTTTTCGCTTCGGCCTATACAGCACCGGGAAAACGCCACGTTCCTGGTGAGGGCTGGAGGCTGCAGATACGTCTTGCGCGTCAACCGGCCGAAGAACAGGGATCAGGCCTTCATCAGGTCGGAGCTGGAGTGGCTGGATGCAATCACTCGGGATACGGACCTCGTCGTGCCCGCGCCGGTCGCCGATAGGGAAGGAAAGCTGCTGACGGTCGCCTCCACACCGGGGATACCGGAACCAAGGGTCTGCGCTCTTTTTCGATGGGTGAAGGGCCGCTTTGTCAGCCAGCACGACCTGACCGGGCGACATCTGGAAAGGGTCGGCCGACTTATGTGAAGGTTGCACAACCACGCCGCGGGTTTCGTCCCCTCATCCGGCTTCACGCGCATCCGCGGGGACACCGGGGGGCTGCTCGGCGGTGTCAACGGTGGAACGAACGATCAGGTAAAAGCACTGCTCGGTCGGGACGGACGCGCCACCGTCGACCGCGCGGAATCGATCACGCGCAACGCTATGGCACAACTGGGAGAGACCTCGTCCGTCTTCGGTCTCATACACGGGGACCTCCATCAGATGAACTACGTCTTCCTGAAGGGCGAAGCGCGCGCCCTCGACTTTGACGACTGCGGACGGGGCTACTTTCTTGGCGATATCGGCGCTACCCTCGGTCCACTGGTCAGCCGGAAGGATTTCGCGTCGCTGCGCGCCGCCTTTCTTCGCGGATACAGGAGCGTCCGACCGCTCGATGCCGGCCACGAGCGAATGCTGACCGCGTTTCTGATTGCCGACCGTCTGAAGATCGCCGTCTGGATGGCCGGCCGTGCGGACAATCCGGGTCTCCGCGACAACGCGGAGGAATTCGTTCGGGACCGCGTCGACCAGATGAGAAATATGATGCAATGGGGATCCGATGTTTTCGAGTAAATTACACACGCTTGTCTTCAATGTGAACCAGACGGGTAAGACATTGCGCTTGACGGCAACTCTTGATGGGAAAACCCACACGTATACCGTCCCTGAACGTCAGAAAGTCTGCGCCAGATTGAAAATCATATACAGATTGTTGAATCCCTGGTCGTCCCTCTTGGGTACAATTCACGAGTTCTACGCCCGCGTCAGGAGAACAACCGGAAGGCCGGGGATCCACGCCTTGCTCACTGAAGTCGGCCGGGTTCTGTACGCCCCTGTCGATGCGTGGATTGAACGGGCGTCCGGTATTGAGTTTGTAGTGGCTGAAGAGCGTCTGGCCTTTCTCTTCGACGCACTCTATTATAGAGGAAAACCTCTGTTTCTTCACAAGCAGGTGTCCTACAGCCTGCACGCACACTCTGACGATCCTCTTGACGTCTCCCGCAAGTGGAAAGGCCTGCTTATCTCGCATGAATCGTCGGATCCTGAACGGGCTGCATTGGCAGTCAAAGACCTCTTTCCCGGTTCTTTCTACTACGACGACCACGATGTGCATCCGGAGGATCTGAGAGATATTGTGGAAGTTGATTTTGTGTTGATCAGCGGTCATGGAGGACCCGCTAAAGGCATTGAACTGGAAAATATGCCGATTCGCCCAGAGACGCTTGTTCACATGGCACCAAAACTTGTGTATCTGGATTCCTGCCGTTTGGGTCTTCATCGCGGGTTTCTGGAAAGACTGCATCAAACGGGTACCCGGTATTATCTCGCGCCAATTCTGAACAACGAATCGGGCGAGTCCTCCACCAAAACCATCCAACGCTTTTTCACGGCCTTGTCCGATGGCGAAACACCTTCTAATGCATTATTTATCGCGCGAAAGACGCTTTATGAGCACTATTCCGCTCAAGGAGACGATTTCCGTTTGGCGATGGTGCGTGCATTCCCTTTCAGGATTTATCGCCTAAACTGAACACCATTCAACTCGGACGCAAACGCGAAAGGTGAGATAATCTTGCCTGGCTCCTCAATCGTCTACAGCGAGACCCGGGATATCCCGCTCGATGCCATATTGAAGCTCTACTCGGCGAATGAATGGTCGTCCGCGAACAAGCCGAACGAACTTCGCGATGCATTGATGAACTCCCACTCCCTGCTCACGGCCTGGGATAACGACCGTCTTGTCGGGCTTGGGAATGCCATCTCGGACGGTCATCTTGTCGTATATTATCCGCACCTGCTGGTGGATCCCGAATACCATCGCCAGGGTATCGGATCGGAATTAATGAGAAGATTGATGGCAATCTACGAAGGCTTCCATCAGCACGTGCTGATTGCGGACGGAGCGGCGATCGATTTCTACGAAAAGTGCGGCTTCACAAGGGCAGGCAAAACGGAGCCGATGTGGATCTACTCCGGCGATGATCATTAGTTCGTGTCGCGCGATTCGGATACGCAGAACAGCGTCTCCCATTGAACAAGATTCCACCACTGGAGTGATATAGATGATACCCCGTGTACTTGAGGCCCGATATTCAGGCGACTATGTGATCTGGCTCAGATTCGATGATGGCGTGGAAGGGGAAGTGGATTTGAAGGATGAAATATGGGGCCCGGTTTTTGCGCCGCTGAAGAACAGGGAGTATTTCAGGAAATTTCGAATCCACCCTGACTTCCATACGTTAACGTGGGAAAATGAAGCGGATTTTGCGCCTGAATTCCTGTATGAGATTGTGAAAGTCACGGCCTAAGCGGGGTGTTTCTGTATTCTGGAACCCGTGAAAGAAATCGCGTTGCACACGATCCCGGCGGTTTGACCCAACACCGCCGTTTTGTTTATTCGTTTGGAATTTCTGAATAAGATTTACTAAACCAGGAATGCGATAGGAAATCGGCTTCTCCGATTCCGCACGAGCGACAGAAAGGGCAGCGATGGGTGAGAAAGATTCGGGCAGCGGTTTGGTGTCCCCTGCCTTCCGGACTACCCTTCGACGGGAACTTGACGTCTGGTTGAAAGAAGGCGTTGTCGACTCCGATCAGTCCGCCGCTATACAGAAACGATATGCGCTGAACGAGGAGAACCGGAAATCCGGCGGCATGGTTGTGCAGGCCCTCTATCTGATCGGCGCGTGCCTGATTGGCGGAGGCGCGATCAGCTTCGTGGCGTCACGATGGGAAGAGATCCCCATACCCTTGAAAATGGCGCTCCTTTTCAGTACGCTGCTCGCATTCGAGGTCGCGGGGTTCTACCTCTGGAAGGTATCGGGAAGCCGAAGGAAGCTCGGGGAGGCGCTTGTCGTGCTGGGCGGACTGGTCTTTGGCGCGAACGTGGTACTGATCGCTCAGATATTCAATCTGCACGGCGAACCGTACGGGGCCTTCGGGATCTGGGCGATCGGAACCGGAGTCATTGCCTATGCGACAATGAGCGGACCCTGCATGGTCCTGACGTGCATCACGAGCTTCGTGTGGTTCGTCGGCCATACCGAGGGGAATCCGCATGCATTCTGCTGGTATCCTCTTGTGATCGGGGCTGCGGGTCTTCCGTTTCTGAAGCGTCACAGCACGTCTGCGTTCGCCGGCGTTATCCTGGCGGCAGGGGCGGCAATTCCCTTGTGCGCGGCCTTCGACAGCGGCGAAGCCTGGCCGGCCGTTCTTGCAGTTTCGGTAATCGCCACGCTGCTCTACGGCCTGGGTCTCCGGCTGGAAAGGCTCGAATCGGCAAGGGTCATGGGGGTCATCGCGAGGATTATCGGGATGGCCGGGATTCTGCTGCTGGCTTACATTAAATCGTTTCGGGAAGTGGCCGCCGAACTTACAGAACGCCCGTGGCAATCGACCGGGTTGTTGTGGACGGTACCGCTCGGTCTGGTTTTCCTGGCGGCCATTGCCGTCTGGACCTCCGTGATTCGAACGCCACCGGATAGGGACGATCTGAGACACCGTTCGAAAGCGGTTCTCCTGGCCGGCGTTCTCCTGGCCTCCGGCACGTTGACCATGCAGCCCGTCGGGATTTCTCTTGGCGCTCACCTGGCGGTCGCCGCAATCGGTGTCAGCCTGCTCTATACGGCTGTAAAGGTCCAACGAAGGACGTCCTTCTGGACGGGCCTGTTGCTTCTGGCATGGGTCATCTTCCAGAATTTCATTCAGTGGGATACCAATCTGCTTCTCAAGTCAATGGTCTTCATCTTGTGCGGAATCGGCGTGATTCTAGGTGGGATCCGGTTCGAGCGTCACCTCAAGAAGGGGGGCACTGACAATGGTTAGGAGATACTTCTGGTTCGCAGCCGCGCTGATCGCGCAGATCGGGATCCTTGCCGCGCTCCCCCTTGGCCGCGATGAATCGGGAAAGAGAATCTGGCTCTCCGCGAAGGTTACGAATTTAAGGGATGTGATGCGAGGTTCGGGTATCCGGCTCGATTATGACGTCGCGCGGCTCAACGTCAGTCAAAGGCGGGGTGAGACGGTCTACGTCACACTGAGCATGCAGTCGGATTCCACTTGGACCGTAGAAGAAACGTCCAGGAAGAAGCCGCAGGAGTTGGCGGCGGAGAACGTACTGATCCGCGGTAAAACGGCCCATCGCCGGGTGCCCATTCACGTCCTGCTGCGCGAGAAGTCCGCGGGAGAGTGGGTGGCGGATTCGGTGGCAATCGGACACGCGGAAAAACCCTTCGGAAGGCTGGGAAAGGACGAGACCGTTGCATGGGCATCGGCCGGCAAGGCGTACGTGGACTTCGGAATCGGGTACTGCGACGTCCCGGAGCGGCAGCGCGAGCGGATTATCGAAGACATCCGGAAGCATCCCGAGGATTTCGCCGCGCTCGTCCAGGTCGACCCTGAGGGACGCGCGTCGCTCCTGGGATTCAGAGTACAGGAACGGGAGTTCAGATTTTAGGCCACCTGATTCAGAAACCGGAACTTACATGATTGGACGGGATAAAAACCGACCAGCCGGATATGCAAAAAACCTGCCGACGTCGTGCTGCGACTGCCCCTCAAGGGGGGAGTGATTGAACCGTCAAACGGGCTCGCATGTTCATTGCCACCTATTTGGTTGCGGCTGACCATTGCGAAGCCGCGATAGGTGGTTGTTATGGGAAAGCCCCAGGGCCTTTGAGAGAAATCTTGGGGCTGCAGTGTTGGCGGCTGGGTTTGGGTTCTCTAATTTGATGCCATTGTGAAAGAGCAATCGAATGTCAAAAAATATCGAATTGTGGTCTAATTGGATAGTTACTCTTGTGCCTTCGGTGATTGCGTGGTGGCGCTACAGAAATTTTATGGCCTCACCAGAAAAACAGTATTTGACTTTCTGGCCCAGGTTATGGGCAACTTTTATTGATGATTTGGTATTGTTGCCATTAGCCACCGCATTTACTCTTATACTCCAATCTGATGGGCCGGTCTGGCTACTCACGTGTGTTTATTTTATCCACGTTTGGTACCGTCTTGTCTATAGGATATATATGCATGGCAAATACGGACAAACTATCGGTAAGATGATCACACACGTCGAGATTTTCGATGCCAAGACTCACAACCCTATTGCCTTCAGGCATGCCGTAATCCGAGATGGCTTTCCAATTCTGGTACTCATTGCCACATTAGGATACGCGGCCTATTGCCTCACGATTAGCAAAACTACTATTGACCATTATGTAATTGGTAAATTCCCACCAGAAGTGGCAACAGACATTACGATCCTTGGCATGATTTATTGGTGTGGTATTGGGCCGAGATAGTTACGATGCTCACGAACGAAAAACGCCGTGCTCTCCATGACTTTATCGCCGGCACGGTGGTTCTACGGACGAATATTGAGACCACTCCGAAAAGTCAAAATCCACTCTGACGAGGTCCAAAGTCGTGTTTCATTCAAAAGTGAATCGAAATCGG
>JAGWBX010000103.1:0-1643 GCA_021295655.1 Candidatus Latescibacterota bacterium
TGTTCTCGTGCGGGATCGCGAGCGGTCAGGAGTATTTCGGTAAGAACAAGGTAACGTATGACGATTACGACTGGCATTTTCTGGAGACGGAGCATTTCAAGATCTATTTCGACAAGGCGTCGCAGCCTGCCGCGGAGTTTGCGGCGAAGGAGGCTGAGCGTGCGCTGGTGCGTCTGGAGAAGGATCTGAAGTATACGCTGAAGGACCGGTATCCGATCGTGATCTACAACTCGCACAACGGGTTTTCGGTGACGAACATCACGCCGACGGAGCAGTCGGAGTTCACGGGGGGTTTTACGGAGTTTGCGCAGGGCCGGGTGGTGATTCCGTATACGGGGTCGTATGGTGATTTCCGTCACGTGATCCATCACGAGCTGGCGCACGTGGTGACGCTGGAGATGTGGACGGGTGGTGGCTGGCTGGGTGCGATGATGACGCAGACGGCGTCGCTGCCGCCGTTGTGGATAGCGGAGGGTGTGGCGGAGTATCTGTCACAGGGGGGGTGGGACCGCGAGGGCGACAATTTCATGCGTCACGCGACGATCACGGGTTACGTGCCGGGGATGATGTCGTTGAGCGGCGCGTTTGCGTATAAGGGTGGGCAGTCTGTTTTCGTGATGATCGAGGAGGAGTACGGCAAGGACAAGGTGGCGGAGTTCATTTCGTCGTTCCGTTCGGCGCGGTCTGTTGACAAGGCGCTGAAGGCGTCGGTGGGGGAGGGTGTGGAGGAGCTGGACGAGAAGTGGCAGTTGTGGTTGAAGCGCCAGTATTGGAACGAGATCAACCTGCACCATCCGTCGGAGGAGGTGGCGAAGCAGCTGACGGAGGCGGGGGCGGGCCGTGGGTTTTACAATATCGCGCCGTCGTTTTCACCTCAGGGCGACAAGATCGCATACGTGACGGAGCGCCAGGGGACGTTCGACATCTATTTGATGTCGGCGATCGACGGTCAGGATCTGGGGCGTCTGGTGGAGGGCGAGCGGTCGTCGGACTTCGAAGGGTTGTTCGTGCTGCGGCCGGGCATCACGTGGTCGCCGGACGGGAAGCAGATCGCGTTTGCGGCGAAGTCGCGCAACAAGAACACGCTGTATACGCTGGACGTGAGGAAGAAGCGCGTGACGAAGCGGTTCAAGTTCGATCTGGACGGGTTGTTCGAGCCCACGTGGTCGCCGGACGGGAAGCAGATCGCGATCGTGGGGTTGAAGGACGGGTGGTCGGACGTGTACGTGGTGGACGTGGGAAACGAGTCTCTGCGCCGGATGACGCGTGACCCGTATGACGAGAAGCACCTGGACTGGTCGCCGGACGGGCAATGGATCGCGATCAGTTCGGACCGTCCGTCGGCGGAGATGGCGTATGACGGGTCGAAGGACTTCGAGTTCGGGGTGTATGACGTGTTCGTGCTGAAGGCCGACGGGAGCGAGATCCGTCGGGTGGTGGAAAGCGAGGTGAACGACAGCCACCCCACGTGGGGGCCGGACTCGCAGACGCTGGCGTTCGTGTCGGACCGGACGGGCGTGGGCAACGTCTACATCGCGCACGTGGACGGCTCGGAGGTGTATCCAATCAGCAATCTGTTGTCGGGGGCGCGGTATATCGACTGGAGCGCGGACGGCAGGAAGCTGGCGTTCACGACGTTCCAC
>JAGWBX010000103.1:1852-3355 GCA_021295655.1 Candidatus Latescibacterota bacterium
CGGTGGACCGGAAGGTGGAGACGTGGATGTCGGACCAGATGGCGCTGGCGGCGGCGGAGGCGCGCGGCGAGGACGAGGCGGCGACGGCCGATGCGGACACCCTGGACGGCAACGGCGACAGGGAACTGACGCTGCGCGACTGGAACAGGGAGTTCACGGTCGACAAATACCGCGTGAAACTCAAACCGGAGTCCTTCGGGGCCAACGCGGGCTTTGACACCTTCTACGGCGTGAGCAGCCTCCTGCAGTTGTCCCTGACCGACGTGATGGGCGACCACCGCGTCGTCATCCAGACCGGGCTGAGCTTCTCCCTCAAAGACAGCGACCTCTTCCTCGGATACCAGAACCTTAAAAACCAGACCAACTATTACCTCAGCGCTGTTTTTCTTCGACAGCGGTCAACTGAACGCCGATCGCTATTTCGGAGCCGAAGCAAGCCTGGTTCGACCGTTCAGCCGGTTCAGCAGGATGGAACTGGGCACACGCGGCATCAGAATCACCCGCGAGCGCCTGGACCGGGAACGATACGACAATCGCTGGGTACGGCGCGGCTTCACGGGCAGCAGCCTGCGGGGGCTGTCAGGCACCGAAGTCGATTCCCGTGGCGCCGTGGTTTCTTACCTGGCGCTGGTTGACGACAACTCGCTGATGAGCGGCTTCGGAGCCGTGGACGGGCGACGGGTGCGCCTCGGCGCTGAAGGAAGCTGGGCGGGAATGCGATTCGCGGCATTAAATCTGGACCTGCGCCAGTACCTGCTCACGCTGGGCGAATATACTTTTGCTTTTCGTCTCTCCGGCGGAACCAGCTTCGGCCCCAACAAGCGAGTCTATTTCGTAGGGGGCGTCAACAACCCCGTGAATCCGAATTTCTCAACGTTCGCCAACGTGGATCAGGACCGGATTTTCTTTTCCAGTTTTGTCTGGCCGCTGCGCGGCGTGGAGTTGTTCGAGTTGGCGGGCGATTCGTATGTGCTGACCAATGCGGCGTTTCGCTTTCCTCTCATCCGGGAACTGGCCATGGGTTGGCCCCTGCCGCTCTTCTTCCAGAACGTACAGGGTGAATTGTTTCTGGATATCGGCGGCGCCTTTGAAAGAGCCAGATGGAGAGACGGCTGGATCGCCCGAGACGGCGGCTTTGAGCTCAACGTGCCGCAGCACTTCACCGAGGGAGGGTCCAAACACGGATTCGAGAAGCCGCAGATGGCCGCGGGGTACGGATTCGGGGTACGGGTGAATCTGGGTTACTTCCTGTTCCGATACGATCTTGCCTGGCCCACGGATTTTGCGCAGACCTACCATCCTCACCAGTATTTATCCATTGACTTTACAGGACATTTCTAGTGTTCTGTCCCAGAAATAAGTTGCCTAAATTCGGCCGTCGAGTCGCTCGGCTCGCAAGGCACCTCCGACCTGGGCAGGTCGACGAGCGAAGGCAACGTAGCGAGACGGGATGAATCGGCCTGCCTGTGCGTGCTATCTCACGCACGCAGACAGGCGGAAGAA
>JAGWBX010000022.1 GCA_021295655.1 Candidatus Latescibacterota bacterium
GGACGTGAACTGAAAGCATGTCCTTTTTGATGACCGTTACGCCCCGTTTCAGGGGTTTTCGTCGCGTCGCCGAGTTGTTTTTTTTCGTATTTATTGGGGCTAATGCGGCGGACGGCCACGCCGAGAACTTTACCCGAGGGAAGTTAGCCAACTTGGACCGGATCTATGACAACGACGCGGCCTTTGCAGGCCACTTGGGTTCAGTTGTCCGTAACCATCTGGGGGACGGCCGGATCCAGACTTGCGTCAGGTTTAACTTGGACTGTGGGAGGTGCGGACACGCGGCTTGGTCGGAACTCTGGCACTCGGACTTCACGAACAGCTTTCCTGGCGAGAATGGGTCCTGTTCCTACGCGCCCATCAATCCAGTCGATGGAGATCCGCAAACGGGCTGGTCCGAAGGTGCCGAGGGTGTCGGCATTGGGGTCAAAGTGATCGTCCCGGCGCTCCTCGACCTGAGCCGACCGGTCAGAATCCGGGCCGGCTACGACAAGTCCCCTGAACTCTTTTCGGCAAACAGAAGGCCGAAGAGGATTCGAGTGACCGTGTTGCGTTTGCGGGCGGAAGAGCCAGACGCGCATGACGCGTCCGGGTGCAGTTACTCCGCATATGTGGAGCCTGTCGCGGTCGCCGCGCACGAGATCTCCCTGCGCGACTTCAACGGCTACCAGGCGCTACCGCTACCTGAGTTTCAGGTTGAACACTACCTGGAGTATCCCAGGGCATGGTTGAAGATGGTGGATGCACCAGCAGAAGGTGACTGCCGGGCAGGCGGACGTATTCGTCGAGGGGCATCTCAGCGTCGACCGTGCGGACCTCAAAGCTGGTCTCCTTGCCGTCGTTTCCCGGCCGCAATTTCACCCGACTTCCTGCGGGGACACGGGCCGCTGCTCGGCGGCGGAGACACGGGCGGCTTCAATGACGACCATGGCCTGCCGCACGCTCTCGGCGGTGACGGCCAGCGCGGCTCGGCCGGCTAGCGCGTCGGCGATGTTTTCGTAGTAGGAACGCCAGCGGCCGGGTGCCGTCTCAATGACGGTCTCCTCCGCTGACCTATAGAGGCGGGCGTAGTGCTCGGGCGCTTCTTCGGCTGCGTCGATATCGCCGGCGATCATGGCCTTTTCCTGTGGGTCAACGCCCTCTTTGACCAGCGCGCCTTCCGTGCCCAGCACGTACCAGCGCGGCTTGGCTTTGCTCGCCAGCGACGAGGTCTCCACGCGCGCTTCGACGCCGTTGGAAAAGTGGAGCACGGCCAGCGCGTGGGACTCGACGTCAATGCTGAGCGAATCGCCGGAGTGGAGGGAGGCGTAAACCCTTGCGAGCGGCGCATCGATAAGCTGGAGTGCTTGATCGACCAGATGTGCGCCTAAATCGAGGAATTTGCCGCCGCCGCGCCGCGCGATGCTGCGCCAACCACGCGGGGGGCCGTATTGGCCCCAGAACATCTCCAGCAAAAAGGGCTCGCCGACAAGCCCTTGAGCCATCGCGTCTTTAACGGCGAGGAAATCGCCGTCCCACCGGCGGTTCTGAAAGACGCTGAGCAGGCGGTCGTGCGCCTGGCTGGCGGCAATCATCTGGTCGGCCTCGGCCATGCTCAGGCACATGGGTTTGTCGGTGACGACGTGTTTACCCGCCGCTAGCGCTTGGATCGCGTGCGGGGCGTGGAGGTCGTTGGGCGTGGCGAGGACGACTAAATCGACGGCCGGGTCGGCCAGCACTTCGTCGAAGCGGCGGAAGGTCTTTACCCCCAGGTCGCGCTGAATCTGGTCGCGGGCCTCCGGCCGGCTGGTGGCAATGCCGTAGAGGTTCAGGCCGCTGGCCAGCCCCACGAGATAGGCGTGGAAGCAGCGGCCGGCAAAGCCGTAACCGATAACGACGACATTGGGTTTTTCCATGATTTTACCTGCGAAACGGGCTTTTTTGCGGCCGACAAGCGGGCACTAATATTATGAAAACTCAAAGGTTTGGGCAAGTTTTCAAGAGGAGCGCAATGCGGATGAATCCGCATTCAACCAAATGAGTATCCCAGAATGAAAAAGTTTCCGATGTTCAGCCTCGTCCTCTTGTTCGTCGGCGTCCTGTTCGCGCAGGACATCCGCGCCCAGGACCACACCCGCTGGGGATTACCCGAAGGGGCGCTCGCCCGCCTGGGCAAAGGAAGGATCGCCGAGGTGGCCTATTCGCCGGACGGCACGCTGGCGGTGGCCAGCACCATCGGCATCTGACTGTACGATGCCGCCACCAGGACCGAACTCTCCCTAGTCACGGGACATACGTGGGTTGTCCACTCGGTGTCGTTCTCCCCCGGATGGTCAGACCCTGGCCAGCTGCAGTTCGGACGGTACGATTCTACTTTGGGACATGACGCCTTATGTCACTCCCCTAACCCATGCTGCCGACTTTGATAACGACGGGACCGTCGGATTTTCCGACTTTCTGCAATTCGCCGCGAAATTCGGCCTGAGCCGGGGCGACGCGGGCTATGACGCTCGGTTCGATCTGGACGGCGACGGCACGATCGGGTTCAGCGACTTTCTGATCCTTGCAGGCAGCTTCGGGAAGGGTTCGTGAGCCGTCTGGGTTGTACTCCACCAACAACCCGGGAAGAAATAAAAAAGCGCCCGAGGTGCGGACGCTTCAGTGGTCTGTTTCCTTGCCGGCAGGTTCAATCCAAATGTCCGCTCCGATGAAACGCAACGAAGAAGTCGGACACCTTGCCGATAATAATCTCCAGCATAGCCCGTCCCTCCTCGACGGTGGCCTCCGCCGGGTTATCCGTGTAACCCACACCCGCCTGCCATTCGCCGTGGACCTGGACCACCGCGCCCGAGAGGCCAACGTCCAGGCCGGCATCGTCGTGCACGTCGCCGCTCATTGCACCCAGCGCTTCCCGGTTCACAAGGTCGGGCCGGACCGCCATCATCATCGCCGCCTCGAATCGCCCTGCATGGCCCGGAATGACCTTTGACGGCATGACCCCGGTGAGCGCATCGCGCGCAATGTTCCAGTAATCGCCAGTCGCCACGGCGGCCGGATTACCCAGGCGGTTCACGAAGTCCTGCCCCACGAGTCCGTTCGGGTTGGAATTCCCCCCGTGGCCGTTCAAGACCACGAGCCGTTTGAACCCGCTTCGCACGAGACCGTCGAGAACGTCGGTCACGGCCTTGACGAACGTGGTGGTCCTGAAAGACAACACCCCCGGAAACGGATGGTGATGATGGGAATTGCCGAACTGCAGCGTTGGCGCCACCACGACAGGCACGTGTTCGTTTGCACGGGCCGCGCCCTCCCGCGCAACCGTCCCGCACAGAACGGTGTCCGTACACACAGGAAGGTGGGGTCCGTGCTGCTCAATGGCCGCCGTGGGCAGCACTGCCGTGGCCGAGGGTGCAACCTCACGAATCTCCTCCCGGGTCATCTCTTCGAATAGAAAGGACAAGGACCATCCTCCTGTTTTTGCAGTTGTCGATCGGATCTGATTGCGACACTGCCTCGTGAACCGGCAGCCTGAACGCGCGGCAGATGAGCGCGCCCCACCCATTCGCCGCCCGGCCAATTTCATCAGATGCAGCTATATCTCCTCGAACGGATACAACGGCCGCCTGCGATGGCGAAACTCGAATTTGCGCATATCCGCCGCCGTCGCGCCGGGTGTGTCCACGCGTATCAGACGCGTGCACACGGGTGCGTACGCCGCCACGGGCGCGTGCACCCCCTTGGCGACGATCACGTCGAACGCTGCAGGACGCAGGTCGCAATGGGTCATCACGCCCAGACTCACCGGCACGACCCGCCTCGAGGTCAGACTGATCGTCAAGCCGGTATCCGTCTCCACCACGGCCGTCTGACCCATGTCGAACGCCGTCCGCCCGCCATGCCGGATCTCGGACTCCGTAAACCGACCGCTGTAGAGGCCCCGCACACTGACCGTCGCCTCCAGAGGCGGACCGTGCAACTCGTCAGTCTTTCCACCCATCCGCAGCGTCACCCGGCGGCCCACCCCCGCCGCAGCCGCTTTTGACACGGACTCCCTGTCGTACACGCAAACGAACCCTCTCGAATTGCGTCGCCGATGCAGTTCGTGAGCAAGCATTGTCCCGTCAGCAGCCGATCCGCCACCCGTGTTGTCTCCCATGTCCAGCAGGCAGACCGGGCCGTCTGTCGCCAGCGCCACGTCCACCGCCTCCCGGATGCCGATAAATTCACCCCTGAAGTCACTGCGAAAGGTGTGGAGATGATCCGCAAGTTCACCGGCGACGGCTTCCGCGAGGGCGGCATTTCCATCCGTCACCGCAATCATCGCAGTCCCCATCTCCGGCACGTCGGCGTAGGGGAATCCAAGCACAATGCTGTTCGACAACACGCCCGGCCGATCCAGAAGGCGATCGGCAAGTTCATACATCGGCCGGCACGGAGCGGCGCCTGTCAACTGCCGTTCAATATTGATGGCGATCGGCGGAAACGCGCCGGCCTGGGTGGGTTTTATCTCGCCTCGAAGCGTCCGCGCCATCAGCCGCGACGCCTGCAGCCCCACCGCTTTCTGGTCCAGATGGGGATTGCTGCGATAGGCAATGGTCGCGTCGCATGCGGCAATCATCCTCTCCGAAAGGTTCGCGTGCGGATCGATCGTGCAGATGATGGGCGGATCCTCCCCGACGATGCGCCTCAGCCGGGACAGCCAGTATCCGTCCAGGTCCCAATAGTCCTCTCCTGCACCCACGTTCGCCCCGTGCGGCGCCACCAGCCAGCCGTCCAGTTCTCCGGCCCGTTCAACCTGTTCGAACATCATCCGCATCAGCGCGTCGCAGGTGTCCTTCGTAATCCTGCCGGAGGGCTCCGTGCCGGCGTAAAAGAGCGGTACCGCTTCGATGCCCGACTCGGCCAGCCCCGCGAAAAATCCGCTCACCTCGTTCAGCCCGTCTTCGAAAACGTCCGCCACTTCGTTTCCGATCAGAATCCGGCTCGACCGGAACATTTCCAATGTGGTGGGCGTACCGATGAACGTATTGGACTCGTGGATCAATGAAAGAATGCCTACGCGCATATCGAGGTTCCCTGGACGCACCGAATGGCGGGAGTTGGGTATCGTCGGGCAATGGGACGCGGATCCGCTGAGGCAGGACTCCGCGGATCGGTGGATTTCCCGTCCCGGGAGTCGCGGTCGACGGTCCCTGAAAGCCGTGCTGTAATATAGACGTTAAATGTCCCGAAATCAAACAGCTCCTGATGAGGATGGGATACGTGAACGATGCGTTTAACCAACCTGATCCTGGCTGTTAATTCAGATCCGCTTATGGTTGTATATCCCGAACCTTATTATAAACCAACATACAGTATATGGGCAATTTTAACAAAAATATCTAATGGATTCGTCTTGCCATAACAGCCTGAATACCATATATTAAAGCCGGATAAGATAAGCCCGGCTTATTGTTGTGTGAGGCCGGGAGGGGCGTATCAATCCCGGAGGAACCAGATGGACCTTAAAGAGAGCATTCACACCGCTCAGATAACACAAGTCGACCTGTCTTATTACGTTGAGACGGAACATGGCACGCGGGCCGGGGACGTACTCGCCAAAATGAAGGCGAGCCACAGGAAATGCGCGCTTGTTATGAGACACGGCCGGCTGATCGGCATCTTCACCGAACGCGATATCATGAAAAAAGTGGCGGGTAACCCGCTAAGCAGCGAGGCGCCGATCGATGAGCTGATGACGCCCGATCCTGAGACGATCGACGCGGACATGAACATCCTGGACGCAACCAGGGTGATCGCCTCGAACCGCTACCGGTACATGCCGGTAACGAACAAAGAGGGCAAGGTCCTGGGTACGTTGACCTATTATGCCATAATCAAATACATTTGCGATTATTTCCCGCAGGAAATCTACAACCAGCCGCCCGTGCCGGACGTGTTTGCCAAGGCCCGCGCCGGCGCCTAGCGCGGGTGATCTTCTTCTCCAGACCGCAGGCCAATTGTACCGGGAGGTCTATAGAGATGGCCGAAACAGCCGTCGAGGAAATTGACGAAGAAGCCGAACTGCTGGACGAATTGAACGACGTGGAATCCATTGCGGTCCGATTTGCGGGCGACTCCGGCGACGGCAGCCAGTTCATTGGAGGTGAATTCGCCAACACGTCCGCCATTGTGGGCAATGACATCAGCACCATGCCGGACTACCCCGCTGAAATCCGGGCTCCGGCGGGCACATTGCCGGGCATAAGCGGATTTCAGGTCCGCATATCCAGCGAAGACATCTACACGCCGGGCGACGAGCCCCAGGTGCTCGTTGCCATGAACCCGGCCGCGCTCAGGGCCAACCTGCAGGATCTGCCGCCGGGCGGCGTGGTCATTACCAATTCCAATAACTTCACACGAAACAACCTGCGCAAGGCCGGCTATGAGACCGACCCGCTGGATGACGGATCGCTGGAGGGCTATCGTGTCTGCAAGGTTCCGTTGACAACGTTGCACAAGCGGGCGGTTGCCGGTGTCGAGGGCCTGTCCAACCGGCAGATCGATATGATGAAAAACTGCTTCGCCCTCGGACTTGCATACTGGATCTTCGACCGTCCGCTGGAACCGACCATCCGCATGCTGGAAGAGAAATTCGCCAGCCGCCCGAACGTCGTTGAAGGCAACGTAACCACCCTGAGGGCCGGATACAACTACGGTGAAACCACAGAACAGTTTCAGTTTCGGTACAAGATCCCCAAAGCCGTGGTCGAACCCGGAACGTATCGCGCCGTTACCGGCGCCCAGGCCACCGCGATGGGCTTCGTCACCGCGGCGCACAAGGCCGGCAAGACCCTGTTTTACGGCAGTTACCCAATCACCCCCGCCAGCGTCCTGCTTGAAGCGCTTGCCGCCCTGAAGAACTTCGACGTGCGCACGTTCCAGGCCGAAGACGAGATTGCAGCCATCGGCTCCGCCATCGGCGCCGCGTTCGGCGGCGCGTTTGCCGCAACAGGCACCAGCGGCCCGGGCGTTGCGCTGAAGAGCGAAGCCATCAACCTGGCGCTTGTGCTGGAATTGCCGCTGGTTGTCGCCAACTTCCAGCGGGGAGGGCCCAGCACGGGACTTCCCACGAAAACGGAGCAGTCCGACCTGCTCCAATGCATGTTCGGCCGCAATGGCGAGAGTCCGGTTCCCATTGTCGCGCCGGCCACGGCCTCCGATTGCTTCAACCTGGGCATCGAGGCCTTTCGCATCGCCGTAGAAAGCATGTCGCCGGTCTTCTTCCTGTCCGACGGCTATCTGAACAACAGTTCCGAACCGTGGAAGGTCCCCGATCCCAACGACATAGATACCATCGACGTCGAACATCGAACGGACCCTGAGGACTTTCAACCGTACACGAGGAACGTGCAGACCCTTTCGCGCCCCTGGGCGCTTCCCGGCACGCCCGGTTTGGAGCACCGGATCGGCGGGTTGGGTAAACAGGACGGCACGGGAAACGTCTCTTACGATCCAAAAGACCACGAACACATGGTCAGGGTCCGGGCGGAAAAAGTGGCGCGAATCGCCAATCGGATTCCAGGGCAGGATGTGTTCGGACCAAAGACAGGCGACCTGCTTGTCGTTGGTTGGGGCAGCACTTTCGGCGCGATCAGGTCTGCAGTACGCCGCGCGGTTTCCAACGGCCGGTCGGTCGCCCATGCCCACATCCGATATCTGAACCCGTTTCCGGCGAACCTGGAGAGTCTGCTTCTGCTTTATCGAAAGATCCTGGTTCCCGAGATCAATGGCGGGCAGCTTTCCCTCCTGCTCAACGCCAGGTATCCTTTACGTGTCATCAGCTATCCCAAAGTCCAGGGGCAGCCTTTCAAGATTTCTGAAATTGCAGACAAAATCGACGAGTTGCTGGACTAGCAGCCCGTACCCTGAATCTGGAGAACGATCCATGGCCGAAGCCACACCGGAGCTTCTACAACTGACCCGCAAAGACTTCGTTTCCGACCAGGAGGTCCGCTGGTGTCCGGGATGCGGGGACTATGCCATACTGGCGCAGATGCAGAGGGTGCTTCCCGAACTCGGAATTCCCCGGGAGGAGATTGTCTTCATCTCCGGAATCGGCTGTTCCAGCCGTTTTCCGTACTATATGAACACCTATGGCGTGCACTCCATTCACGGGCGCGCGCCTACGCTCGCCTCGGGCCTTAAGGTGGCCAATCCGGACCTGCACGTATGGGTGATCACCGGGGACGGCGACGGCCTGTCCATCGGCGGAAATCACCTGCTGCATATTCTGCGCAGAAACGTGGATGTGAACATCATTCTCTTCAACAACCGTATCTACGGCCTTACCAAGGGGCAATACTCGCCCACGTCGCTGCCCGGCCACAAGACGTATTCGTCGCCCATGGGCTCCATCGAACAGTCCTTCAATCCCATCTCCGTTGCCATCGGCGCCGAGGCCACCTTCGTCGCGCGTTCCGTCGACAGGAATACCAAGCACCTTGCCGAAATGCTCCGACGGGCGGCCGCACACAAGGGCACGTCGTTTGTCGAGGTCTACCAGAACTGTAACATCTACAACGATGGCGCGTGGTTCCACATTACCGAAGCCGACGTCAAGGACGACAACACGTTAATTCTCGAAGACGGTCAACCGATGGTTTTCGGAAAGGAGCGGGACAAGGGTGTCCGGATAAACGACCTGCGTCCGGAAGTCGTGCCGCTGGGCAACGGTACATCCGAAGGCGACCTGCTGGTACACGACGAGTCCGCGGATCCGCCCGCGCTGGCATACATGCTGAGCCGTATGGAATATCCGGATTTTCCAGTGCCGCTGGGGGTTCTCCGCTGCGTGGACCGACCTGTTTACGAGGAGGAAATCCTCTCACAGGGTCGCGCCGCCGTCGCGCAGCACGGAGAAGCCGATCTGTCCACACTCTATAATGCCGCCGATACCTGGATTGTATCGGAAGAGGACAGCGTGCCGGTTGAGCGGGACGTCGCGGAGGAAATAGAGACGGATATCCCGGATATCGTCCCGGGTATTGGCGAAGTGGACCCGATAGACCCGAAGGGTGAATTCGAGCGTCTGGTGATCGATCCGATCTCCACGGTGAAGCTTCACACGCCGGAATTCATCATGCCGGGGGCCTCAATGCTCGAAGCCATGCTGCTGATGGAGGAAAAAGAGGCCGGCTGTCTTCTGGTTTCCGAGGACGGCGTCGCCCTTCAGGGCATCCTGGCGGAAGGAGACTTCTTCGTCAAAGTCGTGGGTAACGACATCGATCTGGCAACCACGCGCGTCGAAGACGTGATGACGCCAAATCCGACAACCATGAGATTGTCGGATCCCATCGGATACGCGCTGCATCTGATGGACCTGCACGGCTACCGGCATATCCCGGTCGTCGACCCCGGCGGACGGGTCGTCAAGGTGGTGTCGTTCAGGGCGGCGCTCGAGTTCTTCACGCAGCTATACGACAACGGGGCAAACGGAAACTGATTCAGGCGCCCGTCGAACTGAATTGAAGAAGCCTCGGACGCGGACGTCCGGGGCTTCTCTTGCGTGGGATTCAATTTCCTGTCCCAAAAATGCCTAACCGTCCTGCGGACGCCTGTAAGCCACCCCCGCCACCAGATCCCGCGGGAATTCATCCATCCTTCCCGGTCCCAACCGTTTCACCTCCGCCAGCCCCTGTTCGATTCTTCGTTTGAGCGCGCCGACGTCCACACCCAGAAAGCGGGCGGGAAACTGCTTCAGTTTGTAATATGAATTATTGTAGTGCTTCACTGTCCCGTGGTAGATTCCTCGTCCAAGCTGATGGTACGCCGCCGCCAGCTGAATCAGGCCCTGAAAGAAAATCCGGCTCGGCTCGGCATGCCTGCGCCATACCTGCTCCCAGGCCTCGTGGCTTTCCCAGTGCTCCCGACAGTTGAAAAGCGCTACGCCCTTTTCAAAGTCCGCCCAGTCCTCATCCGACATCGGGGGCTCAACCACGTCCGCCGCACTGATGCGGTATGCCCGCTTCACCCTCGCCGATTTCAGATCGTGTTCTCCCACGCGCTACCCTCCGGACTGCACCGCCAGCATCGCGTCCAGCGCGACAAGGTGCGCCCGGACCCGTACATCCATTGCCAGCGCGGACGGCGTCTCGGACGTAATCAGGCGATCCGTGTACGCATTCTTGAACAGCACGATCGGCACGCCGCCGCCAAGACGCCGCTTTTCCACCTGCAGGTTCGGAAATATCACGCCGTTCAACGCGGTTTCGCCCTCGATCGTCGTTCGTGTATTCAGCGGACAGACCCCGGCCACCTGTTGCGTAATCGCGGGTCCGGCAGGCGCCAGTCCGCGAACCTGTTCGTAAAGATAGTACCCCGGACTCTCCCAGTCTTCGTGCAGATCCATTACCGCCGCGAACTTCCTCCCGCGAATAAATCGCTTTAAAAGGCCGATCTCCGGTACGTCGTCGCGAAGAAATGCCCAGTTGATGTCCACGTTCTGCGCATTCGACCGGGTATTGTGAACATATCCGCAGGGATTCAAGCAGGGTATCACGAAAAACCGGAATCGATCCAGCCATTGCTCGCATCCCGTCTCCAGGAAAGCCAGAGCCCCCTCGGTTCCCGCCGGTTCATCGCCGTGGGTTCCGCCATTGATGTAAATCGCGGGAAGGGAGGGATCGGTGCAAAGCGTTACACAAAAGACCGGAAAGCCGTCTATGCGGTCCAGCACGTCGATTCGGGTATCCCGGCGCGAAAGCGCCTCGGTGCGCATGACGACGTCATTGTAGTCACGCATGGAAGTTCACCTCATACCCCTGCCAGCCCGATAATCGCGGGATTCAGGCAAACATCTCCCTGCCGAGCGTAATCCCGTGGGCTTCCACGGGGTCTAAGGTCCTTCCGGCGCGAGCCAGCCGCCGGGACAACTCCGAGGCCAGGATTTCACCCATCTCACGCGTCTTGCCGGGCAGTTCCCGCGCCAGATTCCGCTGCTCCGAGGGATCATTGTTCAGATCATACAATTCCCGCGTGGGATTGCCGTAAAAATCGGGCTCCAGCGCGGCGATCAGCTTCCACCCGCCTTCGCACACCGCCCATTTGGCCATCCAGGTGCACTCCTGCGAAAGCAGCAGCGTCCCGTCTTCACGATCCGACCCGCCCCGAATGAACGGGAGCAGCGAACGCCCGTCCATCATGCGCGGGACCGGCAGCCCGGCGCCTTCAAGAACCGTCGGCGCAAGATCCGTGTGTTGCGCCAGCGACCGGATGCGGCTTCCATTGACGTTGCCCCCCGGCCAACGCACAATCAACGGAACGCGTATATCGCTCTCGTACAATCCATGGTGATCGAAATAGATGCCGTGCTCGCCCAGTTCCTCGCCGTGGTCGCTGAAAATGAACACCGCTGTTTCTTCCGCGATACCCAGATTCTCAAGCGCCCCCAGCAACTCCCGGATTCCATCGTCAACACATCTCACCTCCGCATCGTACTGGCTGCGTACGAATTCGATGTCGGTGATCTGCGCGCCTGCCGCATCCGGCCACTCCAACGCCATCCGCCCAAGCCATCCGGACGTCCACCAGCTTCTCAGGGGCCGCCGGTAAAAATCGTCCAGGCTGCCCCTGTTTTCTACCGTGGGATCGCTGGCGTAAAAGAGGTCTCTGTATGCCACGGGAGGCATGTAGGGCGTGTGAGGATCCCAATAGTGTACGAAGAGAAAAAACGGCTCGCCGCCATGGGCATTCAGCCACTCGACGGCCAGTTCATTAAACCGAAAACATTCGGGATAGCTTCCCGCCTCCCTCGGATTCAGACACACATCGAATCCCCGGGAAAACCAGGGTTTGTGATGCTCCGCCAGATTGTCTACCGCGGCCGTGGCGTACCCGGCCCGCTGCAGGAATTCAGGAAGAAAGGGGGCGCCCTTACCCAGACACGAACGACCCCGGTGCGCCACGATCCCGTGGGTGGTGGACCACTGTCCGGTAAACATGCACGTAAACGAGGGTTGCGTGGGGATGGACGGCGCATAGCAATTCTCGAACACCGTGGATCGGTCCGCGAACGCATCGATGTACGGCGTGGTGGGCCGGTCATATCCGTAGCATCCGAGTCGATCCGCTCGCAGGCTGTCGACGGCGATCATCAGGAAATTCATCCGCACGCCTTCACAGTTAACCTTGATTCGTCATGCTTCGGGGAAGTAATACCGAAAATACGCAAGTGGATAATGGTGATTTGACGGCTGATTACCAGGATACACCAGGTCACTGGACGTACACTGAAAAAACATCCTCTTTGACAACCATTACGCCCCGTTTCAGGGGCTTTCACCGCGTCGCCAGGTTGCTGTTTTTCTCGATTTGGGGTTAATCCGGACGGCCGAGGCAACCCCTGGGAAGATTCTTTCACTTCGCCTCCCGTCAGTCCGTCCGGACCACCCAATCCTCGAATTCCAGGCTTTCGGACAGTTGCCAGGCCGTCAGGTAAAGCGACGCAGTAAACTTCACCGCCTCCCGTGCACGTTCCATACCGAAGGCCACCACCTCGGGTACCGGCGTCCACTCGCCCTCACCCGCAGGCGGCAATCGACCCTCCAGACCATATACGGCGTCGACCAGCGACCTGCTGTTTTCTATCTGTGCGGCAATTCCGGTCATCAGGCTGTCCAGCACGACCGGCTCCAGACCCGATGCCAGGTCGCCGGGCGCCGGGTTGATCCTGCGGATCAGATCGTCCACTTTGTATTGTATGCCCCTGGATTGCATGACGCCGTCCGGACCGGGACGTCCGTTGAAGTACATGGTCACGCGCAGCGGCTGACAGAGATCCTGAGCGTAATGCGCGAGAAACCCGGCGTACATCAGACATTTGTGCCTGATGTGGCGATTGTCCGGCCAGCGCCTGTGCTCTGCAAATGCCACTGCCAGCCTCTGCGTCCATTCGGCTACCGAATAGGGCAGGAAACCGACCTTGTCCGGCGCGATGCCCTGGTCCGCGCATCGTTCAAGAAACCTGCTGCGATCAGCCGGCAGCGACGGGTCATTCAGTCGTTCCGGATTGAAATAGTGTTCGGGACCCTCCGCACGGCGCAATAATGGCGTACCGCGGTTCCGCGCCAGGTCGGGGTCCCACACAAAGTGTGCGATTGCGTCGCCTCCGTCCCGGAAGAAGCCCGGCATCCGCTCCGGAAGCGAGGCAACGGCCGCTCTGCAGAGGATGCTGTGTCCGCGGACCCACCAGCCCTGCGCGGCGCTCGTGTTCAGGACGACCAAAGCCAGTACGAAAGGCCATCTCGCCATTGTGGACCTCATATATGCGCGTCAACCCGGTTCCCCAACAGCCCGTTGAAAAAGTCCATCCGGACTACGTCCGGCCCTTGTGGCCGAACACCTGCGTTGCGACTTTTTCAACGGACTGCTAAGCGGGAAATCAGCGATCCGATATTCCGAATCCGAAGGTACATCGTCGCATCTTTTTTGTCAACGACGGGTAAAGAAGCGGAGGCCCCATGTGAGACCTCCGCTTCCGAAAATGGCGGGAATGTGTGGGAATCGAACCCACCCAGCGTGTGATTAGCACGCCGCAACGGGTTTGAAGCCCGCGAGGGCCACCAGTGCCCCATCCACTCCCGCACAAAGAGCGGGCTGCCGGCGATCATGGCACATCTACTTCATCCAGACGGCCGTCGAGAATGCGCACGGTTCGCCCTGCGTATCGGGCGATCTGTGCTTCGTGTGTTACCAGGATGATGGTGTCACCCCTATTGTGCAACCCATTGAAGATTTCCATGATTTCGGCCCCGGTTTTGGAATCCAGGCTGCCTGTCGGCTCGTCGGCAAGAATAATGGCTGGGTCGTTTATGAGCGCCCGGGCTATCGCCACTCGCTGGCGCTGACCGCCCGATAGCTCATTGGGTCTGTGCAACAGACGGTCTGCCAATCCCACTCGTTCGAGTTGCTCGGTAGCACGGGCTCTGCGCTCCGTCAGTGGCGTTGCACAGTAGATTAGAGGAAGGGCCACATTCTCAAGAGCGGTCGCGCGGGGCAGCAGGTTGACAGTCTGAAAAACGAATCCGATCTTGCGATTACGTGTTTCTGCGAGCCGGTCGTCGTCCAGGTCCGCGACACTTTCGCCGTCCAGGAGATATTCGCCGGCAGTCGGGGTGTCCAAGCATCCGATAATGTTCATTAAAGTGGATTTCCCTGACCCGGACGGTCCCATTATGGCAATGTATTCGGAAGCTGCGATCTGAAGGCTTACGTTCTGCAACACCGCGACGTCCTGAGTACCCATCTGATATGTCTTGTAGATATGTCTAAGGTCAATAATCATCGGAACTCTCTGCCCACAAAGGACCATTCCTGTCATCGACGAGACTACGGTCTTCCTCAAAATCGTAAAATGTCTGGCGTTTCAGATCCGCCACCGCCAGCTGATACTGGATATAGGCGTCGAGATACGCCTGCCGGGAATGTGTAAGGTCGTCCCAGGTTCGCGTGAGATCCTGTGCTGAAATGTCCCCGTTCTCAAATCTGGATCTGTCGATTTCATAACTTCGCAACGCGACGTCTTCGCTTTTTTTGAGAACCTCCAGCCTGTCTCGCGCTTCTCGAAGCCTGGCGATTACCCCGCGTATCTGCAAAACCACCTTCTGGCGCTCGTCTTCCAGGTCGAGTGAACGCTGGTCCAGCTTAGTCTTTGCCGAAGAAACCCTTGCTCTATTCAGGCCCGAATCCCACAGTGGTACCGTAAGCGTAAAATTCATGCCCAGGTTACGGGGGCGGCGCCGAAGGTCCTGCCAACTGGCATCCATCAGGTCGGACGTAGAAGTATTTTCGGGTAACGCATTGGTAAACCCCGTCCGCTCATACGACGCTGAGAATTCTCCGCGCAAAGTACCGTCTGCCCGGGTCTCCCGTAGGCTGATTTCTGCGAGACGTCGACCAATTTCGCGCTGTCGGAGGGACGTGCTATGGCGCAGGCCATGCGAAATCGCGCTGCCTTCGTCAATCTCAAAAATCTTAAGATTCATGTCCGGGCGAACGGTCAAACTGTCGTCGAGCAACAGGCCAAGCGCTAGTTTGAGCCGGTCGGAGTTGCGCGCCACTCTGCCCTCAGCCTGGAGAAGCTGATTCTGGCTGCGTGACATTGCGACTTCCATCTGGAGTGCTTCGACCTCGGGAATCAGTCCTGCCTCGTATTTCTTCCGTGCCAGGTCAAAGGAATGTGCTTTCTGGATCAGTGCTTCCCGAGCAATCTCAAGAAGGCGTTGTGCGCTGTAGAAATCGTAAAATTCCTGAGTGATCTCGTAAATAATATCGAGTTGAGCGCTTGTGAATACACGTTGCCGATCTTCCAGTTGCAATCGGGCACGTTCCAGATTGAGTTTGAGGCGGTTCGGCGCAAACAGGGGCTGTCGAAAGCGAACACTGAGAGTACTGAAAAAACGTTTGCTGCGATCGGGAAGATTGATCTGTTCTTGAAATACGGATTCTCGAAGTTGCCGAAAATTGGATCCAAGTGTCAATTCTCCGTCCGTCATAACAAAGGGTTTCGCGACGGAAACGGACCCAAACCATTGGAGCATTCCTATCTTGTTGTATATTGGTAACTGATTTGGCACACGAATCGCCTGTACGTTCTCAATGTAATCTGGCGCCCGCAGAGACAGATGCATTCGCGCCCGCGTGCTGCGTTTTGCAACTTCCATTCCGAATCTGGCGTCTTGAAGGTCCAGCCTAAGATGACGCGCGCGATAACTCTCATCCAAGGCAAGCGCAATAGCGTCGTCAAGTGTCACGTCAAGCGTACGCGTCTGCGCCGCGAAAGATGTCCCGAGGTAGAACATAAGACAAATCGCCTTAAGGCGCATAGGATTCCTCATGTATCGCGTGAATTTCAATGTAGCCAACCGTCACGGGTTGCCTTTAAAGGCACACAAATCACCATTGGCGCGGCGACCATCGTACACCGCCCAATCTCGATGGACCCTGGGGTGACGTAACCACTTGAACACTATTCATATCTGAGAGCATCAATTGGGTTGACGAAGGCGGCGCGACGGGCCGGAAACGTGCCTGACAAGACGCCGACTGCACCCGATAGGCCAAATGCCAGGACGAGGGCCACAGGGGAGATTATCGTTTCGAACTCCGCAATGGCGTCAATAAAAACTGCCATGCCCACACCCAGAAGAATGCCAAAAAGCCCGCCAGCCAGGCTGAGGCCCACGGCCTCGACAAGAAGCTGAACCAGAATATCGTGCCGCTTTGCTCCTAATGCCCGACGTAAACCGATCTCGCGAGTCCGTTCCAACACCGTGGCCAGCATAATGTTCATGATGCCAATCCCGCCGACCAAGAGCGAAATGGCTGCAATTGAACCCAGCACGATATTGTAGATGCGGCGTTCCCGCTCCTCCTGTTTGAGCAGCTCGAATGGAATAACGAGGTCGAAGTCTGTGTTGCTGTGATGTCTGCGATAAAGGATTCTCCGGACGACCTCAGCCGCCTCCAGCAGCCGCTCGGTTTCAGAGACCTGGACGGTAAGCTGATCAATCTGACTGGCAAGGTCATTCTCTTTGCTGAATCGGCGCAAGAAAGCAGAGAGTGGAATGTAGACGTCCTGATTGAGGTTGCGTGCGGCCAGTTCACCGACTGTCTCAGTAAAAAGTGCTTTACTCGCCATAGTACCGACCACCTCAAACCACTGGTCGTTGAGCTTAACCCGCCTGCCAATTGGTTCTTCTATGGGAAAGAGCGTCCGGGCAACCTCGGCGCCCAACACGCATACCCGAACTTCCCGATCGTGCTGATCGCGAATCAGGAATTCACCGTTGTCAGCAACGGTCTTAAACACCCTCTGGAACGCATGGCTCACTCCTACCAATGTAACCTTTGTTGTCTTACCTCCGGATTTGGCTTCCACATCCCGCTCTGCCTGCGGCGCCACGTCTACCACGCCTGGCACGATCCGGCGGATCGCTTCGGCGTCGGTCAGCGACAATCCGAACGAAAATCGCGCGCGTACAGCCTCCAGTTCGGCGTCGCTCAGATTCTTGTCGCGCACAATGATGTTATTGACACCCAGCGCATTGTACATCCCCAACGCCTTTCGCTTTGCACCCTCGCCGATGGTGAGCATGGCGATCACCGCCGCGACCCCGAACATTACTCCAAGCGTCGTCAGTACGGCGCGCAGGCGGTGATGGGACAGGCCTTCCAAACCGACCCGAAGCATGTCACGCCAATCCATCGTGACCCCGAATATTTCTCGTAGCGTAGCTAACAAGGACCGCTGACGTTGTTGAGAAAGGACCTCGAGGCCGAGCCGAAGCATGTCCCGCCAATCCATCAGATTGAGCCCATTCTGACGGCCTTCGCAACCTGGTCGCCTTCCAAAACGTCGCCGCTGACTACGACGGTTCGGTTGCTGCGCGGTCCAAGGCTGACGGGTACGCGCTTCAGTCCCCAGGTCTGCTTCACATATAACACGAACTCTCCTTTATCCTGATGGATGCAGTCGCTAGGGACAAACAACGCGTCTTCCAGGTATGCCACCAGGAATTCACAGCTGACTGTCATACCGGGACGCAACAGGGGATCTGCTACATCCAACAACAATTCAACGTCGAAGACTTTACTCCTGTCATTCCTGTTTTTTCGTCGGCCGATACGGCTAACCTCGGTTACGTGGCCCGAAAAGACGAACTTGGGGAAGGCGTCCAACCTGAGTCGTATCTGCTGGTCAAGCGCAATCTTGTTGATGTCGGTCTCGCTGACCCAGGTTTTGGCTTTCATGCGACTAAGGTTCGGCAGGCCCAAAATTGGGGTACCGGGCCAAAGTTGATCCCCGACGGAGACTTTCCGACCAGTAAGACGGTTCTGTCGGTATTCGATAAGGCCGTGAGCGGGCGCTCTCAATACAAACGTCTCTAGGGTCCGACGGGCCATTGCGATTGAGGATTCGATTTTTCGAATCACGGCGCGATGAATTCTGACTTCCTCTGCCTGAACAACACTAACTGTTTCAAGTCTTTTGTGAAGTCGCTTTAAAGCAAGAGTCTTGATCGCTGTGTCTAAGGCCTTGAGTTTTTTCTGAGTCTTGGATTCAAAGCTCACTCGTTGTTCGTCGATTTCTGCCACACGCAAGGACGATTCGGCCGATCGAATATCGCCTTCCAACTGCTTGAGTTTGCTCGCGTGCTGCACGCGCATATTTTTTAGAATTGCCCGTGCAATTGCAAGGTCAGCCTTCTTGCGTCCGATCTCCTTAACCACACCAGAAGTCTCAATGGTCCCGACCACCTCTCCTTTACTCACGACTGTGCCTTCGGGCTCCAGGGTCGCTATTTTAGGGCGACCGTACTGCCAATTGAAGTGGGGCATGGGTATGATCGTGTAACTAACGGCCTGCAGCTCTCCCGTTTCTGTCAATGTTGACCGAAAGCGGCCTTGTTCGACCCGCGCAAATTGACTGTCGTAACCATCGCATCCTGACTGGATGCAAAGAACCGTAGTCAAAATTAGACCCGAAACGAGGCCTTGGAATTTCACTACATCGCGGCGACCAGGTCGCTCGGAAGTTTCCTGTACGCCGGATAAATATTTCATCTTTGCCCATGTCCTTCCAGGTCTTGCAATTCGACGATCGTATTGGGGTCTACCAGTGCGATTTCGTCGCCCTCTGCCAGGCCGCTCTCGACGACCACATATGTGTCGTTTTCTGCACCAAGCGTAACTGGTTGCGGCTCAAAACCCCTCCCGATTCGACGGTGGACAACAGGTTTTCCGTTCTGTACAGATACGGCAGAGATAGGTACGAACTGCGCATCAGAAATCATTTCTACCAGAAGCTGACAACTGACCGTCATCCCGGGCATCAGTTTTTCATCGCGCCCGTCGACCACTACAACGACGTCGAATACTTTGACTCTCGATTCCTTCGACTTGCTCCTTGCAAGCAGTGCGATTTCGGTTACTTTTCCGGTGAAAGTGGTATCCGGATACGCGTCGAGCGTAACAGATGCATGTTGTTCGACCTTTACTTTGCCTATTTCAATCTCGCTCGCCTGAACCTTCGCTTTCATCTGAGTCAGATCCGGCAAGCCGATGACGGGCCAACCCGCGTAAACCTTGTCGTCTACCTGATACTTTTCGCGTGTGTACGGACTCTTCCGAATGATCGCTATGCCGGAAGCAGGCGCAGTAACTTCAAGCATGGCCAGAGTTTCTTCCGCAGCGTCCAACTTGGCCTGTTCCAACTGCAGTTTCAATTTCAATTTGCTGATTTCTTCGTCGTGAATGTTCTTTGTATTCACCAATTCCCGTCCCGCCTGTTCCAGCTTTATGCCAGCTTCCTCAAGTCTAAACTCGTCCTGTTTGCGGTCGATTTCAGCCTTGAATGCTGCCTGTTGCAATCTGAGCTCCGCGATTTTTCGATTTATGCGACATATCTCAAGGTCGATTTCACGGCCTTCGATCTCGGAGGCCATATTTGTTCTGGCCTTGCGCAGTTCGGCGTCAGCGATTTCCAGATTGTCCTTAGCCTCGGCAATGGCTTTCTCAACTTCGCCTTTGTCAAATTGAACAAGCAGATCCCCTTTCTTAACCTGCTTCCCATCTTCAATGAGCATTACAATCTTGAGGTCGCCAAACCGCCAATCTATTGATGGCGCCAACACGACCTCGGATCGGACGGCCTCAAGTTCTCCCGTCACGGTAATGTTGCTTGTAAACTCCCCAACCCTTACTGTAAAGGTTTCCATCGGCGGGGCGGATGCGGCTCCGCACGCGGTAAGCGCTGCCACACCAAGTGGGCCGAACAGGAAACAGTACTTCCTCATTGCATACTCCCATCCAGAAAATTCAGTGTGCGGGCGGGTGCAGGGCGATCTCCGACCCGGACTCCAGGTCGCCTTCGATGACAGCAAAGTCTGCATTTCTGGCCGTCAAATTAACCCGGCGCGGAACGAACCTCGTCCCTTCACGTACATAAACGACGTACAAGCTGTCCTGATCGAAAACACAATCGATCGGCGCAACGAGGGCCTCACGCACTTTCTTCACGAAGATGCGCACATGTGCGGAAAGTCCGGATGTATAACCAGCCATTGTGGAATCCAGTTCCACGATCACTTGGACCTGCTTTATTGAGGATCCTGCCTTCGTGGGAGTTGCGCGTCTGGCAACCCGTGCGACCTTCCCCGTAACGGGTTCGCCACTCAACGAAGAAACCACAACTTCTGCGTGCTGGCCCTCCCTAAGTCTTTGCGACTGGATTTCGCCAACTTGCAGTTTCACTCTCATTGCGGATAGATCCGAGATTCGTGCAACGGCTTCACCGGGGTACTTTGCACTTCCTTCCCGAGGTTTGACGGCGCGCCATCCTCTGTCGTAGATAACGAAACCTTCAGTCGACGCCTTTACGTTAAGCTTTTCAATCGTCTCTTGCGCTTCTTTAAGCTTGTGTTTAGCCTGCTCGATAAGGATATCCGTATGGTTGCGCTCTTCTTCCTGAATCACGGCAATCGATGCAAGCTTCCTGCTGATTTTTCTGGCCAGCAACTCGTCACGTTTCAATTCAAGCCTTCTTATCTCGCTCAACCGCGGCGCAATGAACTCAAGCTTGGCCAGCTGATTGCGGGACGCAGCCAAGGTAACAGCGGCGCTCTGTCGGTTGGCTTCGAGGATGAATTGCTGTGCTTTTCGTTCCGCTTGCTTTCTGTTGGCGTCGGCACGTGCTACCGCGAGTGCGTTGTATGCGATCCGATAGTCGTTTTCGAAGGTTTTGGGATCAAATCTAACGACGACTTCGTCCTCTTCAACAGTCGATCCTTCCGGGACCAGATACGTGATCTCGAGTTGTCGCCAGGGTCGGAGACTAGGCGCCGAGAGCGTTGTCGCCATTTTGGCCTCCAAAACGCCGTCGGCTTCGACACATATGAGAAAGGCTTGTTTTGAAAGGGTATAAACAAGGGGGGTTTGAACAGACTGGCCAGTCCCACATCCTAACGGGACGAAAAATAACCCGCACGGGATCCAGAACGCGGGTGAGATTGGCCTTAGAACTAATCGAGCGTATGTCTTGAAGAATCCTGATTTCATTGCGGAGATTGGTAGACAATTTGCCAGTTCGATTCCGGCGACACGGGTCCGATGTTGAACCCTCCATTACAATACATTCTCAAACGATTGTGTGTCAAGAAGATTGTGCAAGTTGCGTTGACGAAATCAGCCAAACTATCGCGGTCGTATTACGTCAGTGCGGCTCTTCAACTGGTTACTACTAACTATCCCGATCTAACTTACGTAATCCTTGTAGACTTCCGGCAGGCAGAAAGTCAGCGACCAACGCTAACCTGCCAACACCCGGACGTCCCCCTTTCTCAAGGTGACGCCCTTGTTGTCGAAATAGTTCAACAATGGAACGGCGTATTTGCGCGTGGTGCCCACCAGATCCCGGAACGCCGAAACACTCATTTCGCGGTTTCGCCGCAGGTAACCGACGAGGCCCTGCTCAATCTCGTCGAGCGTGCGTGGCGGAAACACCAGATTCTCGTCGAGCCTCACGATCTCTCCAATCGCCTGCATGGCGGCCGCGACGGCGTTTACTTCGACGGCATCCTCCGCCAGATGCATTCCAATTTCGTTCAGATCTGGAGGGGCGGCGCGACCCGCCTGCAGAAGCGCCAGTATTTCCTCTCTGATCCGGCCTTGATCCCCCGAGAATCGGATCCGGTGATCGGCCAGTCGCAACAGGGGACCCGAGGGTAACAACGCCTTTTCCACGAGCAGATGGTCCACTGCCTGCTCGAATATACCGGCCGGCGGCTTTCCCTCCACACGGGTGCGGATTTCGCTGGGTGAAACCCCCGGCTTGAGAGGATTGGCCCGGTGGTAGATCGCCAACGCTTCCGTAATCCGTGTGAGCAGGGACTGCCACGAATCCGCGTGGACGTATGCGGTCTCTCCCGCATGGCGAAAGCCGAATGCGTGTCCCTCATCCAGCAGACCCTGCAGCCGTTCGTCTGTCTCGGACAGAGACAGCCCCAGCGCCGCGGCGAGGTCCCGGGCGGAATGGGCGCGGAATCGCGCCGCCTTCAGGCGAAGGCCCAAAACGCGGGTCGGATCTTCAACTTCGGTCCCGCGCAGCCTCTCCAGCGTGTCTTCCCGAAAGCGGCGATGCTTGACCGGCTGCGCATCCAGCACCACCCCGCCGCCCAGTGTCTGTACTGGCGAATAACGCCGGATCACGAACCGGTCGCCCCGGGCGGCCACGCCGCGTCCCTCCAGGCGGAACTGCACAAGCTGAGATTCGCCGGGGTGCAGCTCGTCTGCCTCGAGGAGAACCACGCGCGCCAGCACGTCACGCGGACCCAGGTGCAGATGCACCCGCGCCCGGTTCTTCAGTGACACCGGCGCGTCCGCCAGCAGCCGCAGCCGCGCGTCTAGCATATAGGTGGAACTGAAATAACCCTGCTGCGCAAGAAGATCGCCGCGCGCGACCTGATCCACCTCTACGTCGGCCAGATTGATCGCCGCCCTGTGGCCGACACGGGCGGTATCCACGTCCCTGCCGTGCACCTGCACGCCGCGCACCCGAACGGCCCGGTCCGCCGGCTGCAGCATCACCACGTCCTTCACCCGGACCCGGCCGGACAGTACGGTGCCGGTCACAACCGTACCGAAGCCCCTGACGGAGAACACCCGATCCACCGGCAGACGAAACACGCCGCCATCCGGGCGCGCCTCCACCTTTCCAATTTCCTTCTCCAGCAATGACCGGAACGCCTCTATTCCCTCGCCGGTCACCGCGGACACGGGTACAATCGGCGCGCCTTCCAGAAACGTCCCTTCGAACAGATCCCGCAAATCCTCCACCACCAGTTCCGCCCAGTCCGGCTCCACCAGATCCACCTTGTTCAGCGCCACAACACCCCTCCGCACGCCCAGAAAATTCAGAATTCCCAGATGTTCGCGCGTCTGGGGCATGGCACCGTCGTCGGCCGCGACCACAAACAGAGCAAGATCCACCGAACACACACCCGTTACCATATTCTTCACAAACCGTTCGTGACCGGGCACGTCGATGATCGTGACGTGGTCCTTCCAGTATGCAAATCCGATATCGATGGTCACGCCCCGGTCCTTCTCCTGCGGGAGCGTATCCGTATCGATACCCGTGAGCGCCTTGACCAGCGCGGTCTTGCCATGATCGATATGACCCGCCGTACCGATGATCACGTGCGACATCAGGTTGACTCCACGCCGTTCCCCGCCGCCCGGCGCAGCGCGGCCTCGACAAGGCCCAACTCACCGGCTGCCACCGTCCGCAGATCCAGAAACAGTCGATCGCCCTGCACGTATCCGAAGACCGGCGGATCATTTGCGCGCAGCCGGGCCGCAAGGCCGGCTACGGACCCATGGCCTGAAGACACGCATAACGCCGCGCTGGCGATTTCCTCCAGGGGCATGGCGCCGCTTCCCGTCCGGGCGACCGAATCCACCAGTTCAACCCGTAATCCGTTTTCGTTCAACTGCCTCAACCGCGACAGACTCCGCCGGCCACGCCGCTTCAGATTCGAAACAGGCTCGGCCAGCATCGCGAGCACAGGATGGGTCCGCAACAGTTCCCTCCGGTTCAGGAAGAGTCTCAACGTTGCCGCCAGCGCGGCGTACGTCAGTTTCCCGCACCTAAGCGCCCGCATAAGCGGGTTCTGACGGATTTTCCGGATGGCGTCTCGCCGTCCCACCAGAATACCCGCCTGGGGGCCGCCCAACACCTTGTCGGCGCTGAACGTGACCACGTGGGCGCCAGCCGCGACACTGTCCGATACCAGGGGCTCGTGAGGCAGACCGAACTCACGCATGTCAACCAGCGCGCCACCGCCGAGGTCGTGGACCACGGCCACGCCGCTCCGATTGCCCAGCGCAACCAGTTCCGCGAGCGAAACCGCGGCCGTGAAGCCCATCACCTTGTAATTGCTCGGGTGCACCGCCAGCATCAGACCGGCGCGGTCGGTCAGCGCGGCCTCAAAGTCCCGCAGGTGGGTCCGATTGGTTGTTCCAACCTCAACCATCACGGCGCCGCTGCGCGCCATGATTTCCGGGATGCGAAAGGACCCGCCAATCTCGATCAATTCGCCTCTTGAAACCAGCGCTTCTTTACCCAGACACAACGTATTCAGGGCCAGCAATACGGCCGCCGCGTTATTGTTGACCACAGCCGCCGCTTCCGCGCCCGTCAGCACACATAGCAGTTCTTCAACCAGCGCCGTTCGGGACCCGCGCCGGCCGGATACAAGGTCTGCTTCCAGATTGCTGTACCCCGAGGCAATTCCGGCGACCGCCCGGGCGGCGGCATCCGCCAGCGGCGCGCGCCCGAGGTTCGTGTGCAACACAATTCCGGTTGCATTGACAACCCGCTTGAGTCCGGGTTCGGTCAGGCGCGCCACCCGCAGACAGACCTGTCGCGTTACCCGCGCCATCAGCGTATCCCGGGATTCCCCAATCGCGTCACCGCTGAGTATGGATTGCCGCACGGCGTCGATTTCCTCGCGCGCGAAACGCGCCACCAGCGGCTTGTCGCAGCATTGCCACAACGCGCGTACCTCGGGTCCGGCCATTACCGAGTCAACCGAAGGAATCACCGACAAGTTGGCCTGTTCTGCCATGTTGCTCCCGATGATGGACGCCATTCGCAATGCACGGTGCGGGGAATTGCAGGACCTCCGGACGGTCTGCCTTCACGGAACGATGCTGAACGAAATCTCCTTCGAAACCATTTCATCCACCTGCAGGTCCGTTACGGCCACCCTGACCAGCTGTCCGCCTTCCTGCGTTTCGGTCAGGTCCAGTTCCACGTACGCAACTTCATCGGGCCGGTTGCCGGCCTGGTCGTACGCGATCACGATCTCCCGGTCCTTTTCGGAAAGCCGGAACACCCGGCCCAGTCCGTGCAGAATCTTTGCAGGCAACGCCCGGTCCCGCTGCGACCGCAACGTATATTCCACTCGATAGCGGGTTTGACCGAAGGCATCCTGCTTCAGATTGTAGATTTCAAAATATACGAACGCGTTCTGATGACTCCGAAACGCCAGCGACGACATCGGGATCACCTTGAGGCCGTTCTTTACGTACTCTCCCGCAGGTTCTTCCGTGGGCTCCGTAGCGAAGGCCAGTTCAATATCGCTGATCAGCAGTTCGGATGGCTTGTGATAGTCCTCCAGGACAACCGCCTGCTGATAGACCTGGGATTTGCCGGAAACCACGTCCCTTACCTGCAGGGCCATCTGGTACGTGCCGGGCGGCAGGTCCACGGGCATGACGCCGGGAATGAACGCGCCGTCGGAAATCTGCTGGTCCGTGGGGGCCCTGAAGGCCATCTGATCCACCTCCCGATAGACTTCGTTCCAATGGCTGTCGAACAAGGCCACGCCCCGGTCCAGCAGAATGAGATCCGTTTTCTCATCCACGTTCAAACGTACCACCTCGGAGGCAGGCAACCCGTAGTAGACCTCAAGTCGCGTCCTGGACTCCGGCCCTTTGAAATCCGCCGGATAGTAGTAGAAGTCGATGGGCAGATCGGCGAAATCGGGCGTGTAGCGTGACGGCCGGCTCGCCACCACGTTCTGCATCACCACCCCGCCCTGAAAACCGGCCAGCTGGATACCCACATGCGGCGCGACTCTCAGCGGAAACGGCGCGAAGTCGTACCGCCTGCCCTTAAAGTTTTCCGAGAAAGTGATCTCGATGCCGCCTTCAACCTGTGTGTAAATCCAGTATTCCCATTTGGCATTCGCGGCAACCGGAAAGATCGGCAGCCCGGGTGAAATGGGCAGCGCCATCCTGGAGCGGTTCACGAAATTCACTCGCGTTTCCTGTAATTCCCGATTCCGCTCGGCCTGAATATCGTCCCATCGGCTGATATGGTCGGGATTTCCCAGCCGGATGAAGACCTCGCCCCGCTTGTCCCAGCCGCCCTCCGGCCTGTCATAGTGTTCCAGAGCGTAGGCCACGCGGCGATAGTGCTCCAGCAGCCGCTCGTTTTCGGGCGTGAGCGGCGTTGGGTCGCGCCGGTTCCAGAACCGGGCGGCAAGCGCATCCCTCTCCTCGGGCGACGCTGCCTCGAAACGGGCGAGGTCCTCGTCGTCCGCCACAAGGGATATGTCCTGATATCTGCGCTGTTCGGCTTCCGGAAGAAAGGAGAAATAGACCCCGAACAGTTTGTTCGCACGCTCGAAGTCGCGATTCATCAGGGCAATGACGGCGAGATCGCGATTGGCCGGAATACGGGCGTCGCCGCCGGACTTCAGCAGCCCCGCGAGCGTGTCGACCGCTTCCTCGCTTCTGCCCAGCGAGAGCCACAACCTGGCCATCCGGATTCCCGCGTGGGGGTGTGCCGGATTCACCTTCATTTCCTGTTGGTAGGCGGAAATCGCCTCGTGCCGCTTGCCGTCGTCCTCCAGCAGCAGTCCAACCTGGTAATGCGCGTCCGGGTAGCCGGCATCGATATCAATCACTCTCTCAAATGCCTCACGCGCACGGCGCTTCCGCGTTTCCAGGTAGACGCCAGCCAGGTGGTACTGCGCCTCGGCCATGTCCGGATTTGCTCTCAGGGCTCGCCTGAAATACGTCTCGGCACGCCTGAATCCCTGTTTTGACGTTATGTAGGCCAGTCCCAACCCGTTGTTTCCGGCCGCCCTGGCGCCCTTCTTCACCGCGGTCCTGAATGCCTTCCTGGCCGCCTTCTGATTGCCGGCATCCAGATACGCATGTCCGAGAAGGACATAGTCCTGCGCCGTTTCCTTTCCCGTGTCGATCACCCGCTTCAGCCCGGTAATGGCGCGTTCCGGCCGGCCACCCTCAATGTCCGCTTCCGCCCGGACCCGCAGTGAATCAACCGGCGCCGCCGATCCGGACGCAACAATCGTGAGAGACAGGGCAATGATCCACGTCATGGTCATTCCTTCCGCGAAGATCCGCGCAATGGGTCACCTGGAAAATCTATCGAATATGTTCCTTGCGCGCAAAGGATTTCTATGCTTGACGCACGGACCGGGAGCCTGTTCGCGAGCCCGGAAATTCAGCACGCTTCCGCATTGACAACGCACCAGCGCGGGTTTATCTTTGCGGCCAGTCAATTACCGGGAAGGATCCCCTATGCACGTCCGAAAAGTCGTCATACCGGTTGCCGGGCTCGGAACCCGTCTGTTGCCTACGACAAGAGCCCTGCCGAAAGAGATGCTGCCCGTTGGCAAATATCCCGCAATACAGCACGTTGTCGAGGAAATGGCCGCCGCGAATCTGACGAAGTGTCTTTTCATTACCTCTCACAGCAAAACCATTATAGAAGACCAGTTCGACAACAACGTCGATCTCTCCTCGCAGTCCGACCCGAACCACGGCTCCAACGACCAGGGTCAACTCGACTACATTCTGCGCGGCATCGAGTTCTTTTATACCCGCCAGCAGGCGCTGTCCTCCGCGAGCAGACCCCGTGGCACCGGCGCCGCAATACTCGCCGCCGAGAGTTTCGTGGACAAGGAGCACTTCGCGGTTGCATACGGCGATACGATCATCAACACCAGACATACCCCGAACTTTCTGGCTCGCATGATCGAATCTCATCTCGAACACGGATCCGCGTGCACCGTGGGCGTCCGGCCCGTCACGTCCGATATGGTTGGACGCTACGGTATCGTCAAGCCGGACCCGGCAGACGACCTGAACGCAGACAGCTTCGCCATCCGCGATCTGGTGGAAAAACCCGGCGCGGACGAAGCGCCCAGCCTTATGGCCGTGAGCGCCCGCTACGTATTCAGCCCCGAAATCTTCGAGGAAATCCGCGCGCTTACGCAGGCCGCGGGCGAAGAAATCGGCGTCACGGAAGCCATTCGAGGCCTTATTCGGCGGGAGAAACCCGTCAGATGCGTGCGTCTGTTACCGGACGAAACAAGATACGACATCGGAAGCCACGCCAGTTACTACCGGGCATTTATTGACTTTGCCCTTCAGGATCCCGAATGCGGTGACAGGATTCGGGAGTATCTCGAAGCCTGCGTAAAACACGCGGGAAAAAGCCCCTGATCCGGCGGCAGATGTGCGGGCATTCGCACTGCCCTGAAAAAAAGAAGCCCTTCGGAGCCCGGAGATCCGAAGGGTTCAATTATACGTAACAATGGACGGATACGCCCACCGGAAAGGTGTTTCACGTCTGCATCTTGATCAGCCAACTGGCTGTGGATCGACTACGGCGCGGGTTCCGACTTCTCTTTCCGCACGCCCGCCTTTCCCCGAAATGCCCGTTCAACGCCGATCGTCATCGTCGTTCACGAGTTTCTCGCCGTCGAATATCAACTTGTCCTTTTCGTAGATGCAACCGGTCTCCTCGACCAGTTCGTATTTCATCAACTGCCCGAGTGACATGTGTTTGAAGACCTCTCTCGGGTCTTTGTATTTTTCAATCAGTTTTTCGATTGGACCCTCGAACTGGATGGCCCTGCGAACGGGGCGTTCCTTTTCCCGTCGTTCCTGCTCCTCCCTGGTGAGGATTGGCAGGCGCTCGGCCGCCGGACCAAGCCGGCTGGTATACTCCTGCCGTTGTCGAAACCGGTCATGCCGTTTCTCGAGTTCAGACTTGTCCCCCATGTTGTCGTAATATTCCGCGACCTCGTCGGCCTTCTTCCTGAATCGCTCCTGTTCCTGGTCCTTAAGTTCATCGTTTCCCATTTTTCGCATGATATCCTTAACCGACTTGTTCATCCATACGCCTCCAGATCGTTGGGACATCGGGTCGCTCAGACGCATTAATCGCGGTGCGGCAGTATTTTGCAGTCTGGATCCACAACAAAAAACTTACATCGCGCTCTCGTTTTTGTCAACGTCTAATTTCAGGCCATAACACCGCCGTGTTTTTGAAAACCATTGACTCCACGGGCCTTACAAGGTAATTTGTCGGCGGGAGAAAACGGGGGCCGGCAGCAGGCGGCCCGCGACCTTGACCCGTGACCGCCCCTTTCCCGTGCGTGGACTTGCACGGGCCTTAACGAGGATCCCGGCATGTCCGAACTCGATCGTCTCGTCAATCTCATGGCACGACTGCGCGGCCCCGACGGATGTCCCTGGGACCGCGAGCAGACGCACCAGAGCCTCAAACCCTACCTGATTGAAGAGACCTACGAAGCCCTGGATGCCATCGACAGGGAAGACGACGACGGCCTGCGGGACGAGCTGGGCGACGTACTCCTGCAGATCGTCTTTCACGCGCAACTTGCCCGGGAGGAAGCCAGGTTCACGCTCGAAGACGTGGCGGAAGCCACCTCCGACAAGCTCATTCGCAGGCATCCGCACGTATTTGGGAATACGACCGCGAACACGCCCGGACAGGTGGTTGAGAACTGGGAAGCCATCAAATCGCGGGAAAAACGGGAAAAGGGCCGGAGTCCATCCATACTTGAAGGCATTCCCCGGCAGCTTCCCGCGCTGTTCAGGGCACGGCGGGTTCAGGAGCGGGCGGCCCGTTCCGGCTTCGACTGGACAGATACGGAAGAGGTCGTGGACAAAGTGCGCGAGGAAGTGGACGAGTTCCTCGAAGCGTGGCTGGACGCAGACAACAAGGGCGTGGAGGAAGAATTCGGAGACCTCCTGTTCTCTCTGGTCAACCTTGGCAGGTTTCTGAAAGTCTGCCCCGAAGAGGCGCTTCAGAAAACGGTGGGGAAATTCGAGAACCGTTTCCGTTATATAGAACAGGAACTTGGAAGGCAGGGAAAGAACCCGCAAACCGCCAGCCTGGAAGAAATGGACCGGCTGTGGGAGGCATCCAAGAAAGAACAAACGGAGCCCGTGACCGACGATCGCGACCCATAACCGTCCGCTGATAAAGTCGCCGCGTGAATAGCGCCCGATCTCAACGCCCGGTTACGCGTTCATACACCTGCACCGCCGCCATCAGATCCTGGATCGCCATGCCCGTAAAATAGGCAATCGCACCCAGGCCGCGCCGGTCTCCCAGCCGGCCCAGCGCCGCGTCTCCGATGGTCAGTACGCGCCCCTCGCCGTCTGCGGCCAACCGGTCCCCGCCAAGGCCGGCCAACAGGAAATCTCCCGACTTCAAAACCTGTTCGGGATGGTCTGCAACCACCTCCCGGCTGTTCAAGAGCCCGGGGTCGAGTTGAGCCGTCCTCGGGTCGCCCGCAATTACGGACAGATGCACCGCGTCGCCCACGTCCCGCCGTCTCAGAATCGGGCGGGGCGTTGGAACCGCCGTCAGCACGGCATCGGCCCCCTCCAGACAATCGCCAATGGCGTACGTACCCCGTATCCGGGCGTTCACCTTTGGTTGCACGAACGCGGCGAACGCCTCGACATTGGCGGCGCTCCGGCTGGTCGCCCTGATCTCCCGCGGCCCCAGGGCCGCGTCCGCGCACAGGGCAAGCGCGCGTGATATGCGTCCGGTGCCCAAAATCGCCAGCACCTCCGCACTGGCGGCAAGATAGCGGACACCGAGCGCGCCTGCCGCGCCCGTCCGCATATTGGTCAGATATTCCGCATCCAGTTCGGCGCTCCGGCCCGTCGCGAGGTCATCCAGTTCGATGACCGCGGTGCGCCCCGCAAGCCTCCCGGATGCAACATCCGACCGCTCCACGATCACCTTCCTCGCACGGTAACGCCCCGGCCACGCCGCCGGCATCTCCAGGCGAAACACATCCGCGCCTTCCGTCCTTCGCACGTCTTCCCGTCGCGGCGGATTCAGCACCTCTCCCGACCCGTAGAGGCGAAACGCCCGGTCACAGCTATCGACAACCTCTTCGGCGGAAAGAATTCCCGCGATTTCGGCATCTGAAATCCTTAATTTTTCTTTCACAGGTACGTCCTCCATCGGGTCTGCCCCAACACCCCGGCGATTGACCGGCGCACGGTGAGGTCTTGCAGCCGGCACACCGTCAGGATTTCGTGCGAATGCAGAAGCCGTTCCTGCATCCGGCGCACACGCGAAACGCGCCCGTTCACCAGAAGGCCCGGGGGGGTTACCGCTTAAACGAACTTACGCGACCGCTGCCACAATGTGAAGTGAAAAGTGAAAGGCGGCCGCGAGGTCCCGACCCGCCTCAGGCGCGGAAATTCGACTTGACGGGCTCTGGCTCCGGAACAATATTGGAAGTCCGTTTTAAGTATATTCGGCCCTCAATACCCGAAACGAGGCATCTCATGAAGATTACGGACGTTGAGACGTTCATTGCCGGCAACCCATGGAAAAACTGGCTGTTTACACGCGTGCATACGGACGAGGGCGTCACCGGCGTCGGCGAGGGCACGGTCAACTTCATGGCGAAGACCGTTGAATCCGCAATCCACGAACTCAGGCCTCAGTGGGAAGGACAGGACCCGTTCCAGCCCGAACGCATCGTCCAGCGGATGTACCGCGACGTGTACACCGACGGCGGACAGATTCACAAGCACGCGGTTGCGGCGATCGAAGTCGCGTGCTGGGACATTATGGGCAAGTGTCTGAACAAACCCGTCTACCAGCTTCTGGGCGGTCAGATGCGTGACAGGATCAGGGCGTATGCGAACGGGTGGTACCGCGGTCCGCGGACGCCGGAGAACTTCCACGAGAAGGCGAAAGAGGTGGTCGGCCGGGGGTACACCGCCCTCAAGTTCGACCCGTTCGGCTCGGCCTACCAGATTACAGACCTGGACGACGAGGCGCTGGCCATCGACATCATCGCGGCGGTACGGGACGCCGTGGGACCCGGTGTGGACGTTCTGGTGGAAGGGCATTGCCGTTTCAGTACTTCCACCGCCCTCAAATTCGCCCGCAAAATGGAACCCTTCAACCCCACCTGGTTCGAGGAACCCACGCCACACCACAAAATTGACGCCCTCGTTCAGGTCGCCAGAGAATCGCCGGTACCCATTGCCACGGGGGAAAGCCTGCACACGAAATATCAGTTTGCGGAGTTGCTGAAGCACGACGTCGTACACATCCTGCAGCCGGAACCCCTGGCTTGCGGCGGACTCTGGTCAACCCGTATGATCTGCGATATGGTCGACGCGCACTACGGTGTGGTCGCGCCGCACGACGCGCAGGGTCCCGTATGCACCGCCATCTGTCTTCAACTCGCGGCCTGTACGCCCAACCACTTCATTCAGGAAACCTTCGACGAATTCAACGTACCGTGGGAACGGGACCTTGTAACGGGCGAACGGTATGAAGTGGTCGACGGCTACTTCGGCGTGCCTGCCTCACCGGGCCTGGGCATCGATCTGAACGTTGACGAGATTCGCAGACACCCCTATTCCGTGAACAACCACCTGCCTCTCTTCCGGGACGGTTGGGAACGCCGGGTTTCCCAGGAGGAAGTAACGTCATGAACGTCGTCTTCATTGTACTCGACAGCTTCAGACAGGATCACGTGAGCCTGTACAACCGCGGCGTCGCGCCCTTTCCCGGTATCGACCCGTGCAGGACGCCCAATATCGACGCATTTGCCGACGAGGCAGTGGTCTTCGACAACGCCTATCCGGAAGCCCTGCCCACCATTCCAATCCGCTGCCAGCTGATGACCGGGCAGCGCACGCTGCACAGCCGCGGGTGGCAACCCCTCACCGCGGAAGACGTACACGTCGCCCGGATTCTCTCGGAGGAGGGATACGTCTGCGGGCTCGTCACGGATACCTACCATTATCGCGCGCCCGGGATGAACTATCACCGGAACTTCGCCTCGTACGACTGGGTCCGCGGCCAGGAATACGATCCCTGGGTCAGCGCGCCAACCCGGCGCAATATAGAGGACTACGTCAACGCGAGTTTTCCCGAGACCTGGCGCCGGCGCATTTCGCAATTCCTGGCCAACACCGACGATTTCCATTCCAAGGAAGACGAATTTGCGTGGAAGGTGGTCGACGGCGCCATAGAATGGCTGGAATCGAACCGGGCGCACGAGAACGTGATGCTCTGGGTGGATTCGTTCGACCCTCACGAACCGTGGAATCCCGTACCGGAATTCGACAGCTATACCGATCCCGCGTACCGGGGGCCACGCCTCATCATGCCGATGGGCGGACCATCGGAAGACTGGGCCTCATTGGACGAGGTCTCCCATATCCAGGGTCTCTACGCGGGGGAATGCGCGTTTGTGGACCACTGCCTCGGCCGGCTGTTCGACGCCCTCGGAAAACTGGGCTATTACGACGACAGCGTGATTTTTCTGCTGGCCGACCACGGACATCCCCTGAATGACCACGGGAAATTTCTGAAGGGCGCGGACCGGATGTACAACGAACTGCTCAAGGTACCCTTCATGGTCAGACTGCCGGGAGGTAAGCACGGGGGTCGTCGGACGTCAGCGATCGTTCAGTACCAGGACGTGCTGCCCACCCTCCTCGACGCACTCGGTCTGGACGGCAACGCCGACGCCATGGCGGGTCGGAGCTTCATGTCCGTGCTCACCGGCGATGCGGATAAACACCGGCGGACCATGATCACCGGCTACCACGGCGGAATCGACCGCTGCACCCGTGACAACACCTGGAGCTATATCCAGCGCCCGGCGGGCGAGCCCGACGAATTGTACCATCTTCCGGACGACCCGAAGGAAGGTAACAACCTCATCGACGATCACCCCGACGAGGCCCTGCGCCTGGCAGGCGCATTCGGCAGGATGTACAAGCGGCGGTCTTCAAATACGGTCAAAGGCGTCCAGGGAGAATACGAAATGGCCTCGTCAAGCATCGAATGAACCGGCATCATCTGAGTACCCCACTCAAAAAAGGAGACGTCGTGGAAAATCCCGTCAAAGCGAAACTTCTCAGGGGCGAACTGTCTCTGGGCGGCTGGCTGAACCTGGGTTCACCGCTCGCCGCGGAAGTCATGGCAGCCGCCGGATACGAGTGGCTGGCCATAGACGCCGAGCACTCGCCATTCGACATCCCCCTGATCGCGGACACGTTTCGCGCTATCGAGGCCCGCGGCGCCGTTCCCCTGGTCCGCACGTGGGATCACGATCCCGTTTCGCTTGCGCGCATCCTGGACGCCGGCGCCTACGGCATCATTGTGCCGCACGTGAGTACGGCCCGCCAGGCCGAAGCCCTGGTGCAGGCCATGCGCTATCCCCCCGTCGGGGCCCGCTCCGCCGGTACGGGTCGGGTCGCCGTGTACGGCGACGATTATCGCCGGAACGCCAACGACGCGGTGATGATCGTACCCCAGGTTGAAGACATGGAGGGAATCAACAACACCGAAGCCATCATGTCCGTGGAGGGAATCGACGTGGGTTTCCTGGGTCCCGGCGATCTGGCCCTTTCAATGGGCGTAGACCGGGGCCATCCGGACCACGAGAAGGCCATACAGACGTTCGTATCCGGATGCAGAAAAGCCGGCAAGCCCTACGGGATACCGGAACGCGACCTGGAGATCGTCCGGAAACGCATACGGGAGGGATTCACGTTCCTGGACATCGCCAGCGATCTGCGCACCCTCGAAGCAGCCGTACAGGATGTCCTGGACCAGGCCAGAACCTGAAAGACCAGGCAGTTAGAAGGGAGACGGGAGACGGGAGACGGAAGAGGGCCGCCCCGCATCACCCCAGATCACGTGCCCCTCGCCCATTTCTCACACAAAGACACCAAGACACAACGGCACCCGCGGACCCTCTCCCCCCGGCCCCGTCTCCTAAAGGAAGGGGGAGCAGAACAAGGCTTCGCGCAGTGACAATATTTCGAGCGGTATTCCGA
>JAGWBX010000083.1 GCA_021295655.1 Candidatus Latescibacterota bacterium
CTGCCTGGCGGCAGGCACCCTTTCCTGAAGGAAAGGGAAAAGCGGGTCACGAAATAGGATCCCGGTTCCCCCTTCCTTTAGGAAGGGGGTTAGGGGGTAGGTCTCCGGAGCGAGGGCATCCCTGCCCTCGAACTTCAAGCAACCGAGAGGAAAACCGGGCTCACACGGAAACGCGAAGGCACAAAGAAAGACCAGACAAGTTTGGCAAAAGCCGGTTCAAACGCAAATCCAAACGGTGGTCCTTGCCTTGATGAATCACAACCGTCCGGTGGTGGTATGGGGGGGTTTTTCCACGCTGTTCCGTTCAGCACGGAAGAACGACTTGTCTACCCACGCACGCAGGGCACAATCGTTGGTCTATGTCACAGGGGGAGTTCGTGGAAAAACCGGCCCCCTGCCGAAGGGCGCGGTTCTTTTTGGTCCTTTTTCTTACGCGCATAAGAAAACAATAAAAAATAATGATTTGATTCAAAATACAGACACCTGTAAAAAAACAAGGCCCAAATTTCGCCTTTCTTTTAAAATCATGCCTTCGGCGTGTTCCTTAAGAATGGGAAGAGGAAGTCCTTGCCCGGTATATTCTTTCCACTTGCCTCAGGCAATAATGGAAACCCGACAGGGCGGGTTATCTCTCCCGGCTTACGTCTTGCGTCTACTCGACTTCAGGCGACCTCTCCCCCCGGCCCCCTCTCCTAAAGGAAAGGGGGAGACCCTCACCCTCGAACGCCAGAACCAGGCGCCACCTTCGGGGTCGCTTTGGTGTAGAGCCCGCCCTGACTCCGGTCGTAAATGACGTCGATGCTACCGTTCGCCGAAACCATCTCGTCGCGGTCCGGTCCCCTCATCACCGCAAGCTGCGCCTCATCCATTCCCTCCAGAAGATCCCCCCATCGCTCCTCCGGGGTCGCCATTGCCGCTCCCCCGTTGAAATGCCGGGAGGAGTACCGCGTGAGAATGACGCGGCGCGGGATATCGCTGTTCCACGCCAGCGCGCCGTGCGCCTGCGGGCCGTCCATGAAAAAGATGACGTCTCCGGCCTTTGACAGGGGATGTAACACAAGCCCCATGTCATCGTCGCAGGTCCAAACGCCCTTCGGAATGCGGTACTGCGCCTTGTGGCTTCCCGGCACGCAGGCAAACCCCCCGTCGTCTTCGGTGACGTCCCGCAGTTGCCAGGCCACACCCACGGATGGACCCCCCAGCGCATAGCTCCGGCCGTTCTGGAACGTATAGTTGCGGGATGGGCTCAACGGTTCGTTGCCGCCATGAAGGAAATGTCCGGCGCCTCCCCTGGGCGTACAGATCGCCTCAAAGCCCGTACACCGGAATCCCTTCCCGCCCATCCAGGTGAGGCGGTGGACCACCGCCGGGTGGGCGAGCATCTTCCGGAACGGTTCGCAGTAAGGCCTGGGCATCTCCAGCAGGCCGGTCATGGTGGGCCGTCCGGTTCCGGCCAGGCTCTTCGACCCCTTGGCGAGGTCTACGCTTTCAACCACGATGCGGTCCGTAAACCGGTCGATCGCCTCGTTCGCCAGCGCCAGGTCTTCCGCAGTCATCACGTTTCGGAGGACGAGATGACCGCACAGGTCCCAGAAATAGAACTCCTTCTCGTCAATGTTCGAATCCGGATTCCTGATGTAGATGGAAGGGTGGGACAGGTCGGGTTCCGGGTCCACCCGGCAGGTCTCTCCATCCGAACTGAGCGTGGGCGGCGGGTCCGTGTCCCGGTATCCGGGTTTGTGAAGCATAACGCGCTGCTCCGGCGTCAATTGCTCCATCCATTCCGGCTGATCTTCCCTTTGGGTCTTCGGTCCGGTGCCGGTGGATTGCACCGCCGCGTGTCCCGCGTATCTGTACTCGAGCAGCCGCTGGGCGTACTCACTCGTTCCATGGCGTACGCCCTGGAGCAGGGTTGCCGCGCACAGCAACACGTCGCCCGCCGCCAGCGCCGGCTGCACGGTGAGTCCCAGATCGTCCTTTCCGGTCAGCACGTCGTCCGGGGTTTCCACGTTGCTCTTGTGGCTGCACGGCACCAGTGAAAACCCGCCGTCACCCACGCCCGCATCGGACAGCGCCCAGATGGCGTGTATTCCCTGGCAGTGCCGGCGGCCGTTGAGGATATAGTAGGCCCGGCCGGCGTCCATCGGTTCATTGCCGCCAACGAGGACGTTGTCAGCCCCGTCCACTTTGCCGATCAGTTCCGGTTCACGGTCCAGCCGGAATCCGTATCCGATGAGCTGGTTCAGGTACCAAACCAGCAGGGGATGGACCATCAGGTCCCGGAACGGCTCCCGGTGCGGCGCGGGCCATCCCAGCATGCCGTTCACGCGGCCATTGTGCTCGAGCGCCCGATTGCACGCTTCGACCTCTGCGGGAGTCAAAACGCCCCGCAAAATCAGGTAGCCCGAGACATCGAAACGGTAATTCTCCTCGTGGCTCATCTCCTGCCGGTCCATTTCCGCCCTCCTTTATGTCGTTCAATCGCCAGAAATTATTATAATATGTAGTAGTCATGGTACTTGTGAATATCCGGAGGTGTCAAATGAAAAAAGGGCGCGCCGCCCGCAGCGATCGGCGATCCGCCGTTCGCTGTCGGACTGGACGGGCCGCCCCGGAAAGTGTTACCCATTTATCCGAACAACTGTTACTCTGAGAAGCAGTCAGCTCTCAGCTCTCAGCTCTCAGCCGTAAGCTGTAAGCTATCAGCCGTCAGCCGTCAGTTAAAAGCAAGAACCAAAGGCAGCCAGGAACAAAAACGAAAGGCAAAGTCAAATTCCACCTCTCCACCGCCCCGCAGACCTCTCAAGAGCAGCGGTCAGCTATCAGCCGTCAGCTAAAAGCAACGGCGAGAGGCAACGTCAAGAGCAACCCCTCCACCCGGACCCCCGCAGAACCTATCCCGCCTGCCTGGCGGCAGGCACCCTTTCCTGAAGGAAAGGGAAAAGCGGGTCACGAAATAGGAGGAAGGGGGTCAGGGGGTAGGTCCGGGAAAGGGGTGTGACAGGCGAAAACCCAAATCAGATCCCCTTTTCCCCAGATTCCCTGCCTACGGCGTGTTCCTTAAAACCGGGAATACGCAAGACGGGAGAGGGTAGAGATTTCCTGCACTGTGAGGTTTCGTTTCGTGCCGAAGGCAAGAAAGAATAAAATAGCGGGCAGGGATTTCTTCTACCGGCTCACGTCTCACCGCTTTCAGGTTCTTCCTTCTAACGTCTTCCCGAATTGAAAGGAGTTGCCATGACAGATCTAAAGGCGGCGGTAATCGGCTGCGGCGGCCACGCGCAGTCTCACCTGCAGATGATCGCCAATGAACCGCGCCTGCGGCTGGCGGGCATCGCGGAACTCGACGAGGAGCGCCTGCGGAAGAACCGGGAGGAATGGGCCCCCGAACAAGCCTTTTCCGATTATCGTCAGATGCTCGATTCCTGTGCGCCGGACGTCGTGTACGTGGTCACGAATCCAGGGCATCTGCTGCCCATCGTGCTCGATTGCCTGGACAGGGGTATCAACACATCGGTAGAGAAGTCGCCGGGAATGAACGCCGGTGAGACGGAGCAGATGGCGCGCGCCGTCCGGGATAGCACCGGCAAAGGCATCGTATCGTTCAACCGTCGATACTATCCGCAGGTGCTGGCCGTCCGGCGACGAATCCGGGCCGGCGGAGGGGCGGTTCACGTCGCCGCCACGTACAACAAGCCGTTGGTCCGGTTCAAGGACGCAACGCCCGACCCCGTGATCTGCGACGCCATCCATCACGTGGACCTGATCCGCTGGCTGGCGGGCTCCGGCCCGAAGGAAGCGGCGATACCCGTTGAGGTGCGGGGCATGGTGCAGGACGGCGAACGCCCCGTATGCCATCGCCACAATGCCGTGGTGCGCTTCGACACCGGGGCGTTCGGCGTGTTGATGAGCCACTACGGCGTGGGCTATCGGATCCAGAGGGCGGAAGTGCACGCCGAAGATTTATCGGTCTACCTCGATTTGACGAGGGCGCCGCGGGTGGAGGGATATGAGCGGGGTGAGGCGTTTTCGGTGGGAGAAGACGAAATCGAGGCCGTGGGCGGGGCCGGCTTCAACGAGACCGCCCACTTCGTCGACTGTATTCTGGAAGACCGCACGCCATGGTCAACCCTGGACGACGCCGTTCAGACCATGCGCCTGTGCGAGGCCATTCGCGCCGGGCACGTGGGTACGTTGTGATCGGAAGTGCCAATCGTGAGCGCTACTCATAACGCAAGGCGTCGACCGGATTCGCCAGCGCGGCTTTCATGGACTGGACGCCCACGGTGAGCAGGGCAATCACGAGCGCAAGAATGCCGCATAGAATGAAGACTGCCGGTTCAGGGTCGATCCGATAGGCGAAATTCTGCAGCCACCCGTTCATCACGTAGTAGGCCACCGGCCAGGCCAGCAGATTCGCGACGACAACAAGTTTCACGAATGCTCCTGACAGCAGGAGTGCGAGGTTGGAAACCGAGCCGCCGAGCGCCTTGCGGATCCCCACCTCTTTGGTTCGCCGCGTTACTGAAAGAGACGCCAGCCCGAGGAGACCCAGACAGGAAATCAGGATCGCAAATGCAAAGGTGTACCCCGCAATCCTCGCCCATCGATCTTCACTCTGATACTGGCGAGCGAGATTGTCTTCGAGAAAGGTATATTGAAATGGCTGGTCCGATGCGACGGCCTCCCACGTCTTCTGCAGAAGCGCGATCGTGCCGGCAATGTCCTCGGGTTGAATCCGGATCAGAACGAAGGGTCCAGAGAAACCGGGTCCAGTGTGCAGCAGCAGCGGCTGTATTTCCAGGTGCATCGAATCGAAATGGAAATCTCGTACAACGCCAGCGACGGTCAGTTCGCGAAATAGCTTTATTTTTTCCCCGACGAGGTCCTCTGATCCGAGCATTCCGGCCAGCTTCTCGTTCACAAGCGCGTACGACTTCAGAACAGACGTGGATGCCGGTGGGATATTCCGCCCTGCCACAAGCTGTATCTTCATGGTCGCGAGAAAATCAGCATCGATCTGGATGACTCGAACCAAAAAGCGCTCTCCGTTTTCCTTTTCTATTGTTAATCTGGAATCCCCGGTCGTAAACGCCCGGTCGCTGATGGTTACACTGACAACACGATGATACCTGGAAATTTCTGCTTTGTACAGTTCACTGACTTCTTCCGAAGCAGGAACAACCACTACCAGTTCCTCGCGGTACCCCAGGTCCCTTTCTCTCAGGTAGTTGAGCTGTTGAAACATTATCGCCGCGCTGATCATAAGTGCTATCGACAAGGCAAACTGCACGACGACAAGACCACGCAGGCCCGCGTTTCGCCCCCCAACTCGCGCCTTGTTCTTTAGCACAGTTACGGGGTTCAGCCGGGGCATTACCAATGAAGGATAACTGCCCGCCGCGAGTCCAGTGATGCACGCCATCCCCAGAAGCGCCAGCACTGTTCCCCAACTGTCCGAGTAGGAAATGCTCAGATTCTTGCGCGCCAGTTCGTTGAAGACGGGAAGAAACATCTCGGCTATGGCCATGCCAATCGCGAGTGCAAGAAGGCTTAAGAGCAGCGCCTCGCCCAAGAACTGCCGCATGAGTTGCCTCCGCTGCGCCCCCAGCGCTTTTCGTATTCCCACCTCTGTCGCACGCCCCATCGACCGGCCGACAGCCAGGGTCATGCAATTTATGCACGCGACCGCAAGCACCACAAACGCAAGTCCGGCAAGCAGGTACGAGTAGACCACGTTTCCACTTGCTTCGTAATAGCTCATTGCCTCAGAATTCAGATAGACGTCTCGAAGCGGTTGGAGGCGAAGCATAAACCCGTCATCGGTATTTCTGACGCGGCGTTTGTTTTTGAACATCACGATCCTGTCCCGCAGGTGCTTCTCGGCAAAAGGCGCAAACGCCGCTTCCAGCGCCTCCACATCCGTTGGTTCCACAAGTTCCACGTACACAGCAGTCTTTCCAACATCCCAATCCACAGCTGAGGAATAATTCCTGTGGTGCTCAATCGGGATCAGAACACTGAATTTCAGGCTGGAGGTCTCGGGGACGTCCGCCATCACTCCCACGACAGTAAAGTCGAGATCTCCAACCACCAGCGGATTCCCCAGGGCCACAGAATAGCCCTCTTCCAGAATTCCAAAGAACTTGCGGGCGACGGTCTCGCTGATCACCACACCGTCCGGGCGTCGAAGTGTCGTCGCAGGGTCTCCAGCAAGGAGCGGGAATGAGAACATCTCCAGAAAGTCGGGTTCCACCATGCCGAAGGATTCTTGAAAGGAAATCTTTTGATTTGATACTTGCGTCCGTGAGCGAATGAACCCGCTTGCCCGTTCGATTCCCGGGAATTCCTCTTTCAGTGATGCTGCAAGAGACGTAGGATGAAGGGTGGAAAACCCGACACTACCGTCAGGCCTGGTCTCCCGCACAATCACCCGGAAGATTCGGGCGGAATTCTCGTGGAAGGCATCGTACTGCCACTCGTGTCTGACGTAGAGAAGGATCAGAATGCAGCATGCGAGGCCGATCGCCAGTCCGAACACGTTGATAAACGCATACAGTTTCTGCCGGAGCACGTTTCGCACGGCCACGATCAGGTAGTTCCGGAACATCCGAGTGCCTCAAAAACCCCGAAGGGTGAGTGGATCGAGAAATTTCAGTCGTAATCGACCTCGTTGCAATTATCAAATTCGCGCAGCTTGCATACGGTAATTCGTAGAAATCCCCTCTCCGCATCACCCGTCGCCGGTCCCTTCGACAGGCTCAGGGCAGCGCCTTCGACATTTCGACAATCCTTCGACAAACTCAGGACAAGGCTCAGGGACCGGCTCAGCCTCTGCGACTCCCCCTCAAGGAGGGAGTGATAGGACGGCCAGACGGGCGCGCGTTCACTTCCACCCATACAGTTGCGCCTGCCTGCCGTGCCGGGCACGGCGCAGGCAGGGCCGAAGAACCTGAAGCCGCGGCAGGGCGCGTACCGAATCCTGACTTCTGACATGAGCTAATTCGGCGCCTGTTCTTTGATATTCTCGGATACCACGTGGCCGTCGAACAGGTGAACCACGCGGTGGGCGAATCCCGCGTCGTGGGCTTTGTGCGTGACCATGACGATGGTCGTCCCATTCTTGTTCAACTCCGTCAGCAATCCCATGACTTCATTACCGTTGGCGGAGTCCAGGTTCCCGGTGGGCTCATCCGCGAGGATAATATTCGGATTCGAGATGACCGCCCGCGCCACGGCCACGCGCTGCTGTTGGCCGCCTGACAACTGCTGCGGGAAGTGTTTCTCGCGGTGTTTGATGCCCATATACTCCATGGATTCGTCCACGCGTTTTCTGCGTTCCTTCGAAGGCATCTTCAGGTACAGGAGCGGTAGCTCGATATTCTCGGCCACGGTCAGTTCGTCGATCAGATTGAAGCTCTGAAACACGAAGCCGATATTCGCCTTTCGCGCATCGGCTCTCTGCCGCTCCGTGTGTTTTGACACCTCCACGTCGTTCAGGTAATACTCTCCGTCGGTCGGGTTATCCAGCAGCCCCAGCACGTTCAGCAGCGTGGACTTGCCGCAACCCGACGGCCCCATCACCGCAACGAACTCGCCTTCGCTGATTTCCAGGTTGACGTTGCGAAGCGCGGTGGTTTCGACCTCTTCTGTACGGTAAACCTTCTGTAGATCAACCGTTTTGATCATCTCAAGACTCCTTTCGAAATGCAGCGTTTAGCTGTCAGCGATCAGCCGTCAGCTTTAAACCAGGTTTAAGTCAACTCCTTAAATGTCTTCGGTCACGTGAAAACCAGACCATACTGATCTTACTCTGGAACGCCGGGATGATGTTTCCTTCAAGATCCGTAGCTTCCTGGATCTCTTCACTACTTCCCTGTGTAATCTCCTGATCGCTTGGAGAACCAGTTTTCAGCAATCACCAGCTTTTTTCAGCCATCAGCCTTCAGCTGTCAGCTTAAAACCCGTCTACGTCAATCCTCGAAAAGACCGTGATTAAATAGGAAACGAGACCATGCCGCTCTTCTGTTGGCAAGCAGGGATGGTGGTTTCTCCCTAATCGCATGGATCCTGTTGATCTCTATTGATTCTTCCAGATGTCAGCTCTGAAGCCTGCTCACGTCAAGCCTTGAGATTAAGGCTGCGAGCATTTTTTTGATTTCTATGATCTGTTGATGAATCTGTTCATAATCCGCATCATTCGGCCAATATCCAAGGTCCTGGGCGAGATGACATTGGTAATCAAGTTCGCTTGCTGAACCCATTGCGAAACTCAAGAATCTACTGAATTCGGCATCTCCTTTCCGTCCGCATCCTTCAGCGATATTTGAGGGGATTGAAGTTGCGGATCGCCTCAATTGGGAAACCAGGCCGTACTGTTCTTCCTTCGGAAAATCACGGGACTTCCTATAAATGGTCAAGACAAGGTTATGTGCTTTTTCCCAGACCTGTAATTTCCTGTAATCCTGCATCGGTTCCCTCGGTATGAGCTTAAAAAAAGCAGCTTTCAGCCTTCCCGTGTCAGCTCTGAGCTTTACTGCAGATTCCCGTCAACTATTGAGTTGGATTTGATGACCGCTGAACTGACATCGTAATGAACCCGTTCGCTACGGAATTCATTTTGGACCTTGTGCCGGATGAGATAGGTACTCAGTACGGGTTCTGGCTGACGGCTGATAGCTGACAGCTTATTGCACGAAAATCAGCCATCAGCTTCCAGTCGTTAGCTCTCAGCTTCAGAACCGGTTTAGGTCAACCGTCGAATGGTCGGCAATCCTATGGAAAACCAGATGTGGTCTCTTCGATAGTCCTTGTAAACCTCCAGATCTCAGCAAATGGCCGCAAGCTTCTGCTTGATTTTCCCGACTTCCGGACTGGTCTTTTTTTGCTGGGTCTCTTTACGTATCGCCGAGGCCCTGCGCCTACTGTCATAAATATTCTATCGCGGTTTTAGCTGACGGCTGATGGCTGACAGCTTATTGCACGAAAATCAGCCATCAGCTCCCAGTCGTTAGCTCTCAGCTTCAGAACCGGTTTAGGTCAACCGTCGATTGGTCGGCAATCATTCAGATCGTCCCGTCTAAGGCTTATGAATTCAAGCCAACAGCCGCGAGCGTCTACTTGGCATTTACGGCTCTTAGACTGATCGATTCGCCTCTCGATCGCTTTGACTATGTTCGAGTCCCAGCGCGAATTGACATAGGCAGACTGTCCGGTTTTAGCTGACGGCTGATAGCTGACAGCTTATTGCTGCAGTACGAGTTTATCTATATCCTCATAATTCTCGTATGACGACGTCACAACGCGTTCGCCCGGAGCCAGTCCCTCCAGCACTTCGAAATACTCCGGATTCTGTCGCCCGATACGGACGTCGCGCCGTACGGCCAAATCGCCCTCGACCACGAAGACCCAGTTACCGCCCGAGGTCTGATAGAAACCGCCCCTCGGCAACAGCAGCGCTTCTTCTGGCGCGTCCAGCTCCAGTCGAATCTGTTCGGTCTGCCCGCGGCGGATGCTTCGCGGCGCATCGCCTTTGAAATCCATGTCAACCTCGAACTGCCCCTCCTTTACCTCGGGAAAAACCCGGCGGATTATCAATTCGAATGTCTGTTCGTCGATTTCAATTGTCCCTCTGAGTCCCGCTGTAATTCTCGTAATGTAGAATTCGTCGATGGCCGCACGCATCTTGTAGGCGTCCAGAACGTCGATCTGCCCGATGCTGGTTCCCTTGGCAATCAACTTGCCGATCTCGGCGTTGAGCTGGGACAACTGACCGTCGATCGGCGCACGCACGGTCAGGTTTCTCAATGGGCGGCGCACGTCATCCAGTTGAAGCTGGAGGCTGTGCGCGCGCTTCTGCAGGGCAGCCAGTTCATTGACGCGATACATGGAGTCGCGTCGCACCGTCTCCAGCATAAACACTTTGAGCTTCTGCGCGTGTTCGTATTGGTCCTTTGCCGACTCGAATTCGTCGCGGGAGGAGAGATTGTGTTCGAATAGCGCTTTCAATTTCCGAAAGTCTCGGTCGGACTTCTGCAGGTCCAGTTCGATGGACATCAAATCGCGCTTGCGCTGAATATCCTGAATCTCCTGGCTCAACCGGGTGTTTTCCATTCTGTTGATCTGCTCGAACAACTGTGCTTCCTGGCTCAACACGGTCTGTTCCAGGGTGGGGTTCGACATTCGCAGGATTGGGGTGCCCTGTTCGACCATGGCTCCCACCTCCAGGTAGATCTCCTCCACCTGTCCGCCCTCCAGGGCGTCCAGGTAATGGGTTTGAATGGGCATCACCGTGCCGCGCTGGGGTATGAACTCCTGGAAGGGACCGACGGTGACTTCGGATATCGTGATTCGCTCCACCTGCACGTTGAGCCTGGCGCTGTGGTCGCCGAATATGGCCATATAGAGCACCAGCCCCACAAAGCCCGCGATCGCGGCGACGCTGATGATTCGCTTCGGGGTCCACAGCTTCTTCCGGATCTTGCGGTCCATGCCCCCGGATGTCGTCTCCCGTACAGGCTCGGAAGTACCGGGATTCACAAACCCGGGAACCGGTTTATCTCCGCCAACGGAGTCCGCCGGACCCTGAGACGTAACCTGACTGGAAGACTGCGGATCGGCGGTCACGTCCGCACGATTCAGCCTTAACACGCGTCCCTTGTCCTTCTTTGGTTCTTGCTCTTCCATCATCTTTCCTTAACGACGTTTGAGACGTCGAAAAACGACGATCCTGAGTCGTTTCCTTGCCGTACCGATGTGCTTCCCGTCATTCCCAGCCGTTCGACCTCCCGCCTCAACCCGTGGCGTCCCCTGTACAACCAGACTTTCAGGGTCCCCATCGGCACCTGCAGTTGCTCGGCGATCTCATCGTAGGACCGTTCCATAAGATAATACAGACAGACCGCCTCGCGGTGACGTTCCGGCAGCGATCCGATGCTCTGCATCAGGATTTGCCGGCGTTCCTTTCGCGCCAAAGCTGCCTCGGGACCTTCGTCAGGCGACGCGTACCAGCGCGCCTGGAGCGCTGACGCAGCATCCTCCACCTCACTCAACCAGATCTTCCGCTTTTTCGATGCCCGTGAGTAATTCGTACACTCATTCAAAGCGATGCGCGTGAGCCACGTTGTGAAAGCGGCCTGACCGCGAAAACCCCCCAGTCCCAGAAAAGCCTTGATAAAGACCATCTGGACCAGGTCCTCGGTCTCATCGGCGGTCCTCGCACATCGGTGTACAAGTGCGCGCACACGGTCACGGTGGCGCCTGAAGAGGATCATAAAAGCCACGTCGCCGCCGGCAATCGCCCGATCGATCAGCGCCTCGTCGGACTCGGGGGGGACGTGCAATGCCGTACATTCGGTTTTCGCTTTCGTCACACGCTGCCTTGCTCCCTTGAGCGTCGAAACGATGGATGTGGACGGTCGTTATCTTGAGTGAAGCGACAACCGTGCCAACAGTCATTTCTCTATAATTATCAACGATTTATCGCTGGTTCTCACGAAAGAGAGACAAATAAGTGTTCGTTTATGATACACTGATGTCCGAAAACGAACAGTATTGAACATACTGGCGGAGCAAGTTTCATTCCGTCCGCAGCGCGTCCACCGGATTCGCCCGCGCCGCCGGGACCGCCTGGACGCTCACCGTCAGCAACACGACCGCCAGCATCAATATCCCACCCAATATAAACGTGCCGATTCCCGGTTCAATCCGATACGCGAAATGTAATAGGCTGCGGGGAACGCGAGGATATTTGCGATCACGACAAGCTTTACAAAATCCCTCGATAACAGGGAGACAATACTGGATCCATAGGCGCCCATGACCTTCCGGACCCCGATCTCCCGGGTCCGCCGGGAGACAGCGAGGGCCGTGAGCCCGAACGCCCCGAGACATGCGATGAAGACCGCGAACAGCGCGGATAATTGTAAGACCCGATTCCAGCGCTCCTCCGTCTTGTATTGCTCTTTCAATTCGTCTTCAAGGAAAGAATGTTGAAACTCAAGACCCGGCGCGACCTCCCGCCATTTGTCCTTCAAAAACGCCAGTGTCGCCGGGATGTTTTCAGCGCGTACTCTGACAAAAAGCATGCCCCATCCCATCTTGTCGAGCCTCTTGAGCCTCAACACAGCCGGTCCGATCCGGTGGTGTAGAGAGCGAACGTGGAAGTCCTGGACAACCCCGATCACCGCAACATCCCGTTCTTCCACTTGCAGCGTTCTTCCCACGACCGGCGTTTTCCAGCCCAAACGCCGGACCAGTTCCTCGTTCACCAGAATTGAAGCGCGGGAATCAGAACTCCGTGGATCGAAATCCACGCCTTCCAAGAGGGAAAAGCCCATTGTCTTCAGAAATTCATCTCCGACATCTAACAGCTCGACATGGAATTGTTCTCCTTGATACTCAACGTCTCCGAGGAGCCGCGTCCTGTTGCTCAGCGCATGCGTGGTGGTCGTTATCCCCTGGACCATATGGTGTCGCATCAACTCGTTCCTGTATACGTAGACATGGCCTGAATCTCTCTGCCAGAGATCCCATATCGGGATGCGCAATACATGCTCGCTATCGAAGCCGAGCGGTTTTGTCTTCAGATACTCGATTTGACGGACCATCAGCAGCGCATTGACAACGACAAAAGCGGACATCGCCAACTGAATGATCACAAGCGCCCTTGCGAACAGGCTGGTCGCTCCGAACCTGTGCCTTCCTCCTAACACAACAACCGGTTGAAACCCGGACAGAACAGAGGCCGGATAACCGCCAGCCGCCAGCCCGACGGCCACCGAGAGTCCAACGAGAAAGGCTAGCCCGGCGCCATCCGTGTGATCGCGAAGGACGAGGTCCATTCCAACCAGGTTGTTGAATGCCGGCATGAGGAGCTCTGCCAGAACGACCCCAGTAATCAGGGCCATAGCGCTCAACAACATCGACTCACCCAGGAACTGCTGCGTCAACTGCGTCCGCGATGCGCCAGACACTCTACGCATCGCGACCTCCCGGTCGCGAGAGAATGACCGGCCCACGGCGAGTGTCATGAAGTTTACGCAAGCAATTACCAGCACCAAAAGAGAGATTCCAATAAGAACGTATGAATAGACCGGATCGCTCACAGGCTTCGGTCCCCGACCACCGCGGTTGAGATGTACCTCCAGAAGGGGCTGAAGGCCGACCCTTTGATCCGCATTTTCACCGAACCATGTCTTTACAAGTCCCGGAAACCGCTCCTCCAGATCGGCCGGCCAGACGTGTTCCGAAAGAAGCACATAGGTCGCGATATTAAAATGTCGCCAATTCCGGGGTTCGCCCCTGGCGGCAAACGGAGCCAAAAAGTCGAACCGGATGCTGGAGTTTTTTGGAATGGTATTAGCAATCCCGGTTACAACGAAATCCCGGTCCACCGCCGGTGGCCCCCAAAGTCTCACTGAAAGGACCTTTCCAATGGGGTCTTCATCTCCGAAGTATTTCCGCGTCGCCGCGTCGGTGATCACAAGAGAGGACGGATCTTCCAACACGGTTGCCGGGTTGCCTTTCAGCAGTGGAAAAGTGAACACTTCGAGAATCGCCGTATCGGCAAAGTAGATACTTCGTCCGAGATACCGGTCCCCTTCCTTCACAGATGAAGCGCCCCTGCCGATCCTTACGGCCCGAATGCCCGGATACGCTTCCTCCAGCGCGGGACCCAGCGGATCCGGCGTCATGCCCGACTGTCCAAATCCCGTTTCAGTATATACGCGATATATCCGATCTGCCTTTTCATGGAATGCGTCAAAAGACCACTCGTGCCGGACGTACACGAACGTTAGAATGCAAAACGCAATTCCGATCGAGAGGCCCACCACGTTGATCACGGAGTAGACCTTGTGCCGCATGAGATTGCGATACGCAACGATCAGGTAATTTCGAAACATGGATCACCTCTCAACGCAATCTCCCTGCAAACACTCGGGATCGCAGGATGTCGGCATGACGATGTGTCCGCGCATATGTGTTGACTCAGGTTTCCGGTGACTGGACAGCCGAGCAGACGAGAGATTCTTCGGAGAATGACATCTTTCAATAGCCATCGTCTAAATGCGTCCGGTACTCGTCCACTCTGGCCGTCATGCTTTGGAAGCCGGTGTTAGGGGCGAGACATTCCTGTCTGCTTGCCTTCACTCATACCGCAGCGCATCCACCGGATTCGCCCGCGCCGCCGGGATGGCCTGGGCGCTTACGGTCAGCAACACGACCGCCAGCATCAATATCCCACCCAATATAAACGTGCCGATTCCCGGTTCAATCCGATACGCGAAATGCCATGCGACCGGCCACGCGATCGCATTCGCCGCCCCCACCAACAGTACGAACTCACGGGACAGCAGACCCACGACGTCTGTCACACTGGCGCCCGATATCTTGCGAATGCCGATCTCCTTCGTTCGCCGCGTTACTGCAAACGCCGTCAATCCAAACGCCCCCAGACACGCAACAAAAACGGCAATTAGCGTGCCGTACCCGATAATGCGATGGAGTCGCTGTTCGGTTCGGTATTGGCGATCGATGCTCTCATCAAGAAAAAAATAGCGGAATCCGGAGGACTGTGTCACGGCTTCCCATCGATCTCTCATATATGCCAGGGTGCCGGGGATATCGTCGGGACGAACCCGAACCACCAGTCGGCTGAACGGATATTCCGGCTCGCATTTCAGGAGTGCGGGGCCGATCTTGTGATGGAGAGAACGAAAATGGAAATCCTTCACCACCCCGATCACTGTCATTTCGTCGAAGAATCTCAATGTTTTTCCGATCGGTGACCCCGGGCCCAATTGCCTGGCCAGCGTCTCATTGATAACCACGGACGCAGCAGTGACTGTCTCAAGGCCTCGTGAATAATTCCGCCCCTCGATCAATTCGATATCCAGCGTTGGAATAAAATCGTAATCGACGTAAAACACCTCCACGCCCTTGATGTCAGTTCCATCATAAACCACGCCACCGCGCGACTGTTGTCTATTATCCATCAGGTGAAACATTCCGGTCACGCCGATAATCGCGTGATGAGATAAGAGGGCGTCCCGATAGGTTTCAATGCCTTTGTTCTCCAGGTCTCGCAGCTTGCCGAGTTGACCGACAGCGATTACGTGTTCACGGTCGAATCCGAGGGGTTTGGTCCGCAGGTAATGGAGCTGACTGGTTACCACCAGGGCACAGATGACCAGAGCCGCGGACATCGCGATCTGGAAGACCAGGAGAAACCGGCTGAAAAGTCCTGCACCGGCAATTCTCAACCGGTCGTTGAGCACACGAATCGGCATAAAACCGGACAGGACAAACGCCGGGTAGCTGCCAGCAAACAGTCCCACGATCAAGGCCACGCCCATCAACGCGGCCACTGCCGGTCCATCCGGATTCGCAGCCATTGAAAGTTCCTGCGCCATCAGGCTGTTGAACAACGGCATCAGCACTTCTGCCAGCACAAGGCCGACCGCCAACGCGACAAGACCCAGGAGTATCGACTCCGACAGAAATTGCGCGATAACCTGAAGTCTGCGTGCACCGGCCACTTTGCGTATGCCTACCTCTCGCGCCCGGGAGGGCGAGCGTGCCAGCGCGAGGGACGTAAAATTCACGCACGCGATAAACAGTATCAGAACTGCAACGCACAACAGGATGTAACTGTATGCCCGGTCCGTGGCGGTTTCGGGCCCACGGATTTTCGGACTGAAGCGCACATCCGAAAGCGGCTGCAATTTCATCTCCTGCTTCTCGCCCATAATGGGCCACGACCACTTAACGAAACGCGGAAACAGGCCTTCCAACGCCGCAACGTCGACCTGTTCGTTCAGCAACACGTAAACGCTGGTATTGTTTGTCTTATTCCATGCGTCGAGCGCATCCTCGACGTTTTCGAAGGACTGCAGACAGTCGAACTGAATGCTGGACACCCCGGGTATATCTTTCAGGATGCCCGTTATCAGCGCCTTACGCACTTCTGAATCTCTTGTCAATGATATCGATTTACCGATTGGATCTTCTCTACCGAAGAATTTCCGAGCGGTTTTCTCTGTAATAACGATGGCATCCTTGCCGTCCAGCGCTGTTTCCGGGTCGCCTTTCAACATGGGAAATGTAAAGACGTCCCGAAAACCCGGATCGACATATGCAATACGTACCCGAAGCGAACGTTCTTCATACCGGAGTGTGCGAGTCCGGGTATGGATTCTTACGACCCGCTGCATTTGTTCGGGAAATGCTTCCGCCAACGCGGGGCCGAGAGGTCCCGGAAGTGTCGCCATGGCGACACTTCCTTCCCCCACTTCTCCCTTCGTATATACGCGATATATCCGATCTGCCTTTTCATGGAATGCGTCAAAAGACCATTCGTGCCGCACATACAGAATCGTCAGAATGCAAAACGCAATCCCGATCGAGAGGCCCACCACGTTGATCACGGAGTAGACCTTGTGCCGCATGAAATTGCGATACGCAACGATCAGGTAATTCCGGAACATCGATTCCCTCTCTGAAAACACCGGGCGCCGGCAATCATCTGCCCTGTAAAATCACACACAATCTTCATCGAAGCTCGCTTCCTTCACTCCGCCAGGTGCGAAGCAACAAGATCTCTCAGTTGACTGGCATGGGCGTACTTCGCTATCAGCACACCATTTCTATCTACAAGGAAGTACGCCGGAATCGCATCGACATTATAGTTCCTGAATATGCTCCTCGACGGATCGGCGGTGTCCACGACATGGTGCCAATTCATCTGGTTTTCCTTGACGAATCGCGTCACTTTGTCGACGGACCTGTCAGCGCTGAAACCGATGATGACAAAGCCCTTTTCACCATAGTCACGCCGCAGATCTCTAAGCGTTGGTATATGGCCTATGCAGGGCAGGCAGAATGTCGACCAGAAATCCAAAAGCACAAGCTGGCCGTGAAACGAGTCCGAACTGATCTCCCGCCCCGACAAATCAGCCGCGATGAAAGGCGGCACCGGTTCGCCCAATTTCAGGACTCGTTTCTCCTCAACGTCTACGTCGTAGACGGCCAGCGTCAGAGCGCTGCCGTCCGGAGAAACTCGCTCTACGCGATACGCGGTTTCGTTGATAGAAAACGGTGTGCCGGCTTTGTATACTTCCACTGACCTGAGCCCGATATCGAGAATGCCATCGCCGTTCGTGTCGAGTATCAGTTCGGACGTCCCGGAATCATAGATCGCGTACTCCCCCCCGGCGTAAAGACCCATGCGCATTCGTATCCCACCCAGCTTCACGGTTCCAGTTAACAGTTCTTCTACTTTTGCACGAAACTTAGGAACTCTGTGCGCTCCGGTTATCTTTCCATATTTCGTGAACCAGAAGACCTCGATGTCGACGGACCTGGAAGCCAGACGGCCATCCTGGTAGTACTCGAACAGGACGTCGGCTGTTCCCGTGTAACCCGCGTCTTCGCCATATTCAAACGCGACACCCTCAATTGTATTCTCGTTTGCGAGATTTTCATCGTTGTCCGTGTCAAAAATGAAGACGTATTCACCTGTCTTTGATTGTCCAGCCAGAAACGACACCGTGTCGTCAGGTTTATGCTCGCTATGTGAGACTCCGGGCGGGGAGAGTCTGTACCCACCGAAAAACTGTACCGCAAAACCCGCAGGTATGCCTTGAAGTTCCTCAAGGGGTTCGAGTGCAACCATACTGTATTCGGAGAGATCCATCGACGGCCAATCCAACATGATGACTGCGTCAGGATTGGGTCCCGATCTCTCCAGATCGATCGTCACCGTGCCTTCACCTTCCAACACGGGGGTATTGTCAAAAAGGAAGAAGAATACGAGAAGTGACCCGAGAAAAACGCTCGTCCGGTTCACGGCAACGACCTCCCTGTTGAGATCAGCATCGTCTCTCGATCAGGAAAACACAAGTTCTCACCAGGTGTCTGGCAGGTGTTGTGCGAATTGATGACGAGCCACGGGGCTGGCCGATACAGTGCGAGTTCGGCGGCCCGGATTCCAGGGGCCCGCTGGATGTGACCGCTTAGAATAGCCATGTTCCTGGATTCGGGTACACCTCGCCCCGCAGCTCGTATATCAGACCCTTTATGCACCGGACGACCGTCCAGATTACGCCGAATATCCACCCGGCTGAGCCTGCCGCGATCATCAGACCCATCAGTCCGAAAGCGTCAGATAGCACGAGCCCGATCAAACATCCGATGGGCCCGATAAAAAACTCGGCCAGGAAGAGAACGTAAACGACCCTTGCTGCAGAAATCGTATCCATAGATTTCCGTACCGTTTCAGTCATCGCGTCCTCGATCCGTGAAAAGCAGCTTAAGATTAATCGAACGACCGTGAAGTCTATTCATACCGCAGTGCCTCAACCGGGTTCGCCCTTGCCGCCCTCGTGGTCTGTATGCTCACGGTACCGATCACCACCAGGAGCGTCAGCAGCCCCCCCAGTAAAAACCCGCCGGCGGTAATCTCAATGCGATACGCGAAATTCTGCAACCACCTGTGCATCGCCACATATGCCACCGGCCATGCGCAAAGATTCGCGATCAACACCAGCAACGCGAACTCACGCGATAACAGGGAGACGATATTCAAGACAGTTGCGCCCATCGTTTTGCGAATGCCGATTTCCTTGGTCCGCCTCGCCACGGCCAGTGCAGTCAAACCAAATGCACCGAGACATGCGATGAACACTGCAAAGACCGTTGAAAAGCCTATGACGTTACTCCAACTGACGAAATCCTGGTAGTAGTTCTCGATATCCTCGTCCAAAAACGTAAAGTAAAACGGTTCACCGGAGGGAGCGATCTTCTTCCACTCGGCTTCCAGAAATTTCAATGTCTCGTCAACGTCACGTGGTCCGACGCGCACGAAGATTTCCTCTGCTTCGTAGCCAATAGATGGATTCAGCAAGAGCACTGCGGGTTGAACGCTCTGCTGGAGCGGCGTCAGATGAAAATCCCTCACGACGCCGACGATCCGAGCAACCCCATCTGAGTTGCTCAATAGACCTGCTATGCTGCCCTGGAATGTGACGGTCTGGCCGATTGGATCGTCCCACCCCATTTGCCTGACCAGTTCTTCGTTTGCCAGAGCGCTGCCTTGCGCCATATCGTTCGTGCCCGAGTCAAGATCCCGTCCCGATACCACCTTCATTTCTAATGTTTTAACAAAATCGAAGTCTACGAAATAGGGTCTTAAATCTACCGACTGACCTTGCTCGCCTCTTCCTTCACCACTATCGTACCACTCGTCCAACAGCCCATACCTCACGGTAGTGCATCCAATCACCGTGCGATGTTGCACATAACGGTCCTTGAGGACACGTCGCCCCCCGGGCCTCTCGGGAAGACCGTCTGCATTTATGGAAATCACTGATTCCTTGTTAAAGCCGAGGTCTTTTTCTCTTACAAATCGCAGTTGAAAAGCCATTATCAAAGTACAAACTACCAAAGCGCTAGACACGGCAAACTGTCCGAGTACGAGCACGCGACCTAGCAGATTGCGATTGCTTGGATTGAACCGCCCCGTCAGAATATGCACCGGATGCGCCGCTGAGAGGATGAGGCCAGGATAGCTGCAAATAAGAATTCCCACGCCCAAAGTAAGAATCACCAGGAAGACTAATGCGGTGCGGCTGAAAATCGGGTCGATAGAGAGGCTCTCATGCGTGAATCCATTGAAGAACGGCAACGCGTGCTCGGCAAATACCAGCCCCAGGCCCACGGCCAGTATACTCATTAAGAGCGACTCGCTTAAGTATTGCCAGAGCAGCTGAAAGCGCAAGGCACCCACCACTTTGCGAATGCCCGATTCTTTAGTACGCGTCACCATCCTGCCGACCGCGAGGTTTACATAATTGATCGACGCCATCACCAGAACCAGCGCCGAAAGACAGACCAATCCATACCCGGTCATCGGATCCCGCGGCGGCTTCACGCCATGATTTCTGAATTCTACCAGATCCACTCGATGGCGCAAATCCGTCAGTGGCTGCAGCCGCAGTTGCAGTTTGTCCTCCGAGATCTTCAGTCGCAGCATATTCGCCTTTGCAATCGAACGCAGTCCCGATTCGATATCGGTGACTTCGGCATCTTGACTCAGTTGAATGTAGGTGTCGCATCTGGCTATCCGCTCCCAGTCATCGGATTCCAGGTGCAGAAGGAACCAAAGATGCTGGTACGGAAGCAACATCTCAAACTGAATGGATGAGTTGTCGGGCACGGGTTCGGCCACACCAGTTACCGTGAATTCAGCGAGGTCGTGACTCCAGAGAGAACGAAGCGTCAACTGTTTTCCAACCGGATCTTCGTTTCCGAAAATCCTCGTTGCCGTCTCAGTGCTCAGCACGACAGAGTGCGGATTCTTCAGGGCAACATCCGGATCACCCGCACGAAGCGGAAATGAGAACATTCGCAGAAACCCAGGGTCCACGATCAAAAATGGCAACTTGAGAACCTGTTCTCCGTACGCAACCTGTATCTCCCGGTCTTCGCGGTCGCTGCCTCGCCCGGCTGTCAGCCGCACGGCACGGTCCACGTCAGTAACAGTCCGCAACAGTTCATCGCGCAATGCAGTCGGTACGTGCGGCAGGGAATAGCCCTTCCGTTCCGGTCCTGGGACTTCGATATTCACGCGATATATCCGATCGGCATGGTTATGAAACGCATCGTACGTCCACTCGTAATGTACGTACAGATACGTCAACGCGCAGAAGGCAATGCCGATTGCGAGGCCAAGAATATTGATCGCCGAATATGCCTTGTGGCGCACCAGATTTCGGTATGCTACGATCAGATAATTCCGGAACATCGAAACCCTCTCAACGCATACCCCTGACACTGCACCGGACCGAAGGATGAGGTCCGCCGGACTTCCCGGTGTTCTATCCACTTGCGATTATCGTGCCACGGATTCAAATTGTTAAATAACAGTTGTTTGTGAGACGATCCCCTAACGACACCGTTAAGCAAGTGTTCGATAATGATACACTATTGTCCGTAAATGGACACTTCTACAAATGTCCCGACAGTCCGCGGACTGCACATACGCCTTGTCTTGATCGCTCCCCACCGATGGGAGTCGCAGAAGCGGAGCATCCGGTGATGGCGGTTGCGGGAGTTGTCGACCTCACGTTGCCCCATACCGTAATGCTGAAGAGGCCTATGGGATGACGTTGTCTCCGCGCATATGGGTTGACCTGTGTTTCCGCCCTACTGACAAATGAACAGACGGGAGCGCGAAGGGACTCGTCGAAATGTCGGATGACTTCGACGAACCCCTTGACGACTTCCGGGGACTTTCTCCGTTAAACTGCTCCTCACCTTGAAGTCTCGCCTCGCGCGTCTCACGTCTCGACGTTTCTTTCCCGTCTCACCGCGCCCCCTCTGTCGTCTCCCAAACTCCCGGGGTTTCCCACATACCGACGCAGTTATCCCTGGCTCACATTGCGATGCCGTATCGTAAACGGATTTTTGCTGACCGCTGAGAGCCAATAGCTGATGGCTGCTTTTTCCTCTACCTTCTCACCGCCTTTCGCTGGTCGCTGAATATTCGCAGCGCGCACGTATCTATGACCCGCGAACTACCAGTTCGCGCTACGGTCGGACACTACATTGCGGGGCCGCTGGGCGGTAAGGCGGCGCTTTGCGGGCGGTTCGCGAACCGCCACTACATATGCCGCCATCGGCGATATTGATATCGCCGTATTATGTGCCAACCACGTATTCGCGGGGACGCCTCTTGGAGTCGCCCACATTAACAGTCCGTTGATAAAGTCGCTCTGCAGGCGAGACCGAGTCATTGTGGCCGAAGACAAGGCGCTGATAGACGTGAATTGATAACGCCAGACCGTGTCGGGTTTAGCTGACAGCTTAAAACTGATGGCTGACAGCTTTTGCCGGGTATTCATCGATTCCTGGAACAAATCTGCACGGAAAACGATCAAATCCATGAAACCGATATTCTTACTCCAAAGGGGGTGGTGACCGTGCCACAGATCAAACGGCGAAAACGCCGCCCAAGGCTCATATTCGTCAAGGGTCAAAGGCGACCAAAGGGATAAATTAACACAAAGAACCACCGGTCTCGGAAATAGGCCGGTGGTTCCGTTTTTACGATCAAGCCTCTTCAGTCTAACCAAAAAAGCAGCGATCAGCCGTTAGCTGGCAGCCGTCAGCCTGAACCGAAAACCAAACACCGCAACCCATACAAACCCAACACCGCAAAACCGGGACCGTGTGGCGCGGCTCTCTCCCATGTATTTTCTCACATCTCCCCTCCTTTTGCTTTTTCTTACCTGTCTCACCGCGTTTCCCGCTGTCATTTCACAATCTCCTGGGCTTTCCCACATCCCTACGCAGATATCCCTCCGTCACATTGCGATGCCGTATCGTAAACGGATTCTTGCTGACCGCTGAGAGCCAATAGCTGATAGCTGCTTTTTCCTCTACCCTCTCCCCGCATTAGCTGCCCGCTGAATTTTCGCAGCGCGAAGGTACCTATTGCCCGCGAACTAACAGTTCCCGCTACGGTTGGACACTATATTGCGGGGACGCTGGGCGGTAAGGCGGCTGGGCACCTGGCCCTCTTCGTTCTTCCTCCTTCCTCCTTCCTTCTCCCCGCTTTTCGCCGTTCCCTTTGTGTCTCCGTGTGAGTCGGGATTTTCACCCGCCTCCGTGCTCCAGCTCTTACTTCTTCCTTTTTCCTTCTTCCTTTTTCCTTCTTCCACTTCGGTCTCCCCGCTCTTCAGGTATTTTCAATACCAGTGCGACGCCGGCGAACATCAGAACCGCGCTGACTTCGAATGCCCGCCGCAGGCCATAAGCGTCGCCCATCATCCCCAGCAGCAGCATCGCCAGCCCCCGCAGCGCGAAACCCCCGCCCATATAGATCCCGTTGGCGAATGCCCGGTTTTCGGGGCAGCTTTCCTGTACCATCGCCATGACAACGGGACCGGTCGCGAGCGCGACAAAGCCCAGCACCACCAGGACCGGAAACAGCACCCAGCCCTGGCTCTCGAGAAAGACGAATAGTAGAATCGGGGTCGCGATCATCGAAAAGCCCAGTACCTGCTTGCGCCCCAACCGGTCGCTCGCCCATCCGCCGATCAGCGCCCCCGCGATCCCCGCGCCTTCCAGCACGGACAACGACGCCCCGGCCAGCCACAGACTCACGCCCTCTTCGCTCAGGAACGTGGGCAGGAATGCGGTGAGCGAGGCCATCGTAAACGCGCGGACGAACACGATGCCGGATAGCGGTACCATAACCGGGGCCATGCGTTTCAGGGCAGACCGCCATGGCAGCGCTCTGTAGAATGAAAACGCCTGCGCGGCAACCCGCCGCATCCGCAACAGCAGGACGAGCGAAGCCACAAGGCCAACGGGGATCAGATAGGCTGTACCGGCCACACCCCACAGGCCGATAACGCTCACAATCAGAATCGGCCCCATCGTGCGGCCGAGCTCACCGCACAACATCCAGATGCCCATGCCGCGACCCAGATTCGGGCCCGAGAGCGTTCCGGCCATCGCCGGTCCAACCGCGTGAAAGGCCGCGGAACTGAAGCCGACGATCACCAGGAGCCGGCCACGCCGAGCAGGCTCATCGCGATGCCCGTGACCGCGGGACCGAGAATGACCAGAACGCGCAGATTCGAGCGGTCCGCGCGAAGTCCGACAATCGGCTGAAACACGGACGGCGCCTGCCTTACGACCATCAACATGCCGGCTTCGGTCTTGGATAGAGACAGGGTCCGGATAAAGACCGGCAACAAGGGCGCCAGGAATCCGCTGTACGTATCGTGCACGGCGTGCCCGCCCGAAAGCATCATCACGTCCGTCGTTTGGAACCGTTCTTCCTGGCGTTTCTTGGACATTGGCTTCCCAAAACAAAAAGCGGTCCTGAATGACCGCTTTAATGATCTCCATACAACAATGGTCGGATTCGGAGTGTTTCAAGATACGTCGCGCCGACGGCTCATGGAATGAGAAATATCACGCGCAGGCTGTCATTCTGAGGAACCCGGTGTTAGGGTGGGGCCTGCCTGCAGCGCGGTGCGCTGCGCAGGCAGGCGGACATTCCTGTCTGCCTGCTTCTACCCGTACCCCAGCGCCGCGATGCAGTCCTGTGTCCTCACTTGAAATCGTCCTCGGCGTCGGTCCCTGCAGGCGCATCGATTCAGACGCGTACCCAGTACAGCTCGTTGTCGATGGTCTCGCCCTCGTCCGCGTATCGGGAATCGCCCAGCGTGTAGATGAATGACGGACGGGCGCCTGCCGGGATCGGGTTGGCGCCGTTCGGGCGCTCCAGGGAAGACATGACCTGACCCTGTTCAGGGTCGAATGGGAGTACCTCACGCGGCGTGAACGTCTCCCCGTAATCGGACGATTCGAGCCAGACGACGCGTGAGAGTTCATCATGCTCACGCAGCCAGAAGGAGGGCAGGCCATGGATACCCGGGGCCCAGTTCTCATCCGGGTGCCCCAGGGCAACGAGCTGGGCGAGAATGCAAAGGACGTCATCGGACGTCATTACCGGCTTGAAGGCGAGTACACCCCAACCGGGCCAGTGCGACGCCACGGCCTCACTCAATGGCAGTCCACGCCACGTCCCGGCGTCGGGCGTCTTCAGGAAGGCACGACAGGGCGTGGGTGTGTGGCGAACGTAGCCAACGTAGGGGCGGTCCTTCGAATCGACGGCCAGGCCGCAGTGGTGAATGCCGGGCTTGGGGTTATTGCTCTCACCCACCTCCAGCAGGTCAAGCGTGTCAGGCGTTGCAGGAAGCGGAACCGGCGTGCCGTCGTCTTTCCGCCAGGTGCGGCCGAAGTCAAAGGAGCGCATGTAGCCCACGGCCTGGTACAGACCGGATACGTCACGGGAGTGCTCCCCCGCATTCGGCTTGCGACCCAGGAAAAAGGCCATGCTCATGTGCATTGTCTTCCGGCCCGGGCCCCAGGCCACGTCGTTGTTCATGCCGGTGTACCCGGTGAAACGCCGCTGCCGGGTCACAATCAGGCCGCGGCTTTGCCACGGGCCGCCAGGCGGTTTCTCCCAAAACTCCATGCCGCTGTGGCTGCCGTCACGGGCGGCGAGGTGAAGCGTGTCGTCGGGACCGCACAGGAGTACTGGATAGGTGTTTCGGCCAAAGGCCTCGACGGCGGTCCAGGCCGACGCATCGTGCGGCCGCAGTGATCGCTGGTACTGCAGAGGCGAGTTGTGTCCGCCCATGACCATGTGCAGATAGCCCTGGCTATCCACTGCAAGGGTGGGCCGGGAATGCTCGTCGACGCCCTCGGCCAGGATGGCGCCGGGGGTCCACCTGCCCGTTTCATGATCGAGCGTACGTACCCGGGCGAAATACCTCTGATTGTACGAGTCCTGCCAGGCAATGTGGGTCCTGCCGCAGCAGGCAACGATCTTGTTCCCCGGCCCCTGGCTTGCGCGTTCGCCGGCGATCACGGACAACAGGGCGTCGCCGCGGATGCGATCGGCAGCAGCGAACGGGTCGCCCACGTCGCAGGTCCTGATACGTTCGAAAAATTCAGTCTCCAATTGCTCTCCTCCCTCGCTATTCATTCAGCGCCGGATGCTGTTTGTGCCGCACGAGCCCGGATTATCCGAAGCACAACAGAAAAAATCGGATAGCTGAATGTAAGTCCATTCGCTGTGGAATCTCAAGAAGGAATGGTTGTCGCTTTGTGCGCGCAACATTGCGCCTGCCGACTTCGCGCAGAATGACAACTTGGGCGATGAACATCCGCGAAACGTATCCATCAGCCGCTCGCCAAACTGTCATCCTGAGGAAGCCGTCATGGAAACGAAGCCTCCGCGCATATGGGTTGTTGAATGCTTCCGCTGCACGGCAAGCCGAGAAGACGGGAGATTCTTCGCTGCGCTCAGAAGGACAGGTTGGCCGCTTTTCAGTCCTGAATGGTGAACCGGGTTCACATTATTCGCTGCGCAGTGCTTCCACGGGGTTAGCCGTTGCGGCACGGATCGCCTGTCCACTCACAGTCAACAGCGCGATCCCCATCGCCAGGCCTCCGGACGCGGCAAACA
>JAGWBX010000023.1 GCA_021295655.1 Candidatus Latescibacterota bacterium
TTATCTGGCCCTATAGAAGAGTCTCAGCGAGTCGCCGTCGCCAAAAAGGATATCGAGAAGCGCCAGTGTATCCGTGTCGAGCTCAACCGCACCCTCGGTCTGCCTGATAATGTTCAAATATCGCTCTTTGGTCAGAATGAGCGTCAGGTCTTCGCCGTCTATGAAGTACTGACACTGAATGGTAAACCCGTCTTCATCCACCATCGTGAGCACGTCGCCCTGGACCGACCAGACCCCGGAACCGCCGGAGTTGTCTTCCCAGGTTCGATCCTGGTTAAATCGCACGATTTCCAGGCCGGTCTCCCGGAATCCTCTATCCATTTCGTTCCTGAATTCTGCGACGAACTGCTGCGCGGAGCAGGTAATCCTGCAGGTTGTTCGCCGCCGTCGAACTGAAATCGGATCCCTGGTAGGTCCAGGACCCAACCAGTTCGTGAACCGGTTCCGTTGGACTATCGTCACCACAGGACATTACGAATCCTACTACGACCGCCAGGCCGAAAACCGACAGCCTGCTCATCATTACGCCCTCCGCGTGTGTCGCAACCTCAATGTCGAATCCGCATTCTCGATAACCGAGCCGTTGAGGAAGCGGGTGTGAGTGTTCAGCAGACATTCCTGCCTGCCCTGCATCTTCCATCTACTGTCAAATGTACTGATCGAGTGCATCAACCATCCGGGACAAACGCCTGAACTGCCATCCACTTCCCGATCCAGCAAGGTATCGCCGTCACCCGGATGCGTGCATTCCCGCGATCAGAAGAGCGAGAACTCGATCTCCTTCGCCGTGATGAACTCCAGCAGCACCGGAACACCTTCCTCCGTCTTCCGGATTCCCCGCCTGATGGCGGGCACGATGTCGTCGGGCGATTCCACGCGCTCTCCGTAGCCTCCGAATGCCTTCGCCATGTCCGCATAATGCCCTGAAATATCCGTGCTGCCGTATTTTTCGGTAGAGACGGGCATAATCGGAAGCTCGATTGCCATGCTGAAGTTGTTGAATAGCACCGACAAAATCGGGATCCGCTCGCGTACGGCCGTCTCGAAGTCCATCCCCGTAAAGCCGATGGCGGCATCGCCCCAGACGTTGATGCACAGCTTATCGGGTCTGGCCAGCTTGGCGCCCATCGCAAGGCCCAGCCCGTAACCGAGCTGGGTCGTCTTGCCCCAGCCGATGTAGGAAAGCGGCGTATGGGACTCCCAGAACGGCGAAAGCTGGTCGCGCGGGCTGCCGGCGTCGTGTGTGATGATCGTGTTCGGGACGTCCACGGTTTGCATCAGGTCCCGGATCACCCGATACGGCGACAGCGGCGCCTCGTTCAGCGTCAGTTTCGGCATCCACTGAGAGAGCCATTCGCGCTTTAAGGAGGTAATCTCGCTTGCCACCAGGTCCGCCCGGCCACGGGCCTGTCCGTCCAGGCGCGCACGAATCTCCTCCGCCAGCGCCTCGAGGATGAGTTTCGCATCGCCCACCAGGGCGTGTTCGACTTCCACGTCCTTGTTGATATCCGCCGAATCCAGCGTGGCGTGAATCACGCGTTTGCCCTCGGGCATGGCCACCCCGAAATTGGTGCGCGAGAAACTGCATCCGATCCCGAAGATCAGGTCCGCCTCCTGCAGGAAATGGTGCACGGGTTTGGGGATGGACCTGCCGCCTGAACCCAATGAAAGTGGATGGTTCTCCGGAAAAGCGCTCTTCCCGCCCAGGCTCGTTGTGACCGGCGCTTCGAGGAGTTCCGCGAGGTCCCGCAGGGCCTCCCAGGCTTCTGCGTAGTGTACGCCCTGCCCCGCATAGATCACGGGCCGTTGCGCGTCCAGCAACATTACAGCAGCCTTCTCGACGTCGCGCGGGTCCGGACCGGTCCTCAGCGAAGGCACAGGACGGTAGTTGAGAGGGCCGGCAATTTCCTCGTCGAATACATCGCCGGGAAACTCCACCAGAACCGGACGCGGGCGGCCGTTGCGCACCTGCGTGAATGCCCTCCGCATCACTTCGGGCACGGTTTCCGAAAGGATCACCTGCTCGGAAAGCTTGGTCACGTGCCGGTAATTCATCGCCGAGTTGAAATTCGGCTGCACATTGGTCAGCTTTCTGGAATAACCCAGCGGCAGCACGAGTATCGGCGCCGAATCCCCGTATGCCTGGGCGACCCCGCCGAATGCGTTCTCGGCCCCGGGACCGCTCTGCATACAGAAGACGCCGATCTGCTTACCCGACGTCATCCGGCTCAGCGCGTCGGCCATGTGCAGGCCGATCCGTTCCTGGCGGACGAGAATGGGACGGATATCCACTTTCGCCGCCGCCTCGATAAGGGGATTCACAGGATAGGCGAAGAGGTACTCTACGCCTTCGGCCTTCATTATATGGGCTACCGCATCTGCGACGTTCATTGGTTACTCCTCACTGTTACATCTATTGACAATAGAACCGGCACCGTTTTTTCATCTTCGTCCTATTTCGACAGGGATCGGGTAAAGGGAAGAAGGAAGAAGGAAAAAGGAAGAAGGAGGAAGGAGGAAGGAAGAGGTGGCGGTGACCTTTCCATCTGTCACTTCTACAATCGGGCTCTCGCAAGATTTAAAATGAAGAGGATTGCTGGTGTCTTCGTGTGAGGCGGGTTTCCGTTTTTTGCTTCAAGCTGATGGCTGACGGCTGATAGCTCTATCCGAGGGGGCAGGGGGGAGAGGTCCGCGCCACTCATGGTCCTTCCACATCACTGCGCTGACGTCAACTGATTGGTCTTTTGATTCAAGCTGACTGCTTAAGGCTGATCGCTTATTGCCGCTTCCCGCGAAAAGCATCGCCGTGATCCTCCCATTCCCCTCCAACCGGACGCAGTTGGCCGCCGCCGGTAACGCCCCGCTCGCGTCCGTCTTTATCCGGGTCCACATACGTAGCGAACCAATCTTCCATCATGGCCCTCATTTCTTTCGTCCGCGACGCGTGAACGGATTTTTCCGCCAGATTCTCGCGTTCATCCGGATCGTTCACGAGATCGTAGAGTTCATTTGGCCCTGCCGGATAGCGGTGAATATACTTCCAATCCGTCGTCCGGACCATTCTGGTGGGGCCGTATTCGTCGTAGACGATCACCGATTCCCGGCCGGAGTCTTCGCGGCCGAGCAGAGCGGGAAGAAAACTCCTGCCGGGCAGATTCCGTCCCCCGGGAAGCGGCAGACCCAGGTACGCCAGAAGCGTGGGCATGAAGTCATACGCGCTCACCATTGCGGGCTGCACGAGTCCTGCGGGGATTCGTCCCGGGTGGCTCATCACGGCCGGCACCTTGACGGAATTCTCGTACATGTTCAGGGGACGCGTTCCGTTCCCCTTGCCCCAGAATCCGTGGTGCCCGCAGCTGAACCCGTTGTCGGATACGAAGACAACCAGCGTCTCGTTCCGAATGCCCTGCGACTCCAGTCTGTCCAGGATCCGTCCCACGTCGTCGTCCATCGCCGTCACCGCGGCGAAATATCCCTTCAACATTTCACGGTTGCCCAGGCATTGGTCCGTCAGGCCGATGGCCCAGGGATGGCGGGTTTCCTGAGGACATGACTCGAACGCGCAATCGTCATAGGAATCCACCACGTCCTGTGGATGTCCGGTCCACGGACTGTGCGGCGCCGTGTAATGTATGCTCAGGTAGAACGGGTCGTCGTCTTTCGCGTGACGATCGATGAATCCAAGCGCGTCGTCCGTAATCACATGGGTCACGTATCCTGGCGCATCAATCAGTTCGCCGTTTCTCACCATCGGCGCATCGTTGTATCTGCCGCCGCCTCTCTGGTGCACGAACCAGTGCCCGAATCCATGCTGGGTTATCCGGCTGTTGCCCAGGTGCCATTTGCCGCTGATCCCGCAATTCCATCCGTGTTCCGCCAGCACGTCGGTGTACGCTACCTCTCCCTTCAAATAGGAAGCCGCATCAGGCCCTGTATTTCCATCCCTGATCCAATCATGAACGCCGTGCTGTGAGGAGATGCGTCCCGTCAGAAAGGTCGCGCGGCTGGGGGAACAGACCGGCGTTGCCACGAAGAAATTCTCGAATCGCACGCCGGTATTTGCGATCCGGTCGATGTTGGGGGTACGGATCTCGGGATTGCCGTAGCAACCCGCCGCCCAGACCCCCTGGTCGTCCGTGAGAATAAACACGACGTTCGTTCTGCGGGAAGCCACGACCTGCTCCCTTTCTTTAATAATTCGGACAACGCCTGAAAGGCCGCGACCAGAGGCGAAATGGGACTCCGCAATCTAATGCGACCGCCCCGAAAAATCAACGTGAATGCCCTGCGACCCCCGCGTCGTTTGTCCTTGCCTTATCCGGGCCCCGGGCGATATTCTACGAAAGGCAGTGAGACGGTAGAGGTGAGACGGTAGATGACATCTTTGCCCGATTGGTTCGTCCTTAATGCCACCGGCAAGAAATGAAACCGCACGAGGCAGGCGATCTCTACCCTCTCCCGTCTTGCGTCTCCCCCAGGTGTGAAGGGTTGCGGAGAGAAACGCCCGAAGAATGGTGGGACAATTCTGTGTTGTTAAACAAGCGTGAATGCGTAAGTCGGAGGAAAGACATTGGATATCACCTGTCTCGACCATTGTATGACGGACGAACAGCGGGACCACTTCGATCAGCACGGCTTTCTGATCGTTGAAAACGCACTGGATTCGGAAATGCTGGATCGGATGGTGGCTGCCGGCGATCGCGTCGACGCGCGCGAACGCGAAAAACAGGGGCTCGGATCCGGTCAGATGATGAACAAATTCAGGACCATTGTCGAAGACGACGCGTTCCTTGAATTGCTGGACCTGCCGCGTACCTTTCCGCTTATCTGGGACATTCTGGGCTGGAACGTCCAGCACTATATTTCGCACCTGATCTACTACCCGCCGGAGCCGCGCGAGAAAGCAGATACGAAGACCGGCGGATGGCACCAGGACGGCGGCCGCCCCGTACCGGAAATGGAGCGTCCCCATCCCCGGCTGTCGCTGAAAGTCGCATTCTGGCTGTCCGACACACGAGCGTCCGACCGGGGCGGAATTCGCATCGTGCCGGGAAGCCACAAGCGCGATATCCCGCCGGAACGCTGGCCTGAAGGCGGAAACGGGTCGCCAGGAGCGTCCGGGTTCGAGGACATGATGCAGGTCCGGGTAAAGGCCGGAACGGCGGTCCTCTTCGACAGGCGTTTGTGGCATGCGCGGGGTCTGAATACGTCCGATACAACGCGGAAGGTGTTGTTTCTGGGTTACAGCTATCGCTGGCTCAGAGGATTGGACTACAACCTGATTCCGGACGAAATTCTCGAGAAATGCGACCCGATTCGCCGCCAGCTTCTGGGAGACGGGGTGGATGTGAAGGGATGGTGGCAGCCGACGGACGCCGATGTCCCGCTCAAGGGATGGCTTCTGAAGCACAGGGGCGTGTCCTACGTTGAAAAAATCGGACAGAAGCAATGGGAACGGGAAAAATGGGCGACTGTGTCCTGATTCCCGTCCCTCATTTCAGGGAGGAAGCGTGATGGACCGCGAATCCATGAGCAACGAAGAGAATTACTGCTTCGACGTTGGAGGTTACCTCATTGTCAGGGGTGTTTTGGGCAGAGGGGAGGTTGCCGCCCTGAATTCGGCGATCGATAACAGCGGGAGGTCGCAGGGCATGCTGGGCTGGCCCCACCCGCATCGCGAACCCTTTCGCGACCTTCTGGTCCATCCGCACCTCGTCTGGTACCTGAACCAGATTGTCGGACATGGGTTCCGTCTGGAAACCGAACCGGAATTGCTTTGCGACGATACGTGCGAGACGGATGCGCCCCTTAATGGCGGGAACGAGCCACGCGACCCCACCCGGGCTTACTACTATCAGAACGGCCGCCGTTTCAGCGAAACAGTCCGGGTTGTTTGGGCCCTCGCGGACGCGGAAGCCGGCGCAGGCGGTTTCGTCATTGTGCCGTGCTCTCACAGATCCAACGTGGAGACGCCCGACGACGTGCTCACCGGTAACGATGACATGGGGCTCACGCAGCAGCCGGCGCTCAGGGCGGGCGATCTGCTTATCGTCGCCGGCGCGCTGCTGCAGGGCATGCGGGCGTGGAAGGGGGCCGGCCCGCAACGCCTGCTTTCGTACGAGTTCGCAGGCCGGGGGGTGATCCGAACGCCCGGAACCGGTCCCGCTGCGGGCGAAGACCCCGCGCCCGAATGGATGTCCGCTATCACGGCCGAACAAAGGGCCTCGCTCCATCGGCCCGGCTACCGGACCACCACGCCGCCGCCCACGATCCTCACGGACGGAAAGTCGGTGCGCCTCGATGAATCTCGGGACGTCTACCATCCGTCCATCTACGTCAGGAATGCGGATTCCGGCATCGACGAGAAGGAGTTCTACTTCTGGGACCTCTGCGGGCACCTCGTCCTCCGGAACGTGATGGACGAAGGCTGGCTCGAACAGGCCAACGAAGCCGTCGATCGATTCGAAGACCGGATTGAAGTGGGACGGGAACTTTCCGGCGGATCCAGGGCGCTTGCCGGAACCGGCCGGCCGCTGCTATCGGGCCTGCTGCAACTTCCGGAACCCTACTGCGACCCCTTCCGGCGCATGGTCGCTCACCCCGTTGTGGAGCACCGCCTCAACTGGATGGGCGCGAGCGGCGGCCGGATGGGCGGCGCGACGGCCTTCTGCTCCGTGAAGGGCGGATCGGGCCACTCGTTGCACGATGCCAACGAACCCCTGAACCCCGGCCGCGGTTATATCTACCAGAACGGCCGCAGCTATTGCGAGGCCGTGACGGTCAGTTGGCAACTGCGGGACGTGCCCGCGGGCCTGGGGGGGTTTGCATGCGTTCCCGGCAGTCATAAAGCCCAGTACCGTATGCCCCCGGGCGTGAGGTCGTGCGATGACCACATGGGCCTGGTCGTCCAGCCGGCGATGAAAGCCGGCGATGTCCTTTTCTTCATGGATGGGGGCCAGACGCACGGCGCCCTGGCGTGGAAAAACGAGATCGCCCGCCGTGCCGTCCTGATCAAATATTCCTCCCGCAACTTCAACCGCAGCGGCGGCGAGATGGCGCACCCCGAGAACCGGTGGGGTGATCTGGTGGAGGAGATGAACGACGCCCAGTTGGCCGTTATGCGCGGGCCGGACCGGGACGTCTTCAACCAGAACGTCCCTCGCCTGGAAGTCAGCGACGGACGCGTTTCGGTATCCTACGAGCGCGGCGGCGCGCTTTACAGCAGCGAAGCGCCCACCGGCCCGGTGACCCCGAAAGGCAGCAGCGCATCCGAACAGCGTAAAGGGGATTAACGCCCTGCCGCTAATACCCTGGTCCCCTCTGTGAAGCGTCTTACCGGCCGAACCACCATCCACGGTGATGATATCGCATCTGTCGGGAAGGGCCTGAGATCATGTCAACGGGTGTTACCACCATATTCTTCGACGGCTACGAGACGTTATTCGCGGGCGCCATGGACAAACTGCATGGCCTGTGCGGCCGCATCGTCCGGGAGCAGGAACTCGACATGTCCGCGATGGATTTCTTCAACACCTGGGACCTGTCGTTTTTTCCGCTCCTCTGGGGCGAGACGTTTTACACCATGCGCCAGGCGCATCTCATCAGCCTGGAACGGACGTTCGAAAAACTCGGCAGACGTGTTTCCTTCGAACACTACGTCCACGGCCTGTTCGATGTTTTCGCCGATGCGCCTCTCTACGAGGATGTCAAGCCCGCGCTGGCCGGACTCGAGTCCTATCGGACCGGCGTGATATCCAATGCGGATGAGGACCATCTGAATATCGCGCTCAGAAAAAACAACCTGTCGTTTCCCGTGGTTGTCAGTTCGGAATCCGCACGCGCCTACAAGCCTGCGCCGGGGATCTTTCACGAAGCCCTGCGCCTGATCGGCAGCCGCCCGGATGAGACCCTCTACGTGGGGGATTCCCAGGACGACGACATCGTGGGCGCACGACGGGCGGGCATCAAGATTGCCTGGCTGAACCGCAATGGCGAGGCGCTCAAGCCGAACATCCCGCAACCGGACTACGAGATATCCAGCCTTCAGGAGGTCGTTGGACTGGCGTCGTAGGTCAGGTCATCCCGAGCGGACTTCCGGACTTTTCGTGTACCGTCCCATCTTTCAAACAAGAAAACAGCCTGTGTCGCATCTCCAGAGGAGGCGCATCACAGGCTGACGGGTATTTGTTCAGACTGCGGCTATTTGTTCGGCTGCGGGGTGTACCTCAGGTAGGGCTTGATGGTTGTAAACCCTTTGGGGAATTTCTCGGTTGCCTCTTCGTCCGTCACCGCCGGAACGATGATGCAGTCTTCTCCGTCCTCCCAGTTGACGGGCGTTGCCACCTGGTGATAGGCCGTGAGTTGTAGCGAGTCGATCACCCGCAGGATTTCGGCGAAATTCCGGCCGGTAGACGCGGGATAGGTCAATGTCAGCTTGACCTTCTTGTCCGGCCCGATCACGAAGACAGACCGGACCGTGGCCTTGTCGTCCTCGTTTGGATGGATCATATCGTACATGCTGGCCACGGTTTTGTCCGGGTCTGCAATGAGCGGAAAGTTCATGGTGGTGTTCTGGGTCTCGTTGATGTCGCTGACCCAGCCGTTGTGGGAATCCAGCGGGTCCACGCTCACTCCGATCACCTTAACGTCTCGCTTTTCAAACTCGGACTTTAACTTGGCAACAACGCCCAGTTCCGTGGTACAGACCGGCGTAAAATCGGCGGGATGCGAGAACAGGATCCCCCAGCCGTCTCCCAGCCATTCGTGAAAGCGGACCGTGCCTTCGGTTGTCTCGGCGGTAAAATCGGGTGCGTCGTCCCCCAATCGCAATGGCATAGCAGACCTCCCTCTTTCGTGTGTTTCGCTGAGATGATCCGGCGAACCGAAAATTTCCGGTAACCGAAACGCCTGCAACGCGTTTTCGCATACCTCAATCAGGTATCGGATAGGATATTAATAAAAGGCAACTAAAATATCAATGTCAAGCGATTTATTGAAAATCGGGCGGGTCCCGTCCGCCCCGCGTCGCCGATTCACCCGTTGCCCCGCCTGAACGGAAAGGGCGCTATGCAAACCCGCGCACGCCTGGTTGTCATCGGCGCAGGCATCGTAGGCTGCAGTACGGTCTACCATCTCACCCGATTGGGCTGGAAGGACATCGTAGCCCTGGACCAGGGTCCGCTGTTCGATACCGGCGGATCGACGTCCCATGCGCCAGGGCTGGTGTTCCAGACCAACTTTTCAAAAATGATGACCGGCCTGTCGGGAAAAACGGTTTCGCTTTACAACTCGCTGGACGTGGACGGCGATCCATGTTTTCATCCGGTCGGGAGCTTCGAGGTCGCGTATACGTCCGAACGCCTGGAAGACCTGAAACGCAAACTCGGCGCCGCCAGGTCATGGAACCTGGAAACCCACCTCATTTCGCCCGAAGAGGCCAGGTCCAGGCTGCCCCTCCTGGATGCCGGCCGAATCCATGGCGCGTACTACGTCCCTTCAGACGGCATCGCCAAAGCCGTACGCGCCTGCGAAGCGATGGCGCGCGCATCGGAACCCGGCGCGGGCTTTCACGGTGGAACCACAGTCACCGGAATCGAGGTCGTCAATGGCAGGGTCAGGGGTGTCAACACCGACCGGGGCCGCATTGCCTCGGACCAGGTGTTGATCTGCGCGGGAATCTGGGGGCCGCGCATCGGCCGCATGGCGGGCGTTTCCATCCCGCTCACCCCTGTGCAGCATCTCTACGCCCTGACCGCGCCGCTTCCTGAACTGGCGGGAGAGACCCGCGAGGTTGTCCATCCCATCCTGCGTCACCAGGACTTCGCCATGTATTTCAGGCAGCAGGGCGACCGGTATGGCATCGGGTCCTATAAACACGAGCCGCTTCTGGTGCGCCCGGACGACCTGGTCAGCCCGGCAGAAGCGAGGCGCTCACCCTCCATCATGGAGTTCACCCCGAAACACTTCGAGGCGGTCCGCGAGGCGGCGGACGAGCTTCTTCCGGCCCTGAAGAACGCGGGACTCGACTACAGGATCAACGGTCTCTTCTCCTTCACGCCGGACGGGCTGCCGCTGCTTGGGGAGTCCGTCCACGTTCGCGGGATCTGGGTTGCTGAAGCCGTGTGGATCACGCACGGCGGCGGCGTGGGGCAGGCCGTGGCCGAATGGATGGACTCCGGCGCACCCGAAATCGATCTCGGCGACGCCGATCTCAACCGCTTCGGACCGCACGTCCACACCCGGGAATATGTGGAAGCCCGGGGCGCGCAACAATACCGCGAAGTCTACGATGTCATCCATCCGCTGGAACAGATGGACCACCCGCGCAACCTGCGCGTCAGCCCGTTTCATCCGCGCCTCCAGGAACTGGAAGCCGTGTTCTTCGAAAACGCCGGATGGGAACGCCCGCAATGGTTCGAAACCAACGGCGCCTTGCTGGACGAAGAGGAAGACCTGCCATCGCGAACCGGCTGGGCGGCGCGGTACTGGTCTCCCGTTCAAGGCGTGGAACACCTGGCCACCCGGCGCGGAGCGGGTCTTTGCGACATCACCCCGTTCACGAAGATCGAGGTCGCCGGGGCCGGCGCCGTGAATTTCCTTCAACGCGTCGCCGCCAACCGGATCGACCGACCCGTCGGATCGGTGGTCTATACGTCGCTGCTCAACTCGAGGGGCGGCATCGCCGCGGACCTGACCGTCACCCGTCTGCCTGCCGACCGTTTTCTGGTTCTCACCGGCGCCGCTTCAGGGATGCGGGACCTGGCGTGGATTGCCCTCCATGCCCGGGAGGAACGCGAGGTTCACGTTACGGACGTGACCTCCAGCTATTGCGGCCTCGGACTCTGGGGGCCCGAGGCTCGCAGGATCCTCCAGCGTGTCTGCAGCGACGATCTGAGCAACCGGGCATTCCCGTACTTTTCCGCAAGGGAGGTCCAGGTGGGCGCCGTTCCCGCCCTCGCGTTGCGTCTGTCCTACGTGGGAGAGCTGGGATGGGAACTCTACGCGCCCGCTGAATTCGGGCTTAACCTGTGGGACACACTCTGGGAGGCCGGCGGCGACCGCGGTCTCGTTGCGCTCGGCGGCGGGGCGTTCGACTCATTGCGTCTCGAAAAGGGGTATCGCCTCTGGGGCGCGGATATTCACACGGAGTACAATCCCTATGAAGCCGGCCTCGGATGGGCCGTCAGACTTGACAAGGGCGAATTTGTTGGGCGGGACGCCCTGTTGAGAATTCGCGAGAAGGGCATCAACCGGAAGCTCTGCTGCCTCACGCTGGACGACCCATGCGCGATTGTGATGGGGAAGGAACCCATACTTGACGGCAGCCGCGTTCTCGGGTACGTCACCAGCGCCAATCACGGGTACACGGTTGGCGAATTCATCGCGTACGGCTATCTCCCCCTGGAATTCGCGAAGCCGGGCACATCCGTCGAAATCGAATACTTCGGCAAATGCCATCGCGCCACGGTATCGCGCGAGCCCCTCTACGACCCGCGCGGGGAAAAACTGAAGTGTTGATCCGGAGGCACGACAGAAGTCACATTGGACATCGATAGAAAACCGAGGGCGACCACAAGGGTCGCCCATACGATGTTCGCGGTCGGGGAAGTGTCCTGACCGTCGTATTCGGTGCATTTCCCATCAACATACGCGACTTTAATTTCGATGTCGGGGCGTCCCTTGTGGGCGCCCTTACGATTTGATATTGACCCGCAGGGAAAGGCGTTGTCAGATGAAAGACAAAACCCCTGTGCGAAGTATATCGCCCAGGGGTCGCAAGTGTGTTATCCGAAAGGTTCGTTCTATTCCTCCTCAGCTGCTGAAGGGTCAACCAGCCTTCTCTCGGGTGTCCGGCCTTCGTGTGACTGCCCATCGTCTTGTGGCCCAACTTCATTTGCGGGCTGCAATTTACGAAAAATGGCCAACGACGCACTTTGCCGTCCGTGTGCGACCGACAACGGTCGATACATTTTCTATGGCAATCGCAACCGTTAATGGCAAAGATTCCTTGACAAAGGCCCAAAAAGTAATTACTATAATTACAATAATGCTATCCGAGACGCACTATACCGGGGGACGAAACAATGGCAACAAGAGATGTCAAGTTGATCACTATTGGAAACTCCAGGGGAATTCGGCTTCCAAAGGCGTTGCTGGATAGATACGGCTGGGGTGACTCCCTGGTCCTTGAAGAGACAGATGAAGGCGTCTTTCTGTATAGCAAAGATAAGAACAAACTGTCCTGGAACGAAACATACCGCCAGATGGCCGCTGAGAATGAAGATTGGAGCGATCTGGATGTAACGGTCGCCGATGGTCTGGACTGATGCCGTCTTCTCCGTCGCGATACGCCATCTACTTCGCCAACCTCAATCCCGCCGTCGGCGGAGAGATGCGAAGAGTACGTCCCGTCGTAGTGGTCAGCCAGAACGAGATGAATCGGTTTCTGGAGACAGTTGTCGTCTGTCCGCTTACGTCCGTGCTTCATCCCGAATGGCGTGCCCGCCTGCAGATTGAATGCGCCGGCAACAGGGCGGAGATCGCCGTGGATCAGATCCGTACCATCAGGAAGCAGAGACTCATGCGCCAAATCGACCGGCTTTCCGCCGAAGAAGCGGCCCAGCTGCGTCGCATCATCACTGAGATGTACGGGGAATAGGGACTACCACGAGGTCGAGCGAATTCAGGATGAGGAGCCTGACGATTCCTAAATCGCATTCGGTATGTTAAAGAAAGAAAATATGGCTGTGAAGAATCTAAAATCCCGCCGGGTCTGGACGGTCGCAGAGGCCAAGGCGCGGCTGTCTGAAATCCTTCGTCTGTCTGAAGCGGAAGGACCGCAGCGAATCGGCGCTCGGAAGGCTTTCGTTGTGGTGCCCGAGCATTTATGGGATGCTCAGTCGTCACCGCGCAAGCCGCTTGGCCAGTGGCTGGTCGACAACATGCCGCACGGCACGAATCTCGATATTCCTGCCGATCGAACGTCCCGGCGGGAGATCCCGTTCGCTGACGGAGGCGCCGGGTGAACGGGTTTCTCCTGGACACCAACGTCGTGTCTGAACTGACCGGGATCGAGCCGGACTCGAACGTTATGGCGTTTCTGGCTGAGCCGCACGACCTGTGGTTTTCGGCGGTGGTGGTATTATGAGTTGGAGTTCGGATTGCAGCTGTTGCCTCAGGGACAACGGCGCGACCTGTTGAGCGTGGCGCTATCGAGGATTGTCAACGAATACCAGGACCACATCCTTCCTGTCGACAGGAAAGGAGCAGAGTGGGCCGCCGCCTTTCGAACACAGGCGCATCGCGGCGGACGGGTGCTGGACCTGGGGGATGCGCTGGTTGCCGGAACGGCCCGGGCGCATGAACTTTCAGTTGCAACGAGAAACGTCGCCGATTTCAACGGCCTGGACGTCGACGTCATCAATCCCTGGGAATCGCGGTGACCGCAATTACAGCCGGTACAGTTTGACACGCCGCCAAACCCTCCGCCGGAACTGAAGGGGCGCCTCTTGTGGGCGCCCGGTTTATTTATGTCCCAACGAAGGCTTGACATCATCCGGTAAAGTAACTATATGACTTCTGTAACCGAGCGAATCCAATAGAGATCCGTGATATGGCAAAGTGGAACGGATCGCAATTCAAACTGCAGAATCCCAACGGTCAGTCTCTGCTTTAGGTCCAATTGAACAGGAGTACGTCCGATGATTTCCATTGTCGAGGAAAGGGTAGACGAACTGCAGCGACTCTGTGTTCGTTACCGTGTCCGGAGGCTTGATCTTTTTGGCTCGGCTGCTCGAGACAAATACCAGGGGGACGACAGCGACCTGGACTTTCTGGTTGAATTCCAGACACTGCATTCAGGAGAATATGCCGACGCTTACTTCGGGCTGCTTGAGGCTCTGGAACTCCTTTTTGGACACCGCGTGGATCTAATTGTCGATTCGGCCATCAAGAACCCTTTCTTCCGACAGCGCGTCGACGAGACAAGGACACTGCTCTATGCGGCTTGAAGTTCCAAAGAGCCTGTATGATATCTGCAGTGCTATGGGCTAAACTGCTATATGGAGGAGACGTGATTCGACCAACCGATGTCGAACCGCGAAGCGGCCACCGAATCTGGCTTCGTTTCTCGGACGGCGCCGCGGGAGAAATCGACCTGTCTGATCTCGTCGGGCGTGGTGTCTTCGAGTCGTGGAACAGCCGGACTTTCTTTGAAACTGTACATATAAAGAAGACCGGAGGTATCGCCAGGGGTAAGGACGTGGAACTGTGTCCGGATGCTCTCTATTTGCGGCTTACCGGCAAATCCGTTGAGGATGTAATGCCGGCTGTAAAGGCGCTACTGGAAGATGCTGAAGGCAGAAACGTATTTTTACGGCCACCTATGTCCCACAACGGCAGTTGTTGGCCAGGAACTCTGAAAAGTGGCCAACAAAGTGCGTTGTTGGCCACAGATGACCCACAACCGTCGATCCTATCGGATCGCGAGTTGTAATCTGCGCAAAAGAGGTAAATGAGGGGAATGCGATATGGAAGGCAAGAGATTGATTCGAACAATCCGGCTGGACAACATATTGTCCTACGGATCCTGGGACGAAGAGTTCCATCTGGAGCCGTTGAACGTCCTCATCGGGCCCAACGCGTCGGGAAAGTCAAATCTCATCGAAGTACTATCGCTCCTCGCAGCCGCGCCTGGTCGGAATCTTCAGGCACCGATTCGAGAGGGAGGAGGAGTTAGCGAGTGGTTATGGAAGGGTACAGAAAGGTTTCCCACAGCCGCGTTGGACGTAACAGTAGAGTACAATGGTGATCAGCCGCTCCGGTATCGACTTTCGTTTACGGCGAGCGGCGCACGTTTCGAACTGAGAGACGAGGCGATTGAGAATGAGAAGCCAACGCCAGGAAACGAAGATCCGTATATTTACTACCGATACCAGGAAGGCCGGCCAATAATTAACGTCTTCATGTTGGAGGATTCGCGAATTGAACGGCGCTTAAAACGTGAAGACGTACATCTAGAACAATCGATTTTGTCTCAGCGTCGCGATCCTGACTCCTACCCGGAATTGACCTTCTTGGCCGAGCAATTCGAACGCATGCGCTTCTATCGGGAGTGGAACCTCGGGCACTCAGCACCGTCCCGCCATCCACAGCAAGCCGACCTCCCGCAGGACAGCCTCCTGGAAGACGGCTCGAATCTAGGTCTAGTATTAAGCCGATTGCTGAATCAGCCACCTGTCAAGAGCGAGATATTGGACCATTTGATGATGTTTTATCCTTTGGTTGATGATGTTCAAGCCGCGATAAACAGTAGTACGGTGCAGATATTCTTTCACGAAGACGGTTTGTACCGTCCGATTCCCGCCACCCGACTTTCTGACGGTAGCATGCGCTATCTTTGCCTCCTTGCCGTACTCTGCAATCCCACACCTCCGCCTGTTGTCTGCATTGAGGAGCCGGAGATTGGTGTCCACCCGGACGTGATCCCGGAGATTGCAAAGCTTATGGTCAAGGCGTCGTCACGTAGCCAGATCTTTGTTACAACCCACTCCGATATTCTCATTGACGCACTCACTGACACACCCGAGGCAGTGATTGTCTGCGAAAAGTCCGAGGGTGCGACGCAACTGCGCCGCCTAGATGCGGAGGAACTTGAGCCGTGGCTTAAAGATTACCGACTTGGCGAGCTCTGGGTAAAAGGAGAAATTGGGGGGAACCGGTGGTAAATACCAAGCTATATGTGGAAGGCGGTGGCGAGAGCAAGGCGCTGAGGAGGGCCTGCCGAAGAGGTTTTCGGAGATTCATTGAGAAATCTGGGTTGAAAGGAAAAATGCCAGAAATTTTGGCTTCCGGCAGCCGCAGGAACGCGTACGAGGATTTTGAGACGAGACATCGGCATGCAGCCAACAAGAGTGTAACTGTGCTGCTCTTGGTTGACGCTGAGGCGCCGGTATTGAAAGCGGAGCCGTGGGAACACCTCAAGGACCGTGATGGCTGGGACCGCCCCGACGGCGGAACGGACGACCAGTGCCACCTTATGGTGCAAGTCATGGAATCATGGTTTCTGGTGGACCGCACGGCCCTTGAGGAATTCTACGGCCAGGGTTTTCAGGAATCCGCGCTCCCGTCGAATCAACAGATAGAACAGGTTGCCAAAAATGATGTCTTCAACGGTCTTAATCGGGCTAGCCGCAATACCACGAAGGGTCGCTATGATAAAGGTCGGCACAGTTTCGAAATCCTGGAGAAGATAGATCCGGAAAAGGTCACGGATGCGTCGCCGCACGCAAGACGATTTGTGGAGACACTCTTCAAGCTAACGGGAAGTTAGACTCCCGAGGATAATCAGGTACAGGCCGGGGCCGCCAGGCAGCTGTTCTTGCTTTTCCCGAACTCATAAACGTCGCTGAAGGCAGAAAGGTGTTTTGACGGCCACCTATGTCCCACAACGGCAGTTGTTGGCCGGAAACCCTGAAAAGTGGCCAACAAATTTGATCAAGTCCGTGAGTAGGCGATGGAGCCTCAGGCGCGTCTCGATAATTTACACAATACGGTGAGTAATTTTAATCAGCTCATTGAGTAATCCGTCATTTTGACGTTCTCAAGATGTAATCTTGTTGTACCGGCCGCATGAACGAGGGTCGCTGCAGAAGAAACCAGGGCACCCACAAGGGGCGCCGCTACAACATCACGGTTGATCGTGGGGGAATGCGGTGGAGAGTAACTGGCGAATCCGGACGACAAGCCGTACCGATTCTTGTCCGGTGAATTGAGAACATTTGTTGCAATTTTTGATCACCTGCGCGAAATTCTACCCATTGCAGGGGTGTCCCATGTGGGCGCCCGCCTGCCTCGACAGTGGAGAATTTCCTGGGAGCGGGATTTTGCAGGGTCGCCTCTTTCGGGCGCCCGGTCTTCCGATTCCTTTTTTGGGAAAAACGGAGAAAATCCAATGCCCGAGTCGATTTTGAAACAGCTTGAGGAGGGGGTGGTTCTGGGCGACGGGGGGTACCTGCTCGCCCTGGAGAACCGGGGCTACGTCCAGGCCGGTCCGTTCACGCCGGAGGTAACGATTGAACACCCCAACGCGCTTCTGGCCCTGCACGAGGAGTTCGTGCACGCCGGCGCGGACGTCCTGCAGGTGCTCACGTTTTACGCCAGCGAGAACAAACTGGCGCAGACCGGGTACGCCGGGCGGCTGGAGGAGATCAACCGCGCGGCCGTCAGGATCGCTCGAGAGGCCGGTGGCGGCAGGGCGCTGGTTGCCGGGAATATCTGCCTCACGTGGAAGTACCCCGAATCGGAGGACGAATGCCGGCGGCTGTTCGACGCCCAACTCGGCTACCAGATGGCCGAAGGCGTGGACTTCATCATCGGAGAAACCTTTCTCCACGTTGGCGAAGCCCTCATCGCCCTCGAATGCGCCCGGAAAACCGGCCTTCCCGCGATGATCACGATGGCTTTCGAAGGTCCCGATACGCGGGATGGTAAGAGCCCGGGAGAGGCAGCGCGCATGCTGGAAGGCGCAGGCTCGAACGTCGTAGGCGCCAATTGCTGGCAGGACCCCACGTTCATGCCGAACAGATGCGCGAGGCGGTAACCTGCCACGTTGCCGCACAGCCGGTCGCCTATCGTTGCTCGCCCGAAGTACCGTTCTTTACCGGGCAGCCCGGTTTTCCGGACAGACTCGACGCCTCCAAGATCTCCCGTTACGAAATGGGCGATTTCGCCAAGAAAGCGTTGGACCTCGGCGTAAACTATATCGGCGGCTGCTGCGGATGCGAGGGTTCGCACATCCGCCAGATGGCCCGCGCCATCGGCAAATTACCAGCCGAGGAACGCGAATGGGCCGCCGACTACGGGAAACCCCAGTCGGCCACCGAAGCGTACATAGAAATCCGGGAGCAGACCGGCGCAGCTCCCGGAGCATGAAGAGATTTCGGGGACGGATCCAATCCCGCGGCGACGAAGTCAATCGACCCGGCGGTCGGTTTCCCCCCACTCCCAGAACGTCACGCGGTATCCGGCTCCTTTCAACGCCAGGGCGCCAACGTACCCGGGTCCGGGGTCCAGCGCCTTCATAAACCACTCCGACGATGCGTTCGGGTCATCGTTAACGCGCAGCAGGGCCGCGGGTGTTCCGGGCGTCAGAGAAACTTCGAAACCATCCAGCGGGCAGGCAAGGCCGGTCCCCAACGCCTTGATATAAGCTTCCTTTCGGGTCCAGCAGTTGAAGAACGCCTGGTATTGGACCTCGGGGGGCAGCGCCCGGATCGCGGCGACTTCACCGGGCGCGAAATAACGCCCCGCCAGCCGCAGGTGCTCCCTCACCTCGCGGATGCGTTCAACGTCTACACCGATTCTCCGCGCTCTGATCACCGCGAGGAGAGCGAGTTCGCCGGAATGGGAGAGGTTGAAGCGCAGCCGGTTTCCATCCGAACCCGTTTTCAGAAAGGGTTTGCCCCGATGCCCGTAGCCGAAATTCAGGCGTTCGGGGGCCTGCCCCAGATACCGGGCAAGAATTCGCCTGAGCGACGCCCGGCCGACAATGAAACGCGCCCGGTGTCTGTCAAAGACGAACCGGGCGGCGCGGGCGGTTTCATCCTCGGAAAGCACACCCCGCAACTCCTGGACCTCCGAAGCCGGCCGGTCCAGATTCATGCGCCAGACCTGAATCTCATCGTGTGACGCCATCAGGCGCTCGGGCGGCGGGCGCCAGATATCGGATGTTGATCGTTTGAGTTGACTCACGGGGATGTACCGCCGTTCAACCGCTGCACAATCGCATCCACGTCGTATACGCATCCCCCCCAGGTTCCGCCGCCCACGTTCTGAAGGGCCGCCCACAGCCGGGTATCCTCCGGCAGGTCCGCGTCGGGCGCCAGATCGGACCGCGTGGCCCTTTCGGCCAGAATGCGGCAACCCGCTTCGGGTCCAAAACGGGTCTCGCCCACGCCAACAAAGTGGATGCTGCCTGAAAGTTCCTTCCGGTCGATCACAATCTCCACAACGTCGCCATCCACCAGCTTGCCAATCGGGCCGCCGGCCAGCGCCTCCGGGCCGACGTGGCCGATGCAGGCCCCGGTTGAAAACCCTGAAAAGCGCGCGTCCGTAAGCACGGCCACGTGTTTTCCGAAGTCCAGGTACTTGAGGGCGGTGGTGATCTGCGCGATCTCCTCCATCCCTGCGCCCATGGGGCCTCGTCCGATCAACACCATCACGTCTCCGGGTTTCACGCCCTTCGGACCGGAATCCTTCAGCGCGGCGGCAGCCGCCCTCTCTGTGGTGAACACCTTGACCGGACCGGTCATCCGGTAGACGCCGTCCGCGTCGACAACCGAAGGGTCGATCGCGGTACTCTTTACCACGGAACCTTCGGGCGCGATGTTTCCCGAGGGGAAACAGACCGTGCTGGTCAGTCCCCTTGCCCGTGCGCGGCCGGCGTCCATAATCACGTGGTCCGCGTCGATTCCGTCCTGATCGCGCAGCGTCTGCCTGAGCCTGGCTCGCCGTTCGGATCCCTCCCACCAGTCGAGGTTCTCACCCAGCGTCCCTCCTGAAATCGTGAGGGCGCCCGTTTCCAGCAATCCCAGTTTCCTGAGGTGCAGCATGACTTCCGGCACGCCGCCGGCGAGAAACGCCCGGATCGTCGGATGGAATTCGGGACCGTTGGGCAGTACGTCGACCAGACGGGGGACCTGGCGATTCACGTGGTTCCAGTCGGCCACGGTCGGCCTTTTGCGTCCGGCAGCGTAGGCCACCGCGGGAATGTGCAACAGGAGGTTGGTCGATCCGCCGAACGCCGCATGCGTGACCATCGCATTGTGAACCGCGGCATCCGTAATCACGTCGGCCGTGGTGAGTCCCTCGGCCTGCATTGCGAACACCGCGCGGGCGGAACGGAGCGCCATGTCCAGCCAGACTGCCTGGCCCGACGGCGCCAGGGCCGAGTGGGTGAGCGCAAATCCCAGCGCTTCGGCCACGACCTGTGACGTCGCCGCCGTGCCCAGAAACTGGCAGCCGCCGCCCGGCGACGCGCAGGCCCGGCAACCCAGGTCCTGCACCTCGGAAAGCGACATCTCTCCGTGCGCCAGCCTGACGCCCACCGACTGAATCTTGCCGGCGTCCTCCCCGTCTTCCGGTGGCAGCGTCACGCCACCCGGAACGATCGCCGTGGGCAGCGCGTGCATTGCCGCCAAGGCGATCATCATCGCGGGCAATCCCTTGTCGCAGGTTGCAACGCCGATCACCCCCTTTCGCGTGGGAAGCGACCGGACCAGGCGCCGGAGCACCGTGGCCGCGTCGTTGCGATACGCCAGACTGTCCATCATGCCCGTCGTGCCCTGGGACCGTCCGTCGCAGGGGTCCGAGCAATACCCCGCAAAGGGAATGCCGCCCAGTCGATGAATCTCCAGAGCGGCCTCCCGCATCAACAACCCGACCTCCCAGTGTCCCGTGTGGAATCCCAGCGCGACGGGACGTCCGTCCGGCTCGCGAATTCCGCCCATCGTACTCAGGATCAGGAACTCGGGCCGGCCCAGCTCCGAAGGATCCCATCCCATACCCGCATTCTGGCTGTACCCGAAGATATCGCCGCTGGGCGATTCAACCACCAGATCTTCGGTCAGGGAAATCAGCCGGCCTTCCGGTCCCGGCGCGCGCGTGCGGACCTCGTAGATCGTCTCGTCGTCGGACTGCAGAATGGCGCCAAAGGACGGATTGCTTTCGAGGGACATACGAATCCTCGCAACCTGACGAACCCGTGCGGCGGGTTTACGAATTGTCTATTCCAGGCCCATTCCCTGCAAATTCCGCAGGCTGATGCCCAGGCTCTCGAACGGGTCACGCTGGCAGGTGTCCTGCTCCACGATATACCACCGGGTGCCGGCCGCCACGCACGAATCCAGAATGGCCGGCCAGTTCAGGTTGCCCTCGCCCACCTCGGCGTAGAGCTGCTCCCGGCCGCGCATGGCCATATCTTTCACGTGAACCAGGTCCGCCCGGCCGGCAGCCTTGCGAATCCACGCCGCCGGGTCGCCGCCTCCGTGCTGTATCCAGTAGGTGTCGATTTCGAGCTGAAAGACCGCAGGGTCGCTTTCTTCGAACAGGATCTGCAGCCCCGTTCGATCGCCGAATCGCTCCAGTTCAAAACTGTGGTTGTGATACCCGAACGTGAGTCCGGCCGCCGCGAGCCTTCCGGCCACTTCGGATGCCTCGCGGGCGAACCGCCTGTAACCTTCTCCGCCGTCTTCACGGTAACTCTGGGGAAGCCCGCCGATCGCCGGGTACCTGCACCCCCACAACAGGTGTTCGTCGATGACCGCCTGGGTTTCATCCCTCATGCGTTCGTAGCTGGTGTGTGTGGCGCAGATCTCAAGACCCTCGCCATCCGCAAGGTCTTTGAGCTCGCGGGGGCTGATGTCTCCGAACGCCGACACCTGCATGGCGTCGTATCCCAGCGCTTTCACCTTCTTCAGACTGGCCGCGACGTCCGCGGGTGTTTGTGTGAACTCACGCACCGTATACATCTGCGCCGCCAATACCGTACCGGCCATCTTCCGCTCCTTTCCACAATTGCCAATGCCTCATGTGCACGCTTTTTTCAAGTACCAAAATACCAAAGGATCGAGGAACTTCCAAGCCAAGTTTTCCTGCCGGAAGCCTCACGTCCTTCCACGATGGCAGGAACGATTTTTAACTGGTATTTTTCCGAAACCACTGTATTTTTAATCTTCAGTTTCCGCTCCCCATTCCCACCCCCGTATTGCGCCGTCCCCCCTGAATCAACCGAACCCGCCTCCCTCGCATAGGAGTCCGTTTATGCCCGCATTGCAGCACGCGACAGCGCAACAGGAGCGCCGCAACCGGATGCTTCTGGGCGGTTCGCGATATCTGTCCGACGTCGTCACGTCAGAGATTCTGCCAATACATATCGACATCCGCCAGACAGAAACATTGACGGAAGCGCAGGTCAACCACTTCACCGCCCTGCAGATCGACGCTGCCCGCACGGCGGTGCGTTCGCTGTCCTCGCTGGCCGAAATCGGGGAGGCGGACCACCTGGGCGGCGGCATCGGCCTGATTCCGCCATTGCTGCTCACCCTGGCGGTGGTCGACTTCGAACAGATCGAATACACCATTGAACACGCCCACACCAGCGTTGGATATTATGCCGCGCTTTCCGCCGTCGGATTTGTGGATTCCGATCACGTCGTTTCCGACTTTCGCCGCGGCCTGGACCTTCCAGGCCATGTCTCATGGCTGCCCGGAGGGACGCAGATGAACGGCGGACGCCTGGGCGTGATGATTCCCGTTGCGGTCGGCAATGCGCTGGGCAAACGCGGCACGTACGGCGACGGATGCTGGGTGATTGCCCACTGCGGAGACGCCGGCTGGATTTCGGGTCAGGCGCTCAACGGCTTCAACGCCGCGCATGTTCACGGCGCGCCCATCACGTTCGTAATGGACCGGAACGGCATCCAGCTTTCCGGCAGCACAAGGAGCATTCTGGACAAGGACCCGCGATCCATTATCGGGGCGATGGGGGTCGAGATCCTCGAAATTCCCACGCTTCTGGATCCCGCCGGCCTGTACAGGGCTTACCGCGAAGCGTATGGGCTCGCTCAGGAAGGGCGCCCCAGTCTGATCTATCCCGTCGGCTTCCGGTCCCGGAACGGCAAACGGATCGACCTGACGCATTTCGGCCAATACCACGGAATTCTCAAAGAAATCGAAGCCTTCGCCGGCCGGCACGACGTGCCCCTGGATCGCGAGATCTGGGTCCCCGGATCGCTGATGAGCTATAGGGACGTGGAACCCATGCTGGAGTGCCTGTTCCTTGTGAACGACCTGCCGGGCGGCGCCGGCCATCACGACGGGGGCATGAAGGACCGAAACGAAGCAGACGTACTCGCCAGTTCCATGTTCCATGCCACGTCCGGTCAGGCGGAAGCGCTGGAGAATCTGAAATCGCGGCCGTCCCGGAAGGTTGTGACCCGCGCCCGTGCTGCACCGGGAAGCCCCAATCTGGTACTGCCGGACGGCGCGGTGGAAAGCGTCTCTTTGCCCGGACCGGGTGAATTGAAGAGCGCGCGCGACGGTTCGGAGGCCGGGTACGCGCTGGTGGCCGAGACCTTTCCGGAACAGGTATTCGTGGTCAGTTGCGACCTGGACGCTTCCACCAAACTGTCGAAGGCGCGGAGCCACCTGGCGGAAAACCATCAGTTCGAAATCAGCATCGAAGAGCAGGCGGCCACCCTCATCGCCAACGGCCTGGCCACCAGTACGCCGAATCCGCAACTGAACGTGGTGTCCACCTTCGCGGCCTTCTTCGAGGGCATCGCGCGCGAAGGCTTCGACATGTGGCAGTACCAGCGCAATCTGACGGGCGTGAACGAAGGTCTGAACGTCACTTTTCATCTCTCTCACGTTGGCGCGTGCACGGGCCGGGACCATTTCTCCGGATGGGGTCTGGACTGGATCAACGTGGGCCTGAACTACCTCCCGTACCTGCACCGGTTCTACGCCCCGGCCGACGCGCGGTCCGCCTTTCTTGCGGTGATCGACCTGGCCGCCAGTTACGGCGGGCATATCGTGGGTATTCCCCGGGACAACCTGCCCGTACTCGAAAAACAGGACGGCTCCGGCCCGCTCTGGGCGGCTGATGAGGCATGGCAACCCGTCACGCAATTGCGGTCCTTTACAGGAGCCCGTCGCGCGATCCTGGCGTTCGGCGCGCCGGCCTTCCTGGCGGCGGAAGCCGCTGACATCCTGAACGACCGGGGCGAAGCCGCGGACGTATACGTCGTCAACGGATTGCCCCTGCCGAACGGGCGCCTGGAATCGTTGGTATCACGGTACGGCCGGGGTGTCGTCACCATCGAAGACGGAAAAATCGGCACGCCCGAAACCGGACTCAGGGGGTTTGCGGGCCTGGTGGCCACCGCGGCGTCGTCCCCGGGTATCGCCCATGCGCCCATCGGCCTGACGGATCCCAGAATCGCCCCGTCCGACGGGCATATGGAGACCTGGGCGCACTTCGGCATCACCATCGACGCGCTGGTCGATGCGGTTGGCAGTCTGTAGCGGATTTACGTTCGGGTGAATCGTGAACGTCGGGGAAGGGACAACGAGAGAAAGGCGAGTAAGACGGCGTCGTCCGTTGCGCGGATCCGGCGTTTACAACGGTGGGCGGCAAGGGGCTCTATTGCGCGTGTGTCTTTGAGTGAGGCAAAGCATCCGCAACACGCGTCAACCTGCTGTTACGATCCGGTATCTGCAAAACAACCTAGAAAATCCTGTAGCTCAAGCCCACGTTAAAGCTTTGCCTGGACCTTTCGCCTCTGGCGACGCGAAAGGACTCGGAAAGCGTCATATTGAATTTGTTTTCAATATAGAAGCTGAGGGCAAACACGATATTTGAGATAATTTCCGCTTCTCTATCGTCGCGCTTCTGTGCGCGAATGGTCTTCAGTGTCGTGAAGCGGATCCTGTTCGTCACCTCGTAAATGAAGTCCGTTTTCCAGCGCAGGTTGTAGTCGGTCCCGAAGGATTCGGAAAACGGCGTATCGTAGTGTAAATCTGTGTTGATCTGCGTGCTCCAGCTGATCGGGTGGGAATATCGAAAATTGATCAGCAGACCGGGCGGCGGCAGGTCCGTATTTTCATAGGGATTCAACACCTGAAACTGTACGCCGGTGGTAATGTCCCATCCATAGAACCGCTTGCTGATCTGTTCCTGTGTCAATACTTCCTGTATCCGCACCAGGCCGAATCCGATCTCTTCTCCCAGGACCCTGCGGGACCTCCTGATCTCGGCAAGCATGTCTTCGAACCAGTAGTTCTCGTACCGGTCTCCATGCTGTTCCTTGTATTCCCTCTCCCTGTCTATTATTTGCGCCAGTTCTATCATCGTCTCCTTGGAGAAATGCTCGCCGATGATCCCCTCCTCCAGGAAGAATTCTTCGATTCTCCCGGCTTTCCGAAGCGCGGTGGCGTCGATAAACCGTCCGTGTCCGAAGCCCAGCGTCATCTCGACGCTGGGTCGATCGTACCCGGAATCCAGGTCCGAGTCCGTGCCCAACGAATAGAACAGGCTGCCCTCGTTCCGATGGTATTTCTTCAGATTCGTCTTCAGGTGAGTCAGGGCATCGCGCTCGATTTCCTCGCTGATGATATTCTTTCTGATCGATCCCTGCCCGGTCGCATCTACGGAATACGCGTATGGAAGCGACTCGTAGAATTTTCTGTACACCACGGTCACATTACCATTCAGCACAACGGTTTTGGTATCCTCCGTCACGTAGTTGAAGCTGAGCGCGTCGATGCGCAGGTTGTGCGCCCGGCTGACGGGCACAACGTAATCGGTAATGGATACGTTCTGCGCCGATGCTGCGGAGACCGTCAGGAGACAAACCATTGCCGGCCGTACAAGCGGCACCCCGAGAAGGAGTTGGACGTTTCCGGCCAGTGCGCGCGACCACCCTGCCAACACCCCTCTGTTCAGGTCCCGCCGTCTCCCCCTGAAACTTCGTGCCGGACCGCAGCCGGGACCCGCCGGCCGGCCCATGATGGCCGTTTGCAGTTGCTCCCGCCTCGCTCCATTTTTTCCGGTCATTTCTCGTCCCCCTGTCCTTGCCTACGGTTTCGCATCGGGATCCATATCCGATGAGTGAGGTGGCTCCATCAGGAAAGCGATATCGTCGTAGTCCGCCTTTACGAGCGAATTTGTATTGTCCGAATCCGTCAGCACGGCAACGGCTTGAACAAGCCGCGGGTCGCTACCGAAAACACGCTTGTAGTCTTCATAGGCGTTAACCTCTTCCCATATCCATTTGCCGGTATTCCCGCTTCCGGATTGCAGGACGATCACTTTCGTGCTTTCGTGGTGCGGGCTTTCCGATTGCGTGCCCGCCGGAAGCGTTGCGCTCCACACGTACTTGAGCGTTTTGAACCGGTATTTGCTGCCGAATAGGAGGCGCACCGCCGCCGCGCTGTCGTTGGTTTCCTTGTCGTTTTCATTGCCACCTGACGGGAGTCTGTGTACCCGCCACCGCCATCTGAGCTTTTTCCAGACACGAAGGTTGATCTTTACAGGCCGGCCCGCATTGGTCGCCCTGCCCACGGTCTCGGCCCTCAGAAAGTGGTCGCCGTTCTCAGCCTGGATCGTGTAATACAGGTCCTCCTTCTTCTTCGTTTTCTTCTGTCGCCAGCCCACCCGTCCTTCCCAGTTCGGGGGAAACCGCCCGAGCTGTCCGGGGTACTCGAACCGTTCCAGAATGAGAACGGAATCTCGGGACGGCGTATAAAGGCGGGCAGGCGGATCGGCCGCGTACGCGGTGGATCCGATCAGGATCCCGGTGATGATTTTCTGGAATCGTCTCATGAAAGATGGGGTCAGTTCAACTTCACGTGACGCCGAAGAACCGGATAATCGACAGGCAAAACAACATCGATCCCGGCTGCGTTGACGGCGCCCACTGCGTATTCAGAAAATATAGGAAATAGACTCTTCATAGTGTACAAAAAAGCCCGAAAGCAGACCTTCGGCCTGGCTTATGGAACAGGCATAAAGATACCGCCACGAAACCCATTCCGTTGGCGGTGACGACTTCCTGCTTCACCATCTGGTGTCCACTTCTTCTCTATGTGCCGAATTCCTGCGCGAATCGAACAAAGTCTCCAAACCCGATGTGTCCGTTTCCATCCAGGTCAAATCCGGCTTCGTAGTCCATGTCACCCGCTTCGGAACCGAAGGCCTTTGCAAACAACAAGAAATCGGCAAAATCCACCTGGCCGCTTCCGTCGAAATCCGCGGGTCTATCCCGGATGCTGACGCTCGCAACGGGCAGGATTCCTTCACCGTAGTTCCAGCCCGTCCCCCAGGCCACCGACTTCGCTTCCGCATCCACCGATCCCACGTGGTACCACAGATCAAAACTGTTATACCCTTCATGGACCTCCATGACGATTCCGTTGTCCAGCGCGACGTTGGGTGCGATGCCCCGGTCGAATCCTGTCGGGTCTCCCCATTCGACAATCCGGCGCGCCGCATCCAGGACGCCAACGTTATACCATAGACGCAGTCCGTCGATCGACTCATGCATCTCGATGACCACGCCATCATCCATATCCACGGAGGGCGTCTGGCCGCCGTCATATTCCTGCGCGGCCCCCCACGCGATTGACATCGCGGTCGTATCCACGATACCCACGGTGTACCAGAGAACTTCGCCCTCTTCAGACTGGTGGACTTCCACGACCGCGCCATCCGAAAGCGCTACCGACGGGAACCTCCCACCGTCGTACTTCTCCGAATCTCCCCAGACTATGGAATCGGCCGCGGTATCCACGATGCCCACGTGGTACCAGAGATTCGTGCCGATATGTGACTGATGCACCTCCACGACGACCCGGCCGTCCAGCGCGACCATGGGAAACCGGCCCGCGTCGTACCTCGTCCCCTCGCCCCACAGGATGGCCTTTGTCCCCGCGTCGACCTCGCCAACCTTGTACCACAGATTCGTCCCGACGTGAGACTGGTGCACCTCGACGACAAGCCTTCCATCCACTGCGACGGACGGGGCCTGGCCGTTGTCGTGCGCCCCAACGTCACCCCAGTCGACCGTACGCGTTTCCGCGTCGATCACGCCGACACGGTACCGCAGTTCCGCCTCTTCCTCCTCCTGGTGCATCTCCACGACAACGTCGGCCGCCGGAATCGAAATCCACGGAAGGAACGCACACAGAAAGATCGTGAATCGGATGATTCGCATAACGTCTCATTTCGCGATATAATTTATCCAGTGGCGATCGGCAGTGCCGTGTGGATTGCCGTCCCGCGGCCGGGCCGAAACCGGGCGCCTATTTGAGGCACAACCCGCCGTCCACTTTCAGAATGGTCCCTGTAATGTAATCCGCAGCGTCGGAACAAAGAAAAGTGGCCGCTTTTCCCAGGTCCTCAATGGTGCCCAGCCTGCCCCACGGCATACCCCTGGCCGCCTCCCTGATCTGCTCGTCCGTGGCGAATTGCCGTTCGCCCGGCGTGTCTGTATAACCGGGCTCGATCACGTTCGCACGGATACGATGGGGGGCCAGTTCGGCCGCGATGGTACGGCACATCTGGTTGATGCCCGCCTTGGCCGAATTGTACGGCATAGACGTGGGCATCGGTACGTGCGCCAGCACGGAACTGATGAACAGGATGCTGCCCCCGCCCCCCTGGTCCACCATCTGCCGGGCGCCGGCCTGAGCGGCGTGGAAGCTGCCCCACATACAGACCTCCCACGTCCGCCGCACAGCCTGTTCCGAGAGCTCCAGAAAGGGCTCGCGCTTGCTGTAATACGCATTGGCCACAACGACGTCGAGCCGGCCAAAACGGTTTACGGCGGCTTCCACCATCCGGTCCACCGCACCCCGGTCCGACACATCGGCCCGCACGACGAGCGCCTCACGATCCTGTGCACGGACCTCGTTCGCGACAATCTCCGCGTCATCGGGATGCGAATGGTAATTGACCGCGATATCGGCGCCTGCGCGGGCCATCTCTACGGCGCAGCCGCGTCCGATGCCCCTGGAAGACCCTGTTATCAGCGCCACCTTACCTGTCATATCAACCATAAGACCCCTTCCCCTTCAATAGAGCCGGCGCCAGGAGATCCGGTGGAAACCCGGGACAAAACACTATCCCCCACTCGAACCGCCCGATGCGTGCATGTGTGTGTGAACGGGCCCGCTGTCCGCATTCCCCACTGTCCGCTCGTCCCGCTGGTCCTGCGCCTTCTGCCGGCGGGATTCCCGATGGGTTTCGCGGTATCGATCCGGAATGACCAGCTCGTCGCCGAGGTCGGGCGCATGAGGGGTCACCTTCCAGAATCCGGGGAGGAATTTTTCCCATCGGGCGACAATGTCGCTCGCCCGGCGGCTGTTGGTTTTTTCGAGGTGCCTTCCGATCATCCTTTTGAGCTGCCCGACGTCCTCCGGCCGGTGGACGCGTTCGATGCCGACGAGTTGGGGGTTGTATCGGTTCTCGAACGATCCCTCTTCGTCCAGCACGTACGCGGTTCCACCCGTCATTCCGGCGCCGAAGTTCCGGCCGGTACTCCCAAGCACAATCACCAACCCGTCGGTCATGTATTCGCACCCGTGGTCTCCTACGCCCTCCACGACCGCGCGACCGCCGCTGTTACGCACGCAGAATCTTTCCCCCGCAACGCCCGCCGCGTAGAGCACGCCTCCGGTGGCGCCGTACAGGACCGTGTTGCCGACGATGGCATTCCTGTGGCTGGCAAACCCGGCGTTGCCCGGCGGCCGCACGATGAGTTCTCCGCCGTGCATGCCCTTGCCCACGTAGTCATTGGCCTCGCCGGTAAGGACCAGCCGTAACCCGCGTATGCAGAATGCCCCGAAGCTCTGTCCCGCGCTGCCGCGAAAACGGCATTCGATCGTACTGTCGAGTCCGCGGTCTCCGTAGTGAAACGCGACCTCTCCGGCAAGCTTGGCGCCAACCGCGCGCCGCGTATTCTGGATGTCGTAACTCAGCGTAATTGAGCTGTTTTCCTTGATGGCATCCATGGCGTCTTGGAGCAGCAGGTCGTCAATTGATGCATCGGGCCGGTCGTTGCGTTCGCGGGTATGCAGCCGCGGACGGGTGCCGGCCGAATCCGGGTCGGACAGCAGATCGCTCAGGTCGATCCCCCGCCACCGGTGTTTTTTCGGGTCCACGCTGGCTTCCAGGATTTCCGGGCGGCCGATCAGGCTCTTCAGCGACTGGTATCCCAGACCCGCGATGATTTCGCGGACTTCCTCGGCGAGATTGGTAAAATAACGGATGACATTCTCGGGGGAGCCATTGAATTTTCGGCGCAATTCGGGCTTTTGCGTAGCCACGCCGACGGGACAGGTATTCAGGTGGCACTGCCGGGCCATCACGCATCCCATAGCCACGAGCGTCGCCGTGCCGAATCCGTACTCTTCCGCCCCCAGAGCGGCCGCGACAACCACGTCCCTCGCGGTCTTCAGGCCGCCGTCCACGCGAAGCACAACCCGTCCGCGCAGGTCGTTCATCACCAGCGTCTGCTGCACCTCCGCCAGCCCCAGTTCCCAGGGCCCGCCCGAATGTTTGATGGCGCCGAGGGGCGAAGCGCCGGTACCGCCGTCGTGCCCGCTGATGTGGACCACGTCCGCGTACCCTTTGACCACGCCCGCAGCGATTGTGCCGATGCCCGCCACCGAAACCAGTTTAACGCACACTTTTGCGCGGGGATTCACCCGTTTCAGGTCGTAGATCAGTTGTGCGATATCTTCGATACTGTAAATGTCGTGATGGGGGGGCGGCGAAATCAGCGTGACACCCGGAACGGAATGCCGGATCAGCGCGATCTCCGCGGAAACCTTGTGCCCCGGCAACTGTCCGCCCTCGCCCGGTTTGGACCCCTGTGCCATTTTTATTTCCAGTTCCTTGGCCGATGCGAGGTACTCCGGCGTGACGCCGAACCTTCCGGAGGCGACCTGTTTGATGGCGCTGTTGGGCCAGTCGCCATTGGGCAGCCGTCTATATCTGGCCGGATCTTCCCCGCCCTCCCCGCTGTTGCTCTTGGCGCCAATCCGGTTCAATGCGATGGCCAGCGTTTCGTGAGCCTCGCGCGAAAGCGCGCCGTGCGACATCGCCGAGGACACAAAGCGCCGGCAGATGGCTTCGGCCGGCTCCACCTCGTCGAGGGGGACGGGCCGGGCTTCTCTAAACGACATCAGGTCCCGTAGCGAAGCCGCCGGCCGCTCCTCCACCAGGCGGGAGTAGGTCGTGTAGTCCTCGTAATCTCCGGATTTCGCCACGCTGTGGATGGCCTTGAAAACCCTGGGATTGAAGGCATGGAACTCGCCGTCACGCCGGAACCGGTAGATGCCCGCGTCATTTACCGCCGGCGACCCGTCCGGCTGGAACGCCTGAAGGTGGCGTTGGGCGGCGTCTCCGGCAATCTCAGCCAGTCCAATCCCGCCGACCTGGGATACCGTACCCGAGAAATACCGGTCTACCACGTCCGGATGCAGTCCAACGGCGTCGAAAATCTGCGCGCCGCAGTAGCTGCTCAACGTAGATATCCCCATCTTGCAGATAACCTTCAGGATACCCGCTTCCAGCGCGTGCCTGTAGTTGTCCAGCGCGCTTGCGTAGGTGATTTCGCCTTCCAGCCTGCCACTGCGGACCAGTTCGCACAGGCTTTCGTAGACCAGATAGGGATTCACCGCGCTGGCGCCGTAACCGATCAGCGCGGCAATGTGGTGTACTTCCCTGGGCTCGCCCGATTCCACGATCAGGCTCGCCTGCATCCGCTTCCCTTCCCGGATGAGATGATGATGTACGGCGCCGACGGCCAGCAGCATGGGAATTGGCGCGTGATTCGAGTCCACGCCGCGGTCACTCAGAATCAGCAGGCTCTTGCCGGAATCGACCGCCTGCTCCGCCTGGAGGCAGATCCTGTCAAGCGCCTTTCGCAGGCCCTCGACCCCACCCGACGGAACGAATAGCGCGGGCAGTTTTTCGGCCTCGAACCCCGGCAGCCCGGAACTGGAAAGCCGGCGGAATTCAGAATCCAGCAGCACAGGTGACGGGATTCGTACCAGCCGTGCGTTGGCCGCCTTCTCCCTGAAGATATTTCTTCGACGCCCCAGCAGTACGTCCAGAGACATCACCAGCTCTTCCCGCAACGGGTCGATCGGCGGATTCGTGACCTGCGCGAATCGCTGCGCAAAGAAATTGTATAGAAGCTGGGGCCGTTCGGACAGCATGGCCAGCGGCGTATCGTCACCCATGGATCCCACCGGTTCCTTCCCGTCGTTCGCCATGGGCACCAGGACATATTCGATTTCATCGGCGGTGTATCCGAATGCCACGTGCCTCCGCGCCAGGTCCGTCCGTTCTCCAACCGGCATCGGCTCGTTAAGGGCATCCGACTGATCCAGAAAGGCCAGGTTGTCGCTGACCCATCGCCTGTAGGGTCGACGTCCCGCAAAGTGGGATTTGATTTCTTCGTTTTTCAGCAATACGCCCCTGCGCGTGTCCACCGCGATCATCTGCCCCGGCCCCAGGCGGCCTTTCTCCACAACGTGGCGGTCGTCTATCTCCAGCATTCCGACCTCCGAGCCCATGATGATCAGACCGCTATCCGTAATCTTGTAACGCGCCGGCCGCAACCCGTTCCGGTCCAAAGAGGCGCCAACGACCGAGCCGTCGCTGAATGCGACCGCGGCGGGTCCGTCCCAGGGCTCCATCAGACAATCGTTGTATTCGTAAAAGCCGCGCAGGTCCTCCGGCATGTCGGTTATCTCGCGATACGCCTCGGGGATCATCATCATCATCGCGTGCATCGGATTCCGCCCGGCCACCACCAGCGATTCAAACACATTGTCCAGCATCGCGGAATCGCTTCGGGTCTCGTCGACTATGGGCTTGATGCGATCCAGATGCCGCCCCCAGGCCCTGGATTTGAGTTCGGCCTCACGCGCCCGCATCCAGTTCACGTTGCCCCGAAGGGTGTTGATTTCGCCGTTGTGCGCGAGATACCGATGCGGCTGGGCCAGAAACCAATCGGGCAGCGTGTTGGTGCTGTAGCGCTGGTGAAAGACAGCCAGGGCGGTTTCGAAGTCGGGATTCTGCAGATCCTTGTAGAATCTGACAAGCTGCGGCGCCACCATCATCCCTTTGTACACGATGGTGCGGTTGGACAGCGAACAGATGTAGCAGCCACCTATACCATGCCTCCGCACGGACCGCTCCACCTGACGTCGAACCAGGTAAAGCGCCCGCTCGAACTCCGCATCGGACATACGCTGCGCCCGGGCGATCAGCACCTGCTGAATATCGGGCATCAACTCAGCGGCCCGGTCGCCGAGGACCGTCCGGTCCACCGGCACCGTTCGCCATCCAATCAGCGTCAGCCCGTAGTGATCGGTCGCTTCGTCGACGATGATCCGGTACCTGTCGTTTGAGACAGTGTCCTGAGACAGAAACAGCATGCCGATGGCCAGGTCTTCGGCGCGGGGCGCGCGATATCCCAGCCGTTCAGCCTCCCTCACGATCAAACGTCCGGGAATCTGCGTGAGCACGCCGGCGCCGTCGCCGGTTTTGGCATCCGCGTCCATCGCGCCCCGATGGGTCAGATTGGCCAGAGCGAGCACCGCGTGGCGCATGATTTCGCTGTTTCGGTTGCCTCTGATATCCGCAACAAAACCCACGCCGCATGCATCGTGTTCGAATTCGGGCCGGTACAGACCGGTGTTGGTGGTAACTTGCATCACCGCCTTCGTCCTTCCTTGTGAAATGTAAAGTTCGCCTTATTGACAGTTGAGTTTGAGGCCGGACGAAATGTCCTTTCCCTGAAAAACGTCACTATCTGGTCCAACCCGTCTCGCTGCGTCTTTCACATTGGCCTGTCGGCGGAAAACCCACTCAAAAATTGCTTTCCTGCAAGAGACAGGCCTTACGTCATCAATCACCTTTCTTTTTCTCTTCGTCCTTTTTCTTATCCGCGTAAGAAAAAGGACCAAAAAGAAGCGCGCCGCTCGGCGCGGGGCCGGTTTTTCCACGAATCACGAAACTGGTGAATACAAACGCGTCTGTCCTGCGGGCGATCAAGCTCCCACAAGGCGACTGTGGTGGACGGATCAACGTGGAAAAACCCCCAACCCCACGATCGTACGCGTAATTGTACACGCGAGGTTCGATACAACGACATTGTCTCACCTTAAGGCGCGGATTCAACGTCCACCTGCGTCCATATTGTATGTGTAGGGGCGACCCTTGTGGTCGCCCGCCTTTCCGCTGCCCGCCACCGGCCGGTTCGCGAACTGCCCCTACAAAAACCCTGGGTTTCGTGAATTGACGTCGCGATACCTTATCGCTGTCCGACGGGGCCCGGTGGGGTCGTCTACCGTCTCACATCTCACGGCCTTCCGGTGTTCAAAATTCAAAATGCCAGGACCGGTTGGATCCTGGCATTTTCTCCACGTCGTATGAACGAGCGAAGAGGTTGAAACGCCCTACTCGAAAGCCTTCGCATTAATCTCGATATATTCCTTCCATTCGTCAGGTGTATCGTCCTCCTCAAAAATCGCCTCAACCGGACATTCGGGTTCGCAGGCCCCGCAATCGATGCACTCATCCGGGTGGATATAGAGCATCTGGCGTTGCTCGTCCTCCGGCAGATTGGTTGCATCGGGCTCGTAAATACAGACGACCGGGCAGACCTCCACACATGCCCTGTCCATGACGTCGATACATGGCTCGGCGATAATGTACGTCATTCTCTTCAC
>JAGWBX010000024.1 GCA_021295655.1 Candidatus Latescibacterota bacterium
ACGTTTCCTCCGTTCACGTCGAGTGACCTGAAGTGTCCTTGAACTGCGCCGTCAGATTGTCTTTGTTATACTTTGTACATCCAATTTATGGTCCCCGAAAGTCGATGAATCGAGGCCGGTGGGAGATCCGGTCAGAAAAGGAGAAATGTGATGCCACACGGTCTGCGCAAGGTAGCGGCCAAAGACGGCGCCGGCAGGATTGTCGTGATTGAGGAACCGATTCCTCTGCCGGGTCCCGGGCAGGTGCAGGTTGAGGTCCGAGCGAGTTTTGTGAGTCCGGGTACGGAACTGGGCGCCGTGAAGAGGGTTCGCGAGAAACCCGGAATCGCGCCGCCCCGGCCCTTCGGGTACTCCAATTCCGGCGTGGTAATCGGTCAGGGAGAGGGGTGTGAAGATGTCCCGATGGGGATCCGGGTGGCCTGCATGGGGGGCGGTTACGCACAGCACGCGACTCACGTCTGCGTACCCAGGAATATGGCCGTCCCAATGCCCGACGCCGTACACTTTGAGGATGCGTCGGCCATACATCTGGTCGCGACGGCATTGAACGCCGTCCGGCGCGCCGAATTGACGCTTGGCGAATTTGCCGCGGTGGTCGGACTCGGACCGGTTGGACAGTTCTCCTGCCAGTGGGCGCGCCTTGCCGGCTGTCACACGCTTGCGCTGGACAGGCTGCCGATGCGCCTGTTTGCGGCGAAGAAGACGGGCGTGGACCGGATCGTGAACGTGAGCGAGGAGGACCCGGTCGAGGTGTCAGGCGGATTTACACGGGGACACGGTCTGGACGCGGGCATACTGGCCTTCGGAGGCGACGGCACCGCGGCTTTCAAAACGCTGGTGGCGATGATGAAGCGGGCGCCGGATACACACCAGATGGGCCGGATCACGATCGTTGGCGGGGCGAAGATCGAGCATGTCTTCGCATCGGGCCTGGGGAACCTGGACGTGCGGAGTGCGGCCCGGACGGGCCCCGGATACCACGATGAGGCCTGGGAGCACGGAAGCGACTATCCGCCGGTGTTCATGCAATGGACCACAAGGCGGAACCTCGAGGCGTGCCTGGAATTCATGGCGTCCGGCGGGATGCTGGTCGAACCGCTGATCACCCATCGGGTTCCTCTTTCGGATGCACCGGAGGCCTGCGAAGCCCTGATTCAGCGTCCCAACGAAGCGCTTGGCGTGGTATTGTTGCCTTAGTTGATTTGCATCGGGGAAACAGAGAGCGATAGGAGAGTGAGAATGTCTAAAAAACAGTATAGAGGCGGTGCGATCGGCCGAACGGGCCGCGGCGGTTACGGACACGGCCTTCATCTCGGACTGGCGAGGGCGGACGCGGTTGATCTGGTGGCCGTGGCGGATCCGGACCCGCAGGGGCGGCGTGAAGTCGCCGCTGCGGTTGGCGCGGATCGGACCTATGAAGACTACAGGGAGATGCTGGAAAAGGAAGCGCTGGAGATGGTAACCGTGGGTCCCCGCTGGGTGGATTGTCATGAAGAGATGGTACTGGCGTGCGTGGAAGCGGGCTGCCACGTCTATTGCGAGAAACCGATGGCCCACAGCCTGGAATCGGCGGACCGCATGGTGTCCGCGTCGGAACGTGCGGGTGTGAAACTCGCCGTGGCGCATCAGGGCGTCTATCTGCCTCAGGTTCAGGCTGCAAAACGCATGCTGGACGCCGGCGACATCGGCCCGTTGCAGGCGATTAATGCAACCGGCAAGCAGGACCATCGCGGCGGCGGCGAGGATATGATCGTCCTGGGTACGCATCTGTTCAATCTGATGCGGTTCCTGGCCGGCGACGTGGCCTGGATGACCGCGCGGGTCACAGCGAACGACCGTGAGCTGCGGCCGGGGGATGCCCGCGAGGCGGCGGAGCCGGTTGGTCTGATTGCAGGTGACTGTATACACAGTTGTTTCGCGTTTGAGAACGGCGCCACCGGGTCTTTTGTATCCCGGGCGAATCAACCGGGAAACGGGCAGTGTTTCGGCCTGGAACTGATCGGACGGGACGGGCGGCTTATGCTGCGGGGCGGCGCGCCGACCCTGATTGCCGCTTATCCGTACCCCGTCTGGCTGCCGGAGGACGGGTCGCAGGTCTGGAACGTTCTGGACCTGGAGACCGCTCCGCTCGCCGACGGAAACCGGTTGGCGATTCTGGACCTGATCGATGCGGTCGAGCGCGACAGGCAGCCGTTGTCCAGCGGCGTGGATGCGGTGAAGGCCCTGGAAATGGTGCTGGGCGCTTACGCATCTCAGATCGCGGGCCGTCGCGTGGCGTTTCCGATGTCCGACCGGACGCATCCACTCGAGGGATATGAATAGAGAACCGGCAGTGTTGAGGGGGCTGCTCAAGTACGGATGCTTTGGACATCCAGCGGGGATTGTCGTATATTATCGTGAGTGGGTCCGGTTTGAACCGGATTGCATTGGTTTCCGGCCTGTAAAAACGGCATCGGTCCCCTATCAGTCTGTTGATAAAGTCGCTCTGCATGCGAGAGCCGGCCGTAGCCCGGATGGGCTTTATCAACGGGCTGCCAGGCGGGAGGTGGTATCAGCATGAACGCAAGAATAACCAGAGACATCTCGGATCGGATGCGTCCTTCAGTCATGCTGGCCGCATGGCCGGGCATGGGAAGCGTAGGCGTCGGGGCACTGGATTACCTGCGCCGGAAACTCGACGCGATGCCGTTCGCGGAAATTGACATGAGTGAGTACTTCGCTCCGGAGGCGGTGGTTGTGGAAAAGGGGCTCGCGCGTTCGTTTTCGGACCTGCCGAGCCACGTCTTTTACTACGTTGAAGATCCGCCGTTGATCATCTCCGAAAGCGAAGCACAGATACCGGGCATGGGAGGCACGGTCCTTATGGGCCACATGCTCGACCTCGCACAGCGGTTCAAGGTGGAAGCAATCTATACCGGCGCGGCATACGCGATGCCGATCAGCCACAACGAACGCGTTCAGGTCCTCGGTGCGGCCAATCAGGAAGCCTTGCGCGACGCGCTCGAGCAGTACGGCGTGGAGATCCTGCAGGAAGGACACATCTCCGGTCTGAACGGACTGTTGCTGGGAACGGCCGGACTTCGAAATATACGCGCGGCATGCCTGTTGGCGACAATGCCGATGTACGCCCAGATGATGCCGAATCCGAAGGCGTCTCGCGAGATCGTTCGCGTCTGGGCAAAAATGCTGGAACTGGACGTGAACATGTCGGAGATCGACCGGGCGGTGGAACGCATGGATGACACGATGTCACAGATAGAGGAAAAGATTCGCACCACCTTCTCCACCATGGAACACGAGAGCGAGGATGAAATCGAACTCGAGGAAGTCGACGAGGAGCAGGTGCCGCAGGTCGTCATGGAGCGCATCGAGCGCCTGTTTGGAGAGGTCGAACACGACACGTCCAGGGAGAAAGCCGCCCTGTTGAAGCGGGAACTGGACCGATGGAACCTCTATGGACTCTATGAGGACCGGTTCCTGGGCCTGTTCCGGAAGGACAGCGGCTCCAGTCGAGGTTGAACAGGTATCCCGCCTTCCATTCCATTGTTTTCCCGATCTGTACGTTCCGGACCGTGGCGAATCCCGGTTCTATCGTTACCTTCCGCACGATCCGGCCGCCCCGCGTCAATCCGCTGATTCCTGCCTCCGGCTGATCCGGTCGCCGCGTTTCAACCCGTCACTACCGTAGCATATAAGGAGATAAAAGTGTATCCGGAACCCGTCGATAGTTCTCTGTTGAAAATCGATCTGTACAGCGATACGGCAACCAAACCGACCCGCGAAATGCGCGACTTCATGTGCGCGGCGGAAGTTGGCGATGAGCAGCGCGGCGAAGATCCGTCCGTGAACGAGTTGCAGGAGACGGTGGCGGAAATGCTGGGCAAAGAAGCCTCATTGCTGCTGCCGTCCGGCACGATGTGCAACCAGATCGCGTTCGCGGTACACTGCCGCCCCGGCGATATGGTTCTGCTGGAAAGGAACGCTCACCCGCTGCATTCCGAAGCCGGCGGTGCGGCGGTACTCTCCAGCGCAACCCTGTACCCGGTCGACGGGGTCAATGGACACTTTACGGCAGATCAGGTAGCGGAGGAGGTTCAGCCGGCGACCCGCTACTGGCCGGGTTTTCGCCTCGTGGCCGTGGAACAGACCACCAACCGGCCGGGCGGGCGCGTCTGGCCGTTGGAGCAGATGCGCGCGGTCTGCGATGCGGCGCACGAGCGTGACCTGCAGACGCACATGGACGGCGCGCGTTTGTTCAATGCAGTTGTCGCGTCGGGAATTTCCGCGCTGGACTACGCGGAAACGTTCGACTCGCTCTGGATCGATCTCAGCAAAGGTTTGGGCGCACCTATCGGGGGCGTGCTGGCGGGCTCGACCGGGTTTATCGAAGCCGCCTGGCAGTGGAAGCAGAGGATCGGCGGCGCTATGCGGCAGGCCGGCTTTGTCGCGGCCGCAGGAATATACGCGCTGAAACACAATATCGACCGGCTTGCAGACGACCACGCCAATGCGAGGAGGCTGGCGGTGGGCATATCGGATGCACCGGGAATTCAGGTGAATCCGGACGAAGTCGAAACCAATATGGTGAAATTCGACGTGGCCGGCACGGGGGCGAGTTCAAAGGAGTTCGCAAGTCGATTGCTTACCGGTTGGGGCGTCCGGGTGAGCACGCCGGGGCCCGCGGCGATCCGCGCCATTCCGTATCTCGGCATCAGCCGGGACGACGTCGATGAAGCCACCCGTGCGATCTGCTCGCTTGCAGAGGAACTGGCGAGAGAATGATGACTGACCTTGATTCTACACACTTCGGCGGTGTGGACGCGGATGTGAAGGGAACAACGGGCGCGGCTTCCTGAATCAGGACGGGGAGGTCAATTTTCCCGACTTTCTGGAGTTTGTCATGCATTTTGGAAAGTCCACTTCCTGATGCTATTGGTCCCCGCGAGAACAGCCGGCGCCGCCGGCGGACCACGTATTAGACTTACCGGTGAACGCGATATACGACAGATGGGACTTCGGGTAAACGGGCGACGGCTTCAAAAAAACCGATTGAACTCTGAAGTGAATTGATGGTGTCGACAATTGAGAGGTACATCATGAAACGAACGTTTAGCGTGAAGGCTGTCTGGGACGATGAGGCGCAGGTGTTCTATTCCCAAAGCGACATTGGGGGCCTGCACATCGAGGCCGCCAGTCTCGATGAATTCGAAGCAATTATCATCGAGGAAGCGCCCGAACTAATCATTGCCAACCATCGAAGTTTGTCAGAAATCGCTGAACATTCATTGAAGGATCTGATACCTGCTATCCTTTGGCAGAGATCCGAAACCGAAGGGATGTTAACGTAATTTGGCAAGCGAATATTACAACATTGTTACGAGAGAAATCACCAAACTTGGTTTTGAGTATTGGAAAAACGCAAAAGGTTCGCACGAGAAGTGGAAGTGTTTCAAGACGGGAAGGATGTTATTGGTGCCGTATAATCTGAGAAGCCGACATACGGCAAATGCGATACTGAAGAGTGCGGGTAGTGACGTGAAGGTTTGAGCGGGCGGGCGTTTTTTCCAACATCCGTGAGCGCTTTACGTTTCGAAGGCCCCGGCGTTTACCCCGAATTAAATGACCTATGCAAATAATCGATCCTCACGTCCACGTCTGGGTGAACGACCCGGCGTACCCATGGGCGCCGGACAATCCGAATCCGCCCGCGGAAGATGCGTCCTGCGAGATGTTGCTGGAGGAGATGGCGCGCAACGGTACGGAAAAAACCGTCCTGGTGCAGGTGATTCACTACAAATGGGACAACCGGTACGCGGGCGACTGCCTGAGAAAATATCCGGACCGTTTCGAGGGCGTCTGCCGCGTGGACCCGGAGAATCCGGCTGCGGCGGATGACCTGAGCCGTTGGGTGGAGGAATACGGTTTCAGAGGGGTGCGGCTCAGTCCGGGCGCGGGGCCGGAGGGAGACTGGTTTACGCGGCCCGAACTGGACCGTCTGTGGCGGCGGACACGCGCCTTGAAGGTACCCATGTGCATCCTGACGGTGCAGGAGCGGCTGCCGGACCTGGAGCGCTGGATTCAGAGATACGAAGACGTGCAGGTCTGTGTGGACCACATGGCCTGGCCGCCGGTCGATGGGACCGGCGCCGCCGCGAATCTGCTTCGGCTCGCTCGTTATCCGGAGGTGTACGTGAAGATATCGGGCACCTGGGCTGTGTCTCAAGAATCGTATCCGTACCGGGACACGCACGCGGTTGTCAGGCAGGTTTACGACGCGTTCGGCCCGGAACGGCTCATGTGGGGTACCGACTGGCCGCTCGTCGAACGGAAGTGCGGTTATGCCGGTGCGCTGGATATCGTAAGAAAAGAACTCGCGTTTCTGAATGATGCGGACCGGGAATGGATTCTGGGCAGGACCGTACTGAGGCTCTGGCCGTTTGACTGACGACCGGACACACGGAGGCGTCCATGTACAAGGTGTCGTACGACGGTACGAACAAGAAGGTCCTCTGGCAGGAGATGTGGCGACATGAGTTCGAAGCAGCCCTGAAACACGATCCCGTGGTGATTTTGCCCACGGGTTCGGTGGAACAGCACGGCCCGCACTGTCCGATGGATGTGGACATTGTGGGCCCGTTTTATATGGCGGTGCGGGTGGCGCAGCGGGTGGACGAGTTTCCCGTAATCGTCGCACCCCCGATCTGGTCCGGATTCACCCACTACAACAAGGGGTTTGCCGGCACGATCAGCCTGCGGATCGAGACCTATCTGAACCTGGTTGGCGACGTCTGCAGGAGCATTTATGACAATGGCTTCAAGCGCATCGTGATGGTGAACGGGCACGGGGGGAATATGGCGCCCAATCACGTGGTTCGGGACACCATCGCGGAAGAGAACGTGTTCGTGGTGGCTTACAGCTGGTGGCAGTCCGTTGCGGACGAGATGCTGGCGTGGAGCGATGCGGACAGGGGGAGCGTGGGACACGGCGGGGAGTGGGAGACGTCGGTCCAGCTGTTTCTTCGGGAGCATCTCATCGCGAAGTCCCTGATGAACGACGACGTCTTTCCGAATCCGTTCAGCGAGGATCTGCGGCACTTCGGCGAGTTTTCCGAACGCCGCAGGGATACCCGCGACGTCACCGGTACGATGGGCAGTTCGAGCGCGGCCAGCAGGGAGAAGGGCGAGAAGGTCTTTAACCTGGCTGTGAACCGCCTGGAACGCCTGGTCAGGGAGTACCACGAACAGCCGGTCAGGCAGTACAGGGAGTTCGGCTCGCATTGTCCCTGACAGCCCGTACATAAAGGTATCGGACAGGAGTCAAACGGTATGTCTGATCTGCTTTATTTTGATTGTCACGCTACCATAGGGCAGCGGCCCATGAAACATCCCCGGGTGCGCTGGTCTACGGAGCATCTCCTTGAAGATATGGACCTGGCCGAGATTTCCGGAGCGCTGGTCACGCACGGCGTGGCCCGAAGTTACGATCCCCTGTACGGAAACCGCCGGCTGCGGGCGGAGCGGGCAAAGGCGCCTGAGCGACTGTTCCCGGCGTGGTGTATCGTTCCGCCGGGAGACCCCGGTTTCTATGCCGACGGAGACGCGCTGATCACGGCGATGGCGGAGGAGGACGTCCGGGCCGTACGCCTGATTCCCGGCGGATTCTCCATGCATCCGGAAATCGTCGGATCCACGTTCGAGGTACTGCAACACCACGGCATCCTGACGCTGTTGGAAGTGGGATGGGGAATGCCGGATATATTCGGGTTTTTCCACGATTTGCTGTCCCGGTACCCGCGGCTGCCGGTATTGCTGACGGACCACGTATGGAGCCAGCAGCGCCACGTCTATGCGTTGATGCAACGGCACGAGAACCTCCACCTGGAGTTTTCATCCTACCAGATCAACCGGGGGATTGAGAAGTACGTGGCGGATTTTGGAGACGAGCGCCTGCTTTTCGGTACCGGAGGCACCGAAAAGTCGCCCGGCGCGGCTCGCTTTTACGTGGATTACGCGCAAATTCCGGATGCTTCCAAACGCCGGATTGCGGGTGGGAACCTGAAACGCCTGCTGAAGGGGCAGGGGCCCGTCCAATCGGCGCCTCCCTCAAGCAAGGCGGACGAAATCATGGCCGAGGCCAGGTCGGGTCGGCCCCTGTCCGTCCCGGTACTCGACGCGCATTCCCACGTGTTGCACGAAGGCGGGCAGACGGCGGGTGTGAATTACCTCATGTACGATGGCGACGCCGAGCACATGCTGGCCCTGAACGCACACTGCGGCATCGACCGGACGGCCATGATGAGCTGGAACGCGCCGGTCTGCGTGGATGCCCAGGACGGCAATGAGATCGTCTGGCGGGCCATGCAACGGTTCGGCGACCCGGTGATCGGCGTGGCCGTCATCGATCCAACCCATATGACGCCGGCGGAGATCGATGCAGAGATACGCCTGAGGTATATCGAACAGGGATTCGTGGGCATGAAGCCTTACGTGCGAATGAACCTGAACTATGAGCATGACGGATTTACGCCCTGGTGGGAGTTCGGCAACGAGCACAGCCTGTACGCGTTGATGCACGTGGCCGGTCACACGGGCGGGGTGGCCGGCATCGGACGGCTGGCGGACCGGTTCCCGGAGGTGAGCTGGCTGATCGCGCACGCGGGCGGGAGTTATCCGTTCGCGGAAGAGGTGGCCGCGTGTATCCGGGATCACCCCAACGTGTACGCGGAGATTACGCTCACCCCCGTCACGAACCGCGTCGTGGAGTTTCTGGTCGCGGCAACGGACGAGGACCACGTGCTGTTTGGCACGGACGCCCCCATGAGAGACCCGCGGCAGCAACTCGGATGGGCGGTATGGACGGCGTTGCCCGTGGACGTAAAAATGAAGGTTCTGGGCGGGAATTTCCAGCGGATACTGGATCGGGTGAAGTTGCCTCGTGCGTGAGCGCGCCGCCGAACACAAGGTGAAGGCCCACGCTGAAGGAGTGAATCCGGAGTTATGGACAGGTTACGAGTGGCTCTGTTCGGGCTGACGCACCCGCATTCCCTCGGGCACCTGAAAACGTTGCAGTTGTCCGATATGGTGCGCGGAATCGTGTTGTACGACGACGACGCGCGGGCTGTTGCGGAAGTTCAATCGACGATGGGAAACAAGGTCGAAGGGGGGTACCACAACCTGGATGAGATGCTGGATGGGGAGTCCTTCGACATGGGAATTGCGGATTTTCAGAATCACCTGAACGGGGCGCTCTGCCTCAGGCTCATTGAGAAGGGCGTCCACGTGATCAGCGAGAAGCCGATTACCAATGCCTCGGCCGAACTGTCGCGCATTGTGGAGGCCGCGGCGCAGGCGGACGTGAAACTGGGCGTGATGTACCAGAACCGGTACCATCCGGTCGCCCGGGAGGCGCGCCGTCTGGTGGAGGATGGCGTCATCGGGCGGGTCACCGGGTGTGAGGCCAGGATGATTACGTCGCAGGTCAAATTCAGAAATCCCGGTCACTGGTTGTTCGACAGGCGGAAAGCGGGCGGCGGAATTCTCACCTGGCTGGGATGTCACTATATCGATCTGTTGCGTTACGTCCTGGACGACGACGTGGTGGAGGTATCCGCGATTGCCGATACCCTTAGCGGTGAAGACATCGACGTGGAAGACGTGGCGTCACTTGCGTTCAGGTTTGGAAAGGGCGCCATTGGCAGCCTGCACGCGGGGTATCAGCTTGCGATGAGTATCCCCGGTTATTCCGGCGCCACGTACGACACCTACGTGGGCTTTCGCGGTACCGAAGGAAGGGTGTACTGGAATCCCGTCGACAGACCGCCGGTATTGCACGCCGAGAGCGCGACCGCGGGATGGCGCGCCTCACCGGTACGCTCGTTTCACTACGCGTTGCCGGAGCTGGACTGTTACGGAGGCGCGTTCGGACTTGCGTTCCTGGAACGGTTTTTCCATTCCGTGAACGGAGACGGCGAGCCGCCTGCAACCGGCGAAGACGCGCTCAGGGTGGCCGGGATCATCGAGGCGGCATACGCGTCCAGCCAGACCGGCCGCCGGGTCGCAATCACTTCCTGAGCCCGGTACTCCGGGAAAATCGTGAACGATTCCAATGAAATGAAGACATTGGCCGGCGAACCGGTCCGGCCGCTGGGCCTTGCCGGCGCCCCCGACTCGCAAAGCGAATTTGCATCCGTCGCTCACGGGTCCGGGGTGAATTTCTTTTTCTTTTATGGCCTGCACTTTGACGGAATGGTGGACGGCGTGAACCGGCTGTTGCGTCAGCGTCGGGACGAGGTCTTCGTCGCCACCGGGACGGAGTCCCGCGATCCGTCTCAGATGCGGGACTATCTGGACGCTGTGCGCAGGGCGCTGGACGTGGATACGATTGACCTGTTCTTCGCCGAGTACGTGTCGCCTGCGGACAATATTCAGGACGTACTGGGAAAGGGCGGCGCGATCGACCAAATCTGGAAGTGGAAGAACGATGGCAACGTACGCTACGTGGGCGCAACCGCGCATAGCCGTCCGATTTCGCTGACCCTTATCGGGAGCGGACGGATCCAGGTGCTGATGCACCGGTACAATATGGCGCACCGGAAGTCGGAGCGGGAGGTGTTGCCCGCGGCCATCGACGCCGGCGTACCCGTGGTCGCGTTCACCTGTACGCGCTGGGGATCGCTGCTTGAGGGACACGCCGATTGGCCGGGACAGACGCCCACCGCGGCGGATTGTTATCGGTTTGTTCTGAGGCACCCCGCCGTCCGACTGGCGTTGACCGCGCCGGCAACGGAAAACCAGCTACGACGAAATCTCACGGTACTGACGGAGCCACGCGAACCGCCCCTGGAAGAGATGTCCACCTGGAAGGCATACGGCGACCTGGTCTATGGTGATGGCGCCGATGCATTTGAAACCCGTTGGCCTTAACAGTCCGTTGATAAAGTCGCTCTGCAGGCGAGGCCGAGTCATTGTGGCCGTAGACAAGGCGCGCGACCGCGTCGAATCGCGCAGTAATACGGCCACAGGGGCCGGACGTAGCCCGGATGGACTTTTTCAACGGGCTGTTAAGGCCGGAGTATTTATGAACCCATTACGCCTGTTGTTGACAGGGCTGTTGGTGACGGCGTGCAGCCCGGGCGCCAAAAATCCGCCGGCGGACGGCTTCGACTCAGCCGGTTCGGATGCCAGGGCGATCGAGATAGCCGACGCCGTGATGAGGAAAATGGGCGGGCGGGAGAACTGGGACCGCACGCGGTATCTCACATGGAGATTCTTCGGCCAGCGGCTGCACGTCTGGGACCGGTGGACCGGCGACGTCCGCTTTGAAGAGGCCGGTCGCGTCACGCTGATGAATGTCCATACCCGGAAGGGACGCGTCTGGAATGCAGGAGAGGAAATCGCGGAGGCGGACTCTTTGAAGAAATACCTGGACAGGGGATACCGCGCCTGGATCAACGATTCCTACTGGCTGGTCATGCCATATAAGCTGAAGGACTCGGGCGTGACGCTGACGTACGGAGGCGAAGCGACAATGGAAAACGGCCGCGCCGCGTTCGTATTGACGCTGATTTTCAGGAACGTGGGCGTGACGCCGCAGAACAAATACGACGTCTACGTCGACAAGGAGCGGATGCTGGTTGAACAGTGGGCATTCTACAGAACGGCATCGGACCTGGACCCGCAGTTCGTCGGCCCATGGACGGACTGGCAGCCGCACGGAAGGATCCTGCTGTCGGCCGGGCGCGGCACAAGAGCACATTCCGACGTGGCGGTTTTCAACGATCTGCCGCGAGCTGTCTTTGAAAGCCCCGAACCTGTGGACATGATGGCGTTCGACAAAGCCAGGTGACGTATAGCCATACGGATTGCCCGGTGCGCTCTTGCCCTGCAGTCGCCGTTCTGCAAACCAGGAAGAGAAGAAAGCCGTTCGTTCAGAGGGGCCTTTTTTCTGCACAAATTACCCGCCGGGACGTGTTCTGGCGCAGGGGCGGGTGTCTTGACTTGCTTTGTCCATTTGCTTATGTTGTGAAGACTTTCCAAAGATGAATTTGCGCCGGATCTTTCACGCGCCGATGGTCTTGTATGGCAGGTAACGGGTACCCTGGAGAGGGTCGACCGGTCATCAGTCGGTTCGACGGAACGCCCTCGCCAGGCACACGGTCAAACAGGCAGAGTCAACCACCTCAGGGGAGGACGGCTATGCGTTTATACTTAAGATGGAACTTCATTGGATTGCTGTTGTTGTTGCCCGCGATCGGGTACGCACAACTTATGGATCAAGGGTCGGAAAAGCCCGAACCCGAGGGTGGCGACCCTGCGGGCGCGTGGATGGCAGACTCGACGGCATTGCCCGTTTGGGCGTCTCCCGCCTTGCTGCAATTGGTTTCTGATCTGTCCATCGATGGAACTGTATCCGGATCGCTGACACTGGATGCCGATGCAGACACATACGAGGCGGAATACGTCACATCGGTAAAGGTAAAGCTGACGATACCGCTACTGGGTCAGACCATCGACAGCACTTTTGTCGACACAGTCAGGGAAGCGGGCGCGTTCAGTGTTGAGGATGCCAATTTGATTCTGGTGCCGACGGTTGAAGAGGGAGAAACGGCGGTCAGCGATACGCTTGGATTTACTGCCAGAAACGACTCGCTGTTCCTGATTCAGGTCGTACCTCTGCCCGCTCAGTATGCGACCATAATGGCGAATTTCGGGTTGGAAGCGCCGCTGGCAATTCTTGGCTTTGAGCGGCTGGAAGACGAACCGGCGCCGCCAACGCTCCCCGAACCGCCGCCGCCAGGATCCGCGGCGGACTTCAACAGCGACGGGCGTGTGGATTTCTCGGACTTTATCGCGTTTGCGCAGAATTTCGGGCGGAGCGACGGGGATGCAAACTACGACGCAAAGTTCGACCTGACCGGAGACGATAGCGTCGACTTTTCGGACTTTATTGCCTTTGCGCAACAATTCGGCCAGTAATAAACGGGGGAACCATCGTATCTATGGGACGCCGCCGAGCAGCAGGCCGCCGTCCACCGGCAGTGAGACGCCGTTGACGTTTGCCCCGTGGGGACCGCAGAGAAAGACCACGGCCCGTCCGATATCCTCCGGGGTGCCGTACCGATGTGTGGGGATGAAGCCGTGGAGGCGGTCCGGCGCGCTGCCGCGTTGTGGTGGCGCCTGGCCGAAAGTGTGCTCGGTGTCCATATAGCCGGGCAGGATTGCGTTGCAGCGAATGCCGAGGGGGGCCAATTCGAAGGCTATGCTCTCGGTCAGCCGCAGGATTCCCGCCTTTGCGATGCCGTAACAGGTGTCGTTTGCCCACACGCCCCGTGCGTGTACCGAGGAAATGCTCACAATGCTCCCGCCCTCGCCACGTTCCGCCATATTCCGGGCGGCAGCCTGGCTGCACAGGAAATAGCCCTTCAGACATACGTCCAGCGTTCGGTCCCAGTTCGCTTCGGTGATTTCCAGAAACGGCCGGTTTTCGGAAGCGTAGGGGTTGTTGACCAGGACGTCGATGCGGCCGAAGCGGTCCAGAAACGCTTCAAACATCCGATTCACCGCCTCCGCGCTGGAGATATCGGCATCGAAATAGGCCGCCTCACGGCCGGCTCCCTCAATGAGTTTCAGGGTCTTCTCAGCATCGGCGTCCCTCTCGACATCGTTGACGCCCACGTCGCAGCCGGCTTCCGCCAGGGCCTGGGCGATTCCCCGGCCAATGCTGCGCCTGGCGCCGGTAACGAGTGCTTTCTTGCCTTCGAGCAACATAGAGGTACCTCGCTGGAAATGGCGCATGGAATGGAATGTAAATCTGCGGCATGAAATACGAATTCGAACTTTGTATGTCAAACAGAAAAAGGGGGAGGTAACGATGCCTTCCCCTCACATCTGAACCCTTCGCTCTACGCGCGGCTTGTCCGCAGGAGAACGCCATTGAAACAGGCGGTGATGATTACGTTCATTCTTTTGGGACTCCTTTCACACGCGGCGGCCCTGGAGTCGAATCCAGTCGGACCGGCATTGGAGGACAGTCTGTACATTGCCGCGGATTCCGTGGCTACGCTGCTTGCGCCCGAACTGCACGTTGCCGCGGCCGCCATGGAATCGGGAGACTATCGGTTGGCGGCGGCGAAACTCGAGGCGCTCGCACGGAACGATCCGGCAAACGTCGGCGCCCTGCGCATGCTGGCAAGCGCCTATCTGCGGCAGGAGGCATACGCCTCGGCCGTTCCGGTTTGCGAAAGGATTGCGGTGCTGGATTCCACGGATGCGGGCATCAGGGTCGCATTGGGTTTCCTGCACGGGAAGGCGGGTCATGCGGACCGCTCTCTGGAGGCGTACCGAGAAGCGTTGGACGTGGATGCCAAAACGGTTCAGGCATATCAGGGTCTGGGATGGATTCATCTACAGCGGCGCGAACTTCAGGAAGCGATGAACATGATCGCAAAGTCCACCGAACTTGCACCGGAATACGCCCCGAATTACGTGCTGATGGGTCGGGTCCTGACGGCGCAGGGCTTTTACGAAAATGCCCGGCAGGCCTTCGAAACCGCATTCAGGCTGGACTCCGGTTTAAGGGAGCAATATGGCATCCTGCTTCAGGAGCTTGTTCTGAGACACGGACTTGGAAGGTGAACGAGCAGGGAGTTGCATTCCGGTTGGCCGGCAGCGTTGGTCTTCTTCGGCATACGAAGTGCCGGGAAGCGGGTCTCGTTCCCGATTGCTGGGTGTCGCACGGAATCACGGCAGGAAAGTGCGGAGGCTTACTTGAGGGAGAAACCGATGGGCATCACCATCCAGACCTTGCGTTTCTGGCCTTCATGCTTTCCGGGGCGGAAGCGGAACTGGCGCGCGGCTGCCATGGCATTGTTTCGAAAGATCTCGGGCCCGCTGACAACCTCCACCTTCTCCACGCGCCCTCGCTTGTCCACGAGCACACGAACCTTTACCGTGCCTTCCAGCTTCTGCTTGTGCGCCTGCCGGGGATATTCGGGCGCAACGATGCGGATAGGGTGGGGTTTGTACTCGATGTCGAATTCGTCCATCGGCGCATCCGACGGCGGGCCCGCGGCAATCGGGCCCCTGAGGCGAAGATCCAGAGGGAGCGAGTCGAGATCCAGTTCGGTGGTCTCGATCGTGATGTCTTCCGGTATTTCCTCCCCTTCAACCTCGATCGGCACGGCGGGACGCGGGGGCGGGGGCGGACGTTTGGCCTGGGAGGTCTCGGGAATCTGTGCCCACTGGACGACGTCGATCTGGGGGTCGTTGAGCACTACGGTGGGGATATGTTCGGGGTAGATGAGAACGGTGAACAGCATGAAGAGAAAGGACGCACCCAACGACTTCAGAAAGCGGGTCCCGTAGTCGCGTTTGAGGTCCACGTCGGGGTTCTTGGAACGGACCGAAACCCGGACACCCGTCGGATGATCCTTCAGGAGACGCACGAACCTCTCCTGGCGCTCACGAAATCGCGCCAGTTGTGCCAGAAGCGAATGACTGAAGCGATGGTGAACGATATTCATTGTTCAGATGACTGGTGTTATGATTAAATGGAGATTGTGGCGGCGCCCGGGGCCGATTCGATCTTCGCAACGGTGTTCACATTGGAGAAGACGCTGAGACCTTCGCCGGGGGAGATTGGCCTGATTCGAATCATCTCCACTTTATACCCACAGACCGGGAAAAGGTTCCGGGCCGACGGCTTCCCTCAGCCCGGCCCGGCAAATGCTGAGACGATATGAATTCACGTAGGCGAAGACTCGGCACGCTGCGTAGGCAGCGTAGATGTAACGGAAGCAACAAACCACTAAGTTAGAACAGACGTACGAAAAGTCAAGCGCAAACTTGAAAAACGGGTCTCAGGTCCATAGCCACACGGCCTGTCTTGGCGTTATGAACGAAAAAACCGGCATTCCCTTACGCATCGACGTAAAACGGGACCATGGGGAGATGGAAATCGAATGGCGGGGCGGCTGCGTCGACCGCCTGCCGCTTTCCGTGTTGCGGCGCTGGTGTCCATGCGCGCTGTGTTCGGACCGTCGTGAACAACAGGCCCGGGGCCGGGGATTGCACATGCTGACGCCCGAGGAGCGCGATGCGACCGCTGACGTTACGGATGTGGTTCCGGTGGGCCGGTACGCCATACAGATCACGTGGGGAGACGGTCACGATACGGGAATCTATACGTACGACTCCCTGCGTAAGCTGGGTGAAGAGCAGACGGGTTGAACGGCGCCGATCGGATGCCGCCCTTTGCATCCGTGTTTGACGGCTCCGGCATTGTGACGTCACATTCGAATGACGCGAAGCAAAGACCCTGGAGAAACCTCACTTTCGGGAGAATGTCATGGCTCAGTCCGTTGAGAGTGGTCCGGTAGCGGCGGCAACGACCAATCAGACGATGCAGTTGCCCCATCGGGTGTTGGGAAAAACCGGTGTGCGGGTACCCGTTCTTGGCTACGGTTCGGCCCCGGGCGGAATCGGCATGGATGACAATGAGGCTGTTTCGCTGTGCCACATGGCGATCGACCACGGCGTGACGTTCATCGATACTGCGCCAGGTTACGGCCGGGCGCATCTTCAACTCGGCCAGGTCATGGCCAGCCGCAGGGACGAAGTTTTTCTGGTCACCAAGACGCCGGCCGACGATGCGGACGAGGCGCTCTCGATGTTGGAGAAAGGCCTGAGAGACCTGCAGACCGACCACGTCGACCTGGTCTACGTGCATTCGATGGGCAATCGGGACGTGGACAGGGTGCTGGCATCCGATGGCGCGCTCGAAGGCCTTCGGGAAGCGCGGCGGCGAGGCTGGACCCGGTTTATCGGAGTGACGGCGCACAACGCGCCCTGGCGCACGGCCCGGGTATTGCAGGAAGCGGATATCGACGTGGTGATGCTTGCGATGAACATCGCTGACAGATATACGTACAACTTTGAGAACGAAGTACTCCCACTCGCCCGTGAACAGAACGTTGGCGTGGCGGCCATGAAGGTTTACGGAGGGGCGTTGGGCATGAAATACGACAAGCCGGCGCTTTCGGCCCTGGCCGCGCACGGGCCCCACGATCATGAAGCGGCGCTGCGTTACGCGCTGGGGCTTCCCGGGGTCGGTACGGCGGTTGTGGGGGTGTTTTCCGAGTCCGAACTGGTGCAGAACGTGGAATGGGCGCGGCGGATCAGGCCGCTGGATGGGGTGGACAGCCTCGCTGCGGAGCGCGTCGGGCGGAAGGTGGCGGCAGACTGGGGGCCGCATTACGGGGCGGTGGAATAGAAAGCGATCAGCACATATGAAAACCAACAGCAGTGCACGCGGGATTTTTGCACAACCAGCGGTCTGCGGACGGCGGGTGCTTCCCGTCCTATGGTCCGCCATCGCGGGAGTGGCATTGTGCGCGTGCGGGGTGGACGAAGCAGGGTCACCGCTGGGAAGTGTGACGCCCAGGTCCTTTGGCGCGGTCGGCCCGATGGTTGAACCCCGGAGGGATCACACGGCCACGCGATTGTCCGACGGCACCGTAATGCTCGCCGGAGGGATACACGTGGTCTCGGCCGGCGTCGAAGAACCGCTGACGAGTGCAGAGGTATTCGATCCGGTTTCGGGGCGGTTTCGGCAAACGGGCAGTTTGCCCGAAGGGCGCAGCGGACACGTGGCCGCCTTGTTGAATAACGGCAGGGTGCTGATCGCCGGAGGAGGCAGGCAAACGCTGGTTCTGTACGATCCGGATTCCGGTTCCTTTGTTGGCAGTAACGCCGCCAGCAGAATCCAGCGTCCGAGTTCGGCCACGGCATTGCGGGATGGCAGGGTACTGCTGCTGGGCGACCTGACCCTCATGGCGGAAGTCTACGACCCTGAAGAAGACGAAATCGTAAAGAACCTCTTCGTGGGTACAAGGCGCATTCAACAGACCGCAACGCTGTTGAACAGCGGAGATGTGTTCATCGCGGGCGGCGCCAGGGGACTTGCCGAACGCTTCGATCCACAAACCGACCTGTTCTCAGCGCCTGGCGGCGCCAGCCTGCAGGTCGTCAGATTCGGGCATACGGCGACGTTGCTGGACGACGGACGTGTGTTCCTGACCGGTGGCAGCGCCGAGTTCGCGGCGGGCGTGTTCAGCCCCGTGAGCAGTACGGAGATATTCGATCCCAACCTCCCGTCGTTCCGGGACACGGGAAGTATGCAAACGCCAAGGTTCGGACACTCGGCCACCAGGCTGCGCGACGGAAAGGTACTCATTGTGGGCGGCGCGGCGGCCGATGCGGAGATCTACGATCCTCATACGCGGGTGTTTCAGTTTGTAGGCGGAGACGCTGGCAGGATCAGAAGCGGCGCTACCGCCACTCTGTTGAACGACGGGCGGGTGCTCGTGGCCGGGGGTGTGGACGAGGAGTTCCTGTATCTAGAGCGCGCGCTGGTGTACAATCCCGAGTAGACCGGATATTGGCGGATACAGCAAAGCCGAGGCTGAATCCCGCAGGGGCGGCCTCTGTTTTTTGTCCGGATTTTTGGACGACGTTCCAGCAGCGCCGATGCATTCCCGGTACGTATCGCATCCATTTCAGAATGCTATGAGTCAGCCCGAATCCCGCAGTCACGTCACGCTGTCCGAGGATGCCCCGGTCTCCGCCGCGGAAGGTTTGCGTGGAACCGTAATCGCGCTCTCGGTCGCGATGCTGATTTTCGCGTGTGTCGCCGCAACGTTTCTGGAGTTCAGGTCTCGCTCCGCGCATATGGCCATGGCGAATCTGCCTCTCGCCGTGTTGCTGCCCTTTGTCGCATGGCTCCTGGTTAACGCCCTGTTGAAGCGGTTTGTTCCGTGGCTGTCCATGACTTCGGCGGAGCTGAGGATGGCTTTGAGCATGCTCTGGGTGGGCGGTTCGTTTGCCGGATACAACTGGATCACGCAATGGGTAGGCGCTATGGCGGCCCCCAGGTATTACGCCTCCCCCGAGAACAGGTGGCGGGAGTTGATTTTCGACTATCTGCCATGGTGGATGTTTCCATCGGATTTTCCCGGAGTTACAGAAGGGTTCTTCCTTGGTGTTGAGAAGGGCGCGGGGGTGCCCTGGGGGGCATGGTTGGGACCTGTTTTCTGGGCGATGTCCGCCGGGGCCGCGATGACCGCGATCGGGGTGGGGTTGACGGCGGTGTTTCAGAAACAGTGGGTGCGGCACGAACGGCTGACCTATCCGCTTGCCCAGGTGCCGTTGGATTTGACTGAAGGCTTCGACCGCAAGCGAGGTTGGCCTCCGTTTGTGCTTCAGTGGCTGTTCTGGACAGGTTTCGCGATATCAGCGATTCCCCTGCTGTGGAATCTGATTGAATATTGGAGTCCCGGGTTTCCCCGCCTTGCCATCTTCGACGCGTATTATGGTCCGACAGGGCCCCGGGGTGCGGAATTGTCGCGTTATCTGCAGCCGTTCTCCTACCGGATGTTACCCACCGTCCTTGGCTTTACGTTTCTGTGCGACCTGAATATCCTGTTCAGCATTTGGTCGTTGTGGCTTTCCGGACAGCTGGGATTGTATGCGATGTCCCGGGTCGGATTTACGATAGGCCTCGTGGGGCAGGAGGCCAAACCGTCGACCATTCTGGGTCTGTTTACGCACGGCGTAAGCATGGGCCTGGTGATATGGACGCTCTGGGCCGCACGGGGCCACCTGAAGAAGGTCTTTCGGCAGGTGGCAAGGCCGAGAGACGGCGAAGCGCCGGAAACCGCGATTCTTTCTCCCCGACTCGCCTTGCTTGCCATTCTGGCCGGCGTCGTCTATATGGTTTTCTGGTTGAACAGGACGGGTTACAGCGTCACGGTGGGCCTTTCCTGGCTGTTGCTGTTCTGGGCGAGTATCCTGGTGGTGATGAAGTTTCTGGCCGCGAGCGGGTTTGCCTATCTGTTTCCGAGTTTTCCAACCTCGATCCTGAATATGACCGTAGGCGCGAACCGGATGAACGAATCCACGCTCGTGGGGTTGCGCCTGGTGAACTGGCGACTGCTGGCCGGCTGGCGGCTGCCGGCGGCGCTTCCTCACGTGGAACGTCTGGCCGGGCGGCCTGGCCGTACGGGATGGGTCGTGGCTGTCAGCCTCGTCGCGGGCATGCTGGCGGCAGTCGTCTATACGGTCTCCATCTGTTACGAGGAGGGCGGCAGCACGTTTCGCACGTGGTCGCTGGTGGGCGCGCCGAGAGGGATGTACGAGGGTATCGCAAAGGCGGTTGCGGACACGGACCCCGAGGTTACCGATCCGGGAAAGATCGGCGTATGGCTCCTTGGCGGCCTGGCCGCAGGCGCCATACAGTTGATGCAAAGCCGATTCTCCTGGTGGCCGCTTCATCCCCTGGGGGTTATGCTGATGTCGAGCGGGTACGTCCGGCTTTATGTGCTGGACATATTCCTGGTTTGGCTGGCCAAGTTGACGGTCCTCCGTTTTGGCGGTATCTCACTGTACCGGCGCGTAAAACCGGTCTGCTACGGATTGATTGTGGGGTACGTGTTCGCTGTTGGATGTTCGTTTCTGGTGGATCTGATCTGGTTTCCCGAGGGCGGCCACTATATACATGGGTACTGACAGCCATGACAGGGTGCGCGATGAAGCGTCCGGCCATTGATGTCTGCGGCGTGAGCAAGGTGTTCGAGAGCGACACCGGGCGGGTGGAGGCGTTGAGAGATGTGAATCTTCAGGTTCCCCAGGGCGTTTTCGTGTGCGTCGTCGGGCCGTCCGGTTGTGGAAAGACCAGCCTGATGCGTATCGTGGGGGACCTGGAGGCGCCCACGTCGGGGACCGTTCGGGTGAACGGAAAGTTGCCCGGGGAAGCCAGGAAGGCGCGGGAAATCGGCGTGGTATTTCAGAGTCCGGCGCTTCTCGGCTGGCGGACGGTGGAAGAGAACGTCAGGCTGCCCGGACAGGTATTAAACGATTCCCACGTGGCGGCCCGGGCCCGGGAAATGGTCAGGACGGTAGGCGTGGTGGGGTTGGAGCAGGTCGGGTGGTATGCAGTCACGAGTGTCCATCGCCAGGGCGCTGACGTACCGTCCCGCCGTCTTGCTGATGGATGAACCGTTCGGCGCGCTGGACGAAATGACGCGAGAGCGCATGCAGTTGGAGTTGCTGCGAATCTGGCGGGTCTCAAGGCCGGCCGTGCTGTTTATTACCCACAGCATTCCGGAGGCCGTTCTGCTTTCGGATCGGGTGGTGGTGATGTCGCCCCGCCCCGGCGGGCTCGTGGGAGACGTGGCGGTGGATTTTCCAAGACCGAGAAACGTCGAATTGCTTTCACAGTCGCGTTTCGTCGAGATGGTCGCGCATCTGAGAACCCTGATGGCGGGCTGATGCGTCATCTCAGGCGGCCTGGCATGAAAGGAGCCGGGGTTCCGCATGGAGACCGCATCGGCGCGATCAGGGAGCCGGGGGAAGCAGATCGGAAACGAAAAGCCGGGAAACGTCGATCTTGCGGTCGATCAGCCCCAGATCGAAGAGAACATCCTGGGTGTGCGACCACCGTTCCGCGGTCTGTGCGCCAAGCCCCAGGCGTTCCACGTCCGGGCTCATCAGGATGGGGATGAGCTTTTCGAAATTCGCCCGGTTGAATCTGGCGTCGCTCTCCGGGCGTTCGGCCATATATGCCGCCACCGCATCTTCCGGGTTGTCGACGGCGTAGCGCCAGCCCTTCATACTGGCGTGGACGAATTTTCGCACGATGTCCGGGTTCTTTTTCAAATAGTCGGCGTTGACAATGATGTTGGTGCTGTAGAGGTCGATGCCGTATTGGGCAAATGAAATACGGGTTACCGCTCGACCGCGGAGTTCGACCGTTACCGGCTGGTCTTCGGTATAGCCCAGCATGGCGTCCACCTTGCCGGCAAGGAGGGGCGCCGGACTGGATTCCGTCATTCCCATCACCCGCACGCGTTCCTCGTCGATACCCGCCTTCTTGAGAAATGCCTGAAATTCCCGGTGGTTGGTGCCCCCGATATTGACACCGACCCGTTTGCCAAACAGATCCTCCGGTTTCCGGATGTTATTCTCTTCCAACGCATACACCACAACCGGAGAGTGCTGGTTGATCACCGCGAGGGAGACCACGGGGATGTCCCTCGTGCGCGCGATCAGGGTGGCTGATCCACTGGAAATCCCGAGTTGATACTTGCCGCTGCCCACAAGACGCGCCGTCGTGGGCGCGCCGGTACCTTCGAGAATCTCGACCGAAATACCCACGGCATCGTAATATCCCTTCGCCTTCGCCGCGAAGAAACCCGCGTGCTCCATCTGCGCCTTCCAGTCCAGAAGCAACTGGATCCGCTGTGGCGTTTCGGGTGGTTTGCCGCAGGCGGTCAGAATTACAAGAAAGAGCCAGACCATACGTTTCATCGGATTCCTCCAGTGAACGGTTCCGGAATGATGTCTATCGCCTGAGTGGTTCGTGGTAATCGCCCCAGCGTTTGAGCAGGATTTTTTCCAGGCCTTCCACAATCAGGAAAAGGAGCGTGCCCATCGCGCCGAGTACAATCAACGCGGCGAACATGAGATCGGTAGCCAGTTCGGCGTTGGCCAGCCGCGTAAGATGCCCCAGCCCGGCGCTTGCGCCCACGAATTCTCCAACAACCGCGCCAATTACACTCAGGGTGATGCAGATTTTAAGGGCGGCGAAGAGATAGGGAATGGCGTGGGGCAGGCGGACTTTGATCAGTATCTGGCGGCGACCGGCGGAAAGCGCCCGCATCAGATCCAGAATAAGCGGGTCCACCGCCAGGAGGCCGCGTGTGGTGTTGATAATGACCGGGAAAAATGAAATGAGCGCCGCGATGATCACCTTGGGGAACAGCCCGAGGCCGAACCAGACGATAAACAGCGGGGCGAGTGCTTCTTTGGGAAAGGTCTGGGATGAAATGACGATAGGGTACAGCATGCGCTCGATGATCGGAGAGCGCGCCATGACAATGGCGCCTGCCACGCCCGTACCGGCGCCGAGAAGAAAACCCCAGAGCGCTTCCTGCAGGGTCACCCAGGCATGGGACAAGAGCGTGTAGCGCGCCGAAACCAGTTTGACCAGGATTCGCGACGGCGCGGGCAGGATATAGTCTGCGATGTCCCACGCATAGACCAGCAGTTCCCAGATCCCGAGGGTGATGAGAACGAAAACGAGGGAGAGGCCGTACTCACGGATGAGGACCCGAACGACGTAGACCGGAATCACCGTTCGAACAGAATGATCTGGGCCTGAATCGAGCCGGCCTGGTTCTGGTAATCGGGGTTTTCGTTCATCGCCATAAACAGTGGTCCTTCGTAAGGTGAGAAAAGGTCGAAATAGACCCCCGCCGCCATGGGCGGATTTTCCGATCCGACTCTGCAAATCAGGGCGCCCACGTTGGCGCCTGGCAGAAGGTAGTCGTCTCCGGCCAGGAGGCCTTCGATTCCGTTCGCGCCGCACCAGGTGATGGTTGCAGGACGCATCTCGGGCGACCAGATGCCTTCGGCGGACATCACGAGACGCTGGCCCTCTCGTACCCGCAGATACATCTCCTGCCAGATCGCATTTGGCCTGATGGTTTTGTTGATGGTCAGCGGCATGGGGACGTTTTCTCGTACATAGGTCTGAAAAAGGAACCCGGCAGGCAGAACACTGGCAGCCCGTTGTAAACGCCCGTCCGGGCTTTGGCCGGTCTTGCCTGCCAAGCGACATTATCAACGGACACTAGAAGATAGGATCTCTCAACGCCAATGTCAAGGCGGGAGGTCCACGCGCCAGGCACTGTCGATCGTACTGCCGCGTTGTGCGAAACCTCGAAAGGCCGAACAATGGATTTCCATATGACCCTTGACTTCAGGGACGACTTCACCGCGACGTCGGTCCCCTGGACCGCCGAACGGTTCCGTGAATATATCCGTCTGGTGGCCGATCTGGGTATGAAGGGTATTCACTGGATTGAAATGGGGGACAAGGAGATGGGCAAGTGGGATCGGGGTTCCTCCACCGATCTCATGGGTGGGGCCCGCGAGTTCGTGGAAGCCGTTCCGAATCCCCTGGCGTTTCTGTGCGAAGAGGCCCATCGCGTCGGATTGAAAGTGTACGCAGTACACAAGATCAACGATATGGCCAGCTTTGGCCCCGGTCGGTTTTATCCTCCGGGAACGGCGCCGGACGTATTGCCGGGGATTCCCCAGATCGGCGGATCGGGCCAGATGGCGTTCCGGTGGCTTCGCGAGCATCCGGACCGGCGCGTGGAAATTCACCCGTCTCTAATGGAAGGCACAGGTGTCCGGAAACCCGTGCGGACCGTTCGCCTCTGGCACGAAACCGATCGTCTTGAAGGCGTTCCGGACATTGAGCTGTTTGTCAGTGAAACCAATGCACGATATACGCCCTATCGAGGCAGCAGCCGGGTCGACGTTTCCGTGCGGAGGCGAAAACCGCCGTTATTTGCGCCGGCGCCCGAGAAGCGTTTCGCCAACGAAGGAGAATTCGTCTGCATCGAGGTTTCCGGCCTCGAGTTATCCCAGCCGTTTTTCTGTATCCGCTTCTCCGGTGCAATCGGCCTGACGAACACATTGACCGCGCTCCTTGAAGTCGAGGACGTTACGGGAGCGCCGGTCGTCTTCACGTGGGGATTCTTCCCCAGGTCCGATTATTCCAGATCTCTCGGTACATTCGAGGAGGCCGGTATCGGATATGACGCCAACTGGCTCATTCCGTTCGAAAACCATCCCGGGGGACACGACTGGCAACACTCCGCGGGACGGTACCGGCTGAACGTGGACAGGGTGCCGTTCATAGGAATCGCCCGCGGAAGAAACCGGTTTCTGACGTCCGTGGTCGAACTCGGGTACCCGGATGTCAGACGCTGGCTGCTCGACGTCGTTCAGTATGAACTCGACGCGGGTTGCGACGGGGTGGACATCCGGGTGGAGAGTCATACGCAGAATATGGATTTTGAGAATTACGGATTCGGAAAACCGGTTGTCGAAGCGTTTCGCGATCGATATGGCGTGGACATCACGCGTGAATCGTTCGATCGGGGCGCCTGGCGGGAACTGCGCGGAGAATATTTCGATCTGTTTCTGAAAGACGCATCTGAACTGATCCGGTCTCACGGAAAGGAAACGTGGATACACCTGACGGCCTATCCAAGCATGGAGCGGGAGCCCCGGCAGCAAAGCCTGCATCAGATGTACTGGAACTGGCGTAAATGGCTGGCGGAAGGCTGGGTGGACGTCGTGAATTTCAAACGGTTTCAGGCGAGAAACCTCTCAGCCGGACAGCAGGAGGCAATCGACCGTTTTTATCTGAAGGCGTTGAATTTCTGCAATGAACTTGGACTGCGAATGGCCTACACGCCCAATCCGAGATTCGAGGGGATGCGCGAGGAGGAATTCGTGGACATGGAACTCCGAGATATCCGGCGTATCGCCGCGGACGGATTCGACGTCTACAATTTTTATGAGGGGTGTACCTACATTCGTCTCACGGAAAATGGCTTTAGAGTAGAAGCCGGGAGCTTGTGGCGAGCGGTCCGTGAATGGAACCGCAGAGCCGGTCTTCCACCGGGTCCATAACCACTTATGGCCGGCGCCCTGGTCGTCGGCTGGAAAACAGGGGAATACGAGTGATGTCGAATCAAGCAATCGACGTGGGATCCGGAAAGCAGTTGTTCGTGGATTCGAAGTTTGTCGAGTCCAGCGCGGGTGTCACATTTGTCATGAATCCGCCCTATCAGGCTCACGAACCGGTACTGATGCCCGACCAGGCGTGGGAACAGCGGCCCGGAGCGAGTTACGGGATCTACAGCAGCATTCTCAAGGACGTTGACGGCAGGATTCGCGCCTGGTACCACGTTCGCATCGGCGACTACCGGTCCGGTCGGGACGAAGCCCACGTCGCCTACGCCGAGTCTGCCGACGGCATCCATTTCACCAAGCCGGTCCTGAATCTGTTCGAGTCCGGCGGGACAACGGCGAATAACATCGTCATCCCGGGCGATATCGGGGGAAGTTCCGTCTGGATCGATCCTCACGCGGACCCTGATTCCCGCTACAGGAACCAGGCGAAAGTGTATTCGCCGCCCGAGGTATGGGGTCATCTGCATATGCACGGATCGCCTGACGGGATTCATTGGAAACTCGCGCGCGACATACGGCTCAGCCGCGGCGGGTGGGATACGCAAACCGTCGTGTTCTGGGATCCGCCGGTCGGGCGCTACGCGATGTATACCCGGCACTGGTTTGCACAGCGGCACGGCACCGCCGGGGGCAATCTCAACTACAGAACGGTGCGCCGGCTGGAATCCGAGGATCTGCAGGAGTGGGGAAACCAGCGAATCGTCATGCGGCCAGACGACGCGGATATGGATTCTTATGAGACGCCTTCTCCCCTTCGCCCCGACGGTCCGGAAAAACCTTACGGACGGGTACCGGTGGACTACTACGGCGCTTTGGTATTCAAATATCCGGACCCTGACGGCGTGTATATCATGCTGGCCGATGCAAACTGGTACTGGTACGATCGCGAGCCGATTGTCACCGTCGTGCGGGACGATATGGGCGTCGCGCGGGAAGAAACCCGGAGGATTTACGGTCCCAGTCGTTTCGACGCCCGGTTGTCCGTCAGCCGGGACGGTATCGACTTTCAGCGTTGCGGCGGGCGCATGGCGTTCCTCAGGCCCGGCAGGGAAGGGAGTTTCTCTTCCCGAATGGTTTGGGCGATGCCGCATCCCGTACCGATGGGGGACGAGTTGTGGATTTATTACAGCGGTACAAACCGGGATCACGACGGCGTGGTCGACCCGGCGGCAGAGGGGCATCTAAGCGGAATCGGCCGCGCCGTGATGCGCCTGGATGGCTTCGTATCGGCGGATGCCGGCTACGGTGGCGGTGAGCTTGTCACCCCGGCGATTCGATTTGAGGGGACGCAACTGGAGCTGAATCTGGATACCGGGGGCGGAGGTTCCGTAAGGGTGGAGTTGCAGGATCACATCGGCCGGCCGATCCGGAATTTCACGGAAACGGACGCGTCCTATCTCTGCGGCAACGCTGTCCGGATGCCGGTTCGATGGGGCGGCCGTACCGACGTTGGTGAACTGTCCGGAGAGCCGATCAGGATACGTTTCGTTATGCGCGACTGTAAACTGTACGCGTTTCAGTTCACGGCGTCCGCCTGATTCGGATCGTGCCGCGGAGAGTCCCGTTGTGACGGTGCGAGTCCCTGCACGCAACTGTATCTGTTCTGATGAGCATCGATCCCCACGGCGCCGGAAAACCCCCGATCGAATTGGAGGGTGATATGGCCGGTTATTCAGTCGAGATCAAGTCCGTCAAGGCATTCCTGATTGCCTCCAGACGTGAGACCATTCCGGACTACGGTGCCATCGGTTCGGCCATGAACCGCATGTACAATGAGGTTGTCTCGTATATCGGAGAACGACACGGGAACATCGTGGGGCCGGGAATTACAATCTGGCACGGGTCACTGGATGCGGAGGCGGCACTGCCGATTGATAAACCGCTGCCGGATGGCGACCGCGTCCGGGTAGGGGAATTGCCGGCCGGTGATATGGCGTGTCTGGTACACCACGGCCCGTTCGACGGGTTCCGTGGCGCGTACGAGGCCGTACGACAATGGATCCGGGAAAACGGCTACCGGATTACCGGACCCGGCCGGGAAGTCTATCTGAAATTCACGCCCGATGGAAACCCGGAGGACTTAGTCACCGAAATCCAGTTTTCCGTCACAAAGGTTTAGCCCCAATAGGTAAAAAAAGCAATTCGGCGATGTGACGAAAACCCCTGAAACGGGGCGTAACGGTCATCAAAAAGGACATGCTTTCAGTTCACGTCCAGTGACCTGGTGTATCTCCACTTGCATATATGCGGTTTTACTTCCCCGAAGAATTTCGCATCAAGGTTAGATTCCGGGTTTCATCGTTTGTGCAGTTACTTCGTAGTTCGAACGTCCTGGCGTGTTTTTCCAGGAGCGCCTTGCTTTTCAGAACGCCCTCGCGGTCGTCGGTCTTACCCTCGTACTCGATACCGAAGGGGTTGTCATAGCCCGCGTCCTTAAGGATACCAATCGCGGCGGCGCAGTCGATTTCCCGCGACTCGCCGTCCGCCGTGAAGCTGAGGAATTTCGCATGAGTCGCCCAGGCGTACGGTGCGACCATTCTGAGGTTTTCCAGCTTGTCGTCTTCCGCCGGCCAGTTGAGGAAGTCGGCGAGGACCCGGCAGTGGTCGCTTCCAACCGCTTCCATGACCCGCAGGATGTTTTCCGGCGAAACCGAAACGCCCCCGTGATTCTCCATCAGCAGCCGGATACCCGCCTGGGCACAAAGTTCCGTGAGTTCGCCAAAGCTTTCGATGCATTTTCCAATATGGGTCTCGGTCACGGATTCGCCCCTGCCGGGGCCGGTGTTGGCGCGAAACGCGTTGCAGCCCAGCGCCAGGCAGGCATCAATCCATTTCTTGTGGTTGTCAACAGCCTGTTTTCGCTCCTTGTTGTCTGGCGACGCAAGGTCGCCGTGGCCGTCAACGGCGACATTCAGCAGCTGTACGCCCGAATCCCGGGCGCGTTGGCGCAGTTCGATGAGATACCCGGCGGCTAGTCGGCTCGTTGCGGGGTTGTCCGGATCGGCGTACGCGAAGAAGGGGCTGTTGAGTTCCAACAGTCGAATGTCGAATTCTTCAACGGCCAGAGCGGGAAAGTCAAGAAGAAGCAAGGGGCTCTCGGAATCCCTGAACCGCCGGTGAATGCTCCATCCCGCGAGTGAAATCTCCATCGGAATACCTCCGTCGTTGTATTGGGTTTGCACTTGCTTTTGATTTGGCGCGGGAATATAATATCCCGCTGCACGCTTTGCCAGAGATTCCTGTTCGTCCGGCACGCGGCCCGGTACCGGGATGGGTAATGCCATTCGCCGGATCTCGAAGGACTGCCGATCGTCTCGCTTGAGCGGTCTTCCCCATCATTGTGGACGTTCTCGCAGCAAATTGAAAGGAAATCCCGTGAAAGGCATGGTTTCAGCGCCTCAGCCGCTGGCGGTAGACGCCGGCGTCAAGGTCCTGGCGGATGGCGGGAATGCCGTCGACGCGGCCGTAACGGCGGCATTTGTTCAGATGGTCACCACGCCGCGCAGCTGCGGCGTGGGTGGCTTCGGTATGATGTACATCCATACGCCGGAATCCGATACGATTCTGGATTTTCACGGGAAGGCGGGCGAACGGGTCAGGCCCGATATGTGGGAGCACGAGATGCTCCGTGAGAACGCCACGGGTTACGGATACACGCTGAGGGACCAGGTCAACGAACGCGGCTACGGCGCGGTGACAACGCCCGGCACGGTGGCCGGCCTTTACAGAGCCCAGTCGGATTTCGGCACCATACCGTGGCGGGCGACCCTCCAACCCGGTATCGCGGTTGCAACCGGCGGCTTCGAGGTGACGCATGCGACGGCGGCAGCGTGGAAACAGATTCCAACTCCTGAAACGACGCCCTGGATAACCGTAGCGGCGTCGCCCCACGAAGGCGGGGGCGAGTTGATCGCCAATCCCCATATGGCCAGGACGTTTTCGGCCCTGGCCGAGGGCGGCGAAGAGGTCTTCTATCGCGGAGATCTGGCGAAGGCCATTGCCGACGACATGGAGAAAGGCGGCGGATTTATTACGCTGGAAGATCTCAACCGCTACGAGGTGACGGTAACCTCGCCGCTGGTCTCACGGTACCGGGAATATACGGTCGCATCCAACCAGCCTCCCGGCGGCGGGTTGACCATTCTGCAGATGCTCAAGATTCTTGAGGGATACAACCTTTCGGATATGGAACACCTTTCGACGGAATACGTATATACGGTGTCGATGGCGATGAAAGCGGCGTGGACGGACCGGGCGAATCTGGTTGGAGACCCGGCATTCGTGGAGGTCCCGGTGGAGGACCTGCTGTGTGAAAGACGCGCGGCGGCCTGGCGCCGCCGCATCGATGCCCGGGAAAAGATCACGATTCCTCGATGGCGCCCGCAGGAGCCGCCCAGTACCACCCATATTTCCGTTGTGGACCAATGGCGCAACGTGGTGGGGCTCACGCACTCGCTGGGATCGGGTTCGGATGTGATTACACCGGGATTGGGTTTCATGTACAATAACTGTATGAATTGTTTCAACCCCGTGCCCGGACACGTGAATTCGATCGAACCGGGCAAATCCAGAACGACGGGTATGGCGCCGACGCTGGTGAAACGGGGTGACGCTCCCGTCTTCAGTGTGGGCGCGCCCGGGGGCACACGGATCGTAACCGGGATCCTGCACGCCATTCTGAACGTTATCGACCACGGTATGTCGGCCACCGAGGCGATCGCGGCCCCCAGGTTCGACTGCCAGAGCGACGTAATCGTCGCCCACTCCAGAATCGCGCCTTCCGTCTGCGAGGGAGTCAGGGCGATGGGCCACGAGGTCCATTCACTGCTGGACGGCTACGGTGGAATTGCGTCGGTGCACGGCATCATTCTGGATCCGGAAACGGGAACCCTGGACGGTGGGGCCGATCCCGGTTCTCCGGGAATGGCGATGGCAGTGATCTGAGCGTTGGATGCGGATCGAGCCGTCCTGTGTCGAAATTTTCACCCCCGCAGGTGTCCGGGTCGGGATTACTCATTCTACATAACAAAGATCAGGGTGGCGGTTCATGGCCAACATGAACGACCAGGACCTGGAAAGGAAACGAAATGTTTGAAACGCTGGAGGTGGCGCCTGCGGACCCGATTCTGGGATTGACCGCGGCATACAACCAGGATACGAATCCCGATCGAATCAATCTCGGCGTCGGAGTCTATAAGGACGGCGACGGCAATACGCCCGTTTTCAACTCGGTGCAACGTGCGGAAGCCCGGATCCTCGACCGACAGAACACGAAAGACTATCTGCCGATTTCGGGAGCGCCTGAATATGCGGCGGCAGTTCAGGCCCTGTTGTTCGGCCCCGAACACGAAGTCGTTACGGGAAAAAGGGCGGCGACTTTCCACGCACCGGGGGGGACCGGTGGACTGCGCGTTGCCGGCGATTTTGTCCACAAGCTGTTTCCGCAGGCGAGAATCTGCCTGAGCGAGCCAACCTGGGCGAATCATCCCAATATCTACAAACACGCCGGTGTGGCCGTTGAGACGTATCCTTATTTCCGGAAGGAAACGAACGATCTCGATTTCGCCGCCATGCGCGACGCTTTGAATTCGGTTCCCGAGGGAGATATCGTATTGTTGCACGGCTGTTGTCACAACCCCACGGGTATCGATCCCACGCCCGAACAGTGGGCGCAGATCGCGGAGGTGGCCGGCGCGCGCGGCTGGATACCTCTGGTGGACTTCGCCTATCATGGGCTGGGAGACGGGCTCGAGCAGGACAGACGGGGATTGTTGGCGTTTTGCCGAACGGGCGCGGAGTTGATGGTGTCCAGTTCGTTTTCGAAGAATTTCGGGCTGTATAACGAGCGTGTCGGCGCGCTTACCCTCGTGGCGTCCTCTCCCGAGGCGGCCGGTGCGTTGATGAGCCAGGTGATGATCTGTATCCGGGCCAACTATTCGAATCCGCCGGCCCACGGCGCGGCGATCGTGACGGAAGTGCTGAACGATTCCGGTCTTCGTCAGCAGTGGGAGGGCGAGGTAACCGAGATGAGAAACCGGATCAACAGCATGAGGGCGTTATTTGTGGATACCCTGGAGAGGAAAGGCGTACGACGCGATTTTTCCTTTATCGCCCGGCAGCGCGGGATGTTCTCGTTCTCGGGGTTGACCGGTCAACAGGTGGACGCCCTGCGGGAGGAAAACGCAATCTATATGGTGGGTTCAGGTCGGATTAACGTCGCCGGAATCACCGAGGCGAACATCGACTATCTCTGCGAATCCATCGCCGCCGTGCTTCGGCCGTCATAATGCACCGGAGTCGTCCGGTGCGGGGTGTCGGCTTCCCTGGAGGATTTGACCGCGGCGATTCCAGCAGGGACAAGGTAGTGCCCCCTCCCGAAGATATCTGACCATTCAGGCAACCGGTTTTCAGGACAGAACGCTCGAGTGAGTTAAAAATGGACGACTCGCTGTACTGGGGAGACCTGCACGCGCACTGTGGGATCAGCTATGGCTACGGCAGTCTCGAGAGGGCATTCAGGCTGGCGGACGAGCACCTGGATTTCTGTTCGGTGGTGGGGCACGCAACGTGGCACGACATGCCGGCCGACCGGGAACGTCACGGCTTCATTATCGATTATCACCGGGAGGGTTTCGACAGGCTGAGTCGAGACTGGCCGCAGGTGCAGGAGACCGTTCGGCAACATAACCGCCCGGGGCGGTTTGTTTCCTTTCTGGGTTACGAATGGCACTCCTGCGCTTTCGGCGACCACAACGTTTACTATTTGGACGATGGCGGCGAAATCGTCGAGCGCAACAGCCTTCAGGAACTGGATGAGGCATTCGAGGGACAGGATGTCATGATCCACCCTCACCATATCGGCTATGGGGCGGGCTTCAGGGGAATAAACTGGTCGCATTTCGACTCACGACGTTCTCCGGTCGTCGAGATTTTCTCCGGACACGGTGGGTCCGAACGGGACGGCGGTCCATACCCGATGTACCATACCATGGGCCCCAGGCAATATCGGGGTACCGTGGCGCACGGGCTTGCGCTCGGTCACCGGTTCGGGTTCCTGGGAGGCACGGATCATCATGGGGGATATCCTGGGCACTACGGCGAGGGAATAACCGGCGTGTATGCGTCGGAACTCACCCGACAGGCGATCTGGGACGCGATTCGCGCAAGGCGGTGCTATGCGGTAACCGGCGATCGAATGGGGTTGCGGTTTTCCATAAACGACGCGGCGATGGGGGAGGAAACCACGGGTACCGGCCGCCGTGAAATCCGGGTGTCCGTCAGTGGCGCCGACGCGCTGGATCGGATAGAGGTCATCAAGAACAACCGTCCCCTGAAACGGGTATTCGGGCCCGCGCCCGTGGCGGAACCGCACGGCCCGGTCCGCGCGAAGGTGAGGCTGGAATGGGGATGGGGAGACAAGGAGGAGTGGGTGCGGTGGGATGCAAGTGTGTGCCTGTCGGATGGCCGGCTGCTTTCCGTGGAACCCTGTTTCACCGGCGACCCGGTTCTGGCGCCGTCGGCGGACGGAGCGATTCTGGCAACCGGCGACGAGCCCGTTCACGGGATCGTGGCGCGGGACGACAGGCAGGTGGCGTGGTTTTCACATACCCGGGGCAACGCTCACCCGTATCTGCGCGGTACGAACGCGCTGGTCCTGGAACTGGATGCCCCACGCTCCGCCGTTTTGGAATTCAATATCAACGGTGCGGCCTGTCGCTACCGGCTGGAGGACCTCATGACGGGTTCCAGGAGTGAGTTCATCCGGGGATGGCGTTCCGAGGCAATGCTCGTGCACCGTGCCGTACCCGATTCGCGGCTGCGGGCGACGCTGACATTTGAAGATGCCGCGCCTGAGCGTGAGACCGACTTCTATTACGTCCGGGTGGCGCAGGAGAACAACCAGTGGGCATGGGCAAGCCCGATCTGGGTTTCGAGCTGATTCCCGGATCATCGCGCGTCGAACGCGAGAATTCGGTCAGAAGTGTCGATTTGCCGGCCGATTGAAATCTTCCTATTACTCCGCGGCAGTTGTATCGATAGAAAAGGAGGTCTCAATGGTGCTGAAAGACCGGGTGGCCATCGTCACGGGCGGGAGTTCGGGTATTGGCCGAGGCATTGCCCTTGAATTCGCTAAAGAGGGGGCGACGGTGGTGGTGGCAGATATCCGGGAGGCGCCGAAACGGGGAAAATATCACGAACAGGAAGTCCGGACAACCACTCTGGAAGAGGTGCGAGGGCTGGGTGGTGACGGGATGTTCATAGAAACCGACGTAGGCGACGCCGCCGCGGTCGAGGCGCTGGTGAACCGGACGGTCGACGGGTTCGGCGGACTGGATATTCTGGTGAATAACGCGGGCATTCACATTCCCGGCGACAGCCAGACCCTGTCGCTGGAGGCGTGGGACCGGGTGACAGGCGTAAACATCCGGGGGGTATTCGTGGCGTCGAAAGCCGCGATTCCCCACCTGAAGCGATCTCAGGCCGGGAGAATGATCAACATCGCGTCGGTGCATTCTTTCGGCGGCGGCGGCGGCCCGGCCTATGCGCCCGCCAAGGCCGGCGTGGTCAACCTCACGCGGGACCTGGCGATGGAAGTGGCTCCGGAAGGGGTAACGGTGAATGCTGTCTGCCCGGGCTATATTGAAACCGCCATACAGGATTATCTGACCGAGGAACAGATACAGGATGCGCTGGACAACACCCCCCTTCCCCGGTTCGGATTACCCCGGGATATCGGACGCGCGTGTGTCTTCCTGGCGTCGTCGGACGCGGAGTGGATCACGGGGGTGGCGCTGCCGGTTGACGGCGGCTGGCTCGCGCCCGTCTAACCGATGGAACCCGCCGCGGGGCACGAACCGCGTTCGCTTTCGATCGATTAATCGGTGAAGAATGGAGATCCGAGCCGTACGAGAGGACGAGATTGAGGAGACGCTGGCGCTCCAGCGGATGGTGTTCCGGCCGGACGAGGGGGAGGCAGCGCTTGAACGGTACCGGACATACGTGCGGGACGATCCGAGCTATCGGCTGGAACAGTCGCGGGTTCTCCTCGCAGACCGGCGGATCGTGGCGCATCTGCGGGTTTGGAACCGGGAAATCCGCGTGCGGGGGTCCGTGCTTCGAGCCGGAGGTATCGGCAGCGTACTGACCCATCCCGATTACCGGGGCAGGGGATATGCGCGCGCGCTGATGCAAAATGCCGAGGCCTATATGCTGGCCGCGGGGTGCGACGTCGGGCTCCTTTTCACAATCATCGGGACGCCGTTCTACCGGGCGCTGGGATGGACGCCCATCCCGCTGCCGACGTTTGCGATCGATCTGGAGTCCGGGCCCGAATACCGCCCCTCCACACACGTGCGGGCTCTGGACGTCAATAGGGACCTGGATGCGGTGATGGCGATTTACGGGCGTTGTTCCAGTTCCCTGACCGGACCTGAAGTAAGACCGCGAGACTACTGGCGCGCCGGTCCCTCGCGGATACGGGGTGTCTTCCCCGAGTGGGGCATTGCAGCAGGATCCGAACTTTGCGGGTATGCGACGTTCGACGCCTGTGCGGACCGGATATGGGTGAAAGAAGGATGCGTGGGGCCATCAGGAGACGGCGCGTACCCGGACCTGGCGCGGTTGATCTGCGGTTGCGCCCGCCGGAACGGATTGAAACGGATCGAGGGCAGCCTTCCCGCCGGACACGGCCTGGTTGGCGCGCTTGAAGCAATCTGCGGATCCAATGCGGCGTGGGCCAGTCACGATGAAATGATGTTGAAGGGAATCAACTGGCGTTCATTCAGGAAAAAGCTGAACGGAGACCCGTGCGGGGGCGCACCGGAGGACGAGGGGGCGTTCTGGCGCGCGCTGTACGGTCAGGCGGTGGCCGAACCGGATGCATCCCTGTCGGAATGGATGGCATCGCTGCCGGCGTGCGAAGGGCCCTTCTACTGGTGGAGCGACATCTTCTAGAAGCGGGGCCAGGGTGACGGGTCCGGCGCGTTTCAGGGGGTTTCCGTACCCACGCGTGATTCGGCTTCGTCCACCATTCCTGTGAGTATTCGCGCCGCCATCCGGTCGACTGCGGTTTTCGTTTCCTGCAGGCCCGTGCCGCCGAGATCGGGATGGTCCACCGATGCGGCGGAGACGTAGTATTTAATCTTGGGTTCGGTTCCCGACGGCCGGGCGGTGACCCGGGTATGCCCGGCGGGGGTGAACGTGAATGTAATCACGTTGCCCGTTGCGCCTTCGATCGTCCGGACGGACTCCGTGTGCAGGTTCAGTGCCTTCCCCGTTCTCCTGTCGATGACTTCCACGACGTCACAACCTCCGATCTGCGTTGGCGGCTGGGAACGCAGGGATTCCATAATGTGAACGATATCCCGGCTGCCCTGCGCTCCGGTTCTCATTACAGACCGCTGGATTTCACGGAAGTAACCAAATTCCGCATAGATCTCGTCCAGGTAGTCCCTTAGCGTGCAGCCACGGGCCTTGAGGGCCGCTGCGCATTCGCACAGGAGGACGGCGGCAACCGCGGCGTCCTTGTCTCTCGTAAACGACCCGGTCAGATAGCCGTGGCTTTCTTCGGCCCCGAACAGGAATTCGGCGCCCGCCGGAAGCTCGTCGATCAGCCTGCCGATGTATTTGAATCCGACCAGCAGGTTGTCGACGACCGTGGCGCCAAAGCCGCGCGCGATGTTGGCTGTCAGGTCGGTTGTGACAATCGTCTTGGCGACAACACCCTCGTCGGGAAGTTCCCGGCGAATTTTTTTTTGATCCAGGATGTAGTGGCACAGGACAGCGCCGATCTGATTTCCGTTGAGCGCAAGATTCTCGGGTGGTGCGTTCCACCCGGTTCCGGAATCCGGTACGGCGCAGCCGAGCCGGTCCGCATCCGGGTCGCTGGCGATAACCAGATCGGCGTTGATCTCGGCGGCTTCCCGGACAGCCACGGCCAGCGCGCGCGGATCTTCGGGGTTGGCGACGCCGCCAGGCACCGTGGGAAAATTGCCGTCCGCTTTCGCCTGCGACGGGACGACGTGCAGATCCTTGTAGCCGAGGATTTTCAGCGCCGGCACTACCGACGTTAAACCCACGCCGTGCAGCGGGCTGTAGACTGTCCGAACCTGGCGTTCGGGCCTGAGGGTGAGCCCGGCCAGCTCACGATGGTAGCGGGTATCGACGGTGCGATCCAGAATTTCAATGAGGCCCTGTTCCATCGCGTGCTTGAAGTCGAGTTTTTTGATCGCGGTAACCGAGTTGACCTCGGCGATGATGTTTCTGTCATGAGGGGGTACGACCTGGCCTCCGTCGGACCAGTACACCTTGATTCCATTGTCGCCCGGCGGGTTGTGACTGGCGCTGATTACCACGCCGGCCACAGCGTTGGTCAACCGGACCGCAAAGGAAAGTTCAGGAGAGGACCGGCAGGATTCAAAAATCCTGACACGGATACCGTTGCCGGCAAGAATAGCTGCTACCTCGTTGGCGAAGCCTTGTGAATTGTTCCGTGTGTCGTGTGCGATGACCACGCCGCGGCGCGGTGCATCGGCGCCGGATTTCAAAACGTACCTGGCAATGCCCTGTGCGGCTTCACCAACAGTACGCAGGTTGATGCGGTTCGGCCCCGGTCCCATCGCGCCGCGAATGCCCCCGGTGCCGAATTGGATCCTCACGCGAAATGCGTCTTCGAGTTCGCTCAGATCGTTGGTATGGATCAGGTTATTGATTTCCTCCTTCGATGCCGCGAAACGGGGGTCGGTAAGCCAGAGCGCGGCGTGGGCTCCGGCGGCTGCGGACAGTTCGCCCGCAGCAACCCGGAACCGGATTCTATCCAATAGATCCTTGGGAGTTTTTTTCACAGAACCGATCCTGACGAATACGCGCGATTTTGGTTGAGGTCAGAAACTCGTTTGCCTCAGGCTTGCAAGCCGGTACCGCGCTCATCAATATATCGGATGGGACGCGCCGAACAACACAAAATAGTTTGATTCTTGGAAGCCATTGCGCATATTTTCGACATGAGGTGCCGGAAGACCCTTGTGTTTCAGCTGATTGCAATAAGCAGACCGCCATTCTGCAGCGAAACAAAACGTGAACAGGAAACAAAAGGCAGAACGAGGATTGTCACGCACTGGTGTTTAAACCCGCATTGCGGGACGGAAGGATCTTATATGAAAATTGAAACTGAACGAGAAGAAGATGGCAGATGGATTGCAGAAGTGTCTGATTTGCCCGGTGTGATCGTTTATGGAGGCGATAAAGAAGTTGCCATTCTTAAGGTTTAGGCATTGGCATTGCGGGTTCTTGCCGATCGCATAGAACACGGCGAGGAAATACCGGAAATCTGTGACGTCTTTGCAGGATCAGTGCCGCAGAGCCCCCAAAGAAAACCCTTGGAAAGCAGACTGAATAACACTACTTAAATATCCAATTGTAAACTCCATAATCGCCTGAGCGGCCTCGCAACAGCGATCGTTGCCTGGCCTGATCGAAGTTTTCAGTGAAAACGCGCCGGGCGGTGAATGACTTTCGCAGTGAACCGCGGGGATATGGGTTCGACGAGGCGGCGGGATATGAAGTTGGTCAAATGACAATGCTCTTTCTTCTGCTGTTTTTGTGCTTCCTGATCGTCCTCGCGCCCGTGCGTCTGTGGGCGCGAGGACGTAACGGCTCAGGGCGGGGACCGATCCTGGAAATCCGCGTGAGGCCGTGGATCGGACTGGCGGGTATCCGGCTGTTCCACACCGGCGGCGATTGGCGTATTGGCGCGCTACTGGGATGGTGGACAGTGTGGGCCGCACCCTTGAGAAAGGGAGAAGATGGGAAAAAGAAGAAACGCGACCCCGGTGCGAGGGACGAGGCGGAAGCGGACGTATCGGATGGTTTTTCGGCAAAGGTTGAGCGGTTCGCGCGGGCCGGACGGCGTTTAAGGACGCTGTCATTGCCCCTCAGGCGGTGTGCGTTACGTTTTCTGAGGGGTTTCCGTCTTCGCAGCATCAAATGCAGCGTAACGTTCGGCGCCTCCGATCCGGCCACGACCGGCCGGATCTACGGATACGTCATGGCCGCCTCCTCTCTGATTGGAGCAAAGGGAAGCATTCACGTGACGCCCGATTTCGAGTCACAGCGTCTGGACGGGGAAGCCCGGGTTGAAATTCGGATTTATCCCCACAGGCTGTTGTTGGCATCCGTTTATTTCGGATGGCGCCTTGCGCTTGCGTGGTTTTCGGAACGACGCAACCGGAAACGGCGTGAGGAAGGCATTTTGGGGGCCGGCGCGACGAGTTGAGCGGTCTTTAATGGAGGTATTATGTCGGTTGAGGATCTCATCAGGACGGTGATGACGGAATTCCGCCAAATCGTCAAGGCGGAGACGGTTGTGGGAGAGCCGATCGAAATCGGGGGTACGGTTGTGGTACCCGTCTCCAGGATTTCTTTCGGATTCGGCGCGGGTGGCGGCGCGGACACGGCGGACGGCGGCGGGAGCGGCACGGGTGGTGGCGCATCCGTGGAACCCCTGGCATTTGTCGTGATTCGAGACGGAAAGGCCCAGATTCTTCCCGTCCAGGAAAAGGAAGGATCCATCAAGGGTCTGCTGGATCTGGCGCCCGACCTTCTGTCGAAAGTAAAGGCCTTTAAGGAGAAGCGAGACCGGAAGAAGGCTGAGGAGGAAGCCGACGCAGATTCCGGTGACGACGACGTGAGCGCCTAGCAGTCCGTTGATAAAGTTGCTCTGCCCGCAGGCCGAAGGCCGGATGGGCGCTTCCAACGGGCTGCAAGTGTTCTTTCCCATAAACAGGTTGCCTGAATTCGGCGGACGAGTGGTGAGATATTTATGGGACAGGACACAAGGCCAGGGCTGCAATGAACCGGCTTCTGCTGCTTATTCCAACGTCATCCTACCGAACCCATGATTTCATGGCAGCGGCGGCAGCACTCAATGTTGCCGTGGTCGTGGGAACAGACCGCCGCCAGGCGCTTGCGAGCCTGACCCCCGGAAAGACGCTCGCGTTGAACTTCGCCAGGCCGGCAGCCTCGGTTGGAAGAATCGTCGCCTATTCGGAGGAATACCCCGTCCGGGCGGTGGTGGGCGTGGACGACGAGACCGTCGTACTCGCAGCGATGGCCTGCGAGGCGCTCGGACTTCCGCACAATACGACGACGTCCGTACGGGCGTCCCGTTACAAACACGTGATGCGTCAGATACTTGCCGAAAAAGGCCTGCCCTCGCCGGGGTTCAGGCTTTTTTCAATTCGGGACGAACCGGCGGAAGCCGCCGCAACCGTCGACTATCCGTGCGTGCTGAAGCCGGTTTCGCTCTCCGCGAGCCGCGGCGTGATTCGGGCGGATCGTGAAGCGGATTTCGTGACTGCTTTCGATCGGATTCGGGCGTTGATTTCGGAATCCGGGAATAACGTGCACGAGGCAATTCTGGCGGAGGACTACATTCCCGGCCGGGAGGTCGCGCTGGAGGGTTTGCTGGTTGACGGTGAGCTTCACACCCTCGCATTGTTCGATAAACCGGACCCGCTGGACGGCCCTTATTTTGCCGAGACACTGTACATTACGCCGTCCCTGCTGCAGGAATGCGTGCAGGCGCGGATTCAGGACACTGCGCAGCAGGCTGCACTCGCCCTCGGATTGACCGTGGGGCCGGTGCATGCCGAACTGCGGCTGAACACGAGCGGCATCTACGTGGTGGAAATCGCGGCGCGATCCATCGGCGGGCTGTGTTCGCGTATATTGAGATTCGGCGCTGGCGTGTCGTTGGAGGAACTGATTCTGCGCCAGGCGACGGGTCGCTCCCCGATCGATTTGTGCAGGGAAAACACGGCGGCCGGGGTGATGATGCTTCCGGTGCCGAAGCCGGGAACGCTCCGGTGCGTACGCGGTACGGCGGGCGCGCGGCGCGTACCGGGAATTGTCGACGTCGCGATCACCGTTCCGAGGGGGCATCCCGTTCAGCCGCTGCCCGAGGGAGACCGGTACCTGGGGTTCATCTTTGCACGCGGAAGGACACCAGAGGCCGTGGTAGCGGCGCTTCGTGAGGCCAATGGTCTGCTCGCCGTCGAGATCGAGGGTTGACCGGCGGCAGGCAGGCGGGATGGGGATCAATATGCCAGGGTCTTTCACTTCCAGCGTCAGACAAGAGCGAACTGCTCTTCGGTTGGCTCCGCTCAGCAGTACCAGGGTTCGGTAAGGCGGGGGAGCGAAAGGCGGGCTGAGGTCGCATCGAAATCGGCGTCCGGGACAGGGCGTTCCACCAACCCGTACACGTGCGACCGTATCCTGCGGAAGATCTCTCCCCGTGCGGCATCCCGGTTCTGAAGCCGTGTGACGAGCCGGGACAGTTCGTGCTGGAGCCGGTCCAGGCGGGCGTCGGCATGCGCCCAGGGGTACGACAGTGCTGCCGGCGCGAACGGACCCACCAGGTCGCGGACCTCGGCAAGATTCAGCAGCTCTGATCCTCCGGGAATAAGCAGCCGGATGGTGAGCTGAACGGGCGAGACATGCTCGATCAGATCGAGGTCGGCGAGTGTATCCAGAAAGCGGGCATATCCCTCCAACGTGATCCATGGCGTGAACGGGATAAACGTCGGATTCATCACCAGCCCGTGTTTATTGAAGAGGTCCACAACTTCGAGGAAGTCGTCTACTGTATGGCCCTTGTCCAGCAGCGCGAGAACACGGCTGTCAAGGGACTCGACGGCGGTTGTGACGAGTGCGCACCCGGTGTCTCTGATGCGGGGCAGATTGCGGCGATATTTCAGCAGATGTTCGATCTTGACGGTGATGTCGTACGTGAGGTCGGGAAATCTGCCATGGAGCTCTTCGACAAGCGGCAGGGCGTGGCCGATGCCGTTGAAGAAGTCGGGATCGCCAAACGTGATATGGCCCGCACCCGCGGCGACCTGTCTTTCAATGTCGTCCAGTACGATTTCAGGTTGTACAATCCGGAACCTCCCGCCGTACACGGGCACCACGGGACAGTGGCGACAGAGATGTTTGCAGCCGCGGCTTGCCTCTGTATAGCCGACGGTTTTCAGATGCCCGTCACTGGTGGAAAGTCTTGCGTAGCTGGGCAAGTCCGGAAGGCCTGTGCGGTCAGGTGGAAGAAAACGCTGTCTGGCGAGGGAAACGACGGGTTCTTCCTGGTCTCCGATGGTGCCGGGCGCCCCCCGCAGACGATTGCACAGCTGAAGCAGACCGTTTTCGAATTCGCCACCGAGGATGGTCTGCGCCCCCAGGCTTCTAAGGAAGGATTCGTTAACCGAAGCATAGAGACCATAGAAACAGAGGTGCGTGTTGGTATTCAGCTTTCGGGATCTGGCGACCAGCGGAACGGCAAGGCGCGTCGCGGTATGCATTGGTACGTAGAAAGCCACCAGATCGGCGTCGCGGACGTCTTCGTCAGGGAAGTCTTCTATCGAAACGTCGGCCTGGACCACGTCGATGCCCGCCCTCCGCAGCCACGCAGCCGGCGACGCCAGACCGAACGGCTGCCGACCCAGTTCGTAGGTGGAAACGAGTACGGCTTTGAAAGGACGCGATCGGTTAATGGCCGTCATCGGTCATCTGTCCAAAAAATAACGGCAGACAACGGGGAGGCCCCCATGAAGTCTGCCGTTTGTTGTGAACACACGTTATTTTGAGGTCTGGTAGTAGGGGTTTGTGCCGTCCGCGTGTTCGGTCACGTCGAGGATTTCTTCAATTTCCGGCACAGCCTCCTTGATGAGGACTTCAACCCCCTGCTTGAGCGTCACGTCCACCATTCCGCAACCCTGACATCCGCCGCCGAACTGGACGTAAGCCTTGTTGTCCTTTACGTCGATAAGTGAGATTTGGCCGCCGTGCATGGCCACGCTGGGGTTGATCTTCTCGTCGATGATGTTCTGGATCTTTTCGGCGGCCGTGCCCTTCAGATGCGGAGGCACCTTGTTGGGATTCTCGATTTTGAATCCCCTGCCCATGAGGCTGTCCACAAAGTCCAGTGTAATGTGCTCGGCATAGGGCGCGCTTTCCGGGTCTACGTAGATGTTGAACCCGTCGAACGGCGTAACGGTGTCGTCTTCCTCTTCCTGGCCGCTGGCAACAAACGCGAGTCGGTAGTTGGCCTGCAGCGGCGAGACGGCTTCGGCCTTGACCCGAACGCCAATGATGTCCGACTCCTGGCTCCCGATCAGGTTGACAACTTCCTTCTGCGCGGCTTCCGTAACGGTGATATTCATATGGACTTTCCCCCTGGAGAGGTTGGCAGTACCTGTCGTCCCGTTGAGAAAGTCCATCCGGGCTGCGGCCGGCCCTGCCTGCAGAGCGACTCTATCAACGGAATGCCGGACGGTCAGGATTCGAACGCCACGGTTGACCGTGCGGGTTGTTCCCGGTCTATCTTTTCCTGGATCTTCATCAGCGCGGACAGCAGATCTTCGGGCCGGGGGGGACAGCCGGGCACGTAGACGTCGACCGGCAGAAACTGGTCCACACCCTGTACCAGCGTATAGGTATTGAAGACACCCCCTGACGATGCGCACGCCCCCATGGAAATTACCCACTTCGGATCCGGCATCTGGTCATAAATCTTCTTGAGTACCGGCATCATTTTAATGGATATCCGGCCCGATACGATGAGCAGGTCGGACTGGCGGGGCGAGAATCTCACGGCTTCCGCGCCGAACCGGGCCATATCGAAGCGCCCGGAGAGCGTGGCCATCATTTCGATGGCGCAGCAAGCCGTGCCGAACGGCATCGGCCAGAGGGATGACTTGCGTGCCCAGTTGATCATTTTGGACATAGTGGTCGTGATAACGTTGTCGCCAAGGCCGGTTTCAAGTCCCATTGAACACCTCAGGAAGGAATATTTGGCGTTGTCGCCCGGTTTTACGACGGCTGGGGTGGCCCCCCACAATGCATTGCGTTGGCCTCGCGTGTCAGGCGAGCCGCTAACCGGATACCTGTATCAGCTCTTCGGTGACGTTTTGCAGACAGGCGTCCATGGCCTGTTCTTCTCCCAGCAGGTCATCCAGAGTAACGCGGCTGAGAAGCTGATCGATCACAGACTGCACAGAGGTCCACAGCGACCGGATCGAACAGTCCACGGAGTGGGTGCACAGCCCTTCACGGCCGGCGTGATCTTCACAGAATTCAGGATTGAACATCCGCCCGCCCAGGGCTGCCAATACATCTCCAACCACGATCATGTCGGCAGATTGCGCAAGCCGGTACCCTCCGGACTGACCTCGAGAGCTCTCGACAAATCCTCCCAGCCGAAGAAGACGCATCAGCTTTGCAACATTCGGGACCGAGAGCCCTTCGAACCGGCTGATTTCAGATATGGAAAGGCCGCCGCCGGTTTCTCTCTGCCGGCGACCGATCTGGAGCAGGCACCGGAGCCCGTATTCTTCGCCTGCGCTTAATTTCATGGAACGATCGCATTTCCTGTTGGGATGGAATCTGGTTTGTGCCGTCAGAGGCGATGACGCCGTGCGGATGCCCGGGCACGGTGTCATTGAAATGTTGGCGCAGCCGGAGGCATGCGGCTGCCCTCAATTGAAGTCCGGCTATAGCAACCCGAGTTCGAGCCTCGCGGCTTCGGACATCAATTCAGGGTTCCATGGCGGGTCGAAGGTCAGATCCAGAATGACGTCGCGTACTCCGGCAACAGACCGGGTCGCGCTTTCTACCTGACCGGGCAGAATTCCCGCTGCCGGACAGGCGGGGGAGGTGAGCGTCATCTGAACGTGGGTCATCCCGGAGGGTTCGACCCGGATATCGTAAATGAGGCCGATATCGTAAATGTTGACCGGAATCTCCGGGTCGAACACCGTGCGATGCGCGGCGATAATGTTCTCTTTGACGACCTCCGTGTCGACAGGACCATCGGTTACGGCCGCTTCGGCCGATTCCTCTTTTTCTTCTTGGCGTTTGCCGGCGTGCGCCGTCAGCGCGCTTGTGTCAACGGGGTTCACGGTGTCTTTGGCTTCGGAGTCCGGTGTGTCTTCCTTTCGAGCCGAAGCTTCGCTCTCCTCGTTTCCGTAAATACGGTTCAGGAGTCGATTGAGCAAGATGATCACCTCCGGATGGATGCCTACTCGGTGGTTACCGGGAATTCGCTGTTTTCGAGTGCGGCCTCGAGTGTATGCCACGCCAGGGTTGCGCATTTGATACGTACGGGGAACTCTCTCACGCCTGCGAAGACGGCCAGCTTTCCGATCCCGTCGACAACGGGTTCCGTGGAGATATCGCTTGTGACCAGGTCACGAAATTTTCCAAAGAGCAATTGGGCTTCCCGAATGGTCTGACCCTTCACGGCGTCTGTCATCAGAGAAGCCGACGCCTTCGAGATGGCGCATCCGGCGCCCTGAAAAGCAATATCGGCGATCCTGCCTCCGTCGAGCTTGACGTAAAGGCTCAAGTGGTCGCCGCATAGCGGGTTGTGCCCCTCGGATGACCGATCAGCCTCAGATATGCACCGGTAGTTGCGCGGACTCCGGTTGTGGTCCAGAATGACCTGCTGGTAGAGTTCTCTGAGGTCGGACATTAACGAAAAACCTCCTTGGCTGCGTGCAACGCCCGTACGAGCGTGTCGATGTCTTCCCGCGTATTGTAAAACGCGGTGGCCGCACGCGTTGTTGCGGAAATGTTGAAATGGCGCATGACGGGTTGGGCGCAGTGGTGTCCGGCGCGGACCGCCACGCCGTGCTGATCCACGATGGTGCCGACGTCGTGCGGGTGTATGCCATCCATCACAAAGGAAATGACGCTGACTCTTTCTCTTGCGGTACCAATGATTCTCAGACCTGAAATCCCGGCGAGGGCGTCCGTTGCGTAGGCGAACAGCTCATTCTCGTACGCAGCGGCGGCTTCCAGGTCGATCCGGTTCAAGTAGTCAATAGCGGCGCCCAGCCCGATGCAACCGGCAATATGGGGCGTGCCCGCTTCGAATCGGGCCGGTGGATCGGCATAGGTGGTCTTTTCAAGCGAAACCTCTCGAATCATGCCGCCGCCACCCCTGTATGGCGGCATCGAATCCAGCAGTTCGCTTCTTCCGTAGAGTACTCCTATGCCGGTCGGACCGTACAGTTTGTGCCCCGAAAAAGCGTAGAAGTCGCATCCCAGCGCCTGAACGTCCACCTTGAAATGGGGGACGGCCTGTGCTCCGTCCAGCAGAACGGGGATACCGCGTTCGCGCGCCGTATCCGTGATCGAAGCAACTGGATTGAGGGTGCCAAGGACGTTCGACACGTGTACAACGGACACGAGTTTCGTACGTTCGTTCAACAGCGGTTCGAGCCTGTCGATCTGTAGCTCGCCCCTGTCGTTAATGGGGACAACGCGAAGTTTCGCGCCTTTTTCCTCGCAGAGCATCTGCCAGGGCACGATATTCGAATGGTGCTCCATCGCGGTGACGACGATTTCGTCGCCGGCTTTTATGGTTTTTCGTCCCAAAGTCTGGGCAACCAGATTGATGCTGTCCGTCGTTCCGCTGGTGAAGATGATTTCCCGGTCGTGGGACGCGTTCAGAAACTGGCGGACCTTGTTGCGCGCGCCCTCGTAAGAATCCGTTGCAATCTGGCTGAGATGATGGACACCGCGATGCACGTTCGCATTCGCCGCTTCGTAAAAGACTTCGAGGACGTCGAGCACATCCCTGGGTTTCTGGGTTGTGGCGGCGTTGTCCAGGTAGACCAGCGGTTTGCCCCGAACGAATTGGTGTAGGACCGGAAAGTCCCGTCGGATACGGTGGGGATCGAAAGGCCCGGCGCGTTCGATGAGTGGGCAGGAGAGCCGTTCTGCCAGGGCATGTGCAGTAAGGCTCATGACGCGTTCCGGGCGTCACGCACCTGGTCGAATTTATCCATGACAATTCGTTCCAGGTAGTTTCGAACGGATTCGGGCTTGATCCTGTTAAGGATGTCGACCGCGAACGCATGTACCAGAATACGCTGTGCGGTTGCCTGACTCAACCCTCGCGAGCGCAGGTAGAAGACCGCGTTCTCATCGAGCTGACCGATCGTTGCGCCATGTGAGCACTTGACCTGATCGGCGTAGATTTCGAGTTGCGGCTTGGTATTGATGTCGGCGCCTTCCGATATGAGCAGGCTCTGGTTGCTCTGATACGCGTCGGTTTCCTGAGCCTTCCGGTGAACGTGTATCTTGCCGCGGAACACGCCGCTGGACCTGCCTCCGAGTATTCCCTTGTACAGTTCGTGGCTGTTGCAGTTCGGCTCGGCGTGTTCGATCAGGGTATGGTTGTCGATATGCTGTTCGCAGTCGGTCAGATAGAAGCCGTTGACCGTGGCTTCGCCGGCTTCACCGGCCAGCAGCGCATTGACTTCGTTACGCACCAGTTTGCCGCCGATAGAGATGGCGTGTGTGGACAGGTCGCTATGGGCGCCCTGGCGGCTCTGCATTGTGGCAATGTGAAACGCTTCCGGGCTCTCCAGTTCCAGCTTGTAGTGATCCACCTTCGCGCTATCGTTGGCGATCACCTCGGTAACCGCGTTCGTGAAATAGGCCCCGTCGCCTGTATAGGATTCGATAATCGTTACCTGGCTGTTTTCTTCGGCCAGTACGAGGGTACGGGGGTGTGAAATGGAAGGGGCGCCTGAAGCGGTTGAAACAAAAACCACGTGAATGGGCGTCTCGACAGCGGTGCCCCGAGGGACGTATATGACGGCGCCATCCTGCAGAAATGCGGTGTTGAGCGCGACGAAAGCGTGCTCATCGTAAGCGGCGTGCCGTGCGATATTGCCTGCCACCCAGTCGGCCTCGGAATCCTTTAATCCGGCAAGACTGCACGCCCGAACACCATGCGGGAGGCTCCCCGCGCGGGAACGTTCGGCGCTGTAGAAGCCGTTTACGAAGACCAGGCGTGTCGCAGTCAGGTCCTGAAAAACCTGCTCCGACTTCCAGGCCCCCTGCGCATCCTCCAGCGTCGTTGTGCGAAACGGCGTACGGACAAGCGGCGCGACATTCGTGTGAAACCAGGCTTCGTCCCTTGTGCCCGGAAACCCGAGTTCCGCGAAACGGCCGATCGCCGACCTGCGAAGCGCGTGCAGGGGCGCGCCGGATCTTCCGTTCAGGCTTTCTTCAAACCTGGCAAATGCCGACAGATAGGTGTGCGTGCCTTCGAACTTCATGAAGCGGCTACCTCCTTATTCAACGGACTGTCAGGTGCGGGCGAGTCGGGCCGTGGATTCCTCTCGAATCCAATCGTAGCCATCGGCTTCCAGCTTCCGGGCGAGTTCCTTGTCGCCCGATTTGACAATCCGGCCCTTCAGAAGAACATGCACGAAGTCCGGCACGATGTAATTCAACAGCCGCTGATAATGGGTGACCACGAGGACTGCGCTTTCGGGGTTTTTCCGGTGAAGCGCATTGACGCCGTCGGCCACGATTCTCAGGGCGTCGATATCCAATCCGGAGTCGGTTTCGTCCATGATGGCCAGCCTGGGTTCGAGCATGGCCATCTGGAAAATCTCGTTCCGCTTTTTCTCGCCGCCGGAAAAGCCCTCGTTGACCGCCCGGTTGAGAAAGGACTCGTCCATTTCCACCAGTTTGAGCTTGTCCCGGGAGAGGGCGAGAAAATCCATCGCATCGAGTTCGTCCTGGCCGCGTGCCCTGCGGAGCTCATTGAGTGCCGTACGGAGAAAATAGGCGCTGTTGACGCCGGGGATCTCAACCGGATATTGAAAGGCCATGAAAACGCCGGCCTGGGCGCGTTCTTCAGGGTCCAGATCCAGAAGATCCTCGCCTTCGTAGTAAACTTCGCCCCGGGTGACTTCATATTCTTCCCGCCCGGCCAACACCTGGGCAAGGGTACTCTTGCCGGACCCGTTGGGTCCCATAATGGCGTGAATCTCCCCGGCATTGATATTCAGGTTGATTCCGGTAAGGATTCCGGTTCCCTCGATGCTTGCCTGCAGGTCTTTGATTTCCAGCATTCGTATACTGTCCTCAGTTTCTGAAGTGAAGCCCGATGTGACGGGGCATGGGTCAACAGTCCGTCCGGGAAGCCTTGAGTGTTACCAACGTCTCGCCGTCCGTCGTCTCATGTTTTATCCGACACTGCCCTCCAGGCTGATGCCAAGCAGCTTCTGCGCTTCGACGGCGAATTCCATGGGGAGTTCGGCCAGCACCTCCTTGCAGAAACCGTTGACGATCATGGATACGGCGTCTTCGGTGGAGATACCGCGCTGGTTACAGTAGAAGATCTGGTCTTCACCGATCTTTGAGGTGGACGCTTCGTGCTCGACCTGGGAGGTCGTGTTCCTGACATCGATGTATGGAAACGTGTGAGCGCCGCAGCGGTCGCCGATGAGCATGGAGTCGCATTGGGTGAAGTTTCGCGCGTTCGATGCGCCCTTCATCACCTGCACCCGGCCTCGATAGGTGTTCTGCCCGTTCTTTGCCGAGATGCCTTTCGACACGACCGTGCTGCGGGTGTTTTTGCCAAGATGGATCATTTTGGTGCCCGTATCGGCCTGCTGGCGCCCGCTGGTGACGGCCACCGAATAGAATTCTCCAATGGAGTTGTCACCCTGGAGAATGCAGCTTGGGTATTTCCAGGTTATTGCCGATCCGGTCTCAACCTGGGTCCAGGAGATCTTGGCGTTGGCGCCGCGGCAGGCGCCGCGTTTGGTTACGAAGTTATATATTCCGCCCACGCCGTTTTCGTCGCCGGGATACCAGTTCTGAACGGTCGAGTATTTGATCTGCGCATCGTCGAGGGCGACCAGTTCCACAACCGCGGCGTGGAGCTGGTTTTCGTCTCTCTGGGGGGCCGTGCATCCTTCGAGGTACGAAACGTAGGCCCCTTCTTCGGCGACAATGAGCGTCCGTTCGAACTGGCCCGTGTTGGCCGCGTTGATGCGGAAGTAGGTGGACAGTTCCATCGGACACCGCACGCCCCGGGGGATGTAGCAGAATGAGCCGTCGGTAAAGACGGCGGAGTTGAGTGCGGCGAAGAAATTGTCGTTGTACGGCACGACCGAACCCAGGTATTTCCTCACCAGCTCGGGATGGTCCTGAACGGCTTCGGAGAACGAACAGAAAATGATCCCCAGATCCGAAAGCTTGTCCTTGAAGGTCGTCGCCACGGACACGCTGTCGAAAACGGCGTCGACCGCCACGCCCGCCAGCATTTTCTGTTCCTCGAGCGGAATGCCGAGTTTTTCGTAAGTACGGAGGATTTCGGGATCGACCTCGTCGAGGCTCTGGAGTGTCTCCGCATTCCTGGGCGCCGAGTAATAGATGATTTTCTGATAGTCGATATCCGGATAGTCGACCATTGCCCACTGTCGGCTGCGCCCGCGGCGGGTGGGATCATCCATCCCGAGCCAGTTGTGATACGCCTTGAGACGCCAATCCAACAGCCAGTCGGGCTCGGATTTCTTCCGGGAAATGAAGGCGATAATGTCTTCATTCAGACCCGGTGGCGCGGCGTCCTGTTCGATTTCCGTGACGAACCCGTATTTGTATTCTCTGGTCGCCAGTTCTTCGATTTCCTGGACTTCTTCGCTCATCCTGCGCTCCTTCCACGACTTGAAAGGGCATTAGTTTTGTTATTGTTTATGCGACACGTCGATAACGTTTCCTGAATTCAGGCTTAACATACCCAATCCGTATCCATGTGTCAAGATCAAAAATGTACGAAAAAGTCAAGTTTAATCCATTTCGAAGTCACGCGGGCACCCGCGCGGGCGGGTGGATCGATGTTCGAGGGGTGCTTTTCACTTGACAGAAGCGCCCGGATTTCGCTAATTTATCGCCGTCAGTTTCGAATGCGCAAAACGTAATGAATGCAGGCTCAGGCGCAATCTTGCGCACGTTCGACGGCGCAGCCCAAGGGGAGGCCCGGATACCATGCTGGATCAATATGCCAACGTACTCATTTTTCTGGGTATCGGCGCTCTCTTCGTGGTGGTCAATCTGTTTATTGGCAGCCTGATTCGGCCCAGGAATCCCAGCGCGGAGAAACTAAGTACGTACGAGTGCGGCGAAGAGCCCGTGGGTGGATCATGGATTCAATTCAATATCCGGTTCTACGTGATCGCCCTGGATTTCATCATCTTCGACGTGGAAGTCGTCCTGCTGTATCCCTGGGCCGTTGTGGCGAACGATTTCGGCTGGTACGGCTTCGGCGCGATGTCGATCTTCGCTGTCGTACTCCTGCTGGGCCTCGCGTACGCCTGGCGGAAAGGGGCGCTCGAGTGGGTTCGCCCCAAATTGTCGGGGCGGCAGGCGCCGGTACCGGCACCTGCGGCCGGAAGCCGCGTCGGCTGACCGGTCGATCCGGCTCAGGTTCGTTGCCGGCACATCGATTGGACCGTTCCGCCTGCATTGCATCACCGGATACCTTTCGCTGCCGTTCACGGCATTCAACTCGCGTCATCCGGCTGGACGCTTCAGGAGGCAGGCCCGTTTATGGGAAAGCTCACAGGTCGTTTCCAGGATAACGTCATTGTAACATCGGTCGATTATTTCGTCAATTGGGCGCGGCTGTCCTCGCTCTGGCCGATGACATTCGGATTGGCGTGTTGCGCCATAGAAATGATGGCCACGGGGGCGTCGCGGTACGATTGGTCGCGCCTGGGCATGGTTCCGCGCGCCACCCCGCGGCAGTCCGATCTGATGATTGTGGCCGGCACGGTTACCTTGAAAATGGCCACTCGTGTAAAGAAACTGTACGACCAGATGGCCGAGCCCCGGTACGTGATGTCGATGGGCTGCTGTGCAACGTCCGGCGGCCCGTACTGGCAGCACGGATACCACGTTTTGAAGGGTGTTGACAGGGTTGTGCCGGTTGATGTCTATGTCCCGGGTTGTCCTCCGAGGCCGGAGGCCCTGCTGGAGGGCGTAATGAAACTGCAGGACAGGATCCGCATCGATTCCATCGCGAAAGTGAGTTGAGCCGGTTCGGAAACCTTGCGCCGGAACGTGTGTGGAGGCGAACAATGACGCCGCAGGAGATTTTCGATCGGCTGAAAGAGAAGTTCGGCGACCGGGTTCTGGATCTGACCGAAAACGTGGATCCGTTTATTCTGGTGAGCGCTGATGCAATTGCCGAAATCGGTCTTTATTTGAGAGACGATGAGGCAATGCGGTTCGAATCGTTGATGTGTCTGAGCGGGGTGGATTATCCGCAACACCTTTCGCTGGTCTACCATCTGTTCTCCTCGGCGCACCGCCACAAGATAACGCTTAAGGCGGAGATGGGAAGAGAGGATCCCCGATTACCAACCGTGGAGGGCGTCTGGCGGGTGGCGAACTGGCACGAACGCGAGACGTACGACATGTTCGGCGTTGTCTTCGAAGGCCACAGCGACCTGCGTCGAATCCTGTGTCCCGACGATTGGGAGGGATGGCCCCTGCGCAAGGATTACGAGGTCCAGGAATATTATCGCGGTATCCGGGTTGAGGTATAGATTATGACGGAAATTTCACGGGCGGCGACAGAGGTGACGGTGGAACGGCCGGGGCTGCCGCCGGTAGAGGACGTGGAGGACGACAACCTCAACAGCGAGTTGATGACGATCAACATGGGACCCCAGCATCCGAGCACGCACGGGGTGCTGCGTTTGGAGATCAAGACGGACGGAGAGATTGTAGAAGAGGCAAAACCCCATATCGGCTATCTCCATCGTTGCTTCGAGAAGCACGCCGAGAACCTGCCGTATCAACAGGTGATCCCGTTCACGGATCGAATGGACTACCTGGCGGCGATGAACAACAATATGGGGTATGTTCTTGCTGTAGAAAAACTCCTGGGGATCGAGATTCCGGAGCGCGTGGAATACATCCGGGTGATCATGTGCGAGTTGAACCGGATTGCAAGCCACCTGGTTTCGTTCGGGACCTATGGCATGGATATCGGGGCGTTTACGCCCTTTTTGTTTGCCTTCAGGGAACGTGAGGATATTTTCGACCTGTTCGAGATGACGTGCGGGGCCCGGATGCTGTACAATTATATCTGGGTGGGCGGAGTCTCTCACGATCTGCCGCCCGGTTTCATGGAGCGCTGCCGGCATTTCCTCACCGCGTTCGAAGGAAAACTGAAGGAGTACAACGATCTGCTGTCGTACAACAAGATCTTCATTGAACGCACCGCCAACGTCGGCGTTCTGTCGCTGGAGTCGGCGTACAGCCACAACATTACCGGTCCGAATCTTCGGGGCTGCGGAGTGGAATGGGACCTGCGTAGGGACGAACCGTATTCAATATACGATCGATTCGAGTTCGACGTGCCCTGCGGCAGGGGAGAGATGGGGACCCTGGGGGATTGCTGGGACCGGTATATGGTGCGGATTCGCGAGATGGAGCAGAGCGCCGGGATCGTGTCTCAGGCGCTCGATCAACTCCCCGACGGCGGCGACGTACAGGCCGCGGTCCCCAGAAACGTCCGGCCCCCCAAAGACGCGGAGTGCTACGTTCGCAGCGAAAACCCCAGAGGTGAGCTGGGCGTATACGTGATCAGCGACGGTTCCAACGTGCCGTACCGGGTGCGTGTGAAATCGCCCTGCTTTACGGTGATGAGCGTATTCGACGAACTGGCAAGGGGCCATTATCTGGCCGACATTATCGCCATCATCGGAAGCATCGATATCGTACTGGGCGAGATCGACCGCTAGAGGGATGCCACATGCTCGAGTTAGCAGAGGTGATAGTAAGTCAGGTGGGCTTTTTGAGCGCCGTGCCGATCGGTCTGGTGTCCCTTGCATTGGGGTTGCTCGCCGGGATCGTTGTCGTAACGCTTGTCGCGGTACTCGGGCTCATCATGGTTTACATGGAAATGAAAATATCCGCACACATCCAGGACCGCCTGGGACCGATGCGAACCGGCGGCTGGCACGGTTGGGCGCAGCCCATTGCCGACGGTGTCAAGCTGCTCCTGAAGGAAGACATCATTCCGGCCGCGGCGGACAAGGGTCTTTTCATCCTGGCGCCGCTGCTGGTCTTTTCCGGAACCCTGGCCGTCTTCGTCTGCATCCCCTTCGGCGGCAGCCTGATCGTAAGCGATCTGAAAATCGGGATATTTTATATTCTCGCCATTTCGTCGCTGGGGGTTCTGGGCATTCTCATGGCCGGGTGGGCGTCCAACAACAAGTGGTCTCTTCTCGGCGCGATGCGCTCGGCGGCACAGGTCGTGAGCTACGAAATTCCGGTGGCCGTGGCGTTCCTGAGCGTACTTCCTCTCGCAGGCACCCTGAGCACACAGGGCCTGGTCGACGCGCAGTCCGGGTCGATGTATCACTGGTTCGTGTTTCGCAATCCCTTTACGTTTCTCGCGTTCATCCTCTACTTTATCGCTTCGCTTGCCGAAGTCAACCGGACCCCGTTCGATATACCCGAGGCCGAATCAGAACTGGTGGCGGGCTATCACACCGAATACAGCGGCATGAGGTTCTCCTTCTTTTTCGTGGCCGAATACGCGGCGATGGTTGCCGTGAGTATGGTTGGCGCGGTTGTGTTTCTGGGTGGCTGGCAGGCCCCCTGGGGCGGTTCGTTTCCGGCCGGTCCCGTCTGGATGATCGGAAAGGGTCTCCTGCTGGTGGCCGTGCAGATGTGGATCCGCTGGACGCTTCCCCGTCTGCGTGTCGATCAGTTGATGTTCGTGGGCTGGAAGGTGCTCACGCCGGCCACGTTTCTGTGCCTGTTCGGATCGGTCGTGTGGCAATTCGCCGTTCCGGCCTGGGTACAGGAAATCTCCAAGGTAGGGTTGATGGGCGCGCTGGCCATCATTCTTGCCTTTCTGCTGCGTTCGGCCGCCCAGGGATTGATGCACGGGCGGACACAGCGCGCCCAGACCGCATCGTAGCAAGGCGACAGATCTCGATCAGACTCCAAGGACTCTTCCTCCACAGGTGATGCAATGGGATCGTATTTCAGGAATCTCTATCAGTCCGCTGCTTCCATCTGGGTGGGCCTGAATATCACGTTGAAGCATATGTTCACGCCGTCAATAACCCTGCAATACCCGGACGAGCGCTGGCAGATGCCGGAACGGGCGCGCAACCAGCTGTTCAACGATATAGATGATTGCATCGGCTGCGATCAGTGTGCAAGAGCCTGTCCCGTGGACTGCATTTACATCGAATGCGAAAAGGCCGGTCCGGACGAGGATCTGGGCCTGACGTCCAAGGGTACGAAAAAGCGGCTCAAGGTCCTGCGTTTCGATATCGACATGGGGCTTTGCTGTTATTGCGGCCTTTGTACGTATCCCTGCCCCACTGAATGTCTGGTGATGACCCCGAACTACGAGTCGTCGGTCTACGATCGGACGGATCTGATCTACCGATACGCCAGACCATGGGACTACGAAAAGAAGCCCGCTGACGCAGCGTCCGCCGAACGCCGGTAGACGGCGGGGGGTTGGGTCAGGGCACGGCGCGAAAGACATCGCAGCGGGCCTCGATGCGACTGGCCGGCCAAATCTGAAACCCGGCGTCCGGGACTGGTTGTCATATGGAACTCTCTTCGATTGTGTTTTACCTGTTTGCCGCCGTGACCGTGGGGTCGGCGGCCGCGGTCGTTTTTGTAAGCCGGCTGATTTACGCCGTGTTTGCGCTGCTGTTTACGTTTTTCGGCGTCGCCGGTTTGTACGTATTTCTCGATGCCGATTTCCTGGCCGGAGCGCAGGTATTGATCTATGTCGGCGGAATCCTGATTCTGTTGCTCTTTGGCGTGATGCTGACCAACCGGATCTACGACTTGAATCTGCTGGCCGAACGGGTGCAGTTCCTGCCCAGCGTGGTCGTCGTGGGCGCGGGGTTCGCGCTGCTGGTCATGGTGATCCTGAAAACAACGTGGCCGCTGTCCGATGGACCGGCGCCTGCTTCCAGTACGGCGGAGATCGGAAAGTCGCTCATGACAACCTACGTTCTGCCGTTCGAGGTTGCAGGCATGCTTTTGCTGGCCGCCCTGCTGGGCGCTTCGATGTTGGCCGGAAGCGGGAAGGGGCAGGAGGAGGACGAGGGGGAGTTATGATTTCCCTGGAGCACTATCTGGTCGTGGGGGCCATTCTTTTCTGTCTGGGAATTCTGGCCGTTGCCACCCGCCGCAATGCAATCAGCATTCTGATGGGGGTGGAGCTCATATTGAATGCCGCCAACCTGAACCTCGTTGCGTTCGCACGGTTTTCGGATTCGGGGCTGGAGGGTCAGGTTTTCGCCGTTTTCGTGATCGTGCTCGCCGCGGCCGAGGCGGCGGTTGCACTCGCGATTGTTTTGAACATTTACCGCAATTATCAAATGGTCAACATCGACAGACTGGACTCACTGAGCGGTTGACGGTTCCGGGGGAGTGAATGCCCTTAGATCTGCTTTTCATCCCTGTGCTGCCACTGGCGGCATTCGCCGTACAGGTTTTCTGGGGACGGCGCCTGCCGCGCGGTGGCGACTGGGTACCCCTCGCAGCAATTTCCATTTCATTTCTCCTTTCTCTCCGGTACTTTGTCCTGGCCCTGTCGGCCTACGATCCGGGCTGGCGCCTCGAACTCGATTCGTGGGTCTGGCTGGATCTGGGCGCCGCAAAGATCAGCGTTGGGCTTCTGGTGGACAATATTACTGCCGTCATGTTGATGGTTGTCACGGTTGTCAGCGGTCTCGTGCACCTCTATTCGATTGGCTATATGCACGGAGACTCCCGATATTCCCGATTTTTCGGGTTTCTGGCGATCTTTTCGTTTTCGATGCTGGGCCTGGTTCTGGTTGACAATTTTCTGCTGCTCTATGTGTTCTGGGAACTCGTAGGGCTCTCTTCATATCTGCTGATCGGCTTCTGGTATGAGAAACCCTCGGCGGCTGCGGCATGTAAGAAAGCGTTCCTGGTAAATCGCATTGGCGACCTGGGCTTTTTTGTTGGCATAATGATCGTTTTCTGGAAGGTCGGCGCATTCGACTTCGCGAGCGTTTACGAAGGGGTTGCCAGCGGACGTCTAAGCGGAGGCCTGCTTACGGTCGCGGGCTTGTGCCTGTTCTGCGGGGCGGTTGGCAAGTCGGCGCAGTTTCCCTTGCATGTCTGGTTGCCGGATGCCATGGAAGGGCCGACGCCCGTCAGTGCGCTGATCCACGCCGCTACGATGGTTGCCGCCGGCGTATATATGGTTACACGGATGTTCCCGATCCTGACGCCCGACGCGCTGGTGGCGATTGCCTACATCGGCGCGATTACGGCGATTCTGGGCGCAACCATCGCCGTGGCCCAGTACGACATCAAACGTGTCCTGGCCTACTCGACCATCAGCCAGCTCGGGTATATGATCATGGGTCTGGGCGTGGGCGCATACGTGGCGGGATTCTTTCATCTGATGACACACGCGGCTTTCAAGGCGTGTCTTTTTCTCGGATCGGGCAGCGTAATTCATGCCGTGGAACATGCGTTCCACAAGACCCACAACGAAAGCGATCCGCAGGATATGCGAAATATGGGCGGGCTGCGAGAGAAAATGCCGCTGACGTTCTGGACCTTTCTGATTGCGACCATAGCCCTGGCGGGAGTACCGCTGACCTCCGGATTCCTAAGCAAAGACGCAATACTGGCCGGAGCGCTGGGTTTCGGTGGTTTCTCCCGGCCGGTACATTTCCTGCTGCCGCTGCTGGGATTTGCTGCCGCGGGTTTAACGGCGTTTTACATGTTCAGGCTGATCTTTCTTACGTTCTATGGAAAACCCAAAGAGAGAACCCTTGTCGAATTCGCCCACGAATCTCCCGGCGTAATGACGGTTCCGCTGATTGTGCTGGCGGTGTTGAGTATCTGGATCTTCTATGCCTGGAACCCGCTGGGCGGAGAGGGCTGGTTTCAACATCTCGTGGAGCGTCCCGAAGCCGGGCTGCTCGCGGGCAGCGGCGCGCCGTTGCCGATCGAACCCGGAACAACCGTCTATGCTGCGGGTTCAGACGGCGATGCCGCACACGCCGCTCATTACCCGGCAATGATCCTTTCGTTGCTGGTTGCCGGGGCCGGGATCTATACGGCTTACCGGAAGTATTACAACCGGCGGGAGGAAATGATCGCCCTGGAGGCGACGTTGCTTCAGTCGGGCGGGTTCTTCCGGACGTTGAACCGAAAGTGGTATTTCGATGAACTCTACGAAGCCACCTTTGTCCGTGCGGTAATGGTCGGCCGAACGGTATTGAACTGGTTCGACGCCCACATTGTCGACGGGCTCGTGAATCTGTCAGCCACGTTGACACGGGGTATCTCGTCTATCGATCGACTGTTCGACGAATGGGTGGTGGACGGGTGTGTGAATGCCGTCGCAGGGGTGATCAGGTGGGCCGGCAGCGGGCTGAGACGCGTTCAGACGGGTCGGCTGCAGACCTACGTCGTTCTGGTTATGGGTGGTATTCTGGTCCTGATGGTGATCAGATTGATGGTTGCGTGACCTGTCGTCATGTGAATGACCTGTCGTAATCCGACGCGTGGATCCGCGAACAACGCGCTGACAAACGTCGCGCCAATACAGAACAACAGAACGATTCCGGGAATTGGCACCCCGGGCGGTTCTGCCATCCGACCGGGACGTGCGATTCTGAAGGAGGTAGCCGACAGATGGATCAGTGGATTCTTTCACTCTTGACCTTCGTTCCCGTGCTCGGTGCCGTGGTCATTCTGCTGATGCCCGGCAGGGCGGTCGATGCGATTCGCCGGGTCGCCCTCGCTGCGACCGGAATTTGCCTTTTGCTGGCCATCTGGCTGTTTCAGGATTTCGATCGGTCTGTGCCCGGCATGCAGTATGAAGTGCGGCTTCCCTGGATCGAATCGTTCAACATCCAGTATTATATGGGCATAGACGGCCTGAGTGTTTCAATGGTACTGCTGACGGCGTTGCTGGGTTTCCTTTGCGTGCCCGCCTCCTGGTCCATCAACCGTGGGGCTAAGGGATATTTCGCACTCTTTCTGCTGCTCGAGACCGGCATGCAGGGTGTGTTCGTATCGCTGGACTTCTTCCTGTTCTACGTGTTCTGGGAAGTGATGCTGTTGCCTATGTACTTCCTGATCGGAATCTGGGGAGGGCCCCGAAAGGAATACGCCGCCATCAAGTTTTTCCTTTATACACTGGCAGGAAGCGTATTGTTGTTGCTGGTCATGCTCGCGTTTTACTTCAACGTCACCGATCCCGATACGGGCAAACATACATTCAATATGCTTGTCATGATGGACCAGGCCAACCACTCGGAATGGCTTCGTGCCGGCATGATTTTCGGGTATTCGGCTCCCGTGGTCATCTGGATGGCCATGTTTATCGGATTCGCCATTAAAGTACCCCTGTTTCCGTTCCATACCTGGCTTCCCGACGCCCACGTCGAAGCGCCTACGGCCATCAGCGTCATTCTGGCGGGGGTACTCCTGAAGATGGGTACGTACGGTATTCTGCGGTTCAATTACCCCATGTTGCCCGATGTCACACGCGACTTCAGTTATTTTCTGGCCGTGATCGGGGTCATCAACATCATCTATGGCGCACTCGTTGCAATGGCGCAGACGGATCTGAAGAAACTGGTGGCGTATTCCAGTATCAGCCACATGGGTTTTGTGATGCTTGGCATGTCGTCGTTCACGCCCCATGGAATCAACGGGGCGGTCTTTCAGATGTTTAATCACGGCACCATCACGGCGATGTTGTTTCTGCTGGTTGGCGTCATTTACGATCGGGCGCATCACCGGTATATTGTCTATCCCAATGATTACGAAGATCCGGATTTGCGCGGGAAACTGGGATTCGGGGGGTTGTGGTCGCACATGCCTGTGTACGGCAGCCTGACGATGGTGGCATACTTCGCCGCGCTGGGTCTTCCCGGCCTTTCCGGGTTTATCAGCGAAGCGCTCTGTTTCCTGGGCGCATTTCAGGTCCACCGCACCATGACAATCCTGGGTACCCTGGGCGTGCTCCTTGGAGCGGCGTACATGCTCTGGGCCTTTCAGCGTCTGTTCATGGGGCCGTTCAACGAACGGTGGAAAGATCTGCCTGAAATCAACGGGCGCGAGATTTTCAGCCTGGCTCCGCTGGCGGTCATCGTTATTGTCCTGGGCATCTATCCCACGCCGGTACTGGATCTGCTGGCGCAGTCGCTCGGAGAGCTTGTAAAGGACCTGAACGGACCGGTTATGTCCGCATTGCAGCGGTAGGGGCGTGAAGAAAAATTGGATCTTCCGGGTCTTCGCTGCGTTTTGGGCCCGATATCGATAGGAGGTGCGATCCTTTGGCTGAGGCCATTAAATACGCGATCGCGGTGAATCTGGACGGCCTGCAATATATCTGGCCGGAGATCATCATTACGGTTGCAATTATAGGCATCGTGACCGTCGATCTGATCCTGACCGCCAGGAAAAAGGCGTTGTTGACGGGACTGACGCTGCTTGTTCTTGTGGCCTGTCTGTTTTCGATCGCGGATTTGTACGACGAGCCGCCCAGGTCGCTGTTCATGGGCATGATCGCCCTGGATGGTTTTGCCCTGTTCTTCAAGCTTGTCATCGTGGTCACGACCATCCTGGTCACGCTGTTCGGCCTGCAATCGCGGGACATCGACGCCGACCGCATGGGTGAATTCTACGCGCTCTTTCTTTCTGTCGGGCTGGGCGGCTTTCTGATGGCCGGCGCGACCAATCTGCTGATGATGTATCTTGCCCTCGAACTCGTCAGTCTGCCTTCCTATGTGCTGGCGGGGTATCAGAAACGGGTCCGGCGATCCAACGAGGCGGCGCTTAAATATGTCGTCTACGGCGGGGTGTCGTCCGGTATCATGCTCTACGGATTCTCACTGATTTACGGCCTGACGGGTACTCTGGATATCTACGGAATTGCCGCGCGCCTGGGAACCACCGCACCATATGAACTGACGTTGTTTCTCGGCGCGACGCTCGCGATGGCCGGTTTCGGATACAAGGTGGCTTCGGTACCGTTTCACTTCTGGTGTCCTGACGTCTACGAAGGTGCGCCGACTCCGGTGACGGCGTTTTTCTCAGTCGCGCCGAAGGCGGTAGGATTCGCCATGCTGGCGCGGTTCTTTTACGTGGGACTTTCCGCTTTTGACGGTGCGTCGGGCACGGGCGTCGCGTTAGGTGTGGCATGGCCGCAGTTACTCGCTCTCATTTCGGCTTTTACAATGACACTGGGCAATCTGACGGCCATTTGGCAGCGCAACCTGAAAAGGCTGCTTGCGTACTCCAGTATCGCCCACGCGGGCTATATGATGATGGGTGTGGTGATGTTGTCGTCCGCGGGCCTGAAGGCAGTGATGTTTTACGCAGGCGCCTATCTGTTTATGAACCTGGGTGCGTTTCTGGTTGTTCTGCTGTTGGCCGAAAGAATTGGAAGCGAGGACATCGCGGATTACAGCGGCCTGGGGTGGCGGTCGCCCTGGATTGCGTTGACGATGTCTGCGTTTCTTTTTTCTCTTACGGGACTGCCGCCAACCGCCGGTTTTGTCGGGAAGGTGTATCTGTTTGCCGCCGTTGTAGATGGTGGGCTCTACTGGTTGGCGGTCGTGGGTGCGCTCAACAGTGCCGTTTCCTTGTATTATTATGCGAGGGTTGTGCGCGCCATGTACCTCGAGAAGCCCCGCTCAGATACACCTGTCGCCATATCCCGGTTCGCCACGGCAACTCTGGCCGTATTGTTTGTGGGTACGCTGCTGTTTGGCGTCTACTGGGCGCCGCTGGCCGATCTGGCCGAAACGTCTACCGCGATCTTCCTGAACGGAGGGGATGCCGTTCAGGCCATGATGCGGTAATACGGTGTGCCGGACTGTGAGGAGCGGATCCGATATGGACCGTATCATGTAAGTTCCGGTTTTTTTTGGCACAGACACGATTACGGCCCCGCGATCCTGAATCGCGGGGCCGCTTTCTTCGAACCCGGTTTTGAACGCTATCCCCAGGCCTTTCCGCTGGCGCTTCTTTTCTTTTTTCTCAGATCGCCTTCGTCCCAGGGTTCTAAGGTAGCTCAATAGAGAGATTTCAGCTTCCTTTGCATTGAGCTTGTGGGTGTCGCACAATCGCTTGATCATTGCGGCCACGGACGTGCGGCCGTCACACATATTCCAGACCTGAGAGCCGATCTCATCAAGGACCAGCGTTCGTTTTTCAGGCACCCAGAATATCTTGGAAAGGATCTTCACCTTAGTGGTATCCGCGCGCCTCAATGTAATGGTCACTTCGTCGTCTTTGTTCGTTTTCCATTCCAACTGGCTGTTCCGGGCAGGTTTGGAGTTGAACATCGCCTCCCGGCTGATCTTGGGCTGTCTCTTCAAGGAGAACAAGGACATATGACTTCCCCGGGTTCAGGGATAGAGACGGGCCGTCCGTTAGTGTTCCGTGCACTCCGGAACGGCATCCTGGTGGCAGATCACGGAGCGGCGGGCATTTTCAATGTCGGCCGCGTCCTTCTGTTTCTTGTAGTAGGTGTGAACCGCGTATATCTTGTTTACTTGATTACAGATCCAGACGCGGGCTTCCATATTCAGACGCGGCCTGACATTCCAGAAAGGTAGAGGCATCAGCAAGCCCCGCCAGCGGCTCTTGGGTTTTCCGCGAAGTAGCAGACCAGGATGGCTGCCGACACTGGACTCGCGGGCGTCCAGATTGACCTGCCGCAGGCTTTTGCGGAAAAATTCCTGATACCAGTCCAGGAGTGTGCGTCGCTTCAGGAGTACCTGGGCAAGGCTGAGCCGGTCAACCTGAAGGATATTCTGGCCGTGCTGAAAACAGAGTCGAAGATGTCCGGACTTGAGGTCGTAGGTTTCAAGGGAAAACAGGGGAGGCGATGAACACACGAGGTCGTATAGCGCCCAGGTTCTGTGACCGTCGGGTGAGGTATCCCGGATCGAGTTCAGAATCCTGCTGATATTCTCCCGCGCATCCTCCTCCGGTTTTGTCCGGATTCTGACGAACAGGAGCCTGTCGGAACGCAGGCTGTAGAATGCCAGCGCGTGGACCCGGTACTCAGCCTGCCAGGCGAAAAAGACTGGAGAACGCGCATCGGGCAGATCAATCCACCCTGCATCGGGATTGCGGTTGATATCGATGCGTTTCTTTTCCTTGCCGGCGCTCTGGGTGAGTCCATCGACAAAGCGGTCCACGATTGGCGCGACTCGCTCGTCTCCCCGGGCATCCTTCCACTCAATTTCCAGTCTGGCCAGTGTGGGGTCATCCAGGCGAACGCTACCTGCCTTGAAATCGCCCGTTATCTTGCCGGGATTCCACTCCAACGGCACCTCGAGTGTCAGCCCGTGCCACCCGAACAGGGACCAGTCTGAATAACGTAAGGGCTTCAAGTGACGCCACCTCCTACCAGGCAACCCGTTGAAAAAGCTCAACCGGGCTGCCTGCCTGTGCGGTGCACGCAGACAGGCGGCCGGCTCGCGTGGCCGAATGACTTCGTTGCGCTCCCTCGCCGAATCCAACAGGTCGACTCGGTCTCGCCTGTGGAGCGACTTTACCAACGGACTACTGGAGAGCCAGTGCGCAGGATGGATAAATATACCTAACCCGACACACCTGTCAAGCACTTTATGTTTTACCTAAGTATAGGTTTTGCAGTGATTTGCAATTGAACTTAGAGGTGACGTCGTGTGGATTTTCCGTTTGGCGAGAGTAATCGTCCAATGACAGATCGACCTTTCTTGCCGCAGAGCCAGGGCGCCTCGCCGCACAAAACAGATGTTGACGAATGAACTAATGTTCACTATATTCAAATGAGCAGTGTCCATGTTCGCGTGCCGGAATTGGAACGAGCAGGCCGGTTTTTTCGGATTTTGAAAAGAGCGTTTGGCTTTTGAGGAGATGCGCGATGCGTCATAAGCTGACGGACAGGCAGAGGGAAATCTACGAATTTATCGCCCGGACGATACGGGATGGCGGCGCCCCTCCTACTATTCGGGAGACCATGGATGCCTTCAACATTGCTTCCACCAATGGTGTGCGAACCACGCTGGCCGCTCTTGAAAAAAAGGGTTACATCCGGAGGCGTCCGATGGTGTCGCGGGGTATCGAGCTTACGGACTATATGGAACGCGACGTTCCCGGGGTATCCGGGTCGCGGGACGTGCCGGTAATTGGACGCGTGGCTGCCGGGGAGCCCATTCTGGCAACCGAAAACGTGGAGAGTACAGTGGCTATCGATCGTTCCTTTCTGCCGTCGGAGGACGTTTTCGTTCTTCGGGTCAAAGGCGAGAGCATGCGCGATGCAGGCATTCTGGACGGAGACTATGTGCTGGCGCGACATCAGGAAACGGCGAGCCCTGGGGAGATTGTGGTGGCGGTAATCGGAGAGGAGGCAACCGTCAAGCGATATTTCCCCGAGGCAGGCCGTGTACGGCTCATCCCGGAAAACGAAGCTTTCGAGGCCATTGTGGTGCAACCAGGCCGCGACGAGTTCCGCATTGCAGGCAAGATTGTGGGCCTGATGCGTCGATTCTGAGATTATCTGAACGCACCGGCCCTGAATTTTCGCCTCTCTCGAATTCGAGGGGGGTTTTTCTATGGTTCTGTCGATTCATTGCAAATGGAGGGTTTCGTACCCGCCTGTCGACGCTCTTTCCTCAGTGAGCGGTCAAGGAGAACCAACCACCTGGTTTTCGAAATCCGCTCATGGCTTTTGGATTTATCCGGTACGAACCGGCTTCCGGACATAGTGTTTTCCAGGTCGTTGCTCGGCGATGCCGGCCAGCTCCAGAGACAGAAGTACAGAGAGCACGCTGGCGGACGGCAAATCCGTACGTTCGGCAATGGCATCGATATGGGCCGGCAAGTCAGGCGAAAGGCATTCATAGACCTGGCGTTCCCGTTTCGAGAGTTCCGGGAGTTCTGTCGCCGGCTTCGGACGGGTATTCCGTGGCGGAATTCGCGACAGGTGCGGACGAAGTTCATCCAGAATGTCCTCCACCGATTGAACCAGAACGGCGCCCTGCCTGATCAGCCGGTTTGTACCGCGGCTTCGACCCGAATGAACCGGACCTGGAATGGCGAAGACCTCCCGGTTCTGGTCAAGCGCCAGCCGGGCGGTTATTAACGCGCCACTGCGTTCACCCGCCTCGATAACAAGGACGCCAAGGCTGAGCCCGCTGATGATTCTGTTGCGACGAGGAAAGTTGTGGGCTTCCGCGGATGCGCCCATAGGGAATTCGGAAAGCGTAGCTCCGGTTTCGTTGATGATATGGAACAGGTCCCTGTTCTGTGGCGGATACGGCCTGTCCAGCCCGCTACCCAATACCGCCACGGTGTATCCCCGTTCCGCAAGCGCGCCCCGGTGGACGTGAGTATCGATACCGGTGGCCAACCCGCTAACCACCGTAATCCCTCGACGAACGAGTTCTCCGGAGATCTGAAAAGCAACTTCTCGTCCGTAGGACGTGAATGAGCGAGAGCCCACAATTGCGACGGTGGGTTGCGCACAAACATCTATTTTTCCAAGCACATAGAGGATTGGGGGCGGCGCGTTAGTTTCTCGGAGATAGGCTGGATAGTCGGGACACTGCCGCGTCAGCCGACGAACACACCCATCATCTGCGCGTTGAAGTTGTTCTTCAGCCCACGCCGGGTCCCGCTCCTCCGGACCAATGCCGGGCGCCGTGCACAAACGTTCGCGGGTTGCACGCAATACCTCGCCGGGGCTGCAAAACTGACGAAGCAATGCGGAAAACGCGACGGGTCCGAGCCCGGAGACCGAATGAAGCGTCAACCAGTCTAGGATATCTTTGGACATCTTGGCCGGGAAAGCCCCTCGTGCCGCAATCATAGACGGCATGCTGGCGTGGTGTATGGCGGGTTCAGTTTAGCTGTATGCAAAAGAAGTACCAGGAAAAAAACCGGGAATTGTTGCGCAGGAGACATGGTGCGGTGAACGGTGTTTTCAGATGCGGTATCGGGTACGAAAGAATATTGCAGGACACCGTGAGAGGGGGGTATTGTCGGGCAGGCGATGCCGGTGAGGGATTATCCGTGAGATTCGCCGGGGCGGTTCCTGGCGACCAGTTGTCCCAGGAGTTGCACGAGTTCGGGAATGCCTTCCCCGGATACGGAAGAGAAGCAATGGTAGCGGTCCGATCGGGATTTGCGCTCCTGATCGTTTGAAGCCAGAATGTCAATCTTCGTGAGGGCGGTGAGCGAGGGTTTCTTCAGCAGCATGGGGCTGAAGCGATGGAGTTCGTTTCGCAGGATATCCAGGTCATGTTCGGGGTTCAACGACGTGACATCGATAAGGAACAGCAGGATGCGAGTACGTTCTATATGGCGCAGGAATCTGTATCCGAGACCCCTGCCAAGGTGCGCTCCCTCTATCAGGCCGGGGATGTCGGCAACCACAAAACTGTCGAAATCATTGTACGAAACGATGCCGAGGTGCGGCTGCAGCGTTGTAAACGGGTAGTCCGCGATCTTCGGGTGCGCGGCTGAAATCCGGGAGAGCAACGTGGATTTGCCCGCGTTGGGATAGCCGACCAGGCCGACGTCCGCGATAAGCTTGAGTTCCAGTTCAAGGCGCTTTTCCTGGCCTGATTCGCCCGGAAAGGCGGTTTCCGGCGCCCGGTTCGTAGGAGTTGCGAATCGCGCGTTCCCTCTGCCTCCCCGTCCGCCCTTGGCGACGACCATCTGTTCATCGCACGCGGTGAGGTCCGCCAGAGTTTCACCCGTATCGGCATCCCGGACCACCGTGCCGGGAGGAACCGGTATCGTGGTGCTGGCGCCCCGTCGACCCTTGCATTTCTTGCCGGTTCCGGGCCTCCCGTGTTCGGCGCGAATATGTCGGTGAAAGCGATAATTCACGAGGGTGTTCAGGGCGGCATCCGCCACAAAGATCACGTCCCCGCCGTTGCCGCCGTCGCCGCCGTCAGGACCGCCGCGAGGCACGAATTTTTCGCGTCGGAAGCTTCTGCAACCATTACCCCCGTCGCCCGATCTTATGGTAAGAGTGGTCTGGTCGATGAACATGGCTTGGGAGTCCGTTGATCCTGTGGCTCTGCAGGCAAGGTATGGTGTCCGGTCCCGGAAATATGTCACCATTCATCCGCCTGTCTGCGTGCGTGAGATAGCACGCACAGGCAGGCCGATTTATTCCGTCAGGCGAACGTCGCCTTCAGTCGTTTCTCAACCGCCGGCGGCACGAAAGCGGTCACATCGCCTCCAAAACGCGCGATTTCCCGAACAAGCGTGGAGTTGAGATAGGCATATTGCAGACTGGGCATCAGATAGAGGACTTCCAACCGGGGTTCCATCTGACGGTTGGCAACCGCCATTGCAATTTCCAGTTCGTATTCCGTCGTTGTGCGCAGACTGCGTACAACGGTGAAGACGCCGCTCTTTCTGGCAAAGTCAACGAGCAATCCACTGTACTTCGTGACTTCCACGTTGGGACAGTTTGACGAGACTTCCTGAATCATGCGTACACGTTCATCTGGCGGGAACAGAGGGCGTTTCTCAGGATTCAGGCCCACGGCGACGATCAGCCGGCTGCAGATCTTCGCCGTTCGTTCGATCAGGTCCAGATGGCCGAATGTCACAGGATCGAAGGTGCCGGGATAGATCGCCGCGTTCATAATCGCTCCTTCGCAAGGTTCATGTAAGCCAGTCCTGCCGTAATGCTGAAGGCAGACTGGTTCACCAGGAAATGCCGCTGTGATTCCTGGAGCGTCTCGGTTGTGCAGTTCGAAAAGGGCAGGAGGGACTCGAGTCTTTGCCCGCCGGCCGTCTCTATGCGTTGGCTAAGGGTCGCGATCTGATGTTCTTCGCCGCATAACAGTATACGATCAAATTCGGATCTGTTCCGGTTGGACTGTCGCCGCCTGTTGAGCCATCGGCGTATGATGAGGTCGGTTCCTTCCACGTTCGTTGAGTTGCGCAAGGACTCAGGTGGCAACCCGTTAACTTCCCGCGTGTTTTTCACGCAGACAGCCTCTGCCGAAACCAGATTGCCCGATTGCGTCGCCACAAAATAGAGCCAGGGATGTACGCCCATGACGGCGGCGCTGGACCCGGCCCGGCCTTTCGCCAGCAGACTGGCGTAAAACAGTCCGATGGGATCGGCTTCGATCCGGTACTCCCTCACGCGTAACGACGAGAGCAATTCAGAACAGAATTCGACAACCTCCCTGGGAATGGCAATCCAGAACGCTGTTCGCCCGACGGCGAGGTAATCAACGACATACCTGTCGATGGGGTCGACCAGCGTCTGCGCCGCCTCCCACATGATGTGTTCCTGCCGGTCGTCGGACGAAGCCAGCTCCAGCGGGGTCTTTTGCACGTGAAAGAAGCCGCCTCCCAGTGAGATTACAACGGCCCCCGGAACTTCTTGAACCTGCGCGAATGCATGCTGCAGACCTTCCGAAATGCATTGCCGTACTCGCGGTTGAACGGGCCACTGCGGCAGAACAGGCGCGATCAGCCGGGTCTCGAATAACGCACAGAGACGGTATCCCGACTGCGTGCGTTCCAGGCAGGCCAATCGAAGCAAATCACCGGCGATCTGAATCCCCGTTGCCCTGTTCATGGACTGCCTGTCGTAATCTTCGTACCCAGTCTTTCCAGCGTTTTTTTTCCGATTCCCTTTACACGGGACAGATCGTCCACGGACTTGAACGGGCCGCGTTGATTTCTGTCGTCCACAATTCGACGGGCGATTTTAGGGCCGATGCCCGGCAGGCGTGTCAGCTGTCCTGCTGAAGCCCGGTTCAGATCGATTGGCCCGGTGTGCTGCTCTACAGATTCAGTTTCAGCCGGCCGATCGGGAACAGGTACAGCACCCTTTTTGACGTGAAAGTCCGGAAGATCCCGGTCGCCGTAACGTTCAACCAGGTTGACCGCCCCGCCGATCAGCAATGCGGCGGTCAGACCCAGTAACACAAACCGTTCCTTGCGATTGAAGGAAAACATACGAACTCCGTCAGAGGTGGTGGGGACCGGTGGAGGCTTAACAGTCCGTTGATAAAGTCGCTCTGCAGGCGAGGCATGGTGTCCCCTCCCGGAAAAAACGAATCAAGGTTAAATCGCCTTTATCTGCTTGCATATATTCGGTTTTACTTCCCCGAAGAATCACGAATCAAGGTTTACAGCAGGCGGGCATTTTCAATTGAAACGAATTTCTCCCCATACTTTGAATTCCCAGACCCTGTTGTTCAGGTCCCGGAGTTTGTCCTTCCGGTTTTCGTGTCGAAAACGGGTCCCGCCCGTAAACTTGCTGCTGAATTGATATTGACCGGCAAGGCTGGCGTGCCAGCGATCGTCGCTCTGGCGCACAACGGCTTGTTCAGTTTCGGCAGCTTCCGCGCTGCGGGGAATTTCCCTCTTGAGGCTTGTGTTGGTGCCGTATTCCAGGGTCAGGTCGAGGTTGCTCTGCATTTTGCGGAAGAACTTCGAGCTGAGTGAATATCTGAGGGATGCGGAAAACTGGGAGTTTTCTGTTATGGTCGTTCCAATCAGGCGCTCCGCCAGCGTCGGCTGTACCACGGTCGTATCGAGGGCCACGTTTCGCTGGTACCTGAGGTCGCTCTGGCGACTGCGGTTTCTACGGAAGTTCGTGTTCATTCTGTTCTTCCATCGGGCCTGCCATGCGATAAGAGGCCGGAACTCCGTTCTCCGTGTATCGCTGGTCAGGACATTGTCATCCAGCCCCCCATCGCCGCGGAAGATCCGGTTTGTCTTATAGTTGAAACTGAGATTTGAGCTGGTGAACAGCCACCTCAAGACCGGAAGTTCCCCAAGGCCGCGCCAGTTTACGCCAAAATCCGGAAATTCCAGCTTCTGTTCTTCCGTATTGGCGTTGCCAAAGCTTCTCGCATGGTTAAACGTCAGATTGGTACTGCCGCGAAAGCCGGCCGGAAGGCGGACGCCGCCCTTGAGAATCGCGTTATCGGTGATGTTTCTGGTGTTGACCCGTGTAACGCCCCCCGATCCGTAACGAGGCGACGTGGTGGTGTCGGTGAGCCCGAGCTGGAACTTCAACGTGGGTCGACGCCGCAGGCCGAAGAGATTGAATGCGCGGCTACGATACACGTTGAGCTGTACCGCTTCCAATGACCCGCCCAGTCTTCCAATCATCCGGATTACGGAAAACCCGTTCTGGCCCTTCGACGGACGTGCGAGAGGTCGAAAAAGACCCGGCAGGTTCAGGCTGAACCTGCCGCCGACGCGGCTGCTGTTGCCCACGGTCAGTCCTCTGCGTTGATTGCCTATGGGGATACGCTGGCCCCCGGTTTCAAGGCGTTCACGATAGCGGGAGGAGTAATCGGAATTGATGTTGAGCCATTTGGAAACGCGGGGCGTGAAGTTAAAGCTCACCTCCTGATTTCGCGTGGTCTCGCGGCCGAACTGCAGCCTGGCGAAATCAAATGAATTCCGGAGGTCGCGGTTCACCGCGACGGAATAGTTGGCGTTCACGCTGCGAAAGGGAGTCAGTTTTACAGCGAAACTCTCGTTGACGTTGAAGGTTTCGTTCAAAACCGCGATGACATCGGAGGTGTCGCCTTCAACGGCGGAGAAGGATCGCCTGTTGATGTTCTTCCGGTCAAAACGCAGGTTATAACGAAGGGTTGAAGGGAGGTAGAAGAACTGGACATCCTTGAAATAGGAACCCAGCCCCGGGACCCAGTTGAAGATTTTCAGTCCCTGCTGTCTGGACCAGTTGACATCGTAGCTGAAACTTCCGTTGAAATTATGCTCCTTGTTGGACCGGCGCCGCGTGATCGCGCCACTGACCGCGTTATTGGTTAAAAGGTTCAGTGACGCGTTGATCCGGTCGAAGAAGAGTCTGGCTATCCAGCGGCGGTCCTGGGCCGCCGGGCGTTTGCGCATGGAGACATTGAACCGTGAGGAAGCGCGGACCGCGCTCTCCCTGCTCTTCTGCTGTTCGGTCAGCACGATGTCGGACCCCTGCCGGATGCGGGGTATGGAGCCATTCCGGAGGTAATTGAATCGTACCGGGATAACTGTGTTCCACCTGTCGGGCAGGAACTTGTTCAGATTGAACGATCCATTCATGCTGACCTGCGTTGTCGTATTGCCCGTGGAGCGTCCCTGGAGATCCTGGAAGTCGCCGCTCCTGCGTTCCAGATTCAGGCTCACGTTGCCCAGATCCGCCAGTGTCGTCTGAACGTTCAGTAACATGGATACGGCGTTCTTCTTGCGGATTCGATCCACACGGAGTTCGTCCAGCCAGATTTCGTTCTCTCCATCCAGAGGGAATTCCCCGGTGTTTCTGACGCCGACCACGAAAGACTTGATTTTAGAAAGCGCGGGGTTTCCCCGCACGGTATACGTGCCGCCGTGCAGGTCTGCGCGTATCTGACTGGCTTCGCTGTCGTAATCGGCCAGGACCTCTCCGGTCGGAAGGGAAAGCCTCAGGGTGTCGGACGACTGGCCGATGGCCTTGAAGTCCGTGAGTTTTGCCTTGATCTGGGACAGGACGTCGAGCTCGATTCTGAATGTGTTGTCTTCCGGAGACCAGCCCCGATAGATGGGCTTCCTGAACTCATAGAAGTTGAGCGTATCTTCGCCGAAGGGTGAAAACCTCACGAAGAGTTCCACCGGGCTGAATCTGCCGGCGACCGAATCGGGTCCGGCTGGAAAATTGGCCTCGTAGGTGGGTGATGTGGGGTTCCCGCCGTGCACGAACATGGTCATCAGACCGTATCGGGTGTAATTCTGTCCCTCGGTAAAGGTCCGCGAGGCCGACACGCTCTCGCCGGGAAAGAGGTCTTCAAACCGGAGAACAAGAGACCGTTCGAGGAGTTGCCGTCCCGTCTGGGGATCGATCTCGCGTTCGAGGCCGGGCGGAAGTTCATAGACCTGATTGTCCGTACCGATTGTAGCGACTCTGAAGTCCCCCGACTGACGTCCATCCGGGGTCTCGTCTTCGAGCCAGTCGCTACCTACCGCGGCTATCGTGAAGATGTCGAGAGAGGTTGTATCGTCGTGTTCAATCCAGATTCGCGCAAAATCAAACACGCCGGCGAACGTGGTGTCCGGATTGCCTTCGACCGTGCGCGGCGCATTGCTGCCGCGCAGAGGAATGCGCAACAGCCTCCAGGGCATGTCGGAAGGGTCCGACTGGCTGCCCACGACGAGCACAGAAGGGCCGTTGTACTCACCCGTCATCGGATTCAAGCCCCGATCTGACGCCAGGTCGACGCCATAGTGCAGGTAGTGGTTTCGGGTGTCCAGGATGCCGTTCTGGTTGAGGTCTTCGGAATCGGGTCTCTGTTCACGCTCGCGATTGTTGTTCTGGGTGCCATTAACGCCTGCCGGGTACCGGAAGCGAAGGTCCTCCTGGTCGAAGTCCACGTCCTTGAAGTTGTCGTCCGACGGATCGTCAGGTACGGTCACACCGGGGTGGATCAGGCGAAAGACCGAATCTTCCTGGGCGTCTGTCAGGCCGTCCAGACCGATGTCCTCTTCCGGAATAGCCACGTCATCGCCCGTGGGAAATCCGGGAAGGGGACGGTCTTCGGTGCGAAACTGTCCGCCAGGCGGCGGATTGAACGTTGCGTGGTCAAGCAGCAGGTCCGCCCGCTCGGAGATTTCACCCAGATCGATATGCAGCCGGCCGGAATTCCCCCTGACCCAGAGCTCGATAAATTTGGACCGTGAGAAGTCCATGCCGAACAGAAAACTCGTAATGCCCGCCCAGGAGCTTTCGGGGAGGCCACCGGCCGGGTTCCGCGAGGTCTCGGGAAAGCCGTTGGTGCGGTGCGGCTCGAATCGGATACTGAGAACGTCGTCGATGATGCTGTTCTCCACGGGAATATCGTCGCGGCTCGGCTGAATCTCGTAGATCGATATCCGGTCCCGGTCCACCAGATTGTACCAGGTGAGTCGTCCCTTCGGCATTGAGAGCGGGAGTCCGTTCCGGGTTGGGAAGCTTGCGGCGGACCAGTTGAATTTGACCGTCGAAAACGACTTCCTGCTTTCGGCGCCTTCGAAATCATCGATATAAGCTACATTCTTGGTATTCGGGTTTGGCAGGCTCTGCGCGATTTCCATGTCGACGTTCAATGCCGATGGCGCCTGGGTGGAAACGAACGGCAGCCGGTTCGCGAAGTCGGTGAGGATCTGTGGTTTGAAGCGGAACCGGCCGTTCATGTCCCAGATCAGGGTTCGCGCAGGCTCTTCGCCCACGCGCACCCGTTGCCTGGTGGCGCTTTCGCTGCCGTAGAGCAGGCTCACGCCCACCATCGAGACGTTGTCCCTGAACGGGTGCTCCGCCCGGATGCCAACAAGGCTTTTCTGCCCGCCGCCCAGACCGAACTGGCTCTTGGATTCGTAGTTGATGATCAGGCTGGCGGAAGGGTCGGCGGCCAGGTCCGCGGCCTCGCCCACCAGCTTGATCTCACCTCCTACATAATCGATGTTGTAGTCCCGCCCACGGGTCAGCCTGCGATTGTTCAACAGCACCTCCTCCCTGTTTTCGATCAGGCCGAAACCGAGGTTGAACGTGGTGCCCCGGCTCTTCGACCGGATCCGCAGGAAATATTGCCCTTTCTGGGCGCGGGTGGTGTTGTTGGTCGTATTGTAGATCTCGGGGACGCGGGTGTCGTCCGACAGCGCCTCTGCGCCGACACCGCGTTCGCCAAATGGCTCGAGGTCGGGAAATACAAGGTGGCCGGTCAGCAGATTGAGTCCGGGCAGATTCGTACCGCCGTCGATATCGATAAGGTTGTCCGGCGGAGAGGACTCCGAGGCGCCGTTCGTGTGTCTGTCCAGGCCGAAGATCTGAAGGTATGGCGTACCGCGCTGGTTGTCCACCGCCTCCTGGCCGGGCACGTCTCTGAGGATCTCCAGTTCGAAACCCTCAGGTTCGATGGTGCGGCTCCCCAGAAAATACACGTTTCTCCACGCCAGGTCCCACGTTGGAAATTCCGGCCTCTGCTGCCGGGCGTGTATGAGTTTCAGTCTGATCTTCGCTTCCGGATCTGATGGGTTCTGGATGAAATTCAGGTCGCCAAAGACCCGGCCGTCGGCCGTCCGGTACGCAACGGCAAGGGTGTGGCTTCGCTGGACTCTCCCGCGGGTCATTATTATATATCCTCTGGCGTCAACCAGAAATTCGGAGCGGTCCAGTTCGTGAAAAAACCCCTCTTCGGCGCCGCCGCTCTGCACGCCACTCGCACCGGCATCGGGCTGTGGAACGGGTCCGCCAGTCCAGAATGCGTAAGCGATTCCGCGGCCTGCGCGCTGTTCAATGTCGTTGCGATCGTTGAAGTCATTCAGGAAAACCCGGACGGAGTTGATGTCCACGAGGTCCGGCCGGGTGGGTTCGTCCGGAAAACTCCCGCGATATACCTGGTCGAGAAAGAAGTAACGATTTTCTTCGTAGTCGTAGTCCCTGATTCTATGTGCAATTTCCTCAGCCTGGCCCTGAAAAGATTTTCGGTTGCTGGCGCCGCGGTCGTGGCTGGTGACCACCGTAACGTCCAATCCGCCAAGGCGCCCACGCCCCTTGATGCCGAACAGACCGCTTCGGTTGGATGAACTGAAGCCGACCAGCCGTGTGCCCGGCAGGCTCAGGGAGGTGCGGCCCGCCTCAATCTCCTGTATGATATCGTCTTCGTCTCCATCGTAGCGAAATTGAAGCGACTCGCTGATATCGGTCTGGCCGCGGCTGTCCTGTTGCAGGTTCAGCGTGATACGGTCGCCAATCGTGCCCTGCACGTTTAACTGGGATTGTTGCTCGAAATTGACGGAAAAGCCCTCGGCTGCCCGCGCGCGAACGGTCTGTGCCTGTCCGCCCACGGTGGTATTCTCGGCGGACAGATCGATGCGGCGCGATCCGGTAATCTTGATATTGGTGTCGCCTTCGCCGGTGATGACGCTCAATGCCTTGGGCACCTTGACGGGTATCTTGATATCCACGAGCGCCCCGCCCATTCCGCGGCGAGTTTGCACCGGAAGACTGAGTTTCTCCGCGACCACGCGACCGAAGTCGGCGTCGAATTTGTATGCGGACAGCCCCTTTATGGTGATGACCGCCGGTATGCCATGCACGACGTCGCCGGTGGCTCGATACACCATCAGCGTACCCGAATCCGTGCTGAGCAGGCGGGTGACGGTCTGGGTGAACTGTCTCCGTTGTCGGAAGAGAGGCTGAAAGGCGGTGGTGCGGGAATACGTCAGCTTGACCGGGGAACGATGGAAGACGTGCGCGGGTGTTTTTCCGAAAGAGAGTTGAATGCCCGGTTCGGCATGGAGGTTGTCCGAATCGGCCAGAAGACTCGTGCAGAGCACAAAAGCGAGGACCGCGGGGAGCGGGAGGGTCGTTCGCCTTTGTGGCCCTTTGAGGATGTATGGGATCTGCATGCGTGAATTGGAATGACTTATTCGAGGACGGTCCCACACGTTGTGGTCAGGAGTAGGGAGTCAAACTAATAATACCGTACCACGTGATAAAGATCAAGGGAAAACCCGAATCGGACGCTTCGAAAATAAGACAATAAGAAACAGTAAGTTAAGAAGAATAATCCACATGCCGCGCGGGGATTGGGTCCAGAAAGGGCTACCGCAGGAAAAAAAATCCGGTATATTCCGGCG
>JAGWBX010000025.1:0-69958 GCA_021295655.1 Candidatus Latescibacterota bacterium
TGAATCGGCCTGCCTGTGCGTGCTATCTCACGCACGCAGACAGGCGGAAGAATGGTGAGGTATTTTTGGGACAGGACATTAGCCACAGTTCAAAAAAAGTAACCGTTAAATTGGCCACAAAAAGCACAAAGGGCACAAAGGGGTTCGGCGCCAAACGGCATGTGTCGTAACGCCTTGACCCTGCAGGTAATTCCTTGTCTTTCGGCGGTACGCCCTGTAACCGGATAGCTGTTTTTGTTTCGGCAGGGGCGTGTACGCACGCAGACGGGCCGATTCATCCCGCTGAAGACCGTGGGGGACTGATCGGCGGCGTCTGAACTCGGAGTCTGAGGAGAAATTGCAGAATGGCGGCCAAAGACCACTACAGGGAGGGATTGAAGCTGATTTCCTCAGGCAGTCTGGAGGGGGCGCTCGAGAAGTTTCAAAAAGCGCTTGAAGAAGATCCGGATTTCTACATGGGACATCTGGGCCTGGCGCAGGTGTTGGACAGGCAGGGTAAGGTCGACGATGCCATTCGGCACGCACGGGAGGCGATTCGAATCGCACCTGACGAACCGCTTGCCCATACGAGTCTTTCAAGACTCTACCAGCAGAAGGGCCTTATCGACGAAGCGGAGGCGGAGATGGAGTTGTCCCGACAACTGCAGACGTGATCACCCCCGAATCGGCTAACGCCAGCAGGGCGCGGACGAATCGTTCGCGCCCGATTTTATTTCCTGCCGGGAACACCGTCGGGCTCCACGGCGCTCAACCGACGGGAGAGCATGAGGCGGATCAACCCCGGACCGCCGGCGACCATGTAGGTGGCGAACGCGAGACCATGCATCACCGTCGCGTAAGCCAGCGCATCCGCAATGGGCACCTCGCACACCAGGTTGAGGGTCTGGCTGCAGAAGTAATGGTAGGTGCCGGTACCCCCCGGTGTGGGGATGATGACGCCGATGGTTGAAATGACCAGGACCACGACGGCGTCGAAAAAACCAAGATTGTACCGGGACGGGAAACCGAACGCGTAGAAGGTGACGTAAGAGGCGAGAATATAGGACAGGTTGAGAAGGATGCTGGATACAAGGATGCCCGCATAGCCCGAGATCTCGTGAACGCCGCCCAACCCCTCAAAAAGCGACCGTAGAATTCCATTCAGGCGTTCCGCGGCCGCCCGGGAAACCCATCGGACAGGCAGGCGCAGGATAATCAACGCACGGTCGCCGTAGACGGAAAGAAGCGCAAACAGCACGAGCACACCCACCGTGGCCGCCAGTGCGAGCAGCGCGACCCCCTCCATCCATGGAAAGGCCGCCGTGATTCTGTCTCTCGTAAAATAGAGAACCCCGCCCAGGAAGATGAGCAGGGCCAGCATGTCAATCGCCCGTTCTACGAGGATGGTGGCGAGAACGCCGCTCAACGGCAGGCGCTGGTCCTTCTGAAGCGCGACGCCGCGCGCGATCTCGCCCGCACGGGAAATGACGTTGGTGGCTGCATAGCCCACGAGTATGGCATGGCTGGCCCCCAGGAAGGAGATCCGGCGGCTGACGGGTTTCAAGAGGATCCGCCAACGCCAGGCACGGGGGAAAACAGAGAGGAAAAGCAGAAAAACACTCAAGGCAAGCCAGTAAGCGCTGGCCTGTCTGACCGCAGACCACAATTCTGCCGGCGCGACACCCTTAAACGCCAGCCACAGAAACCCTGCGGCGAGCGCCGCCCCGATGGAAAACTTGAGCAATGTCTTTATCGGCACGATAGGATTCCACGTTCAGTAGCCGAAACCGCGCAGGGCCTGTTCTTTTTTCCGCCAGTTCTGGAAGACTTTCACCCGCAGGTCCAGATAGACCGGGGCGTCCAGGAAGGCCTCGATCTTCCCTCGTGCCATCTTGCCGATGGATTTGAGGGTTTTTCCGTTTCCACCAATAACAATGCCCTTCTGGGACTTTCGTTCGACGACAATACTGGCGCGGATATAGGTCCTCCGGCTGCCTTCCCGGAACCCCTCCACCTTGACCGTCGTTGCATAAGGCAGTTCCTGACGGAGTTGCAGGAAAATCTCCTCCCGGATGAGTTCCGTGACAAAAAACCGCTCCGGATGCTCGGTGAGCGTGTCTTCCGGGAAGAACCGGGGTCCTGAAGGCAGCGCCTGCTCAAGGCTGGACAGAAGCAGATCGACGTTGTAACCGGTCCGGGCGGAAACCGGCAGCACTTCCAGTGCGTCGGCGTCTTTCCTCACCGTATCTGCGTACCGCGTTCTCCGGGCTGCGGAAACCAGATCGGATTTATTGACCGCGACGATGCGCCGGCTCCGGACCCTGCGGAGGACTTCGCGCATTTCATCGTCGAAGGTGGCATCGAAGGCCGAGGCGTCAACAACCCCGAGAAACACGTCCGCGTCACTCACGGAACGCCGTATCTGGTCGCACATTCGCTCGTGCAGACGACAACGGGGTTGAAACAATCCCGGCGTATCCAGAAAAATCATCTGAGAGGTCCGGGATGTAAGAATGCCCGATACCCGGTGCCGCGTGGTCTGAGGTTTCGCAGTCACAATGGAAAGGCGTTCGCCGACGAGCAGGTTGAACAGCGTGGATTTGCCCACGTTGGCCTTGCCTGCGATGGCGATGTACCCGGATTTGAAATCGGCAGCGCTTGTCATAATCGAGTTCTTGACTCAGAAATACACGGAACCCGAGATGCGGTAAGTGTTGTCCAGTTCGCCGTGTTCCAGAAAGGCGAGGTCGAATGCAACGCGCCCCCCCAGCCGCACGCCCGCACCTGCGGTAAAGTGATTTCCCCTTGCACCAAGGCGAAATGCCAGCCTATCGCGGTAGAGGTATTCGATGCCGACCCTCACACCCTGAAAACTGTCTGCGGCGGATTTTTCTTCACCGATACTCAAACTTCCACTGCAGGTGATCAGTCCGTCAGCCGCCGTAACCGGCCTCGAGAGCGCGAGTCCGATGACAAGGACCGGCGGGATCCGGTCCGACGAACCCGAGTCGAAGGTGATCCTCAGGGGAACGAGATTACGAATCATCAGTCCCCCGGTCAGATCCGGCCGGGGCATATAGAGCATGCCGAAATCGATTCCGAATCCCGATCCTGAACCGGTGCCGAGGTTGCGGGATACGAGCTTGACACCGGCGCCCGCGAGCAGATTCGACCTCAGGCTTCGGCCAAAAGCAAGTTGGAGGTGGTACTCAGTTGTACCGGCGACACGGGAAATGACGGGACGGTTGTCCGGACCCGGCGCAAGGGTTGGATCTTCAAGTGTGGTGATTTTGACGCCGTCCACGCCGAGGCGCGTAAGCCCAACGCCAAAACCGCCCAGAGGCGAGGGCCCGCACAGGGTAAAGACGTCATGGTTGACCGTACCGCCGAACTGCTCGGCATGTTGAATCTGCAATTCACGTCGCCGCAGCCGTTCGAGGCCTGCGGGGTTCCAGTAGATGGCTGTTGCATCATCACTTACGGCCACAAATGCGCTGCCCATTCCCAAAGGTCTTGCGCCAGCGCCAAGCAAGAGCGGATCTTCTGAATAACGGGTTTCATCTTGCGCGGCAGCCGGCACGGGCCGCGCAAGGGCGAACGTCAGAATCGCCAGGAGAAACGGATTCACGGGAAGGACTCTTGCGGTGTGAAATCGACGGTTGGAATGAGTATTGCGGCGCTTCCCGGCCGGAGAGCGGAATCCAGAGCCTTGACGTCGGACGAATCAAGGGCGATGCCGAAGGTCCCGGCAAGCAGGGGAAGCACGTGCGGCTGGATGAGCAGGGCAGGAGAATAATATAGCCTGGAGCGACCCCGGGGACCCTCTATCAACCGGCCGCTGAAATCGATTGGCAGCCGTCGGCCGCGAAGCCTGAGCCCGGAATTTCCGGGTTCGACAGTGTGCGGATCGATCCGCACGATCATCCGGAGTTGCGATGGCAACAGGCTCAACGCTCCCGCAGGTCGATAATTCTGAACTGCACATATCCTCAAAATGTGGGCGCCGGCCTTCAGATAGACCTTGCGGGACGGAAGATCGATAACGAGATAGTAGGCATTGGGATTCTCGCTTACGAATCGAAGTTCGAGTTCCAGGGCCTGTTTTCGGTTAAGGAGCGCCTGTTCGAGCGAATCCGGAACGCTCCCGGCCCACGTCGGGGAAGAGGGAATGGACAAGGCGACGAGGATGGCGGCCCGGAGCATCAATAGATGTAGACACGGCTTCCGTTTTGCGCCAGGGCGAACGTCGACTCGAGGTCGCCGTCGTTCAGACGAATGCATCCATGTGTGATGTTCCGCCCGATCAGATTCGGGTAGAGATTGCCGTGAATCTCGTAGCCGTCGCCCAGTTCCAGAGCGAACCTGCCCAGCGTGACCGGATCCAGGCGTCTGAAATCCCAAGGCAGTACGGGAGCCTCCAGACCTGCCTCCACGAAAGCCCATTCCGGCTTCTTCCATATCGGATTCACCACTTTTCGCCGGATTTCGAATTGTCCCTTCGGCGTGTTGAATCGCCACGATTTCCGATTGTCGCTCAACAGAATTTTCCCGCTTCCGGTTGCGCAGACCGCTTCCTCCACCAGACGGTTTCGGTGCCAGACCTGCAGGCGATTGTGTACCGTGTCGATGACGACGTCCGGTTTTTCATCCATCATCCCGTCGAGTGCGGCTTCCAGCCTTTGGATTTCCACCTCAAGACGTTTTGCCATGGCGGATGGAACGGGGGGGGCCGCAAGTCCGGAACGCGGACTCGGGTCGTCCGGCGGACCAGACCGGCAAGCGACGGCAACCAACAGAGGCGGAATTAGATAAAAAGAAAACCGGCGCATGCAAAGCGTACCTAAAACTGGAAAACCGAGAAGAATGGAGACTTCTCGGTTTTCCGGATTAACAACCTGAAGAAAAATTCAGACGGCCTATCGGAGATACCAGGCTTTGTTTTCCTCTTTCCAGTCTTCGATTTTCTGCTTTGCGGTTGTTACTGCGTCCTGTACCCCGCCCAACTTGCCTTCCGCGGCCTGGGCCTGGGCAAGGGCATCTTTAAACATGCCGTTTTCGAGGCTGCCCTTTGCGCTATTCAAAGACGCTTCGGCTTCGCCCAGGTCTGCATCAAGCTGGTCCAGATCTTCATCTGCGCCTTTGCCGCGGGGTGCGGCACTAAGCGCTTCACGGGCCTCCGCCAGACCTGGAGAAGTCGAATCGATGATCGCCTGAGCGTCGTCGCGCGTTTTGGCTTTATTGGTTTCCGCCTGCGACACGGACTGGTTCGCGCGTTCCTCCGCCTCGATAGCGGCAGCTCTGGCTTCTTTATATTCGCCCTTTTCTGTTTTGTCCTTGGCATCCTGCAACGTATTCGCGGCTGAACGGAAAATCTCTTCGGCATAGACGTCGGCCTCGGCGGCCTTGGCTTTGCTGAGGGCGCCTTCGGCGGCTTTGATTTCCTCTTCGGGAGGTTGTTCGCAAGCCGCGAAGGCTGCGGCAAAACAGACAACAAGGCCGATTCTCAGGACAGATCGCATCTCCCCTCCTTGGTTGATAAGACCTCGAAAGTTGCCAACAAGTCAAACAGAAATAACAATTTCCGAAACAGCTCATAGTGAATGCACTGATTCAGGAAGAAGATACATCTTACATTTGACAATGTCAAGCGATTTCTCCAGAAATTTCGCCGCGCCCGGGGTTGGGTGGAGGCGGCCCGCAAGGGCTCATCGCAAGGATGCCGCCGACGGGTCCGTTGCGTCGAACTCGACCCGGATATTGCCCGAAACACAGACAACGAGGGGTGCGATGCGGGGGATGGAACACCGGCCGCCGAAGACGGATCACGTCGCGCCCGGCCAGGTCCGGCGCCTCCCCCATTGCGGTTGCGTGCCTATTGCGCAAGCGTTATATTGGCGAAGCTACGGAATTCGCCGGTACGTGGGCGCCGCACGGCAGTCCGCACCCGGTATTGAGTCCGTTTCAGGGGTTTTCGTCGCGTCGCCGAGTTGCTGTTTTTTTCGGATTGGGGTTGACAGGAGGAATCCATGGGTTTCGAAAACCAGTTGGGTGTCGCAGCGCTCTCGGTTCTCGGTGCGCTGCTTCTCCGATGGATCGGGGTTCCCAGGCGTTGGACGCCGGTAACGCCTCTGGTTCTGTCGATGCTGATTGTCGCGTGCTTCGGAGAGCTTGAGACCATAAGCGACACATTCAGGTCCGGTCTGGTCGGCGGGCTGTTCGCCAATGGATTCCTATTCCTTCTTATGGGCACCCGGAATGGATGATCTTATTCGAAGACGATTCAGGTCATCCAGAAGTTGCTTGGCGTCGAACACCACGGAGTTCTTCGAGATCCGTTTTTCCTTGCGCACGTAGGCCTCGAGCGCTTCGCGGGCGTGTTCGTGGCGGCCGTCGCGATAGCAGGCCAGACCCAGGTAAAAGTAGGCGTCTATCTGTAGGGAATCGGACTTGACCGCGTTTTGAAGATGGGTGATGGCACTTTCGTAATTGCGAATATTGAAGTATGACACCCCCAATTTCAGATAGACGGACGCATCGTCGGCCCCGGCGTCAGCCGCTTTCCCATAGGTGTCGACGGCGGCTTTGTAATCCCCCCTGTTAAACGCCAGATTGCCGAGGCTGACGTACGCCTCACCGTATTGCGGGTCGATCTCCAATGCCTTCAGGTAGGCGGCCCGTGCTTTCCCGAGTCTCCCTTCCTGCGCGTAGGCCATTCCCAGATTTCTGTAGATATAGCGGCGTTCCGTGGCGTCGGACTGGAACCGAAGCGCCTGTTCGTAGATTTCAACGGCTTTGGCCGGCTTTCCCGTATATATATATGTAAGGCCCAGATTAAGGTACGCGTCTGTAAACCTGTCATTGAGTTTGACGGCGCGTTTGTACTCTGCAATCGCTTGATCGGCGTATCCCTTATGGTAATAGGCCAGGCCCATCAGGTTTCGCACGAAAGCCGAACGGGGTTTCAGTTCCAGTGCGGTCCTGTATTGCGCCAGAGCCGAGTCGTAATTCCCTTTGTGGTAGTATGCTCTGCCCAGATCGACCACGGCATGAAAAATCCGGGAATTTGCCCGTACCGACCGTTTCAGATATTCAATCCGTTCATCGGGCCGGGTCAGCAGACGCCCGTACAGGTAGAGGCCCACGGCCGACCCGGGTCTGGCCTGCAGGCGTCTCTGGTATTCGGCCAGCAGGTCCCGTCGACGATCTGCCTTGATCATCAGATCCTGGTAGTGCATATTCGCCTGAATGTCATCGGGCCGGACCTTGATCAGGCGTCGGAAATGAGCCAGTTCAGCTTCATTCCCTCCCGCTTCAGCGCCCTGGACCGGGCTTCCGAACCAACCGATGCCAGAAAGTATAAGGAAGATCAGACTGGTTGACACGGGCGCCCCGGGAGACAAGGGTTAACAGTCCGTTGATAAAGTCGCTCTGCAGGCAGGGTATAGCGCCACGTCCGGCCGGCTACGAAAATGGGGTGATAGCATCGTCTCCATCGCCCCTTTACCCATGGAAGGCATTCGAGCCAAAGCGCCATATAACGAGACGGTAATTCTAACGACTCGAATCGAGTTACGTCAGCCCAGGCAGGATATAATTCAGATAGGCGGGAGAATGCCGGCGTTCCAGTTTGCGGTGTGGCTTGAACCGACGGCCCATGACGGAGAATCCTGCACTGTTGGGTCGTGCGTCGCGGCCGCATGAACCGCGATTCCGGCATTCGGGGGAATCGGATCCCCGTTATCTGTCTTTCTTCAGAAGGATGTTCAATGGTCGTTTGGGCTTATAGAGGTAGATGACGTCGGCAGGGTCGAGCATCGTATTGAATATGGCGATTTCGTCGATCTTGCCGGAATAGGCGTAATTGTTGAACCGGATGGCCAGCTCATCCACGTTCCAGGTAATATCGCGTCGGATGTTCTTCTTCCTGCCGATTTCTTCACCGTCCACAAAGAGCGCGTATTCTGCATCGGCGTTTCCGCTGTTGATATTGGACCAGGTGACCACAATGTGGTGCCATTGGTCGGACTTCCAGTTGAGCCGGTCGTACCTGATCGTCCACTGTTTTACCTGCTCTTCTCCGACTTTTTGCGTCTTGTCGGGATAGCAGCCGAATCGGAGTGCGCTGGGAGGACGGTCCTTCCGGCTCTTGTCGAAGTCTACGAAGATGACGGCGTCGTCCCACTTCTTTCCGACCGAAAAGGGCTCCGGAAACTTCTCCTTGAAGTCGCTGTTGGGATCTACGCTCAACCAGAAAGAAACCCCGCCGGACCACGAGCTTCCCGCATCGTACGGAAAGTTGTCTTTCGCCTGATAGCTGAGATAGGTTGCGCCGTTTGCGAATGAAACGAAACCGTCCTCTTTACCGCCGGTGAACTCATGCCGGGGCGGGCTGCTCGTTTCCATTGCAGCGACCGTGCCCTTTTTTTTCGTAAACGCCTCAAAACGGGATCTGTCGTCAAAGTTGGCGAAGAAAAGCACATTTGCCGCGAGCTTCTCCTCGATTTTCTTTTCGGGACCGCCGCAGGAAGAAAAACAGAGTGCGGCAACCGGAATTGCGATCAGACGGGGAGCGCACCTGGCCATGAGGTACATCTCCTTTCGGGAGAGGGTAAGTTCTGATGAACCCGTACAACTTGCCGTAACAACGGATCACCAATATAAAAAAAGCGTGTTCCGGCGCAAGGGTTTTTCTGGTTTTCTTTCTTCGGATACGGTTGGCGGAAGCCGCGAAGGCCAGAAAAATCAGATGATTAGAGCAATGGAAAATGCCTTGACAACGGATTTCTTATGTGTTATATCCAAATTTTGTGAACCGCCCTGAGCGACCGGGATTTCGAACGAAACCTCCTGTCGCCGGCGGATGGTTTCGGCGGCCGTCCGCAATGCGTTTCATGCTCAGTCCGAGGCTGAGGCTGCGCCTGAACGCGGTCCCATCCACGCCAGGACGGATTTCCGGCCATTTGCCAGGATTCGTCGATAGGGCAAGTCGCCCGAAACGTAGTCTACGTTACTCAAGATTCAGGAGTTGAAAATGCTGCGCAAACTAGGCGGCGTGATCCTTTGGCTGATCGCGATCTTTATGCTTTCGTCGGTTACCGTGTTCAACCCGGGACAGGTAACCGACTTTTTTGTTCGTGTGTTCAATATCAAGCCGGTTGTTCCGCAGTTGCGCGAGGAAAAACCCTCCCGGAGAGACGAAAGCATCCAGGATTTCGCCGACCGGATCTCAGAGGAGAGCCTTAGAGAAACCGTATCCGCTCTCACGGGAATGGGGTCGCGCGTACCTGGGTACCCGGGGCACAGGAAGGCCTTTGAATACGTCAAGAGCCGTTTCGAGGCGCTGGGTCTGGAAGACATTACGATCGAGGAACACCACGTTACGGTGCCGATGGACAAGGGCGCGAAGCTGGAGGTCCTGGACTCCGGGGCGAAGATCCGGCTTTACGGGCTCTGGCCCAATCATGTGCAGACGCCTTCCCTGCCGGACCAGGGTGTTACCGGCACACTGATCGACGCGGGAGACGGCTCCTTCAAGGCGTTGAATACGAAACCGGTGAAAAACAGCATCGCTTTAATGCAATTCGATTGCGGCCAGAACTATCTCAACCCCCGCATGTTGGGCGCGCAGGCCGTCATCTTCTACGATAACGGCGGCGTCAGCAGAGGACAGGCACTGGAGAAAATCCTCCAGGTACCGGTGGACCTGCCGAGGTTCTGGGTGGAAAAAGACGACGCGGTCCGTCTTGCTTCAATGGCGGAGTCCGGCGCCACGCTCGTGAACGTTACGTCAAGAATGGACTGGGAAAAGGTCTCCACGTGGAACGTCTACGCCACGTTGCCCGGCTCCGATGCCTACGTCACTGATCGCGAAGAACGGAAGTGGAAGGACGAAATGGTTGTCCTGAGTTCATTCTACGACGCCATTTCCGTCGTGCCGGCGCTGGCCCCCGGCGCGGAGAATGCCACAGGGCTGGCTGCCCTTCTCGAAGTCGCGGCAGCGTTGAAAGACCAATCCTGGCAGGAAGGTTCCTCACGGCTGGCGCAGCTGCCCAGATATACGGTCAAGTTCCTCGTGACGGGCGCCCATTTTCAGGGGTTGGCCGGCATCAATGACTTTCTGTTCAGGCATTCCAGGGAAAGCGACCACTTCCGTGAGAAGATTCCGGACGAACGGAAGATCGACTTCCGTCTATACGTCGGGTTCGACCTCTCCAGCGAAACGGGCAAGATCGCCAGTTTCTCACACGGGACGTTTATCAACCCGAACTGGTCAACCAACAACTACGAAAACAACCTGCTTGCACCCTACGCAAAGAAATTCAACAAATACTTGGCCAAGATCTATCCCGGCGAGGAACGCCACGTCGACGCCGTTGCGCCGCCGAAGCGAACCTGGAAGAACTATATGCCCATCCGGCTGGGGTTTGACAGCGAGGCGGTCAAATTCGTCGGCAAGGAGGGCATTACGCTTGCGAGCCCGTCCACAACGCGTGAACGGGTGGATACGCCCGCAGACCAGCTGGAACACGTCAACTTTACCAATCTTGCCCGCCAGTCACGTACAGCAACAGGCATGTTGCTGAAAGCCCTGGAAGATCCCGAGTTCTTCAGGGTTTCCAAACTCAAGCTGCAGGACCTTGGACACAGCATGAAGGGGCGAATTCTCTGGTTCGAACGAGATGCCGATTTCGCCATTCCACGCGTGCCGGTACCGGGCGCTATCGTCACCTACCAGCAGCCCGGTCCGGTTGCGAGCTGCGGCGGGGTCCGTACACTCATCGTGGACAAGACCACGGAAGGCCCGCGTTACGTAAGCGATCGTTCCACGGGGCCCATGTTCGGTACGAAAGAGGAGGTCGAAGCCACCGGCCGGTTCCGTTTCGATATCATGCGTAACCGGTTTACAAATCAGATACTGGCATATGAAATCGACGATCACGGCAGAATTGTCTCGGCGCCGGATCTGGGCACGGAAGGGGAGGAGAAGTTTCCGACAAGGCAGGGCTACGGATGGTGGGAAAACGAAATGCTGGCCGTCCTCTTCAAGTGCCGGTCTCTCAGCGTGTTTGAAATCATCGATTCCAGTTACCTTTCCGCGCTCGATTTCATGACCGTGTTGAACGCGGGCGATTCCCAACCGATGGAATACGGTTACCATTACATAGAAAACCAGAGTATCAAAGAAGGCGACGTCACACGGGCAGCAGTCGCGTTTACGGCCATGAACCCCACAACCGGCGGTCCGGATCCCATAAAGATTCTGATGAGCACGGGCCTTTTTGGCGTGAAATATCTGCTGACCAACGCACCGGACGAGTTGCTGGAACAGCCCGTGGACAAGTGGGACGTGGACGATGATCTGTTGGAGCGGTCCCGTGGCGCGGGTTATCCGCCCGGGGTTATCCTTTACCCGTCCTACAAGGCCGCCAAGGATATGTGGGTGGTCGACGACATCCGGATGAAGCAACTTGCCCAGTACGGAATTACCAACGCGCGGCTGGAGAAGCTGCATACGCATGCGGCCGAGGCGCTGAAGCGGGCGCGGGAGAATCTGGCCGGCCACGACTATGAAGGGTTTATCGCCGCGTCCAGGGAGGCGTGGGGTCTGGAAGCGCGCGGTTACCCCGAAGTCATGTCCACCGCGAATGACACGGTACGCGGAATTATCTTCTATTTCATTCTCCTGCTTCCGTTCTCCTTTTTCTGCGAGCGGCTGATTTTCGGATTCCCGGATATCACCCGCCGTCTGGTCGGCTTTGCGGGGATCTTCGTGCTGTTTTTCATTATCCTCAGATACGTGCATCCGGCCTTCAAGCTGAGCAGCACGCCCTACATCATCTTCCTGGCTTTTGTGATCATGGCCCTTGGCGGCATTGCGATGTTCATTGTCGTTTCCAAGTTCGGCGAGGAAGTCCGAAAGATGAAACAGGCCTCCGCGGGCACGTACGAGGCGGACGTGGGTCGGTTAAGCGCGACTGCCGCCTCTATAATTCTGGGCATTTCCAATCTGCGAAAACGACCTCTCCGTACCGGACTGACTGCGATCACCCTGACGTTGCTTACGTTTACGGCCCTGTCGTTTACTTCGGTGCAGACATCCATCAAATTCTATCGATTGCCGAGGGACAACCAGCCGCCGTACCCGGGAGGTCTGGTACGGGACCGCTCCTGGAGAGGATTGCAGGAATCCGTACTGCAGTACCTGACCAGCGCTTTCAAGGGCCGTGCGACCATTGTTCCCCGTGCGTGGTATCTTTCGCAGGTTCGAGGGGAACGGGCATACGTCAATTTTTCGAGGATCACGGATCAGACTTCCTACCTGGGCTCGAGAGATACCTATGTCGATTTCGACGTGGGTATCACCACGGGGAAAGACAGCTTTGTCAACGGCTTGCTGGGACTCACGGCGGAAGAACCACAGATTACCGGCGTAGACCGATACCTGATGAGCGGACGGTGGTTTGATCCCGGTGAGACAAACGTGTGTATTCTCCCGAACGATCTCGCGGAACTGGTGGGCATTTTCCCGGAAGACGCCGGAAGTGCGAAGATCGAAATGCTGGGCGGCGTCTTCACCGTGATTGGCATCATCGACTCCGAGGGATTCAACAAATATAAGGATATGGACGACGAAAAGCTGACGCCGGTGGATACGGTAAAAGAGAAGGACGACCTGGCGGACGCTCAGGACCAGGACCCGCGGGTTGTCGCAGCGGCCCCGATCGAGACGTTTACGCACCTGGAATCGACCAACGTGATGATATTGCCGTATGACTACGTCCGCAATATCGGAGGCACTCTGAACTCCGTCGCACTGGCGAACTTCGTGGACTCCCAGGGCAATCCCAGGACGAACTTCCTGCCGGACGTGGAAGAATTCATGACCCGGGTATCCCTGACCATGTTTGTGGGCCATGAAAACAAGGTCACGGTATACAGTTCCATCGGTTCAACGTCTCTCTCCGGATTGGGTACGCTCTTCATTCCCATTCTGATTGCCGCACTGATCGTGCTGAATACGATGATGGGCGCGGTGTACGAACGGTTCAACGAAATCGGGATTTACTCGGCGGTGGGGCTGGCTCCCAATCACATTGCGGCGCTTTTTCTGGCGGAGGCGACGGTTTTCGCCACGGTTGGCGCCGTGTTCGGGTATCTGATCGGCCAGGTTCTGGTCCTTGTGCTGTTCACCCAGGCTCAGGCGCAGGGACAACTGCTCAGCCTCGAATTGAACTATTCTTCGTTGTCCGCCATTTCGTCCACGTTGATTGTCATGGCAACGGTATTCCTTTCTACGCTGTACCCGGCAAAAAAGGCCGCCGATATGGCCGTTCCGGACGTAACGCGAAAGTGGGAGTTTCCGGAACCCGAAGGCGACAGATGGGTATTCGATTTTCCATTTACGGTTGGCGGTGCGGAAGTATTGGGAATGTACACGTATCTGACGCGCGTCTTCGAGTCATACGGCGAAGGCTCGGTAGGCGACTTTGTGGCCGATTACGTCCGTTTCACCTCACAGGACATGCAGGGTGAACCTCAATATGAGATCAACCTTACGTGCTGGCTTGCGCCATACGACTTGGGCATCAGCCAGGAGGTGGCGTTGCTGGCCATTCCAACCAGGGAACACAACATCTACAAGATTGAGGTCGTCATCAACCGGCTCAGCGGTGACGTGGCCTCCTGGAAGCGGATTAACCGGGGTTTCCTGAACGTCCTCCGGAAGCGATTCCTGGTCTGGCGGACCATTCCACCCGAGTTGAAACACCAGTACGCGGACGAGGGCAACCGCATTCTGTCGGACACGGTGGAAGAGGCGGCAATCTAGTGTCCCGTCCCAGAAATATCTAACCATTCTTCCGCCGATTCATCCCGTCTCGCGGCGTTACCTTCGCTCGCCGAACTTACGCAGGTCGCCTGCGCTCTGGCGCCTTGCGAGGCGGGCGACTCGACGGCCTAATTTAGGCAACCTATTTCTGGGACAGAACACAAGTTGGCATAAAATCCGGATCGCAGGCAACCGACGGGTTGACCCGCAACCCGTGATTCGCTGCTCCCAATGAGGAGGGGTGGTTTTGGCAAGCGAACCCAAGGACCCTAGAGAAGAGCAGGAACAGTACGAAAACATCATGCCGGTGGATGCGCCGTTCGAAGATGGCTTCAATATGAAGACCCTTTGGGCGACGCTTTTTGTGGGTCTGGTGATGCTGCCCGGCGCGATCTATCTCGGCCTGGTTACCGGACAGAACATGGCGGGCGCGTCCGAATGGGTGACCATCATCCTCTTCCTGGAAATCGCCAAGAGGTCCTTCGTGCGGCTGAAGACACAGGAGGTCCTGGTCATCTACTGGGTTGCGGGCGGATTGCTGGGCGTGGGCGTACGACTCGGGAGCGCGGCACTGGTGTACGGTGGGCCGTTCGGCGGATTGATCTGGGATCAATACCTGATCCAGTCCCCGGCGGCGAGAGGGCTCGCAGATTTTATCCCGGACTGGGTGGTTCCCAGGATCAGCGAACATCCTGAGATCTACGCCGAACGTACGTTTCTGCACGCCGCGTGGTTGAAGCCGATCGGCATCCTCCTTGCCCTGACACTTTTGAGCAATACCGCGAGACTGTCGCTCGGGTACGTGATGTTTCGCATTACGAGCGACATCGAACGATTGCCGTTTCCGCTGGCTCCCGTGCAGGCCCGTGGGGCTACTGCGCTGGCCGAGACGTCGGCCAAGCAGGAAGGCTGGAGATGGCGGGTATTCAGTACCGGGGCGTGTATCGGACTGGTCTGGGGCCTTCTGTACGTTGTCGTCCCGACGCTGTCCAGCATATTCCTGACCGATACGGTCCAGATCCTTCCCATTCCCTGGATCGATTTCACGGAACAGATCAAAACCCTCCTGCCTGCGGCGCTGTTCGGAATCGCAACCGACCTGGGCCACCTGATCGTCGGATTCGTGTTGCCGTTCTGGGTGGTCATCGGGTCTTTCGCCGGCGCCGTTCTCGGAAACCTGGTGGTCAACCCGTTTCTATATAAATATGAGATCCTGGACCGTTGGTCCGCGGGCATGACGGCGATCCCCACTTCAATCTCCAACCAGTTCGACTTCTGGCTCAGCTTCGGGATCGGCACGTCGTTCGTCATCGCGTTCACCGGATTCTACCAGGTGTTTCGGGTGCTTATGGAACAACGCCGGCAGAAACAGCAGACAGGGCATCATACCTCCGGTATCGATCTTGAGGACCTGCCTGAGGGCCGCTCGGACATGAAGATGATTTACCCGATTCTGTTCTGGGGCGCCGCCACATTGGGCTTTATCGTTATGTGCCAGATGCTGGTTCCGGAATTCCACTGGGGCTGGGTTGTGTTCTTCGGACTCATCTACACGCCGATTTCTTCTTATATCGGCGCTCGAATGATCGGCCTGACGGGAAGCCCGTACGGGGCGAGTATTCCCTACTTGCGGGAAGCGGGAATACTCCTTTCCGGATACAAGGGCGTGGCGGTCTGGTTTGCCCCCCTTCCGCTGCACGACCACGGCCTGGCCGTACCTACATACAAACAAATGGAACTGACGAAAACGAAATTTGTCAGTTACGTGAAATTAACCGCGGTGACGATGGTCGTCATTTTCATCTTCAGCTTCATCTTCTGGGAATTCATCTGGCGGCTGGGGCCCATCCCATCGTCGGCCTATTACTATGTGCAGACCTTCTGGCCGTACGACGCCACGATGACGACAATGTGGCTCAAGACAACTCTGCCGGAGCTTGAGGGCCACGGTAAGACTGGGTCCGAGCTTCTAGAAGATATTTTCAGGTTAGAACTCATCGGCGCCGGATTTGCCGTCGGCGGCCTTATGTATCTCATTCTGGCCGCGTTGAAGGCGCCAACGCTGTTCTTCTTCGGTTTTGTGGGGTCGCTCGCCACGTGGCCGCATTTCGTGATTCTGCAGTTTGCCGGCGCGCTGCTCGGACGTTACTACTTCGCCAGGCGTTTCGGGGAATCCAAATGGCGTGCGTACGCGCCCATTCTGCTGGCAGGATACTACTGCGGTATGGGGCTCATCGGGATGACTTCGGTTTCCGTTGTGCTGATCTCGAAAGCCGTTTCCCAGGTCGTCTTCTAGTGTCCCGTCCCAGAAATATCTAACCATTCTTCCGCCGATTCATCCCGTCTCGCGGCGTTGCCTTCGCTCGCCGAACTTACGCAGGTCGCCTGCGCTCTGGCGCCTTGCGAGGCGGGCGACTCGACGGCCGAATTTAGGCAACCTATTTCTGGGACAGAACACTAGCCTGGAAGACTGCTTTGTATTCTGGAACGCCGCCCGGATTCCGGTTGTCTAAGGAACACCGAAGACGCCTGGTCCGGGCCGTATTACATCCGCCTGAACCGAATTCCAACCGCAGGGAGGTTTCAATGACACGGGTTAAAAGGATTGCGGGACTTGCGCTGATCGCCTTCATCGTGTTGGCTTTTACCGTAGATGCAACGGCACAGCCCGACCGCAGGGGCGGACGAGAACGGGGGCGGCGCGGGGGCGCGGGCCGTCTCAGAATGATGCTGCCCGTAGAGCAGACGATGAGCTTTCTGGCATTCGACGGAAAAATAGCGTTGAATGACAACCAACTGATAAAAGTCCGCAGCGCCCTATCGGAGATTCATGGCAAACGGGCCGAACTGCAGAAGGAAATGCGGGACGGCGCCGACCGGCAACAGATCATGGAGAAACTCGGCAGGCTTCGAAGCTCAATGTTTGAGAAGGTCAAGGGCGTGCTGGACGAAAAACAGGATAAGATTCTGGATGACTATCTGGAAAGAATACGGCGAGGGTTTCAACGTGGACGCGGCGGCGGCCGGCGGGGCGGCGGTCCGCCGGGCGGCGGTGTTTGAGGACTTCTGATGAATCTCCAGGAGGTTGGCGAAGAACTTGAGAAGCCCTTCACTTTTGCCGTTGTGGGCGACACGCATTTCCTGCATCCCAGGTTCGGGCAACCCACGGAGGAAACGGGTGGTTCGTTTCGACCCTTGCAGGTTGACCAATACCTCGAAAGCGTTCAATATGTCCTGATGCCGATGATGGATTCGCTGAAGGAAGTCTCCCCTGCTTTTGTGGTCATCACCGGAGATCTGGTGGAGGGGCATCACGACGTCGAACTCGCCATTGACGAGATTGAGGAAGGACTGGAGTTTTTCGAGGGATACGGGATTCCGCTGCTGTTCGCGTGCGGCAACAGAGACCGGGTGGAGGCATTCGACAGCGTTGTTCGTCCGTATCTGGGCCGCTGGCTTGGCAAGACGCCCCGGGAGCGGTTTTTCTTTCTGGACGTCGCCGGGTGCAGGCTTGTTTTCCTCGACACGCCCACGTGGAAGCGGAACGGCGCTCAACGGAAATGGCTGGAACTCACGTTGAATAACCGGAAGGCCGCGGGAATAGATCGAACGTTTCTGTTCGGACATCATCCCGTATGGCCGCTGGCAAGGGCTTTTTTCACCAACATCGACCTCCATCTCGATCTGCCGGAAATTCTGCAGGAATATCCTGTAGACGCTTATTTTTGCGGGCATACCCACAACCAGAACGTATTGCTTCACCGAACGGATGGGCGACCGGTTCTGCAATGCATGTGCGCGTCCATCGGCCTTTCCAGTGAGATGCCAACGCCGCTGGATCGTGTGCAGGACCTGTTGCCGTATCCCCAGGACGTGTTGACCTGTTGGCCGGGCTACCTCGAGAATACGGCGCCTGGATGGTTTATTGTTCACGTCGGTCGAACCTCCGTCGAAACGTCATGGCATCACTTGAACAGAGGAGTCGAGACACGACTCGTCTGGCATCGCCCGGGGGAACTCTCGGCATTCGAAAAAATGGATCATCCTCCGGATGCCCGGTTGATACACGACGACTTGAACCATATTCGGCGCGCTTCCCTGAGGTTCTGCGGATGGCACGCGCTGCGCCAGGACAAAAAGGTATTCCTCAACGGCGTGCTGGTTGGCAACCTCCCTCCCGCAAATGACTATGCGCCTATCCGGATGGATTTACCTGCAAAATGTCTTGAACATCTGCGCCTGGAGAACCGGCTCGAGATCCAGGTTCCCCGGAACGAAGCATGTACCCTCGGCAATTTCATACTCGAAGCGGTCTTGCCGGGTGGACGATTTGCGAGGACCCGCCCGACAGGGGAAATATTCACCTGGTCCGACAGGTGGGGTGCATGGAATTCAAGCTGGCTCATGAAGATGAAACCGGGACGGCCGGCGTCGACATTGTTGTGTTTTCAATGAGTTGACCTGCTTCCCGCCATCGTTCTGCGTTTCGGCGCGGAGGGTGCATCGCCGGCCGGATGGAGGGCGATTGACCTGCCCTCGCGTTCAACTCCCGCGATTGCCCGTTCCAGATCTGCCGCCCACGGCAGGTTGTACCTCTCCGGAAGCCATGAAAACCTCCGGTGCCATTCGATCAGCATAATACGGACCCGTTCATTGGATGCCTCCATGGATAAACCGCGATCTGCAAACAGGCTGTTACGCGAGACCAGTCCCTATCTGCTGCAACACGCGCATAACCCGGTGGACTGGTATCCGTGGGGAGACGAGGCCTTTGAACAGGCAAGAAAAGCTGACTGTCCCGTCTTCTTGAGTATCGGATATTCTGCCTGTCACTGGTGCCACGTGATGGAGAGAGAGTCGTTTGAGAATGAAGCCATCGCGGACGTAATGAACCAATTCTTCATAAACGTCAAGGTAGACCGTGAAGAACGTCCGGACGTGGACGAAATCTATATGAACGCGGTACAGATGATGACCGGCGCCGGAGGATGGCCTATGAGCGTGTTTCTCACACCCGACGGAACACCGTTCTACGGCGGCACCTATTTCCCTCCGGACAGCAGACACGGACGTCCCGGATTTCCCGACGTACTTCGCTCCGTGGCAACGCATTACCGCGACAACCGGGGCAAAGTGGGAGAGGCAGCCGAACGACTGATGGCCGGATTGAAGCGGCTGACCAACCTGCGAAATCTGGATGGAGCGTTGACGGAAGCACTGTTTTCTGAAGGATATTCGCAGATTGCCCGAAATTTTGATTGGGAAAACGGAGGTTTCGGATCGCAGCCGAAGTTTCCGAGCACCATGAATCTCTCGGTTTTTCTGAGGGAATTCGAGAAAAGCGGCAATCGCAATGCGTTGGATATGGTACTGCTCACCCTGCGGAAAATGGCGCGGGGAGGGATATACGATCATCTGGGTGGCGGGTTTCACCGGTACTCGGTTGACCATCGCTGGCTGGTCCCCCACTTCGAAAAGATGTTATACGATAATGCCCTGTTGACCCAGCTCTATCTGGAAGCCTTCCAACACACCGGGGAGACGCTGTTTCGGCAAATTGCGCAGGAAACGCTGTCCTACGTCATGCGTGAGATGACCAACCCGCAGGGCGGATTCTATTCCACTCAGGACGCGGACAGCGAAGGGGAGGAAGGCAGGTTTTTCGTCTGGGACCAGGAGGAGGTGCACGCATTGCTGGGGCAGGAAGAAGGGCGGTTGTTCTGCCGGTACTTCGATGTGCGCCCGGAGGGTAATTTTGAACACGGGAAGAGTATTCTGAATATACCGGTTGAGGCGCCTGAACTGGCCCGATTCCTGGATGTGGACCCGGAGCGCCTGGACGATGCGAGACGGCGCGGGCGAAAGGTACTGGCAGACGTCCGAGAGAACAGGATCAAGCCGGAACGGGACGAAAAAATCCAGGTGAGCTGGAACGGTCTCATGATCTCGGCTTTTGCGCGTGCCTATCAGGTTCTCGGACAACCTGCGTATCTCGAAACGGCGCGGAACGCGGCGGTTTTCGTACTCGAAAACATGGTGACGGAATCCGGACGTCTGCTGCACACGTACAACACCGGACGCGCCCGGTTCCCGGGTTACCAGGACGATTACGCCTTTTTCAGCAGCGGACTGCTCGACCTCTACGAGGCCTCCTTCGATCCACGCTGGCTGAATGCGGCGGAGGCGCTCACGGAAACGATGCTCCGGGAATTCTGGGACCCGGATCAGGGTGGTTTCTATTTTACCGGACGGTCGAATGAAGAACTGATCGTTCGCTCAAAGAACCCGTACGACAACGCAATCCCATCCGGGAATTCGATGGCCGTTATGTCGCTGATGCGTCTGGGTACGATTCTCGATCGGCCGGATCTGTGGAAAAAGGCGGAGCAGACCCTGAAGCTGTTCGAACCGATGCTGAGAGAGATGCCGTCCGGATTCGGCCAGATGCTCTGCGGTCTGGATTATTTCACCAGACGTCCGGTTGAGATCGTCCTGGTGGGCGAACCGGAGGATTCAGCGACGAAAGATCTCCTGAAAATTGCATACGGACGCCTGCCATCGAGCCGGGTGATCATTCTCGCGGATCCGGAAAGCAGCGAAGATCTGTCGCGGCGCATTCCGTTACTTTCCGGTAAGACGGCGGTTAATGGAAGACCCACCGCGTACGTGTGTAGAGATTCGATCTGTTCCGCACCGGTTACGACAGATACCCAACTGGACGCATTGTTGCAGTACCCATCGTGAGGGGACGCGAAAGCGCCAATCGCAGACACAGGCTGCATTAACAGCCCGTTGAAAAAGTCCATCTTGCCTATATTCGGTTTTGCTTCCCCGAAGAATGACGAATCAACGTTAAACGCCCTGACAGGAGGATGTGATGGCATCGGTATTGGTGGTAGGAGATGGTCCGGGAGGACTGAGCGCCGCGCTGTTCCTGGCCAAAAACGGCATGGATGTGGTGGTGTTCGGACAGAATACGACCCCCATGCATAAGGCTATGCTTTACAATTACCTGGGTATTCCTGAGTTGACCGGGAGCGAATTTCAACGTATCTCCCGGGATCAGGTCACAGCGCAGGGTGCGCGAATTGAGGACGGACAGGTCGCCGGCATCGAAAAAACCCAGGCCGGATTTACAGTGACCACACGGGGCGGGGACACCCGCGAAGGGAACTATCTGATTCTGGCTGCCGGTACCAATGTGAAGCTGGGCGTGAGTATCGGGCTCGAGAGAGGTCCGGACGGGCTGGTATGCGACGGGGACGGACGCACGGCGGTTGAAGGACTGTACGTTGTGGGATGGAGTACGCGGCTGCGCAAGACGCAGGCGATTATTTCGGCCGGTCAGGGAGCGTCTGCCGCGCTGGATATTCTGTCGATTGAGGCAGGGGAGGATGTACACGATTTCGACGTGGTGTCGTGAAATACCCCTGGAGATACAGGCTCGTAATCTTGACTCATCGAAAGTGCGGTGTGTCGGCTGGTGGATGAGACTGTACTGCCGGTGGCAGGACGATTCCGTCGGGTGGTCAAAAGTACCTGGGTGTCTTTCGCGGCGCGGCCGGTTTCGGAGGCGCCTCATTTTCAGGGATGCCGTGGCTTTCAATGATACCGCGAACCACGTGGACCGGAAGGCCCATTCTGACGGCCAGCGCCATTGAATCGCTTGGACGCGCGTCCATCTTGAACGTCGTTCCATCCGGACCCTGCAGGGTAAGAACGGCAAAATACGTACTCCCCATGCCCCCTTCTTCCAGCGGGCGAAGTTCATCGATCACAATGGATTTGAGGCGGACGCCGGCCTCTTCCAGTACGTTGTGGAACAGATCGTGGGTGAACGGTCGGGGAAACGTCTCGTTCTTCAGTTTGCGCCAGATTGCCATCGCTTCGCAAGGACCGATCCATATAGGCAGAAGTCGCGCGGTCTCGCTGTTACGCAGGAAAACGACGTATTGATCTTCGGAATCCCGCCCGACCTGATGGACCTGGGTCTTGACCAGGTCCTTTTCCGATGGATATACCGCCGGCGCGAGGATACCGCTCAGACACAGCCATAAAGCGCAGAAGTAAATCGCCGCAGAACGGCATCTATCGTACATCCCGGTTCCTTTCGGTGGGTGTGCAGCCGGCGCTGACCGACATGTTTTCTGTACGTTTCGGGAATATACGCCGGCGTTTTTCACCCCGCAATTCGAATTTTCGGCAACGGGATTGAGGTTTGCGGGTTGACAAACTCTCGTGTATGTGCTATCTTTTTTAGTTTCATAATTTTACACGAGTTGCGCGGAATAGATCCGGGAGAATGCATGGTTGTCAGCATGACGGGTTTCGGGAGGGGAGAAGTCGAAACCGACGGCTATCGAGCTTCGGTCGAGCTGCGGTCGGTCAACGGCCGCTATGGCGAGGTATCCGTCCATCTGCCCAGACACCTGTCTCCCCTGGAACAAAGAATCAGGGACCTCGTGCTTTCCGTATTGTCGCGAGGTCACATACGCGTCTCGCTGAATGTGAGCGGAGACGCGCTTGGACAAGGTATCCCGGTTCTGAACGAACGTGTCTTCGAGGGATATCGGGACGGATTTGCAAGGTTGCAGTCTCGCCTGGGCGTTTCAGATGCACCCGATCCCCTGCAGGTCGCGCTGATGCCGGATGTGTTCGAATTCGAATCCGGCGCTCCGGATCTGGAAGCCGTCTGGAAGGTGGTTGCGCCGGCCTGCAAACAGGCCGTAGCCCAATGCCAGTCGATGCGGGTCGCGGAGGGAAAACAGCTGGCGGCGGACCTCGTCCAACGGGTTCATCTTCTGGAGGACATGGTCGGAAGAATACAGGAATTGGCGCCCAGACAGGTTGAGTCCGCACGACGGAGGTTCGACGAGAAACTCCGGGAACTCATCGCCCCGGAGAATGTCGACCAGAACCGTCTCCTCACGGAAATCGCCCTCCTCTCGGAACGCATCGACATTACCGAGGAAACAGTACGTTTCCACAGTCACAACGAACAGTTCCTGAAGACGCTCGACCGCGAAGAGCCGGTCGGCAAACGTCTGAATTTTCTTCTCCAGGAGATGCTCCGCGAGGCAAACACGATCGGGTCCAAAGCCGGCGACGCGGAGATTGCGCATCTCGTGGTTGGGGTCAAGGAAGAGATCGAGAAGCTCAAAGAGCAGGTGCAGAACATAGAGTAACAGCGTGATCGGTGCCACAGATGGAAAAACCGTTCGGAATTGAGGCCCTCCAGGACCGACTCGATCACCAACCCGCGTCGTTCGTCGTGGTACTGTCCGGTCCCGCAGGTGCAGGAAAGACATCCATCCGACAGGGACTCCTGGAACGCGACAACAACCTGCGGCGATGCGTGACCACCACCACGCGCGCGAAACGCCACAACGAAACGGACGGCATCGACTACCACTTTGTGTCGGAGGATGCGTTTCGATCCGGATTGAAAAAGGGGTGTTTTCTCGAATGGGCGGAGGTGTACGGCTTTCTTTACGGCGCAACTTTCGAGGCGATTGCGCACGCACTTGTAAAGGGTGGCGTCGTACTGCTCGTGGTAGACGTGCAGGGCACAACGGCGTGGAAGCGTTTGCTGAAGGAACGGTGCGTAAGCGTGTTCGTGCTCCCGCCATCCGTCAAGGCGCTTGAAGAGCGCCTCGACAGGCGCAATACCGAAGCGCCTGGCGCGATGAAGCACAGGTTGGAAATTGCAAGAAATGAACTTGTCAAAGCGGCCGAGTTTGATTATATGGTCGTCAATAAGGATCTGGATCGTGCCGTATCCGACGTTCAGGAACTGATTCGCGCAGAACGGCACAGGCCGTGGCGAACCCCCGGCTTGCTCGTTGAATACGGTTGCGGGAATGTGCCCTGACACGGACCTGAAATTGTCTCAATCAGGTGCCTGTAGCGCGTTGCGATATTGACCAGAGGCAGCACACACAGACGGAGGGTTGTGTCCACATGTCACGGATTTTCTTTCTCGAAGAGATCAGTAACGACGATGTGAACCCCTACGAGGCGGTCAGCGCCGCGTCGAGAGAGTCCCGCCGGATCAACCAGGCCCGGATGGCGAGAGACGTTTCAGGTGAGGCGGAAAAACCCACAACGCTGTCGCTTGATCGACTTTCCACGGGAAAAGTGAAGATTACGTACGACGTCGATGGGGAAATGGCAGCGGAAGATGGCAATGCTGAGGGTCCTGCTGGGAATTAGTGGCGGGATTGCCGCCTACAAGGGCGTTGAAGTACTTCGCGGCCTGCAGCGTGAAGGCGCCGAAGTGCGGGTGGCGATGACCGCGGCGGCACAGAAGTTCGTCCAGCCGCTGACGTTTGAGGCGCTTTCCGGCAACCGGGTCTACACCGAGCTTTTTCCTGAGGCCGGAGATCCGGAGGTAATTCACGTCAGGTTGGGCGAGTGGCCCCACCTGATTCTGATTGCGCCTGCGACGGCCAATGTGATTGGCAAGATGGCAAACGGCCTGGCGGACGATCTGCTTACCTGCACCGTGCTTTCCAGCGAGGCGCCGGTGATGGTGGCGCCGGCAATGGAAACGGCAATGTACCGGCATCCTGCTTCCCAACGCAATCTACAACGCCTCGCCGATATGGGATATCGCCTGATTGGACCCGAGGAAGGCGCGCTTGCATCGGGCAGCAGCGGAATGGGACGGCTTGCAGACCCGCAGCGTATCGTTGCGGAAGCCGTCTCGTCGGCAGTGACGTTCGGAGATCTTTCAGGTAGAAGGATCGTCGTTACGGGAGGACGGACGGAAGAAGACATCGACCCGGTTCGCTTTATCACGAATCGATCCACGGGAAAGATGGGGTACGCGGTAGCCCGCCGCGCCAGGCAGCGTGGCGCGGACGTGGTTCTTGTGAGCGGCCCGGGCAATCTGGATCCGCCCGCTGGAGTGGACCTGATTCGAGTGAGAACGGTTTCAGAAATGCGTGCGGCGACCGAATCCTCATTTGAAGGGTCGGATGCCCTTGTGATGACTGCGGCTGTGCTGGATTTCAGGCCTCGCGTCGTCTCCGACGCGAAAATCAAAAAAAACGCCAACGGGATGACGCTGGATCTGGTTCCGAATGACGACTTTTTGGTGGGGCTGGGCGCCCGGAAGCATGGCCGGATCGTGGTCGGATTTGCGATGGAAACGGAAAACGGTCTGGCTAACGCACAAAAGAAACGTGTAGAGAAGTACCTGGATTTAATCGTTTTGAACAATTTGAACGAATCCGGCGCCGGATTCGGCGTGGACACCAATGTGGTCACGCTGATCGACGGGGGCGAGGTGGAACCGTTGCCGAAAATGTCCAAGCTCGAGGTCGCGGACAGGATTCTGGATTGGGTGAAAGACCGGTGGACCTAGACGTTGAGACAAATGAGACCCTGGAAGCCGTACGAACCTTCGTTGAAGCACAGGCGGAATTCGGTCTGACAGAGTTCAGGCTCGCGCGGGCCGACGCGGATGCGCCGCTTGCCGATCTTTACGAATCGATCCGCGACTGCCGAATGTGCGGGCTGTGTGAGAATCGGCGCAACGTTGTCTTCGGCAGCGGCAATCCGGATGCAGATCTGATGTTCATCGGTGAAGCGCCCGGGGCGGAAGAAGACAGGACGGGGCTGCCGTTCGTAGGAGCAGCGGGCGCACTACTCACCCGTATGATCGAGGCCATCGGGTTTCAGCGTGACGAGGTCTATATTGCCAATGTAATCAAATGCAGGCCCCCGGGTAACCGGGACCCGAAGCCGGAAGAAGTGGGGACCTGCAAACCCTTCCTCGAACGGCAGATCGAGTACATACAGCCCGTTGCAATCTGCGCCCTTGGTCTATTCGCCGCGCGGACCCTGTTGGGAACCGATGAACCAATGGGCAGTCTGCGGGGCCGGCTTTTTTCATACCGCGGCATTCATCTGATTCCCACCTATCATCCGGCAGCGCTCCTGCGAAACCGGCATTGGAAACGCCCCGCCTGGGAGGATTTGCAACTGCTCAGGCGCGTATACGACAACGCGGACTGTTAGGTACATCCACGCGTTCCTGCCCCGTCGTTTGGACAAGATCCTTCTCATTGCGTGATCCTATGGCTTCCCAACCATCCAGCGCACAGACTCCCGTCGACCGTCCGCGACCTCAGGCGCTTGAGGTGGAACGGGCGGTTCTCGGCGCAATGTTCATTGACAACGCCGCCGTCAGCCGGGTGATTGAGGTCCTTGGCGACGAGACGGCGTTTTATCATACGGCAAACCGCCGGGTCTACGCGGCCGTACTCGCGTTGACCGAGCGGGGACTGCCGGTGGACGAGGTGACGGTTGCGGAGGAATTGAAGCGCCGCGGGCAATTTGAAGACGTGGGCGGGTACCCCTATGTTGCCAGCCTTGGCGGCGAAATGGCGACCAGCGCAAACGCGGAATACCACGCCAGGATCGTACTCGAACGCGCACAGCGCCGCAGGTTGATCGACGCGTCCACGCAGACTATTGCAGAGTGTTACGACGAGGCGGAAGCGGTCAACGAAGTCATCGACCGGGCTGAGCAACGGGTGTTCCGAATCGCCGAAGGCGAAATCGGACAGGGCGTCGTATCGCTGCAGTCCAGACTGCACGAGACACTCGAGTTGATCGAAAAAGCTCAAAGGGAGCCCGACGCTCTGTCAGGCGTTACCACCGGGTATCTGGATCTCAATGATATTACCACAGGGCTTCAGCCATCAGACCTGATAATAGTGGCCTCCCGTCCCTCTATGGGCAAGACGGCGCTGACGTTGTGCATGGCGCGCAATGCCGCCCTGGGGGTTCTGGCGAGGGAAAAGACACCCGTGCTCTATTTTTCCCTTGAAATGAGTATGCAGCAACTCGCATACCGCTTGCTTTGTGCCGAAGCGGGCGTATCTTCGCAGCAATTGCGTAAGGGACAACTCTCGCACGAGGAATGGCAGACTCTGGCCGGCCAGGTGGAAAAGCTTTCGGACGCACCAATATACATTGACGACACACCGGGAATTTCCATTCTGGAATTACGTGCCAAGGCCCGGCGGGCAAAACTGGAGTTCAACATCGGGCTTATCTTTGTGGATTACCTCCAATTGATGACATCCACGGCGAGAGTGGACAACCGGGAACAGGAAATCGCAAGTATCTCGCGATCGCTCAAAGCGTTGGCCAAAGAACTGGAATTGCCCGTTGTCGCCTGCGCGCAGTTGTCGCGTGCGGTTGAGGCCCGGACCGACAAACGGCCGCAGCTTTCCGACCTGCGCGAAAGCGGCAGCATCGAGCAGGACGCGGACGTGGTCGCGTTTCTCTATCGACCGGGGGTGTACGGAATAGAAGATGACGAAGGCCAGCCGTATGGGCCGGGTAAGGCGGATATCATAATCGGCAAGCAGCGCAACGGTCCTACGGGCAACGTGTCTCTTACGTTTATACCTGAGACGTTGCAGTTTCATGATCACGCGCCGAATGATCCTTTTTAATGCCTGGTCTCCGGTGAGCCGGATGGGGCCGGGGCCTTGCCGGCCGCTACGGCAGCGAACGCCAGCGTGTACGAACTGAATCGAAACTTTGGTACTGTCATTGCGAGGGACAAATATGGACGAATACAGATCTCCAGTCAGGGTATCCAAGCTGCTGTCGCTGATGCTCCGGCATCGGCCGGAAGAGTTCGGCGTCCAGGTCGACGGGAACGGCTTTGCTGATTTCGATGCCGTGATATCCGCGTTGAAGAATCAGGATGCCGACATCGGAGCCGGGGACGTCAAAGAACTTGTGTACAAAGCACCCAAGAAACGGTTTGAGATTGTCGACGGCCGGATCCGTGCGCGCTATGGCCATAGTTTCGCGATGGAACTGGGAACCGAACCCATTGAACCTCCGGAACAGCTGTACAAGGGCGCAAGCGTATCGGAAGTGGAAGACTTTTTGGCCGTAGACAGACAATACGTGCACCTCTCTTTCGACGCTGCCGTCGCGCTACGGTTGGCGGAACACAGGCGGGAGCCCGGAGCTGTAATACGCGTGGATGCACGCCGGGCGGCCTCAGACGGTATACAATTCTTCGACTGCGGACCCACAATCCTTGCACGGGAGATTCCCGGGAAATTTCTCTCGATCGAAGATACACCGGAAACGGTTCCGGCGGGCAGTGTAACAGAGAAACAAAGCGAGGGACCGGTGACGTACGGAAGAAAACGCCGGTTCAGGTCCCGGAGATAGTTCACGCATCCGGATTCGCGGCAGACGCGGTCTGGAACTGAGGATGTTTCGAATCGGTCCGGCGACATTTATCCTACCTCAACCTCTTTTTTATGTGGACGGGAACGAGTGTCCTGTCCCAAAAATACCTCACCATTCTTCCGCCTGTCTGCGTGCGTGAGATAGCACGCACAGGCAGGCCGATTCATNNNNGCCCAGGTCGGAGGTGCCTTGCGAGCCGGGCGACTCGACGGCCAAATTTAGGCAACTTATTTCTGGGACAGAACACTAGACGTCCGATGGCAAAACAGAATCGGTCCAGAGCCCACACGTTGTTGAAAGCCGCCGCCGGACTCTCCGGCGAGATTGGCGCGGATCTCGTGTTGCTGGTGGCGGACTCCGGTGTGACCCGGTCGGCCGTACTGTCCCTGAACGACACCTGCCCGGTGCTGTTGGTCACCCGGCGCAATCGGTTTCTTCAGGGCATCGAGAGTTTGGGAATTCGACGGTTGAGACTTGATTTCGACGATGTTTCCCATCTGGAACGGGTACGGCAGGGCATCATGCTGGGCATGGAGGCCGGTCACATCAAGAAGGGAAGCCGGCTGATTTGCCTGGCGAATGTCATGGAACACGGTGGCGTGGACACGTTGATGACCGTGGACACCCGCTGGGAATTTGAGGACTTCGACCCGGAGAGCCTGGCTCCGTTGGCAGGCGACCTGCCCGTTGAGGTGGTCAAGTCGGTGCTGGATATCGCACTTGACATCGGACGTGAAGGCCGGGAAGGCGAGCAGGTCGGCACCCTGTTCGTACTGGGCGACTCCGACCGCGTCCTGGCCAATTCCCGGGTGATGACGTACGATCCGTTCCGCGGATATTCGAAACGGGAGCGGAACATCTGCGATCCCGTTAACCGGGAAGGCGTGAAGGAGGTCGCATTGATGGACGGCGCGTTCATCGTCCAGGAGGATGGCGTTATACGCTCAGGTTGTCGCTATATCACGTCATACGTGGGGGGCCTCACGCTACCCAAGGGGTTGGGAGCACGACATGTTGCCGCGGCAGCGGTCACCAAGAACACCAACGCGATCGCTGTGGCGGTTTCTGAGTCCACCGGTACGGTTCGGGCCTTCAGACGCGGAGAGATTGTCCTCCGGCGAGACCCGGGCCGACGCATCGCCCGATAGACGGTCGGTTCCTGATGCCTTCAATTGAAGACTCAATGACAATCCGGTTGAAACAGTGCGAGAACGGTATTATTGCCGATGTCGGGGGCGACGTTCAGCCGGTGGCCCGGGTCGCGAGGGCGTTTCCGAGAAGCAATCCTGACCGCTTCGTGGGGCTTCTGGGAGAAGACGGTCAGGAGATCTGTCTGATTGAAGATCCTGGCACACTGGACGCGGACTCTCAGGAAATTTTGAACGCCGCGTTGAAAGACGCGTACTTTATTCCTCGGATTCGGGAAATCCTGTCGGTAACGCCTCGTGGAACGGGTGGTGAGTGGACCGTTGTCGCGGAAGACGGCGAAGTCGTGTTCCGAACGCAGGACCGGGAGGCGCTGGACGGCTCGGAACCTCCGTCGATCACGGTTACGGACGAAAACGGCCGGCGTTATCGGATCAAGGACTACTGGGCAATGGACAGGGAAAGTCGAAATGCAATGCGAGATCTTGTACCGGACGAGGTATTGCGCCTCAGGGCGAGGGTTGTCAGGCTTCGCCGTTAGGGTTCTGTTTTTCGGGAAAGGACGTGGTTTGAGCACGACAGCTTCCAGGGAGTGCAAGGTATGGAGGCAAGGCAAAGCAGATTCCTGATTTCAGGCGTCTTGATCGGCGTGTGTGCAATCGGCATACTGGCCCTGGGTGAAACCCGGTACAGAATGCCCCTTTTTTTTGTACTGTTCGGCCTGTGGATGGTTTTCTACGTGGCGGCGGTCCTGCATTGTTCGTGCGCCTCTCTAAAGACTGTCGTTCTGTTCGGTCTTCTGTTTCGCGTCATTCTGCTTTTTTCCGCGCCCGGCCTGTCGGACGACGTTTACCGGTACCTGTGGGACGGACGCGTTCAGGCCGCGGGGATAAATCCCTACGTGTATCCGCCTGCTTCCGAGGCGCTTGCTGACCTTAAAGACGACGTGGTCTTCCCCCGTGTAAACCATCCCCACGTGCCCACCATCTACCCTCCGCTGGCTCAAATATTCTTCCGCGTCTGTTATCTCATTCACCCGTCTGTCTGGGCCATTAAGACGGGTCTCGTCCTTTTCGATCTGCTGACGGCGTGGTTTCTGCTGGGCCTGATACGGCTTTACGATCAGCATCCGGGACAGTTGCTCATTTACCTCTGGCATCCCCTGCTGCCGGTCGAGGTGGCGGGCAACGGCCACGTCGATGCGCTGGGTGTTTCCTTTATGGTTATTGCGTTCCTCTATCTTCAGGTTGGAGGTTACGCGAGAGCATTCGCCGCGCTGGGACTCTCCTTTCTGGGCAAGTTCTTCGCCATCTGCCTGGTTCCGGTTTTTTTTCGCTGGATCTGCGGCAGGATCTCCCAAAGTTCTGAAGGGCGGTTGCGCGCAGGCTTCAGTCCGAAGGCCATTTGGCCCGTTCTGATTTTCACCGCAACCATTGCGGCCGGGTACCTGCCCTACCGGGAAGCCGGAGACACCCTGTTTGCAGGGTTCCTCACTTATGCCGAACACTGGAGCTTCAATGCACCGGTTTATGACATCTTGAGTTACGCGCTGGACAACCCGCTTTGGGCGCGCGCGGCTATTGCGGTTGGATTTGGCACAGCGGTGATTCTCTTCACGTTCAGCAGGATGCCGCCAATTCAGGCAGGGTTCTTCCTTGTGGGCGCCTTCCTGTTGCTTACGCCAACATTGCACCCCTGGTATGCGATCTGGATGATACCCTTCATGGTTTTTTACAGGCAGCCGGCGTGGCTGGTCTTTACAGGTCTGATCGCGGTTTCATATCACGTCCTGATCAGATACGCGAGCGAAGGGGTATGGGAAGAAGCGGTCTGGGTAACGCCTCTGCTATTCGGCGGGTTTGCCCTGGTCTGGGCATTTGAATGGATCAGGCAGCGACGCACTGAGACTTGAGATTCTCACGGAATCGCAGTCCGGAATGGGCGGCGTTTCCCTAACAGCCCGTTGAAAAAGTCCATCCGGACTACGTCCTGCCCTTGTGGCCGAACACCTGCGTTGCGCTCCCTTGCCGAATCCCGCGATTCGACGCGGTCGCGCGCCTTGCCTTCGGCGCAGAGCGACTTTTTCAACGGACTGCTAAATATCGCGATCGGGGAATGAAACGGTTCCCGCATTCTACACCACCTTGCCGAACAGGAGAGCAAACCGCACGAAGTCTGAGAATGCGACTTTGCCGTCGTCGTCCAGATCGAACCGGGGATCGGTGGAGCCGAAGGCGCCGGCAAACAGCAGGAAGTCGGAAAAATCAACCCTGCCGTTTTCGTCGAAGTCGGCAATTCCCGCCGAAGGAAAGGTGGTCTGCCCGGATGTAAACGAAATGTGCCGGTACCTGGACGCGAGGGGGACGCGGGACGAGTCCGCGGCCATGGTGCAGATAACGGCGTACTCACGGCCGGCTTCAAAAGGAATCGAAAACGACAGCAGAGCGCGCCGGCTCGTACGGTCAAGAATCACCGAGGTCGGGTGACCCAGGTCAGGAACGACCGAATATCCGTGGGGATTGGCCGTTTGGGCTGACATCGGTTCACTGAACGTGAGCGAGAGACTGTTCTCATGAACGACTTCCACGCGATTCAGTTCCGGAGCAGGGTTGGGGCGCAGGGCGTGTGTTTCGGAGTGGATTTCATCGCCGTTGGACAGCGTGGCAACCACGACGTAACGATATACGCTGTCTTCGGTCAGGCCGGTGTCCGTGTACGTATTTCCGGTTAGTTTGTCGATTATTGTGTCAAGCGTATTTCCGTCGACGCCGCGCAGGATACGATGGATGGCGCCGCCTTCCAGGGACGTCCACTCAAGTCGGGCGCTGTCCGGTCCCAGCGGATAGGCCCGGACGAGCTGCAGCACCCTCCGGATTCCCGGCCCGGTACGTTCCATCAGACGCACGGCGCCGTCCCGGCTGTAGAGCAGTTCGGCATAGCCATCCCCGTCCAGATCCGTAATGAGGGGGCGGTACGTCAATGAAACGGTCTCGTGCCAGACGGGTTCGTATGAATCCGGCCCGGTGGCGCGAATGACGTAAAGGTCCGGCAGAAGACAGACGGCCAGATCCGGCACGCCGTTGCCGTCCACGTCGCCCGTCGCAATGCCGTTTCCCGTTGAAATGACACCCGAGACGCGGATCGACCACTCCAGGGCATAGGAGGAGATTCCGTTTGCGCTGTAGATTTCAAGGTTCCACCTGCCGTTGAGCGCGTCGTTCCGGTCTTCCGCCGCACGGGCCACGGCAAATTCCACGTCGCCGTCATTATCAATATCAGCGCCGCCGCCAATCCAATGTGTGTTGGTACTGTCACTGCCCGCCAGTTTCCAGGTCTGCGCGAAACCGCCGCCCTGCCGGGCTTCATAGATCCAGAGGTCTCCGTCGTCGTCACCTGAGAGAATTTCCTTCCGCCCGTTGCCATTCAGATCCGCAACGACAAGCCGGAGACCGGGCCAGTTTGAGCCGTCGGTCGGATTCGAAAGGGTGGCACCTCCAACGAAAGCGCCTTCTCTGGTACTCTTCAGTATGCGAATGTCTCTTGTAAGCGCCGAAAGGGCCACGATCTCGTTTCTGCCGTCACCGTCGACGTCGGCGATTTCGCCGCCCTGGAATTCAGGGATATCCAGAAGAGTTTCGGAGGGAAACGGTGTCCCGACGAAGAGCCGGAGGCGGGCGATGTTGGTGCGGGGGAAGTTGATGCCGAGAAGGTCGGTGCGGCCGTCGTTGTTCGCGTCGCCCAGGGCCCAGGGAAGGAACGACTCGCGGGTCCGGAAAACGGTTGTGAAGTTTCCGTTTTCGTCACGTTCCAAGATCAGGTTCGTGTTGTAGGGACGGCCGCTGACGTAGGGCATCAGTACGACTTCGGGACGCCCGTCCATGTCGAAGTCGGCGGTCTCGTTTGCAATATACCCGTCGGGCAGCGTGCCGGTCTGAACGAAACCCGTAGAGGAAAGACGAAGCGGATTCACCGGGAATGTCAACGCTTCGGAAAGCCTGGGCGGCCCGGCGGCATCCCGCGCCATGATTCGGTATTCCAGGAGTCCGGGTGCGAGGTCCGGAGGCAGGGTGACGCGATGGCGTGTGTAGATGATATCCGAAAACAGGGTGTCTTCCCGCGTCGCCGTTGACGAACGATAGAGCAGGGCGCCGCGTGTCGGATGTCTGGTATGCCACTCGGCGTGGTAAGTCTGTCGGTTTCCGATGAGTATGGGTGCGAAAGACGCCTTCGAAATAACCGGCGGCGCCCGCCGTATGCCAATTCGCACCCGATCTTCCAGCGTGGTGCCGTCCGTCAGTCGGGCCAGCAGCCGTAAGATGGCGGTGGTGTCTGCCCATGTACCCGGCGTCCAGGAATACCGGACGTTCGATCCCGGCGGTCCACCGGAAAGCCGGGTCCAGGACTGAGGATCTTCTCCCATGCCCGAGAACAGTTCGTAACCGACAACGTTGGGACCATCGGCCCGGGCGATGATGTCAACGTTCTGCCTGGCGCTGTCATCCGTCCGGGGGTGGTCGATCTGTACGACGGGCGGATTGGCCCATCCCGTGGATTTCTCGAGCAATATCGCCGCATCGATACGGCCCGCGCCGCTGCTGCTGTCCCAACCCTCCTTCCCGAGATCAATCACGGATGCCGTGAGCAGCGTGCGGACCTGCTCGGCGGTGAGATCGGGACGACGGGAGAGAATGAGTGCCGCGATGCCTGCGATATGAGGCGCCGAGAAGGACGTGCCGGAGGCATGCGCGTAGCGGTTTCCAGGCATGGTTGTAAGCGTCCCGGAGCCGGGCGCGACCAGGTCCAGCGGGACCCCCAGGCTGCTGAAAGCGGCAATCCGGTCCAGCGGCGCCGTGGCCCCCACGGCGATGGTTTCGTCCATGGCAGCCGGGTATGACAGTCCGAATTCACCGCTGTTTCCAGCCGAACTGACGAGGACAATGCCGTTCGCAGCCGCATAGCGCACCACGTCGCGGATGAGGAATGCGCTCTCCGGCCCCCCCCAGCTCATATTGATGACGTGTGCTCCGTTTTCCATGGCATAGAGAATTGCGGCGGCAAGGTCGTCTTCCTCAAGAAAGGTAAGGTTGGATTGCAGCGTCACGCCGGCGCGAAGTGACATCAGCGCGGCGTCGGGCGCGACGCCGGCGATGCCCACGCCATTGCCTGTTACAGCCGCGGCGATGCCCGCAACACGGGTTCCGTGGCCGGATTCGTCCATCGGATCGTTGTCGGGCGAGAGGTAGTCGCCCTTTGCAGGGAGTGTCGGGGTGTGCGTGAAGTCCCACCCGCGAACGTCGTCCACGTACCCGTTGTTGTCGTCATCGATGCCCGGCCGACCGGATGCTTCAACGGTGTTGATCCAGATATTGCCCGCCAGGTCTTCGTGGGTATAGTCCACGCCGGAATCGATAATCGCGACAACGACGTCCTGTTCGCCCGGGGGAAGGCCATCCAGAAGGACCTGCCATCTGATCTGCTCCAGACCGTACTGATCGGGCAGCCGTGGATCGTCGGGAGCGTCGTGGTGGGAAAAAAGGTGGATGGGTTGGGCATAGAGGACGTCGGGGTGCGCGGTGTAGGCGGCCGCGGCTTCCACGGGACTTGCGCCGGGGTCAATCTCAAGGCGGTACACCTGCGGCAATCCCGGGACGCGTTTGGCCGGGACAGCGAGTGGTTTAAAGACCGGCTCGGGGGCGCCGGCGCCAAAACGCATATGCAGGCTCGCAAGGCTTCCCGCAGCGGTTTTCGCCGCCGCAGTTTTGAACCTGACAAGAATCTGCCCCGGAGCGTGTGCGGGTTGCGCCGCGGCGGAGCCGAAGGCGGGAAACAATATCAAGACTTGAAATATGGCAGATATCGCCTGCAATCGGATGGTTCGATTCAAGGTCCGGCTCCCGTAATTTAATGCTTCATTACCGCAGCAGCCCCTTTTCACCGGCCGTTTCGTTATGGACGGGATATCCGGCCGGAGGTTCCGTTTAAGTCGATCAGCGATCGGGTACCGCTCCGGCGTCACCCCGATCCGGGATTCCCGGCAATGCGGCCACAAGCGCGGCGGAAGGAAGCAAGATGAGGGAGACGCATGCCAGAGCAAACGCCATGGACGTAATCTCTGCAAGAAGACCAATGCCCGGTAGCATCAGCCCCGAGATTCCCCATGCAAAACCCATCACCAGCCCCGTGGCCGTGCTGGCGTGCTGCGGCAGGATGCGCTGCGCCAGCACGATATTGGTGGTGGCGCCGAGGTCGAAAATGAACCCGGCAAAAAGAAAACACACCAGCGAGACGGGCCCGGAGGTGAAGCAAAAGACAACGTAGAAGACGGTCGAGAACGCGCAGGACCAACCCAGAAGCCTGCGAGGCGCCACACGGTCACCGAGATATCCGCCGGCCAGACGGCCCAGCGTGGCCGCGATCAGGTAGGCGGACAACACCCAGCCGATCCTGGAAATATCCCACATCCGTTCGTGACCGAGTATGGAGACGAAGCTCACACAGGCCGCGTGCACCAGAGATCGAAACACGGCGATTGCATACAGGATCCAGAGCGGACGCATGGCCGCCGTCCGAAGAAACGCGTAGTTGATGCGGACCGGCGCCTTCGTACTCTCGGCCCGGGCGCCGATCCCGGACATGCGGAAAAGGACCGCTGCGGCCACAAGACAGGGAAAGATAACGATCCACAGGGACTCCATCCCGTATCGCGAGACAATCTGTGTCCCGGTCACCGGCGCAATGGCCATGCCCAAAGGCCCGCCGGTCAGGAAGACCGCCATGGTAAAATTGGATCGTCCGGGTAATGACGTCGTCACGAGCCCGCCGGCAGTCGGATGGAAGAGTGACGAACCCAGAGATGCCAGGATAAGAAAACCGGCGAGTACGGCTGCCGTTGGCAGCATTCCGATTACGGAAACGCAAAGGCCGCACGCGAGAACGCCGAGGGCCGCCAGACGCACGCGATTGGACCGGTCGCCGATGTAGCCCATAAACGGTTGCGGGATATTGCCAAAGAGAGAGACGACCATGGGCAGGAGGGAAGCTTCCACCAGCGTAAGCCCGAACTTTTCCTTGAAAAGGGCCAGCAACGGTGGAAACAGGGTCATGTAGAAATCGACGGTCGTGTGCGCATAGGTAATCAGGCAGACCCGCAGCATTGGACGTCGCGTCAGTTGCATCTGAGTTCCCGGTGACCGGCGGTGCGGTGAAGTTGAGCGGGATCCGTCGAAAAGAAGTGACGTGAGGCGGGAAAATTACGCGAGGCCCGCGCGTTCGATAACGACCTCTCCGATCTTGTCATGGATTCCCAGGGGTCCGGTGACCCGGAACGTGACGCCTGGAAAACGAACCGCGGCCCGTTCAACCATGGCAGGAATATCGTGAGTGGCGTGACGCCCGGGCGAGAGCATGTAAGGGTGAACGATAACCTCGGTTGCGCCGTCGCGAACGCAGGCTTCAACGCCTTCTTCCAGGGTGGGTCGGGCGAGTTCCATGTGGGCGATGTACACAAGAAGCCCCCCGCGTTTCCGCCTCACGATTTCCGCAACGTCTTCCAGCATACGATTGGCTTCGTCCAGGGTAGAACCGTGATCGACAATGAGAAGCGCTTTGGACATAATGGATTAACCCCAATCCGAAGAAAACAGCAACTCGGCCACGCGACGAAAACCCCTGAAACGGGGCGCAACGGTCGTCAAGAAGGACGTTTTTTCAGTTCACGTCGAGTGACTCTGGAGATCTAGACAATACCCACCCGCCCTTCAGCGCAACCACGGGAAGCAGAAGACAGGACTCGGCACGAAATGCAGGATCCTGATTCGGGTTCACTTTTCCCAGCGTTCGAATCCCGTATGGACAACCCTGAACGCGTCGCCCGGTTCAAAGTCGTACCGGAATCCTTTCGAGTAATCCAGGTCGTCCACCATACCGCGGATGAAATTTTCATCGCCGACTCGGATGAATGTCCTGTTGTTTTCGCGCTCGACGCTTCGGATCCGATAGCAGGCATCGCGTTCATTTTCGTTCCGGATGGAGATGTAAGCGCCTGAGAGGGGTCGGTCGGGCGGTGGTTCGTCTGTGTGGATGACCCCGGGCTCGTAGGTGGAGACGACGCCGGTCCAAGCGGCTTCCGCCATCCGGATTCCGTGTGAGTCAGTGCCTATGATCGTCCCGCCAACGAGTGTGGCCCATTGCGGGCCGTTTTTCGATTCCGCAAAGATTCCGAACCTGCCGTTGAAACAAATGCGGCCGTCTATGTTGATGGAGCTGTGCCCGTCGCCAAAGATGACTGTGTGGATATATTCGTCCTGCAGGCGGACGCTTATCGCACGGACAGCAGGTTCGCCAGGGAGGTCGACCTCCTCAATTTCCACAATATTCCGGTTTCTTCTGAAAGCCTCGATGATGCTCAGATAGCCGGAGTCGAGGGGCTGTTCACCCTCATTGGCGACAATGCCGCAGGTCAGACGCCGGGGATTGCCGGGTTTGTTGACAGGCGGGTCGCCGTGACAGAGAGCAATCTCGCCAGGAGGGTTAATCAAGTTCCATCGCAGGTGAACGTCGGTCGCGGAACCGGGCCTGGATGACGTGGGGAGCACCTGCCACGTATCCGTAATGGTCCAATCGGCGGAAACCGTTCCGGCCGCTGCTGCACAACGCTTTACGTTGTAAAGGTACTGGAAGCCGCTGCCGCTGTAGTTACGTACTTCGCCATCGTAAAATTCTCCGAACCCGACGTCTTCACCCGCGTAGGTGCCTCTATCCTGCGGCGTGAACTCGAGACCCTCAGTCCTCACGATCCCTTCGGCAGCGTGGAAGAGAAAGTGGTGTGAAGTTCCGCCGGAGACCTCGAAAAGGTCTGCTACATAGAAGTCCGTATCCGAGATGCGCACCAACGCGCTGGTGCGGCGGTAGACCGAACACTGTGGATAGACGTCAGTGGATGAAATGGAGACCGCTTTAGCCTCTCCGGTGGTTGCACAGAAGTCAACCTTACCGGAGTAGCTGCCTTGCTGTTTGCTTCGATCAACCAGGACCGTGTTGTGGGAGACGGTATGGCTGGTCCAGCCTGAGCGTTTTGGCCATACGCGCGCGTGTTCGGGATAGCCCAGGTCCGGCAGCAGGTCCAACCCGAAGGCGTAAAGGCCCAGATTCAATCGATCCGCATGCCCGTGGCCGGTATTGCGGCCGTAGTAGAGCCAGAGGGTGCGTTCGGTCTCATCAGCGCCGTCTCTGAGTAGTGCCAGACCATACCCCGTCATCAGGTCAGAATCGAGGCGGAAGGCTCCGTGTTGCGCTACGGTCTCTGTCACGCGGCGCCGGATGGCTTCCGGATCCTCATTGAAGATGCTGCCGTGAATCCGTGTCAGATCTCCACCAACGAGGTGGTGTGCAGCCCTGGCGAAAATGGGATCGCCAAACAGCTCCAGGCCCTCCAGACATTGCTCGACGGTGAGACCGCAGAGGTTGGGGTTACCCGTCTGGCCCGTGTCGCCAATGTTCGGGATGTATCTGCCCAGACAGATCATGCGGATGTGACCCAGGAACATCTGCTTGTACCGCAAGTATCCCCGGATACTGTGGCGGGTGTATGAGCGCCGGCACCCAAGTACACGGTCCAGATCGTTCATACCCTGGGATTTGTGGAGCCAGCCCAGGCTGTAGGATGGCGCGGCCTCGGAACCGATGCCGTCCCGATCGATTTCTCCCGCGAAGAGTTTCGGGATGTGTCCGCCGCTCGGTTCTTGACCGCGCAGTTTGCCGGCCTTGAAGACCCAGTCCAGCCACTGGTCGGTATCCTCCGCGTCCAGAGCGACAGAGAGAACAGCCATTGTGACCTGGTCGCCGGGTTCGTTTCGGGCGACGTCGCCCGCGAGGATGGCGGCAATGCCCTCGCGTATGATGCGATCTTCAATATGGCGGCACAGATCGTCCACGTTGTTCTGTGAACACAGACCGTGGACGATCTGTTTGCGTGAGAGGAACGTGAAGAGCGGGTCGTCATCCTTCCACGCGGTTCGGACGGCATCATAACATTCCGTGAAGGTGATGAGCAGGCCCGGTTCCCAGATCCGGCCGTAGATACGACCCCGGCCGCTCAATCCGTCCGAGTTGAAAAATCCGAGTCCAGCCCAGTAGGACCAGCGCATATCGGGATAGACGTCGGCGATTCTGGCCAGAAGAATTCCGGCCCTATGGGCGTACACGGGTTTGCCCGTGAGCAGGTACGCCCGCTTCAACCCCTGGCAGGCGGTGCGTATTTCGTTCCAGATGCCATGGTGTCCATAGACACCAATGAGTTTGAATGACTCTCCGGTGTCGTCGGTCCAGCCTGTACCGTCGTCCACGCACCAGCCGAAAAGGAGGTCGTCTTTATCCGGATGTTGTGCGTTGAAGAGCAGGCTGCGGTCGGCCCTGTCGGGATGAAAGCGTCCGTCGAGACCCATGCCGCTCCTGTAAAAAGCGGCATAGTCGTTGCTGGGGAACCGGCCGCCGCAGTTGGGGCAGATGATTTTCCACGGGTCGCGGAGTACGTCCACTTTGAAGGCGCCCCCATAACGATTGATGCCGTCGCCGCATTGCGGACATCCCTTGGTGACGCTGGCGTTGGTGCTGCGACCGGTGGTTTGCCCGGTAACCAGGGACCACACGGCGTCATCGTCCAGATCAAGCCAGCGTCGGGCACAGTCGACGGCAGCGTCCCGCTCGGCGGCAGCCCAGTGCATGTGTTCTATGTTACGGCGCGCGTTGGCGATGCCTTCGGAGGCGATGAAATGTTCACCGGGCATAGAGTACCCTGAAAGACGGGGATCCGGGGGTGTTGCTTGAAATTGCGTTCAAACGGCTTCACGGCGGGCGACGTCCCGGTCCCGGCGGGAGAAAGGGGACAGCGGGCCACGCTTCGGTCCGGCTGATTCGCGCATCAGGCCAGATCCTTGAGGATTTCCCGGGCGGCATTGTGGCCTGGAATGCCGCTCACTTCGCCGCCGGGATGCTGTCCCGCGCCGCAAAGGTACAGGCCCGGGTGCGGGGCGCGATATTGCGAAAGTTCCGGGAGGGGCCGGTTCCAGAAAAGATGTTCGCCGGCGTGTTGCACGTGCCAGATACAGCCGTCCGTCAGGCCGTTTTCACGCTCGATGTCCTTCGGCGTCCGGAAGACATAGTTTCGAATGGAGGACCTGAAGTTGGGAGCGAATTCCGTGATCTGGTCGATGATGCCTTCCGCGATCTCCTCCCGGACGTCGTCCCACGCACCCCGCCGGAGCCGCGCGGGCGCGGGATAGATCCACACCGAGGCGGTGTGATAGCCGGGTTGGGTGAGCGTGGGATCCGCGAATGAGGGCATCGAAAAACTGATGACGGGCTTGCGCACCGGAAGGCCTGCTTCCAGTTCATCGTATGCCGCGTCGACCTCCGGCCTCGATGCGTTCAGGGTGATCGCACCCCGGTAGGGCTGTTCAGGATCTCCGTCCCAGAACTTCCATTGCGGGGCTTCGCTGACAACCGCAAGCAGTTTATAACAGCTCACGTGGGTGATAAGACCTTCGAGGTGCCTGCGCAGCCTGCCGTTGACCGATCCGGCAGGCATGAGTCTGAGGAAGGTGCTTTTGGGGTCCAGGTTGGAGACGGTGATTCGGCTGCGGACTTCCTCTCCGTTTTCCAGGCGCACACCAATAACGGCATTTTCTTCCACGAGGAATCCGTCAACACCCGCGTCCTGATGGATGGCCGCGCCAGCTTCTCGCGCGGCATCGGCGATGGCATCGCTGACGGCGCCCATCCCGCCCTCAACGTAGCCATAGGGATGGGCTTCGCCGGTTTCCGTGTCGGGGCGGTTGATGGAACCGTAGGCAAAGTGAAGGCCCAGGGGATTTCGGCCGACCGAGGCGCCTTCGGTTGCGTGGAGATCCTTCAGGTGGTCGGTGGACAGGAATGCGTTCTGAAGTTCCCGGATCCGGGTGTAAATGGCTCTTTCGAGCACGTGGGCCGACGGGGTGCCGGCTATCGCGGAACGTACATTCTCCAGGGGTGGCGGCGCCTGGAATCTGTACGGGGTGACGATGTCCAGGAGCGTCCGCTTGAATTCACCGTACCGGCGAGCGTCTGCGCGTTCGCCGTTTGTGAGGCGGCTCCGGTGGGTTCGATTCCTGGGAGAGTCGTGATCCGATGGTCCATGGTAGGTGCCGTCGGGACGAAGGCGAATGTACCCCTCACGGGGCAGCATTCTCATCCCGCGATCGTAGAGATTGAGATCCCGTATAATTCTGGGGGGCAGGCCGTGGATCATGTGGGCACAGGTTGAAAAGTGAAATCCCGGCCAGAGTTCTTCGGTGACCGAGGCGCCGCCGACAAAAGACCGGCGTTCAAACACGCTGACGTCGAGCCCGGCTTGTGCAAGGTACGCGGCGGCGGTGAGCCCGTTGTGGCCCGCGCCTACGACAATGACGTCCGAATCCATAAAAAGGGTTCCCTTCAATGTGAACCGACACGTACGCGCGAGTTGCGATGCGACTGCTACGCGAATCCGTTCGATGCCTCGACGTATGCCTTCAGATGCGTTAAGGCGCGGCCGCTGTCGATGGCGTCCCTGGCGCGTTCGATGGCCGATGATGGATCGACATCAATTCCAATCAGACTATCTTTAATGGCGGCGTTGAGCACGATCTGGTCGTAGACCGGGCCGCTCTTTCCGGAAAGTGCGGCACATCCGGCTCTTGCAAAGGCGTCTGCGCCAACGGATTCGGGTCGAGGCTGACTGTCGTAACGGAATCCGGCGGCCGCCGGATCGACGTCGCGATCGTAAGTTTCAGTTCGTTCGTCGACGGTCCGGAAACCCCGTACATTGTTTATGGCTTTCCGTTCGCCGCTGGAGGGTTTGCCCAGCCGCAGGCCGAAGGAACTGCCGCCCTCCATTCCCTTCACGACAAGACCTGAGTTGAGACCACGATCCGCAGCCAGTTGAAGAAACATATTTTCGTACCCCGGATGGTAATAGCCCACCACCATGTGGTTCTCACCCGGACACGTGAAAAGCTGCTGGGCCTTCTCCGTTGCCGCCCAGGGAGGCCGTTTTCCGATATGGGCACGGAATACCCTTGCCGCGTAGGCGTCCGGTGAGAAGACCCGCTGACTGACGTAGGCGAACCCCACGAGGGGGTTTTCAATAAGGCCTCCGGCCTGTTCCAGCGTGAGATCGACCTTGGCCCCGAGCGCCTTGAGAATCTGTTCGTCGGTGACTCCCCACTTCGGCGGCATTCCGTCTACCCCGTGAAGCACCGTCGGGCGTCCGAGCACGGCCCTGACCGCCGCGACGAACAGGGTGGGTCGGAAGTATCTCTTCGATCCGTCGTACGGTTCACCGAAATGGGTAAGCGAGCCGACGTTCAGCTCCACAGCCTCGGACGGGTCGAACGCGGCGTCCAGGTATCCGCGTGCCTCATCGTACGTCTCGCGATTCATCCGCTGGCCGATGAGCGCCGCGCCCTTGAGCGCGGCTCGCCCGTACCTGCCAAGTATGACGCCACACATACGGCGTGTTTCGCCGTAACTCAGGTGCTCACCGGCCAGGACCTTACCCAGAGCGGAAATAAGTACAGCTTCCTGCTCGTTCTGAGGATCCAGTTTCCGGGACGGATCCAGCAGAAAAAGGACCTCGGCCGGCAGGTCTCTGCAAAGCGATGAGCGATACCTTTCAAACGCTCCCGTTTCGGCGCAACTCCACCGGGTCCGGGGTGGAAAGCGGCGCCGCAGCGCCATGGCCACGAAGAAAGCGCCCATCTGTATGGACGATACCCTCAACGTATCGGGTAATTCACCCCTGACCGAACCAAGGATAAGATCCAGAATACGTCCGGGTTGGGGGTCTGCGGACCTCAGGCCCAGAGGTCGGGATTGATGGGGTCCGGTGCAAACCCGCGATTGGGCTTCCAGCACTTCCGCATTCGGGCCGGGGTGGACTTCAGTTATCATGGCATGCGTATCCTTCGATGATATGAAATCGGCGATAGTATAACTGAATTCCGGTGCGCCATCAAGCGGGTCGGGCGGTGCCCCGGATCTCCGGGCACAGGAACCGGGCCCATGCCGTGCCGTGGACACACAAGCGCATCGGGACTGAAAAAATGGTTTGCACATAGGGTGTTTTTTGTTAAATAAGACGTCATTGACGCAATGGGGATTTGCGCAGTACCGGGATTGAAAATGACTGTATACCGTCTGGCGTGGTGCCTGTTCATATTGGGTTGGACGCATACCCGGCTTCAGGCTGAAACCGTCCGTGTGTATGCCGCCGCCAGCCTGACCGGGCCGATGAAGCGGATCGAAAGAATTTTCGAAGCGGAGAACGATATAGAGGTCAGGACGTCGTTCGCGGCGTCTTCCACCCTGGCCAGGCAGATCGAGCAGGGCGCGCCTGCCGAGGTTTATATCTCCGCGAATCCCGCGTGGATGGATTATCTGGTATCCCGGGAGCTGATTCACCCGGGCACAAGGACCGACCTGCTTGGCAACTCGCTGGTTGTTGTGGTACCCCGCGGAGAGGGGTTCCACATTGAATGGGAGAAGGAGTTTGACATTGCCACGGCGTTCGAGGGCCCCCTTGCGGTAGCGGACCCGGACCATGTTCCGGCCGGAATATACGCAAAGCAGGCGCTCGTCCGTCTGGGATGGTGGGCGGATCTGAAAGGGCGCCTGGCCGTGGGTCAGAATGTGCGGTCCGCGCTCGCGTTTGTGGAACAGGGCGCCTGTGCGGCGGGCGTCGTGTATGCGACCGACGCCGCTTCCAGCGCGCGGGTGGAAGCGCTGGCGGTGTTTCCATCCGGTACGCACGACGAGATTGTCTACGCCATTGCGATCGTGAGGGACAGAGATGGCGCAGATATACGGCGATTTGTGGAATTCGTGAAGTCGGCGCCGGCGTTCGGGCTTTTCAGAGAGGATGGTTTTCGGCTTCCGCCCGCAAAGGGAAGGCTTGAACGACCCTTGCGTGACTGACGCATCTCGCAAAGGTTCGCGTCTTCAGGATAGCGGCTGTCGCGCCCGTGGAATCATGATTTCCCGGGGGCGGTCACGCAACCCGCGGCGGGTCGCCGGTATCGACGGTTCATTCGCAATCAGACCGGAAAGGAAAGACGGCATGGCAGTCCTGGAAAGGTTGAACATTGGCGTTGCGGGAGCGGCGGGCAGAGGCGGGAGTTTTCGGGCGGCTATTGACGCGCATCCCGCCGCCCGGCTGCATGCCGTGTGCGATATCCGGGAGGACATGCTCGAAGCGGCGGCCGAGAAGCTGGGCGCCGCGGAAACCTATTCGGACTACGGAAAAATGCTGGAAATGTCCGACCTGGACGCCGTGATTATCGGCACGCCAATGCAGTTCCACGCGCCACAGGCGATCGCCGCCCTGGAGTCCGGCGTCCACGTACTGAGCGAGGTGACGGCGGCGGTTTCAGTGGACGAGTGCAAACGCCTGGTCGCCGCAGCCACCGGCACCCCCGCGTTATACATGATGGCCGAGAATTTCACGTATATGAAACCCAATGTGCTCGTGAAAGAGCTCGCGCGGCGTGGACTGTTCGGCGAGGTCTATTACGCGGAGGGGGCGTATGTCCACGAGTTGAAGGGATTGAACGAGATAACGACCTGGCGCCGGAAATGGCAGACGGGGATCGACGGCGTCACCTACGGCACGCACAGCCTCGGCCCGATCCTACAATGGATGGCGGGCGACAGGGTGGCACGGGTCTGCTGCGAAGGCAGCGGACATCATTACAAGGATCCGAGAGGGAATCGATACGAGAATCAGGATTCCTGCGTGATGCTATGCAAGACCGTCAGGGGCTCGCTGATCAAGATACGTGTGGACATGCTGTCGGACCGCCCGCACGCGATGGCGAACTACGCCCTTCAGGGCACCACCGGTTGTTACGAATCCGCACGCGCAAGCGGGGAGGCGAACCGGATCTGGCTCGCGGATCTGTGCGAAGACAGGAATACATGGATGGATCTGTCGGATCTGGAAGAAGAATTTATGCCGGAGATGTGGCGCGATCCGTCGGAAGACGCGTTGAAGGCGGGACACGGAGGAGGGGATTACTTCGAGATTCTGGATTTTGTGAACGCCATCGCGGGAACGGCGCCCTGCCCGATCGGGATCCACGAAGCCATGGACATGACGCTGCCCGGTCTGATCAGCCAGGCATCCATCGCGAGTGACGGCACATGGCTGGACGTTCCGGATTCGAGGGCCTGGGTGACGTGAAAAGCGGTGGGGCCCCGAATTGCGGCCGATACACGCTACAAGGGTCGGGGCATCAATGCGCCCGCTCCAAAAATGACCGAAAATGCATTGCCGCGTGCGGACCTGGTTGCCGCGTGCATGTAACAGGTGCTGAACGCCCTGCGGGGAACGTCCGTGTGATTTGTGCCGGAACTGTGTAACAGCCAGTTGTGCAGGAGAACCACGTCGCCCTCGTCGAGTTCCAGATACACCTGCTTTGCCCTTCGCGTTTTTTCGTGGATCTGCCCGGGACTCAGGAACCCGCTCGCGTTTTCGGGGTTGACCAGGCCCCATCTGTGAGAACCGGGGATGATTCTGACGCAACCGTTTCTCACCGTGGCCGGATCCAATGCCGTCCAGACGGTAACGAGTGGATCCCGGTCGAGGTCGGTCCAGCGGTCCTGGTGCCAGGTCAGGTCGTGGCCTTTCCCTGCCGGTTTGTTCATGAACATGGCACGGAAGCAGGCCACCGGCGCATCTGTCCCGTAGACGCCGGCACAAATGCACCTGAACAGCGGTTTCTGCATATAGGCGAGGAAAAGGCTATCGAACTCCAGGTCCTGAATTTTCCGGTAGTTCAGAGTTGCGCCCTTATGTCCCCTGGTCTGAGGTCCCGGACCTTCCCGGCCTTCAACGACGTCCAGTTGCATCAGCATCCGACTGTAGTCCAGCGGCGCAGTACCCAGCATGATGTCGTCAATGCGCCGCTTCAGGGCGTCCAGTTCGGCCGCGCCGGCAACCCTTCCAAGATGGAGATACCCCTTACTCTGGAATTGTTCCCACTGTTCGTCCGTGAGGCAGTCCATATCGCTTCCTTCGAATGTGGACGGCGATTCCCCGTACTCCGGCCTGATAACGAAAAAAACGGGGATAACGTCACCGTTTGTTGAGGGCGGAGCGACGGATTGAAGATAAAGAACATCGGTTCGCAGATCAAGTTTCCCGCGAGGAGCGGCCAATGTCGGATACGGTATTGTATCTTTCGAGAAGCGACGTGGAAGCGGTGGGTTTGTCGATGTCGGAAATCATCGACGGGCTGGACCGGATGTTTGCAGAAAAGGGAGAAGGCAACGTGGAGATGCCTCCCAAGCCCGGCATTCACACCCAACCGGATGCGTTCATTCACGCGATGCCGGCGTATATTCCAAGCCTTGAATCGGCAGGAATGAAATGGGTGTCGGGATACCCGGGAAACCAGGCAAAGGGGTTGCCGTACATCACCGGGTTGTTGATACTGAACGATCCTGAAACCGGCATTCCCATTTGCGTGATGGACTGCACATGGATCACGGCGATGCGGACCGGCGCGGCAACGGCGGTTGCCGCGAAGTACCTGGCACGCAAGGACAGCTCGACGGTTGGCATTGTCGCCTGCGGCGTACAGGGCCGCGGAAATCTCGAAGCGCTCTCGTGCGTATTCAATATTCAGGAAGTCAGGGCCTACGATCTCTATCCGGATCTTGCCGATCGATTTGCGGCGGAAATGGGACCCCGCCTGGACGTGCGGATAGAGCCGGTTCGCGAGGCTTCAGAGGCAGTCAGGGGGCTGGACATCGTGGTTACCAGCGGCCCGGTTCTGAAACATCCGGATCCGGTGGTGGGCGGCGGCTGGTTGTCCGAGGGATCGTTTGCGTGTCCTCTGGATTTCGATTCTTACTTTCGAGCCGACGCGTTTCGAGAGGCCGACAAACTGGCGTGCGACGATACCGATCAGCTGGACTATTACCGCCAGACGGGCTATTTCGGCGATACGCCCCAACCCTATGCCGACCTCGGGGAAATCGCGGCGGGACTGAAACCCGGACGGGAGTCGGCAACGGAGCGCACAATTGCGATTAACCTGGGCCTCGGCCTGGAAGACATGGCCACGGCGATCCTTGTCTATCGTCGGGCGGTGGAGCTGGAAATCGGAACCGGGCTACCTTTGTAGTCAGGCCCGTTAGATTAAAATGCCTGGGAGGCGCTATGATTCGACAGACAGACGAACCGGAACAAATCGGGCTATCCGAAGAAGCCATCCGGTCGGCCGGCGAGATCCTGGAAGAGGCAGTGGTCCGGGGAGAGTTGATGGGTGCCGCACTGCAGGTGTCGCGGCGTGGCGTCGCCCTTCCGACGGCGTGTTTCGGGCGCAGGACGCTGGCCCCCGCCGGCTCTCCGGTTGAGCCGGATACCCGATTCCTGGTTGCATCCATTACCAAGCCGATCGTGGCGGCGGCCGTCATGTTGCTCGTGGAGCGGGGCAAGGTCTGCCTGGACGACCCCGTGGCGGAACTTGTACCGGAGTTCGGTCAGGCGGGCAAGGAAGGTGTGCAGGTGCGCCATCTCCTGACCCACACTTCCGGACTGCCGGACATGCTCCCGCAGAATCTGGATTTGAGGGCCGAACATGCGCCGCTGGATGTCTTCATACAGCATATTTGCAGGGCGGAACTGCTTTTTGATCCCGGTACGCGGATTTCCTATCAGAGTTGCGGAATTGCGATGCTGGGCGAGATTGTTCAGCGAATGGAGGCAACGCCCATCCGGACCTTCCTGAAACGTTCTTTTTTTGATGTGTTGGGACTCGTGGACACGACGCTGGGTTCACTGAAACGGAACCCGAGGGAATCCGACGTCAAGATCCGCAGCGGCGAATACGGTGGCGCGGACGCCGTGTCGTGGAACTGGAATTCTGACTACTGGCGCGGATTCGGGGCCCCATGGGGAGGGCTCTTGACGACCACGGCGGAAATGACGGCACTCTGCCAGGCCTTTCTGTACGAGGGTTCGCTGAACGGATTCCGGATTCTGAAGCCCGCGACCGTTGCCGCAATGACAACGGATCAGACGTCGGCAATGCCGGATCTGACCCGGGCCGACATTCTCAGACAGCGTTGGGGGTTGGGATGGCGCCTGCGAGACCGGATGAGTTCAATATTCGGCGATCTGACTTCGGACGCCACCTTCGGTCACGAGGGGGCGACCGGCACAGTGGCGTGGGTGGATCCCGAAACGGAGACGACCTGCGTCTTGTTTACCAATGACCCTCAAGGCGCGGCGTCTCTGCGTCCACGGGTAGGCAATGCGGTAGCGGCCGCAGTGATGTAGTCAGGAACCGAATTGCGGCCGCCGCCTTCGATCCGGGAATTTCAGTTCAGCTTCCAGGGCATTCTATCCTTCGACGTGAACGTGGCCGAAGAGTGTGCTGACCGACTCGTCGTTGTGGATGCGGCGGATCGCTTCCGAGAGGATGGAAGCGACGGAAAGCACCTTGATTTTTCCGTTCTGGACGTTTTCAGGGACGGGAATGGAATTCGAGACGACCAATTCCGTCAGGATGGAGTTTTCCACGCGTTCAACCGCGGGGCCGGCCAGTACGGGATGTACGATTACGGCGCTGATGTCGAGGGCGCCGTGTTTTCTCAGCGCCGTAGCAGCCTCGACAAGCGACCCGCCCGTAGAAATGAGGTCGTCAATAATTACGACGTTCTTTCCATCCACGTCGCCGATAATGTTCAGAACTTCGGTCTGCGTTTCGCTTGAGCGTCGTTTGTCTACTATGGCAAGGGGCGCGTCCAGCAGTTCCGAATAAGCCCGGGTCATTTTGATGTTGCCCACGTCGGGCGTGACCGTGACCAGGTTTTCCATGCCTTTTTCCATCAGGTAGTTTCCGAAGACGTTGATGGAGTAGAGGTGGTCCATTGGGATGTCGAAAAACCCCTGGATCTGGTTGGAATGCAAATCCAGCGAAAGAACCCGTCTGGCGCCGGCCGTAACGATCAGGTTCCCGATCAGTTTTGCGGTTATCGGGACCCGCGGCCTGTCTTTACGGTCCTGCCGGGCATACCCGTAATAGGGTAATACGGCGGTGATCCGTCGCGCGGAGGCCCGACGGGCCGCGTCGATGAGGATAAGGATTTCCATCAGGGCGTCGTTGGGCGTGAATTCCCCGTTGCCGCAGATGGGCTGAACGATGTAGACGTCGTTGCCGCGCACGTTTTCCCGGATCTGAACGCCGGTTTCTCCTCCCGGGAAACTGATGACTTCGGCTTCTCCCAGCGTGATGTCGAGGAGCCGGCAGATCTCCTCGGCCAGGGGTCTGTTGATGTTACCGGTGAAAATCTGACAGTCGTAACCCAAAACGTCTGCCTCCTTTGGGGAGTTCGAGTCGCGGAATTGAAGAATTGTCCCGGGGAAGAAACGATGGAATATATGGACCGTCTGCGGATGGATCAATATGTTTAGAATCCTCTACCAGGACGACCACTACGTTGCCGTTGACAAACCAAGCGGCATCTTCGTACACCCGACCCGCCTCGGACGCCGGGAGCCCAACTGCATGTCCCGCCTGGGCAGGCAACTGGGTCGTCCCGTTTTTACGATTCACAGGTTGGACCGCGCCACCTCGGGCGTGCTTCTCTTTGCGCTGAGTTCCGAGGCGGCCCGGAAAATTTGCCTCCTGTTCGAAGAGCGCCGCATCCGGAAGGAATACCTGGCCGTGGTTCGGGGGTTTGCGCCCGAAGCCGGACGGATCGACCATCCTCTGCGCAAACACCGGGAAAAATCAGCGGTGGACGCGGTGACCGACTTTGTCCGCGTGGGAACGGTCGAACTTCAGGAGCCCGTTGGCAGACATGATACCGCGCGCTTCTCACTGGTGCGTGCGGTTCCCCGAACCGGCCGCATGCACCAGATCCGGAGACACATGGCCCATATCGCCCATCCCGTTCTGGGTGACACCAGGTACGGTGACGGCGCGCAGAACCGGTTTTTTCGCGCCCGGTTCGGTATGCGCCGTCTGGCGCTGATGGCCGTCTGCCTCGCGTTTCTGCATCCATATACCCGGGATTGCGTTTCCGTTGCCGCGGAACCGTCGGAGGACCTCCAGGCGACATTTGCCGGGTTGGGCTGGAACGAGTCGTGGGCAGGAGGCCCTCACCCGCCAGGGACCTTGTAAACAACCCGTTGAAAACGCCCATCCGGGCTGAGGCCGCCGCCCGCCTGTCTTGCCCGAACCACTTCGCAGGTGAGGCGATTGGCGAATACCCGCACAACGGTGTCATCTGCATGCCCGTGAATCCCGGTCGGATCTCGATTATCCGAAGCGGCGCCGTCGGCGACTTCGTTCTGACGCTGCCCGCGGTGGACACGCTGCGCGTGGCTTACCCGCGTTCATGCCTCCGACTCATCGGCAGTCCGTCGATTCTCCGTCTCGCCCCTGTCAATGACATCGTCGACGTCAACAGCGCCGACGTTGCCGGTCTATATAACCCTGTAGGGCCTGTCCCCGAACGTACCCGCGCACGCTTCTGTGATGTCGATCTTCTTCTGGCCTACGCCGTCGACCCGGATCGCAGCCTTCAATCCCGCCTTGCCGAGATCGTCAACGGCACGGCGATCGTATACGACCCGCGCCCGAAAGGGGGCGTCCACGTCGTCGAACACCTCCTGACGCCGTTGAGAAGGATGGGCATTCCCACGTCCGACCCGATGCCCCGAATCCGTCTAGGCGCAGACGAACTGGCTCACGCATGCAAGATCCTGAAAATCCGCCGTCTTTCCTCTCCACTGGTCGCCATTCACCCCGGGAGCGGGGGCCGGGAGAAGTGCTGGCCGCTAACCTCCTATTTGAAGCTCGCCCACAGACTCGTCAGTCGCGGCGCGGGCGTCACAGCCGTGTGCGGTCCCGTGGAACAGGACGTGGTCCATGTATTGCAGGCTCACATTCCCTGCCTGGTTCCCCCGGACCTTCGCAAACTTGCCGCCCTGCTGCACAGCGCCGACCTCTTCATTGGAAACGATTCCGGCCCGGGACACATCGCCGCAGCGGTCGGCACCCCTACGCTCACCCTGTTCGGGCCCACGGACGCGGAAACGTGGGCGCCGCGGCATCCCCTCGCCCGGATTCTGAAGGCTCCGGTCGGCCACCTCCCTTCCCTTTCGGTCGAATCCGTGCTGAGTGCCGCACGCCAACTGCTTGCAGCGGTAACGTCATCTCCGCACGATTCACGCGGACCATAACCCGTTCCGACGTGATGCTTCTACCGGTTCACGGCATTGAATTTGACATCCTGAGACCAATTTGGCATATTGAATTCCATTGTAAATGGCATTTCGGAGTCGTTCTTGCGCGTCGCACATACCGAAGACGAGGAGATTCGAATGGGCGCCCTGCTGGACCTGACCTTTCGCGGGAATCCAATGGCGGGATCCGTCAATGACACCGGCGAGTTGCGGCGTTCCGACGACATTCAGCACGATCCTGCCGCACTGCACGCCCGAATGGCAGATGACGGCTACCTCTACCTGCCCGGACTCCTCGACCCTGAAGAATCGCTGGCGGCGCGCCTGGAAGTCATGAAGCGCCTTGCCAGGCTGGGCTCGGTGGATGAAACCCTTCCACTCATCGAGGGGAAATACAAGCCAGGCGGCGGGCTTAGCGCCATGTTCGACTTCACACTCGACAATCCGGCACTGATGAAAGTCCTTTACGACGGACCCATGATCCGGTTCTACGAACGATTCCTCGGAGGACCCGTCACCCACTTCGACTATACATGGTTCCGGGTCAAAGCGCCGGGAACCACGTCTCCCACCCAACCCCACTACGACGTTGTCTACATGGGCCGCGGAACCCCCAACCTCTACACATCCTGGACTCCGCTGGGCGACGTACCCTTCGAAATGGGCGGCCTGATCATCCTGGAGAATTCACACAGGTGCGAACGCCTCCGGCACACCTACGCGCGGACCGACGTAGACAGATACTGCGAGAATGAAAACAAAGCCGGACGGATCGTTGAAACCGCCAGGATTCAGAAGCGCGACCTGACCGGCGAGGAACAGTCCCGAATCCGATGGAATTCAACCGGTTCGTACGCGTCCGACGCCATTCAGGCTCGAAACGAAATCGGCGGCCGGTGGCTGACGGCAGACTACAAACTGGGTGACGTGCTTGTCTTTTCGATGCATACGCTGCACGCCAGCTCCGACAACCGCACCAACCGGATCCGCATCTCCTCGGACTCCCGCTATCAACTCGCCTCCGAACCGCAGGACGAACGCTGGATCGGGACCCGTCCGCCGGCGCATGGCATTCGCGCGAAACAGGGCATGATCTGCTGACCTTTACGCGTTCCCGGACTTGGCAGCCCGTTGAAAAAGTCGCTCTACAGATGAATGGTCCTGACGTCAACCGGCAACCCCGGTTTCTCAGTCCCCCTCCCGCGAGCCGCGTTCCCGCATCTGCCGCACGAACGAATTTTCCGAATATTCGCCGCGCACGGCCCTGAAGTCGGCCGCAACTTCGTCCGCGCCCCCGTCGGCCCCATAGCCGATTGCCGCGGCGGCGCCAAACTCCTTTTCCGCATCAGCCAGCACCCTTCTCGTGGCCGAGGCGCGTAGCTTCCCGTGCGCCGCTTCCAAATCCTCCAGGTCCTGTGTTGTCAACGCGTCCACGGAAGCGCCGGTACGGTCACGGTACGTCCGGCGCACCCAGGCCCACTCGTCTCTCTCGTACATCCCGTCAGCCGACGCGAATGCCGCATTGAACGCCACCACGGTGTCGATGTTTCCTGAAACGACATCCGCTTCAATCTTCGCCAACCGTGACCCCGCAAGCAACAGACCGCCCGCGTCCGCCCAACACGCATCGTACACCTCCCCCTCGATCGGCTTCAGCCCCTTTCCGTCCGCCGCCCGCTGAAGGATCTTTGCGATCAGGTAAAGGTCGATCGCGGCCGCATAACTCCTGATGCCGTGGCGCAGGACCAGGCGCCGGATCCTCACGCCGTTGTGGCGCACGTGCTCCACCTCTCGCGGAGTTTTTTCATACAGAGCGCTCAAGAGCGCTTCTCCCCGGATCATCCGCTGAACCGTGTAGGGACTGAACACCTCGTACCGGATCCTGTCGCGCCTATCGGATGCCGTACGCCGGTCCCGGTTCGGCCACTTGTCGCCATCGCGAATGGTTCCCACCGTGTGCAGGTTCATCGCAGGCGTAAGGAAACTCGCCCCCCTTTCCTCGACGAGGTACGAAAACGGCAATTCCCGGATATCGAAGTTCGTCATGTGCTTGCCGATGACAACAGTGAACGGCCCGACCGCGCTCGGCAGGAGCATATAGGAAGAGGACCCCGTCTTGCTTCCTCGTTCGATCACACCCTGGTGCACGGGGCCGAGCTTATACATGTGGTTGCTCTGGTTGGTTCCGCTGCCGGCATTGTAGAACGAATAAAGTCCCGCGATCAGCAACGTGCTCTTGTGGTGCGTTACCGTGTAAGGACCACCGAACACAGCGCACGCCTCGCCGTTAAAGCACTCCGAATTGGCGAAAAAGAGCGAATTCTCGGCCGAAAACTGCTTTCCCACCTCGACTCCCTGTCCAATATAGCACCGGGAAAGGATCGCGCCGCCTTCCACACGGGAACCTTCCGCAATGATGAAATCCTCGGCCACGACGGACGCGCCAACCCGCGAACGCGCACCCTCCTCGCTCAGTACGGTTCCGTTCTTCAGCAGCGCCGCCCCGACGACCTCCGCGCCGCAACCGACATTTACATCCACAACCTCATTAACATGCGCGACCACGGCTCGATCGCCAACCACGCCCACGTCCGAGGTAACTTCCGCAACGTACGCGTCGACCATCGCCTGCAGACGCAACGTCATCTCCGTCCGGTACCGGTGCATACTCATCACGTATGCGAACTGGCTGGACATCTCATTGAAGATCGGCACCTCGCGTCCGCCCCCCTCGTTAACGGGTTCCACGACCACACCATTTCCGAATACCGCGCCGGCACGCGTCGACATATGACCCACGTCCGTTACGACCGCCCCTTCCCCAATCCGGTAATTTGCGAGGTGACCGCGAACCCGCGTCACCCGAGCGTTGTCGCCCACGACACAGTCAATCAGGGTCGCGTCCGAGATTTCCGCCGGAAGATCCGCGCCAGCGAAGGACACGGTGCCGTCCAGCGCGCCCAATCTCACCCGTCCGTAAAAAATCACACGCTTCACCCGATCCGGACTGAATCCGTGCTTCACTTCCACCCCGGACCAATCCGGGGACCCGCACCCGTTCCGCTCCATCGCCTCAACCTCAGCCATTGAAAGCGCACGATAGCCATCCATGTGTGAATTCTCCTTCCTTGCGTATTTCAGTTCCGCCGTACGTATCTTGCTGAAAAACCGGTCATTATCGAGCCAGGAGGGCGGGTAAGATATCCAGCACCGCACCCGGCGGCAAGCGTTTTCTGTCGAATTCCCGTCGGGTTCCGCAACTCACTGTCAGAGGGCAAAACACTTTACTTCAATCCGGCCATTTGGTATATTGGCTGTCTCTTTTCAGGCGGTCGCCAATCCAGTAAACGGCGTTCTACGGCGGGAGCACCGGATGTCCGGCACCATCAAGCTCGAGGTTTGCGAAAACAGCGCCGACGTGGCAGTCAAAGCGTCGGAAATCGTTGCAGGTCTGGTCCGCACGACACCGGATGCGGTGATCGGCCTTGCCACCGGATCCACACCGGAACAGACCTATGCCAGGCTCGCTGATCTGCATCGTAACGAGGGCCTCCGATTTGCCAGGGTCACCTCCTTCAACCTGGACGAATACTGGGGCCTGGATGGCGATCACAATCAGAGCTACCGTTATTTCATGAACGACCGCCTTTTTGAGAAGATCGACATTCGGCCCTGGAATACGCACGTACCTGACGGTACCGCCGCCAATGCCGAATTGGAATGCAGGGCCTTTGAGACGAAAATCCTTGCGGCCGGCGGCATCGACCTGTGGCTGCTCGGTATCGGCACCAACGGTCATATTGCATTCAACGAACCCGGCAGCCCCGTGGACAGCCGAACGCGCCTGGTCAACCTTGCGCCGAGCACCATTGCGGCGAACAGCGACGGCCGTTTCTTCAAAGATGCCGCCAGCGTCCCCCGATTCGCCGTCTCGGCAGGAATCGGTACCATCAGAGAGGCGCGCCGTATTCTTCTGTTGGCTACCGGGACCGGGAAGGCCGATGCCGTTGCGACGGCCCTTGAAGGGCCGCCCTCGACGGACTGCCCGGCCAGCCTGCTGCAGAGCCACCCGGACTGTACGTTCATTGTGGACCGCGAAGCGGCTTCGAAGCTTGAATCCGGCTGATTCCAGACATATTGCCGCCCGTTCATTTAACCCGTCCGTTTCACCATACCGTTACGGGATTTCCTTCCATTTTCCCCGCATTTTCATGGAGCGTCAGATGGATCGCGAATCGATAAAAGCAGGCGTGTACCGGGTGATTTCCCAGGTTCTCGGAATCGACACCAACCAGGTCGCGGAGGATCAGAGCTTCACGGCGGATCTGGGCGCCGAATCCGTACAGTCCGTAGAACTCATGGCCGGATTCGAAGAGGAATTCGAAATAGAGATGGACGAAGATGAAGCCCTGGCCGTACAAACCGTGGGTGGCGCCATCGACTTTATTGCACAGTACGTAAACGATTGATCCCGCGTCACTTGTCCCCGAAATTCCCAGGAGTGTGACCCATGAAAACAGGCGACCTGATCGAAGTTGACCAGCCGAATCTCCTCGACGAGCAGTTCGACTACAGTCTGCCGCCCAGGATTCTGTTTGACGGCCCGCTATATGAGGAAGTCGGAGACCGGCTCGTGAGATTCAACCCCGAGGACGCCCTCGCCCGCGACCTCGTCATCACCGATACCACCTTTCGGGACGGCCAGCAGGCCCGCCCGCCTTACACGGTGGAACAGCAGGTCAAACTCTACGACATGATGGCCAGGCTCGGCGGGCCCAACGGCGTTATCCGGCAGACCGAGTTCTTTCTCTACACGAAGAACGACCGGCGCACCCTGGACGAATGCCGCGCGCTCGGGCACCGTTTTCCGGAAATCACGTCCTGGATCCGGGCGGACAAGGGAGATTTCCGCCTGGTCAGGGAGGCAGGTGTGCGGGAAACCGGAATGCTCACACCCAGTTCCGACTACCACATCTTTTACAAACTCAAGAAAGACCGCAAAAAAGCATTCAACGACTACCTTGAGGTTGTCGAAGCCGCCTGGGAGTCCGGCATTCGGCCGCGGTGCCACCTTGAGGACGTCACCAGGGCGGACGTCGACGGGTACGTGTTACCCTTTGTCCAGGAACTGATGCGCCGTTCCGAGCAGGTTCCACCCGAACTCCGCGCCAAAATCCGGCTCTGCGACACCATGGGATTCGGGATCAGCTATCCGGGCGCGAGCCTTCCGCGCTCGATTCCCAAGCTCGTCTACCGGATGACCAGCGACGGCGGGGTTCCGCACGATTGCCTGGAGTGGCACGGGCACAATGACTTCCACAAGGTTCACGTCAACGGGGCCACCGCCTGGCTTTACGGCTGCAATGCACTCAACACCACGCTGTTCGGTTTCGGGGAACGCACCGGCAACCCTCCCCTCGAGGGGGCCATACTCGAATACATCGGCCTTCGCGGGGACCTTTGCGGCATCGACACCATGATGATCCAGGAGATGGCCGACTACATGCGCTCGATCGGCGTGGACATCGCGCCGAACTACCCGTTTGTGGGCCGGGACTTCAACACCACGCGGGCCGGCATCCACGCAGGCGGTCTGCGTTCCGATGAACGCATCTACAACATCTTCGACACCACCGCCCTGTTCGGACGCCCGCCGAGGGTGGCCATAACGGACAAGACCGGTGTGGACGGGGTTGCCCTCTGGGTCAATGAGTTCCTGGGTCTCAAGGGCAAGGACCGGCTCAGCAAGATTAAAGTGCACAGGATCGCTCGCTGGGTGATGGACCAGTACGAAGTCCACGGACGGATGAGCGCAATTACGGACGAGGAACTGGAAGCGCAGGTCAATACCAACCTCCCGGACCAGTACGCAACCTATCAGGCGAGCCGCAAGGCCGGCTGAGCCGCACGTTTCGCCTTGCAATTCCGCCGTCTGGCGACGTATCGTGACAACCCGCACCGTCTCACACACCGCACTCAACGCCTTCTGCGTTGACCTCCTCAAAGCGGCGGGCGTACCTGAAACCGACGCCCGAATCACGGCCCGCATCCAGGTCGAAGCAGACCTCCGCGGCGTACATTCTCACGGTGCGCGCGCCATTGCGGGCTACATCCGCCAGATTCTACAAGGCGATATCAACCCGAACGCCCATCCACGTGTTCTGAGCGAGGGGGCCGCGTACCTTCACATGGACGCGGATAACGCCCTCGGTCAGGTGGCTGCATACGCGGCGATGCAGCGCGCGATCCGGAAAGCCGAGGGGTCGGGCATCGGTATGGCCGCAATCCGCAATACCAATCACTACGGCGCCGCGGCCTACTATGCCACCATGGCGGCCGAGGCCGGCATGGTGGGATTCAACACCACCGGTGGACGAAAAAACCGGGGCAACATGGCGCCGTACGGCAGCATTGAACCCGCCATCGGAAACGCGCCTTTCGCGTATGGCATTCCCGCCGGGCGGGAACGCCCCGTCATCCTCGATATGGCCACGGGCGTTGTTGCCGCCGGAAAAATCGGGATCGCCCGGGACCGCGGCGAAAAGATCCCCCTGGGCTGGGCGCTGGACGCGGCGGGCAATCCCACGGACGACCCGGCGGAAGCAAGTATCGTCGTACCTCTCGGACCGAAGGGATCGGGACTCGCCATCGTGATGCATTGTATCGGCGGCATACTGGCGGGCGCGGCCTTTCCTGACGTTGAAAAGTTCGGCTATCTGTTCATTGCGATCAATGTGTCGACATTTGCCGATCCGGATACCTTTGTGGCAGAAGTCGACGCCCGAATTCAGACCATCCGGGAGGCCAGGCCGGCGCCCGGCGTGGACCGCGTCTACTACCCCGGTGAACCTGAATGGATCACACGCGAACGCAACCTCGAAAACGGTATCCGCATGCTTCTTCCGCATGTGACCGATCTTGAATCCGTTGCCGGCCAACTCGGCGTATCGACCCACCTGGAATGACACTCGCGCACAGCCGAATGCGCCGTAGAGACGCCTTCCCCTGACCAATGGACATCCTGGTCCTCACAGCCACCGCATTCGAGCAGGATGCGCTCAAAAGGAGCATTTCGCACCCGGCCACGCGTACCTTCGCCCACCGTCCACGCACCGAGGGTATTCTGGGGACGCGGCGCGTCGCCCTGATCGAGACCGGTATCGGCGCCGTCAATACGGCGCAGGCGCTTACCGCGGCTCTGGAAACCGGCCCGCCCGACTTCGTCCTGCAGATCGGCGTGGGCGGCGCCTACGCACGCTCCCGGCTGAACGTGGGCGACCTCGCCGTGGCCACCGAAGAGAACGACGGGGAAACGGGGGTCCTCGCGCCGGACGGCTGGCACCCCGCCGATCTCATCGGCATCCCCGTCCTCAGCAAGAACCTGGACCACTACAATAGATTTCCGCTTGACGCGGTCCTGGCCCGGCGTGCGGCAACCATGCTTCTCAACGCGCGGCCGGATGGAACTTCAGCGGTGCGCTTCGGTCCTTTCGTTACTGTACAGCAGTGCAGCGGCCTCGCCGCCAGAGGCAACGAACTCGCATCCCGGTTCAACGCCATCTGCGAGAATATGGAAGGCGCGGCCGCCGCGCACGTCTGCGCGCTGTACGAAGTTCCTTTCATCGAACTTCGAGGCATCAGCAACCTCGTGGAAGACCGGAACACGGCCACCTGGAAGCTCCCTCTGGCCTCCGGGAACGCGCAGAGGGCCGCGCGTGTCCTGATCGCAGACCTGGCACCCTGAGAAACTCTCTTAAAATCCCCGGTCGCGACCGGAACGATACTCAGGTTGCATCCCTGTCTGCCGCGTTGGCGTTTCGCGCGTCTCGAGGTTCCGATGGCCGTGGTTTCGCTCGGTTACTCTCCCAGCCCTAACGACACCTACATCTTCCATGCCCTCGCCCGTGGAAAAATCTCCGGCGCACCGGCGTTTGAAACGATTCTGGACGACATAGAGACGCTCAACCGGCTGGCCGTCGACGGCCGGTTGGACGTCACCAAGGTTTCCATTCACGCCCTAGGCCACCTTCGGGACCGGTACTGCCTCCTCCATTCGGGCGGCGCCCTGGGCCGTGGCTGCGGTCCTCTTGTCGTCGCGGCCGGACCCCTGAGCCCGTCGGGGCTGGCCCATGAGAAAATCGCGATTCCCGGCAGACTCACCACTGCCGCCCTGCTGCTGCGGTTGTTCGACCCCTCACTCGACAATCTCGTCGTACTGCCCTACCACCGCATTATGGATGCCGTCCGGAAGGGCGAATTCGGCGCCGGGCTCATCATCCACGAAAGCCGGTTCACCTATCCCGATTTCGGGCTGCGCGAGGTCATCGACCTGGGCGAATGGTGGGAACGAACCACCGGCCACCCCATTCCGCTTGGAGGCATCCTTGCCCGCCGGGACCTCGGCGCCGACCGGATCCATGCCATCGATCAAGCGGTGCGGGAAAGCGTGGAATATGCCCACGCCCACGCGGACCAGGTCCTGAGAGACATCCTCCGGAACGCACCTGAAATGGATGCGTCCGTCGCCCGGCGGTTTATTGACCTGTACGTCAACACCTATACCCTGGACTACGGTCCGGACGGGGAGGCCGCGATTGCCGACGTCGTCGCCCGCGCCGAAACCGCGCGTATCATTCCGACATCTGAAAAATCTCTCTTTGTCGACGGATAAATGAAAGGAGCCGCTTCAATGTCCAGACCCAGGATCGGATTCATCGGACTCGGGATTATGGGAAAACCCATGTCCGGACACCTGCTCGCAGCCGGTTACGACGTCGTTGTACATAACCGAAGCCGGGAACCCGTGGCCGAACTGGTTGACGCCGGCGCCAGGGAAGCCCACTCCCCCAAAGAGGTAGCCGAACACAGCGCCGTCATCGTCACCATGTTGCCCGACTCACCGGACGTGGAGGAAGTCGCCCTCGGACCCGGCGGCATCATTGAAGGCGTAAGCCGGGGCGACGTCTTCATCGATATGAGCACCATCGCACCCACCGTCTCCCAGGACGTGGGCCGGGCGATGGCTGAAAAAGGCGTTCACTGCCTGGACGCGCCGGTAAGCGGTGGCGATATCGGAGCGCAGAACGCGACCCTTTCCATTATGGTGGGCGGCGACGAGGATGTATTCAACTCAGTAAAGCCCATTTTCGCGGCGATGGGTCAGAATGTCGTGCTGTGCGGGCCCCTCGGCGCCGGCCAGACCGTGAAGGCCTGCAACCAGGTCCTGGTTGCCGTCACCATCGCCGGGGTGTCTGAAGCATTGACACTCGGCGCCAGGGCGGGCGTTGACCCGGCCAACATCGTGCGGGTCCTGAGCGGGGGTCTTGCGCGTTGCGGCGTACTCGAGAACCGGGGCGAGCGCATGGTCAACGGCGACTTCGACCCCGGCTTCCGCATCCGGCTTCACTACAAGGACCTCAACATCATCATGAAAACCGGCAGCGACTACAATGTGCCGCTGCCGGTTACAAGCATCGTACATGAACTGTTCAACCTGGCGATGGCCAGGGACAGGGGCGAACTGGATCACTCCGGACTGTTGACCGTCATCGAAGACCTGGCCGGCGTACAGGCCCGCACGGCCGGCGCAGGCTGACGCGTGCTCAAGCAGTCCATCGCATCACGTCGTCCAGTGGTTTTCGCCTGGGCGTTGGAATCTCGCTCGGATACCCTGTATAGAAGAAACCGATGATATACTCCCGGTCCGGATTCACGCCGAGCAACTCGTAAGTTTCCTTTTGCATGGTAATGGGACCGGTGCTCCACTGCATTCCCACGCCCAGCTCCCAGGCCGCGAGCTGCACGTTCTGCATGGCGCAGCAGACCGCCGCATAGTCCTCTCTGCGCTGCTGTTCATCTCCTTCCTGGACGCAGGATACGGCGATGACTGCGGGTTTGGACATAAACTTGTCGTATCCCGCCTGCCAGAGCTTTTTCCGGCTGCTTTCATCGGCCTTTTCGGATGCCTTGCCTTCCTGGATGTCTCCATATCGCCTCGCCAGCGTCTGCTTCGTTTCTTCCCCCAGGACGACAAAACGCCACGGCTCGGTGACGTGGTGATTCGGCGCCCAGAGGCCGAACTCGAAAATGCGTTTCAGCATCTCGCCGGAAACGGGCCTTGAGTTGAATTTGAAGATTGTGCGCCGGGCCTTCAGCACATCCAGTACGTCCATTCCGACCCTCCAGAAAATGGCGGAACACAGCGGCGCCGGGGATGGCGTTCATCCGGGAGCCGCCCTTGTCCGCGTGGTCATACCCGTTGCCCCAACAACGCCTCCGCGACCTTCCGCACTGCCCGGGCAGCGGCGTTCGCTTCGCCCACGGTATTGTGCTGAGTCACCCGAACCGCGCCGACGCGTTCTCCGGAGGTCCTGGCGAGCGGACACGCCTCGAGCGGGTAGGCCTTCTTTTCGAGCCGACCGGGCCTGTAGCTGTTGAATGCCGCGGGATCTTTGTGCAGCCTCCGGAACACCTGCCACCCGACAACGTACTGCTGAGGCCCGGCGAATGCCGGAATGCCCTCCGCCGCGACCATCCGGCAGAACGCCGCCGCATTCACCCCGAGCACCTCCGGGTCCACCGAAAACAGCGCCCACCAGTAGCTGGGCTTCGCCCCCGGCGGCTGCGGATGCGGTTTTACGCCCGGCAACCCCGTAATCCCCCGGTCGAACGTCTCGCCGAACGCCTGCCGGCTGGCGATCCACCCTGGTACCCGTTTGAGTTGCACCGATGCCAGTGCGGCGTTGACGTCGCTCAGCCGAACGTTCAACGCCGGGAAGGCGGGCGTCGCGGGCGCACCGGGGAACCTCGGATAGCATTTGTCGGAGAACAAATCCGCAGTTTCGGCCAATTTTCGGCGTCTGGTCAGAACAAACCCGCCTTCGCCCGACTTCATGTGTTTGCTCTCGTTCGTACTCCAGGCGCCAAGTTGTCCGAACGTGCCGAGATATCTGCCCTTGATGGACGCGAGATGCGCCTGCGCGCAATCTTCGATGACGACCAGTCGATGCCTGCGGGCGACTCTCATGACCGCGGGCATATCCACCGCGTAGCCCCCGTTGTGAATTGGCATGATCGCCCGGGTGAACGGCGTGATTGCGGCTTCCATCGCCGCCACGTCCATGAGAAGACCGTCCGGCCGCACGTCCGCAAAAACGGGAATGGCATTCAGCTGAAAAATTCCCATAATGCTGCCATAGTCGGTCAGGGGGCTCAATATGACCTCGTCTCCGGCGCCGATACCCGCAGCAGCCAGCGCCACGTGGATGGCCGCGCTCCCCGAACTCGTAGGCACGGCGTATGGCAAGCCGTAGAGCTTCTGCAACCCCTCGCGATAGGCCATGACGGCCTTGCCGCGTGCCAGCGGCAGCGCCGGTCCATCAAGCAGCTTCTCCAGCGCAGCCAGTTCCTCCCTGAAGTGGAACGCTCCCGAGCGCCACGGCTTGCCGTGTACCGGACGGCCGCCGTTAATCGCCAGATCGGACTTCCTCGTGCCCGTTGCCAAACCACCCTCCTTGATTGGTGTATCTCATTACCTTCAGGGCCGAAGACCCCGGCGGCTATATGCTTCCGGCATTAGCGTATTCTTCCAGCACCTCTCTGTCGATTTCGATTCCAAGCCCCGGACCCTGTAACACCGCCACGTCCCCGTCCACTGCCCTGATCGGTTCTCTGGCGAGTTCCGTACGCAGCCGGTTTTCTGTCATATCGAATTCCAACAGCGATGGAAAAGGATTCAGCGTATCCGGCGAGTCGGGCAGGGTTGCCTGCCAGTGTATCGTCGCGGCCAGGCGAATACTGGTTCCCCACATGTGAGGCAGCACCCGCACGTGGTTGTCGCTTGCAAGCGCGGCAACTCTCCGGCACTCCGTAAACCCGCCCGCGTCGCTGATGTCCGGCTGCACGATATCCAGCCCCCGCTCCTGGATCAGGTTTCGGAACGCCCACCTGCCCTGCAGGGCCTCGCCGCCGGCAACGCGCACCCCCAGCGCCTGACGGATCTCGCGATAGCCGGAAACGTCGTCGGTTGAGATCGGTTCCTCGTACCACAGCAGGTCGTTCTCCATCAGCCGACGCCCCACGTGGATCGCCGTGCCGGTATCGTAGCCGCAATTGGCATCCACGGCAAGCAGAATTGAATCGCCGATCGCCCCTCGAACCGCGGCCGTGTTCGTGACGTCGTAGTCCACGCCGAATCCGATTTTCATCTTCACCGCCCGGAACCCCATATCCACGTACGACGCCGCCTCATCCGCCAACGTCCGTGTCATATCGGCCTTTCGCTGCAGGAACAACCCGCTGGCGTATGCCGGAATCCGATCCCGGAACCCGCCACCCAGGAGCCTGTAGATGGGCATCTCGAGTGTCCTGCCCACAATATCCCACAGCGCGATATCCACGGCGCTCAGCTCCGAAAAACCCACGCCGCCCCGCAGATACAGGTCGTTCCAGATGACTTCGATATCAAACGGGTCCCGGCCCACGAGCCGGTCCCGCACCGCCGTTTCGTTCAGATTCGAAACCCCTTCGCCCCAACCCGTCACACCCGCGTCGGTGATGACCTCGATCACACCGGCGGTCCGTGCCGTATTCCAGGCGATCGAATTCGCGAACGGCTCTGCCAGCGGATACCGAAGATTGTAAACCTTGATGTCGGTAATCTTCATTTTGCTTCACAAACCGGCTTCAAACCGGAGTCCGCCGGCGGCTGTACTCGACCGCCTCGGGAAACCGTATCGTCAGATGGCTCAGGGCCTCGGCGATTTCGCACTCGCAGGCCGTGGCGGGGTAAGGCAACGTACATGTGGCGCGAAATTGTCGTCCGTTCCCGGCATGAAAATCGCCGCGCCGGTCCATGAACTGCCCCCAGTGCCCCATTGTATAGCCGATATGGGGATTCACCACCTCGCTCTTCGCCCAACGGGCGGGAAACAGCGACCGGAAACGCGGCGTTGAATTCATCCAGCTGCTGCAACGAACGATCATGATATCGGGTCGCCGCGTCCGTGAATCCTGGAGCATTCGGATCAGCGACGCTGCGAACGGTATGAACATTTCACTCAGCGGCGATCTGGGCCGGTAGACATTGTCGATATGGATATTCAATCGACCCGTACCCGTATAGTCGTAAGACCAGCATTCGTAGGGTCGATCTCCCGAGAGACCGTCGCCGGCCACCTTAAGACGGGCTTCAAGATAGGGCCACAGCAGCTTCAGGCCGTCCTCTTCGAATCCGTCGGTTGCCGCGTCGTTCTTATGCTGCGAGTACAGGGCCGCCAGCCGTGGGGGGGCGGGGCGCCCGGGGTGTTGTTTTCCGTCGTAAAATGAGGTGTTCCTGAAAATATTGACCCGCTTGTTCACCACGTCGGCAAAGGGCTCTGAGCCGGTTTTTGCCCGGCGCCATACGTACCAGAGGGAAAGCCTGGTGAATCCCTTCACGTAGCGACAACGAACCGTATCCATACCGGGCGCCGGATGTTCGGCCTCCATACCATTGGGTACGACGGGACGCGTGCGAAGTGCCTCTATCCTCTACCCGGAAACGTCAATTCGGCCACGCCCGACTTATCAAGTTCGCCTTTGCCGATTTCAATCATGCGGTCGAACTGCCCTTTTGTGGCGACGGCAAGCGGCAGATTCAACCCGGCATCATGGGCCAGGTCCAGAGCGATACCCGAGTCTTTTGCAGCGTGCGCAGAGGAAAAGTAACACTCGTGGTCCCTCGCCACCATGTCCTCCCCGTCCGTTTCAAGGACGCGGGAATTGGCGCCAGTCTGTGAGAAGACCTGCTGCAGCATCTCCAGATCGAGACCCAGAGCCGCCCCCAGCCCAAGCCCCTCCGCGAGGCCTGCCGTATTGATATTCATCACCATATTGACAAGCGCCTTGACCTGCGCCGCCTGTCCGGCCTCGCCGATGTACTTCAAATCCGTGCTCATCGACTCCAGAATCGGGTGCACGTCGTTGAAGACTTCCTTCCTGCCGCCGCACATGAGATAAAGTGTGCCTTCCCGGGCCTGGGTGATACTGCTTGCCATACACCCTTCAAGGCTTCTCGCACCCGCCGCCTCCGCCATGGCCTGGACGTCAACGTGCACCTGCGGGGCGATGGTTGCGCAATTGATGAAGACCTTTCCGTTTGCGCCGCAGAGCAGACTGTCGCCCTCGGCTGAAAATACCGCCCGCATCGCGTCGTCGTCGGTGACCACGGTAATTATCTGGTCCGCCGCCGCGGTGACACCCGCCAGCGTCTCTGATGCCTCACACCCGAGTTCACGAGCCAGTTCGGCCGCCGCATCCGATCGGACGTCGTATACTGAAGTCACGGAAAATCCGTCGTCCTTCAGATGCCTTGCAATAATGGCGCCCATCCGACCGACACCCACCACACCGATTCTGAAATCAGAAGTTCCCATGATACCCTCCGGCATACGAAGAGCGTTCAACTGCCGGCCCCCTTCCGGCGCAGCCAACGGTCGAACGCTCCGTTCTGAACAACCTACAGGCTATTGTGGAATTCCGTCCAATCGTCCAGATTGTTCAGGTTCACCGCGTCCAGGATCGACCCGTCGTCCGCCACCCCGGCCGCCGACAGAATCGAGCCTCGTGTTTCGTCGTCGTGGTGATACCCGAGAATGGCCGCATTGGAAGCGTCGATCTCTTCCTGCGGTATGCTGCCGCCGCGCTGACCCACCACCCAGTTCTCAAACTCGATATACGTCGGCAGGTTGCCTTTTACGTAGTCAACCGCCGCATCCCGATCCACTTTCAGTCCGTCGAGCACCATCTGGTCGTAACCGGCGCCGCATTCGGGATAGTCGTCCGCCAATTGGCCCTTCGCGGAAAGCGTCAGCTTCAACCACAACCTGGGGAGGTGGATGGCGCCGAGAGGCCCCGCAACACCGGAACTGATCAGGGGAATTGTGCCTGCCATCGTGTGTCTCCTTCTGAATTTGGGGAGTTTAATTCGATAGGAAACCGCATCATGGACACCGCGGCCGATGCACCCCCGTTCACCGGCCTGAGTGCCACATAAATGTACAGGATGGAACCCCTGTCAACATGAAAAACGCCGGACGCGGGCTCCGGCCCTGTCCGCCCGCTGAAAAAGCCCATCCGGGCTGCCTGCCTGTGCGGTGCACGCTTGCCTGCGCGCAGCGCGCAAGCAGGCAGACAGGCGTCCGGTCCTTGCAGTCCAGATACTGCGTTGCGCTCCCTCGCCTGCACAGCGGCTTCTTCAACGGACTGCTGTGGGGCGAACGACGAGGGGGCCCAACCCGCCACGTGCCTGCTGCACCTGGCGTTTTGAACGTCGTACACAAAACAAGCGGATGAGAAGGACTCTCATCCGCTTGTTTTGTGCAGGGTAATTTCATGCGCCGCAGCCGGTTGAAAAAGTCCATTCGGGCTGCGACTGTTAGCGGCTGTTCTTCAACCGGTCGATTTCGTCCCGCAGCCGCCCGGCCTCTTCGTAACGTTCCTGCCGGCTGGCCTGTTCCATCTTGCGACGGAGATCGTCGATGCGAATCTCGACGGGGTCTCCGGTATCTGCTGTCCCGCTCCTGGGAACTTCCGCGATCGTCATTACGGCTTCTTCCGTTTCCTCGCCAAGTTTTGGCGGCGCCCAGGCTTCGATCGATTCCGGCTCCTCTGCGTCCCCTCCCGGCCGCTCCTCGTGTCCGGCTTCGGTGAGAACCGCCTCCGATACGTAGATGGCCGCTTCGTAACGTAGCGCCAGGGCAACGCAATCGCTCGGACGGGCGTCTACCCGCCAACGCTTTGAACCGCGCGCGAGCGCCAGTTCCGCGTAGAAGATTCCTTTTTTCAATGCCACAATGTAAACGCCTTCTATTGTGGTGTCCAGCTGACCCAGAATGGACCGGACCAGGTCGTGTGTAAGCGGGCGCGGCGGGCGTTCGTTCGTCAGTTCCGCGTAGATGGCGCTGGCTTCCATCAGTCCGATCACGATCGGCAGCAGCACGTTGTGCTCGCTGTTGCAAAGCCAGATCATACGCGGCTGGGAGACCTGTACAGGTCGCAGCGCGTTCAACGTTCGATCCATGTCGATCTTGACTTCAACCATCTGCTTCCTCCGGTATCTCATTTCCCCGGAACGCGGTCAGCAATATACGAAAGCCAGATTCCCCGACAAGGGTAATTTTCGCCCTTTTTTTAAACGCACTGCGCCGCGAACCGTTCCATCTGCCGAACACACACCGCCTCGAGTCGTTCGGCACTTCCAGGCGCAACCCGCGACCAGGGTCCGGCAACCACCTCGTAACCGCCCTCCTCATACGCTCTGTGGATTGGGAAATACCCCACCCATCCGTTCGCGTTGCCCGTTACGAACCATGCGCCGGCCTGTTTGATTGCAAGCCCGGTCTCGACGAACACCTCCCCGGGGAGTGCGGCCCAGCGCAATCGGCCCAGCGCCATGGCCTGGACCTCGACCTGAAGCGGACCCTCAGCGAGTTTGCGTGCAAGCCGCAACGCCAGGCGGTTTTCGAAGGACGGATTCCGCGCCGCGGCTTTCTCAGCCGACGCCAGCGACGGACAGGGCCTCGCGTCCAGTTCCAGTGGTTCCGTGTTATAAGCCACCCGGGCAGAACAGATCGGAGGGCGCTTTTTCATGCGGGCGATCTCATCCAGCGTGGCTCTGCCCAGCGTTCGCCCAATCCGGGACACGTCATCGAAGCCGGTCGTCACGTGAATCGAGTTGACGTTGCCGCACGCGCCGTTGACGAAGAGACACGCTGCGCCATTGAGGCCCGCTTCCACAGAAGCCGCGAGGGCGCCTGGATAATCGGCCGACACCGGCGGAAGCAGCATGGCCACGACGGGATGTGCGGCATAATTTACCATCACGGCCTGCGGTTGTCCGGTCGGGGTTTCGAGATAGAGTACGGTCAGGGCCTCGTCGATAGCCCAGGGGCCGGCCGCCGCCGGCTGCGGCAATGCCCCGCCACGGTTCAGCGAGCCGTCCTTCAAAAGAATTCGCCGATGCCGGGCTACCCCCGGCACCCGGGTCACCCCGGCGTAGGCCCGGACCGCCACCCGCTTTTCCCACGCCTCGGTAACCGTGGACGCCAGCGTCTCCAGGTGTCCTTCCAACCAGTCCTGAATCCCCTCCGTTTCCCGGAACGGCGTCAACCCCAGCGTCTCGGGCGTGGAGTGGGAATGGGTGGCCGACAGCATCACGCCTTCCGGTGAAAGGCCTGTCCGGTTGGCAATCCGCGAACGCAACTCCGCCGTAAAGTTCCGGTCCGGACCCAGAATCGCGTTGTCGTATCCGATCGCATCCACGGACAGCACCGCAATCGACCTGTGACCGTCGTCGAGCACAAGGGCCCTCGCGTACAGGTCGTCGTGAACGCCGTCGAACGGCTCGCAGGTGCCGTTCCCGGACGACGTCAGATACGGCACCCAGGTGGGCGGGGTAACACACCGCTTTGCCGCGCCTGCCTTCAGCAAGGTTGGGTACCTCCATTCACTCCCGGGAACGGGACGGGGCGCGTGATGGGCTGGATTGACCGAGCGCCAACCGGAACCGGGTTGACACGGATGGATATATTTCGCACATTCGTCAAGGGAGGAAAACCAATGGAACTATCTCTTTCCGTGCGCGTTGCCGAAAGCTTCAGCAACAAACGGGTCGTGGACATACAACTGCCCGACCTGGCGGGCATTGCAAGAAGGGCCGGATATACGGCGCTATGCATGCGCGCCTCGGTCGTCGGCGTTGGGAGCGCGCCGGAAACCGTGGAATCCGCCCGCACGCTCCTTGGACGCGAAGGCCTTGCGGTCTCAATGGTCACCGGCGACTTTGCGGTTCCCGAAAACGGAGACGACGGCCCGGGTTGCCTGCGGAACATTACGCCGTACCTCGACCTGGCGCAGGCCCTCGGATCCGATCTGATTCGCGTCTGCATCAAGACCGAGGGCGACGTCCCGTTTGCGCGACAATCCGCCGACGAGGCCGCCGAGCGGAACATCCGCCTCGCCCACCAGAGCCATACCCTCAGCCTGTTCGAAACCGTTGAAGGCTCCCTGCGCGTCCTCAGAAAAATAGGAAGAGCCAATTTCGGACTGATCTACGAACCCGCCAACCTTGCCCTGTGCGGGGAAGATTACGGGCCGGACACCCTGCGTGAGTTTCAGCCGTACCTGTTCAATGTCTACCTGCAGAACCACGCGCCCCATCCCGATGGCGACATGCCGATGACCACCTGGGCCAACGGCACCTTGATGTCCATCCTGCGTCCCCTCGATGCCGCCGGGGGCATTGACTTCGGCAGGGTCTTCGAGGGGCTGCAAGCCATCTCCTACGGGGGATACGTCACGGTACATCAAGCGTTCGGCGGGCGCCAGACGCCTGACGAGGCCGCCACCCGCTCCGCACGATTCCTGAAGTCGTTCATCGTTTAACAGTCCGTTGATAAAGTCGCTCTGCAGGCGAGGCCGAGTCATTGTGACCGTAGACAAGGCGCGCGACCGCGTCGAAT
>JAGWBX010000025.1:69996-81167 GCA_021295655.1 Candidatus Latescibacterota bacterium
TGCTTGCGCGCTGCGCGCAGGCAAGCGTGCACCGCACAGGCAGGCAGCCCGGATGGACTTTTTCAACGGGCTGTTAACCCCAATTCGAAAAAACCGCAACTCGGGGATGTGGCGAAAACCCATGAAACGGGGCGTAACGGTCGTTCAAAAGGACGTTTTTTCAGTTCACGTCCGGTGGACCTGGCGTTTCCTGGCAATCAGAAGTCCAATCGCCTTTATCACCTTGTATTTATTCGGTTTTACATTCCCGAAGAGGTAGAATCCAAGGTTAAGGACGTTGCCGGGTACGGCGGATCAGGTGTCTCGCTCACAATCGTACTTCGCGGTGATTTCGTGCTCGATCCCGCCCCTGACGTTGAACCTGCCAATCACCGCCATTTCCAGAGGCGCGCATACCGTAACCAGATCGTCCAGAATCCGGTTCGTCACCTCTTCAAAAAAAGCGCCTGTATCGCGAAACGACCTGAAGTAGTGCTTGAGCGACTTGAGTTCCACGCACTTCCCTGACGGAACGTATCGGATGACGATCGTGGCAAAGTCGGGCTGTCCCGTAAGCGGACACAGCGACGTGAACTCCCGGCACGTGAACTCGATCGTATACCGCCTGCCCGGACGCGGATTCTCGAAGGCCTCCAGGATTTCGCCCGCCTGACCCTTCAATCCCTTACCCCTCTCAAGAAACGGCCGCGCCAGTGTCTTCCGTATCAACGGTCACCGTCGCAGCGATCCCTCCCCTCACCGTGAACTCGCCGATCACCGACATTTTCTTCGGGTTACAGGCCGCGACCAGATCATCCAGGATCCGGTTGACGGCGGCCTCGTACGACGTTGCCTGATTTCGGTACGACCCCAGATACTGCTTGAGCGACACGGTCTCGATACAGGTGCCGCCGGGGACATATCGAACCGTGACAGTCGCGAAAACCGGTTCGTTCGTTACCGGATAAACGGCCGTGAATTCGGGGAAGTCGAACTCAATCGTATACGGCCTGCCCGGCCGAGGGTTTTGTACCGTCTTCAGGCCCACCTGAACACTCCGTGATTACCCCCAATTCGAAGAAAACAGGAACTCGTCAACGCGACGAAAACCCCTGAAACGGGGCGTAACGGTCGTCAAATCAGAATCCGGGCACGGCCACGGGCTTGCCCGATCGCACGGATTCAAACAGCGCCACGCAGATTGCCGCCGTGCGAACGGATTGCTCCAGATTCACCTGCGGTTCCGTGTCGCCCTCGACGGCCTGAAGCAGGTCTTCGATCAGCTTCCGCCGGCTGTCCCGGCCGTCGTCCTCCACCTCGATAGGCGTCCATTTTCGGCCCTGCAGATCCGATACAAGGCGGGCGGGGGGCGCCTGCGAGGTAAGGAACGTCTTCCGCGTACCGTATATCTGCACATTGCGAAAACCGGGCCTCGCTGAACCCATTGTGGTAAACGTCTTTGCCACACATTCGTTTTCAAAGCGGATAACGCCCACCAGACAGTCGGTCACGTCCAGACCGTGCAATCCTGCGGATATGCCGTTTCCGTACGCCGCGACCTCCGCCGCCGGAGAATCGACAATCCACTGGATCACGTCCACGGGATGGATGCTGCCGCCGGCCGCCGCATTATAACGCGGTCCCAGCCTCCCGCGCCATCCCTCCCGGAACAGATTCAGGTGGTTGGATATATAGTCTGCTTCCGCGTAGAACAGCCTGCCGAACGCCTGCGCCTCGACCTGGCGTTTCAACTCCTGGAACGTCTCATCGAAACGGATCTGGCAACCGTGCGACACCTTCCGTCCCGTACGGCGGGACGTCTGCACGATTCTCTCGATATCCTCAAATGTGGTGGCCAGCGGCTTCTCCACAAGCACGTGCTTCCCGGAGGCCATCATTTCAACAGCCGGGTCGGCGTGCAAATGGTCGGGCGTGCAGATCGAGACAACGTCGACGTCATCCTGCTGGGCCAGGGCGCGATAATCGGTATACCGGCGCCGCACGCCCTGCTCCTCCCCAACCTGTTCCAGCAATGTCTCGTTGACGTCGCAGATTGCCGTCACCACCGCGCCCGCTTCCCGGTAGGCGGTGATGTGCCCCGTGCCCACGCCGAGTCCGATTACCGCCGCATTCAGTGCCAAAATTCAGACCTCCACCTGGAAATCCGTCGCGCCATTGTCTCGACGAAACGAACCTGCAGGACGGTTGTTTTTCCGACAATACTCAGCTTCGCCCCGACACAATCGGAACGAGACTCGCACCCGACGGCCTCGGTCCCTCGGGCCTGATCGGCAGGCGCTCGTACGAACGGTACAGGACATCGAGATGCGGCGTCTCCACCCTCTGGTGGCCCCGGCGGCGGGAGTCCATGAGCGCATCCAGCGCCCCGCTCACCAGAAGTGTGCGTTCCACGGGGTACGGCGGCATGCCGGTAAGGAAGAGTTCGTGGATGTTCCGGCCAAGGTAGCTGAAATGGGCGTGGGGATCGTCCGGCAGGAACACCTCCATTCCCCGCACCCGATCCTGTTCGCGGCCGGCGTATCCGAACCCCTGCGTGTATCCGTTCAACATCAGGGTGGCGGCCTTCAACCCGTCGGCGTATTCCAGCAGGAAAACCGCCGGGTCGGGGCAGTGGGCTTCCATTGCCCCCGCGGCTTTCGCCTCAATGGGTTCGCGCGCGGCATCGGCAAGTTCGCGGGACCACCGCCCCTCGTCTCCCGCCTGCCACACGGCATCACCCTCCATGCACTGCACAGCAACGATACCGGTCTCGCCACCCCGCCTGCGTTCGGCCATACACTGCAACAGTTCGAGTGCGTGGAACCCGTAGGAGTCCAGGCCGGAATACCCGATTGACAACGCTTCCTCCAGCGGCGTATCCAATTCGTACTCGAGATACGGATTCCGCCAGGCCAGCGGCACCGAGGACCCGGCCAGAAAAGGTACTTCAAGCGCTCCGGCCCGGTCGTACATCCATTTTGAATTCACCCAGTCATACGCCAGGTGTTTGTCGTTGAACACGGGAACGGACCGACCGGAAGTCGCAAATACCCCGCACACCTGCTCGAAGAAGAACCGGCGCGGATACATATGCTGCTGCTTTTCGTTCCAGGCGTAGTCGCCGTGCTCGCCGATGATCAGCACGCCGTCGACCGCCAGTTTCCCTCCACCCAGCGTCAATGCCTTCGGTATGCTGTTGAAAACCGGCACGCCGTGTTCCTTTGCGAGTTCGAGGCCCACGTCATTCTCATGAACCTGGTCCATGTACATTGACGCGATCTCCACCTGCGGCGGTATCAACCCGTCGTCCGACGGAAAGCCCTTCATAAACTTCGTAATGATGACGTCTGCGTGGGAACGCGAATAGTACGTCGTCGCAATTGCCGCGATCTTCTTCAATCCGGACATTTGTGAAAGCCTTTCGAAACAACAGCCGAACACGTGGTTCGTCTACGCCGCGACATTCAGGGAAAGGGTGAATCGTGCCAGGAAAACAAGGGCACGCCTCCCGATCCGCCGGGCAAATATGAAGCGGGCCGGAAACGATGTCAAGATGAAATGAACTTCCCGGATTCGGGACAATGCCCGGCTTATCCGGCTTGATTTCGATGGATGGATCTTCTATTTTGGTGTCGCAGGTCAGGATGCCGACCTCCGAACCCACGGGACGCGCGATATGGCCTTTACCGGCATGAAATCATGGCTGCAGGACGAACTGAAATCCATCCGGGAAAACGGTCTCTACAAGACGGAAACGCAAATTGCAACACCACAGAATACGCTGATCAGGACCCCGGATGGTGAAACGATCAACTTCTGCGCCAACAATTACCTGGGGTTGGCCAATCATCCGGAGATTGTGGAAGCGGCAGCTGAAGGATTGGACGCACACGGATACGGCCTGGCATCCGTACGCTTTATCTGCGGCACCCAGGACCTGCACAAGACCCTGGAACACCGTATCTCGGGGTTTCTCAACACGGAAGACACGATACTCTACACGTCGTGCTTCGACGCCAATGCGGGGCTGTTTGAGACCCTTTTCGGACCTGAAGACGCCGTAATCAGCGACGCGCTGAACCACGCCAGCATTATCGACGGCATAAGGCTGTGCAAGGCGCGGCGCAGCATCTATCCTCACGCGGACATGGCGTGTCTCGAAGGCCGGCTGAAGGACGCTGCAAACGCCCGTTTCCGGGTGGTCGCCACCGACGGCGTGTTTTCCATGCACGGAAACGTCGCGCCGCTGAAAGAAATCTGCCGTCTCGCGAAAGCCCACGATGCGCTGGTCATGGTGGACGATTCCCATGCGACCGGTTTTATGGGCGCCAACGGGCGCGGGACACCGGAATTCTGCGGCGTTGAAGACCGGGTCGACATCCTGACCAGCACGCTTGGAAAAGCCCTGGGAGGCGCCTCGGGCGGATTTACGACGGGACGGGGAGAAATCATCGAGTACCTGCGTCAGCGCTCCCGCCCTTACCTTTTCTCCAACTCGCTGGCGCCGCCCATTGTCGCGGGCGGATTGAAAGCGCTGGATCTCGTGCAGACGCGGCCGGAATACCGGCGCAACCTGATGCAAAACACCATGTATTTCAGGAACACAATGAGCGAACGCGGTTTCAACATTGAAAAGGGCGTGCACCCCATCGTCCCGATCATGCTCGGAAATGAACAGAAGACCGTACACATGGCGCTGGCGATGAACGAACGCGGCATCTTCGTCGTGGGCTTCAGCTATCCCGTGGTGCCCAAAGGCGAAGCACGCATCCGCGTCCAGATCTCCGCGGCCCACACCCGAACTCAGTTGGACCGCGCCGTCGACACCTTTGTGGAAGTCGGCAGGTCCCTCGGAGTCGTATAACCCGGACTCATTGCTCTGTCCCTTTTCCCTCGATTCCGGATCAGGAAGCAGTTGCGGCCGTAACGGCGGCAACCTTCAATAACAAGAGGACACGCACATGGATATGCCCCGGCATCAGCCGCTCCAGGATCACGTCGCCATCGTGACAGGGGCGGGGCAGGGGATCGGCCGGGCCGTCGCCCGGACGCTGGCGGAACACGGCGCTCACCTCGTCGTGAACGACCTTGACGAGTCCAATGCCGAACGCACGGCCGAAGAATTGAGGTCGTCGGTCACCACGGCCTTTCACTTTCAGGCGGATGTCACCGATGCGCCCGGAGTGCAGGCCATGGTCGACTGGACGGCGGACTCTTTCGGCGCCGTCCACATTCTGGTCAACAATGCCGGCATCCTGTTTCCCACCAGCGTCATCGATATTGACGAAGACGAATGGGATCGCGTGATCGACGTGAATCTCAAAGGCGCTTTTCTCTGCTCGAAGGCTGTTCTCCCCCATATGAGGGAAGCCGGTTGGGGCCGAATTGTCAATTTCTCATCCACTGCCGGCAAGAACATCAGCACTGTTGGCGGCGCACATTACACCGCAGCCAAGGCGGGGGTGCTGGGATTCACCCGCCACCTGGCCAGGGAGGTTGCGCCTTACAACATTACTGTAAATGCCGTATGCCCCGGCCTGATCGATACGGAAATGGTCCGCGGTACGATCGATGAAGAACGTACACGCGCCTATGCACGAAGCTTTCCCATACCCCGCCTGGGCAGACCGGAGGAAGTGGCCAACCTGGTGGCCTTCCTCGCCTCCGACCAGGCCGCCTACATCACGGGTGCGTCGCTGGACATCAACGGCGGCGACCTGATGATCTAGTGGATTAGCAGCCCGTTGAGAAAGTCCATCCGGGCCAGGTCCGGTCACTGCGGCCGAATGATTGCGTTGCGCTCCCTCCCCGAATACCGGATTCGACGCGGTCGCGCGCCTTGCCTTCGGTCATCATACCCGGCCTCGCCTGCAGAGCGACGCTTTCAACGGACTGTCAGGGAGCATTCGCGAAATGCGGATTGAGCGCATTAAGCCTTTTCTTGTTCACCCCGGCAGTGCGAAGAACTGGCTGTTTGTCAAATTGGAAACCGACGCTGGTATCCACGGATGGGGCGAGGCCTACACCCAGCACGACAGAGACCGGAGCGTCCAGATACACGTGGAGGAACTGGGACGCTACCTGACGGGACGATCGCCGTTCGATATCAAGCATTTTACGTACGTGGCCTATACGGACTTCGCAAGCAAGCGAGGCGCGATGGATCTCTACGCCGCCATCAGCGCCATTGAACAGGCCATGTGGGATATTGTCGGCAAGGCGCTCAACCAGCCCGTCTACAACCTGCTCGGCGGCGCCTGCCGGACCCGGATCAAGGTCTACGCCAACGGATGGGGAAGCTGGTACGATCCCGGGAAGGGGCTGGGGGAACTCGCGGAACGGGCGGCCTCGGTGGTGGCGAGGGGGTTCACCGCGCTCAAGTTCGACCCCTTTCCGGGCCCCTGGCGCAGCATGATCAACAATAAGGACGCGCAGACCGCCGTGGACCGGGTGGGGGCCGTACGCGAGGCCGTGGGCCCCGACGTGGACATCCTTGTGGAGGTGCACCGCAGGCTCTCACCGGCGCACGCCATCCGCGTTGCCCGTGGAATGGAGCCATTCAACCCCTTCTGGTACGAAGAACCGGTTTCGTCGCGGGATCTCGACGGTCTCGCGGAAGCCAGACGAAACATCCGCATTCCGGTTGTCACCGGAGAAGAACTCTACACCAAGACCGAATTTCGCGACGTCTTTGAAAAACGCGCCGCCGATATCATCAATCCGGACGTCTGCAACTGCGGCGGTATCCTCGAGCTTCGGGAAATCGCAGCGATGGCCGAACCGTGCCACGTCGCGGTCTCGCCCCACAATTACAACAGCACCACGGTGGGGCTGGCCGCCACGATGCAGGCCGCGGCCGGCATGCCCAACTTTCTGATTACCGAGTACTTCGTCAATTTTGAACCCGCGGGAAATGATATCGCCGTGGATCCGTTCGTCGTCGAAAACGGTTACGTCACACTTCCCACCGCGCCCGGACTGGGCATCGACCTGGACGAAAGCGCGCTGTCCGAACGTCCTTTCCGGCCGTTCCCGGGAAGAACACTACGGCAACCACGCGACGAAGGGCCTTAGCAGCCCCAATCCGAAATAAACAGCAACTCGGCAACACGACGAAAAGCCGGAAACGGGGCGCAACGGTCGTCAAAAAGGACATGCTTTCAGTTCACGTCCAGTGACCTGGTGTATCCTGGTAATCAGCAGTTAAATCACCTTTATCCACAATTTCGCATCAAGGTTAGTCTTTGCAGGACACGACAGGAAAGATTCACCCAGCTGATTTATTCACGTGACGGAGGTAACAGATGAATCAGGGCGATGTACGACAAAGACTTGAGGCGTTGGAAGTGAAATTACGCTGGCAGAAACGCGCGATTGCAGGATTGCTGGTTGTATTCCTCTTAAGCGCAGCGCCGGCTTTGACCCAGGCACCAGAATGGTTTGGGAGCTTGCTTCCGGCAAAACTGGCTTCGATGAGCTTTCGAGACGGCGTGACCCCGGGCGACGTTCGGTTTGGAGATATATCTCCGGACCGGGCCGACCTCCCGTTACCGGAGGCAGGCAACGATGTATTGAGCAAGATTGCTCCTGAGCAGATCATCGATGCCGGCGATACGTTGCGGGTGGGTACCCTTCACATCGTCAATGCAGGCGGGGAGGTCGTCGCAGCCCTCGGGTCGGACGAGTCCGGCGACGGTTCGCTGGTAATCAGGAACAGAGACGGCGCGGTGGTTTCCGTTGTGGGCGTGGACGCAAACGGACATGGGACCCTGGGGGTCCTCAATGCAGCCGGGAGGGTCGCGGCCGCCATGGGCGCCGATCCGTCGGAACAGGCCAATGGATGGGTTGACGCCAGGAGCGCAACGGGATCGGCGGCCGCATTCGCTTTCGATAACGCGGGAGACGCCACGATTCTGGTGTTTAACTCGGATAACGAGCTGGTTTCCGGATTCGGTATCGACGAAAACGGTAACGGCGCCCTTCGTATCTCGAATTCGGCTGGCGGGATTGTTGCGGCGATCGGCGCGGATGGGACGGAGGACGCCAATGGATGGTTGGACGTGAGGAACAAGTCGGGACCGGCCGCGGGCTTCTCCGTCGACGCGGACGGAGACGGCCTGGCAATTGTGGGCAACCGCGACAACAAAGCCATTGGGATACTGGGCGCGAATGCAATTGGACACGGTGTCATCGGATTCATGAATGCGTCAGAGCGGGTTGTGGCCGCCATGGGGGCGGATTCGACGGGCATCGGGGTGCTGAATATTGAAGGGGGCAGGTTCAGGGCCTTTGTCGACGGGAACGCCAACGGCGTGGCGGAAACCGTCGGGAACGATCGGAATCTTCGCTGGTCGTCTGAAGCGGCCGCCGTCGGAGATACCGGCACGTCAACCGGTTTGATCGGGGATTTCGACGGGGACGGGGACGTGGATTTCAACGACTTCGTCACATTCGCGAGGAATTTCGGCAAAACCAGCGGTTAGTGACACCTTGTATGAAAAGACCATATCTCAATAATCCGAAGTTCTCACGGCCGCAAACGCTTGTTTCTTCCGAGTCTTGCGGCCTATCTATTTGGGCCATTCAGTAAGACTTCAACGCAAGATGTGTACATGTTAATTTGTGCTGCTTGCACTTGCTGCGGCATCTAGACCCCCCCACCGCATCAGCCTTCGCCGTCCCCTTCGGCATGCTCAGGACAACTCCTACGACAGGCTCAGGGCAGGGGGTCGAGGAACGGCTCGGCTTCTGCCTGCCTGTCCTGCGGACGGAGGCAGGCGACTCCCCCTCAAGGGGGGAGTGATTGAAACGACAAACCCGCTCGTGCGTTCACTTCCAACTATTCGATTGCGACTTAGCGATGCGAAGCCGCAATAGGAGATAGGCAATGAATCCGTTAGAACAACGATTGAACCGATTGGAGACACGTATAACCCGCTATCGCAATCTCAATGTCTTGCTGTGTCTGCTGCTGGTAACGGTTGTCACGGTTGCCGCAAGAGAGGGTGTGTCGCCGTTTCAGGCGAATTCAGTCAATGATCCCATCGCAATGCCTGGTACGAATATGAGCGTTCCCGACTCGCCCGACAGTGGCGTACCTGACGTAATGCATCCAGAGGTGCAGGCTGCGGGAAAATTGGCGGCAGAGACTCAAGGCGTGATTCGTGCAACAGGTCTGCAAATTGTAAACAGCGACGGACAGGCGGTTGTCGAACTATGGCCCAGCACTGCGGGCGGTGGGCTTATCTTTGTAAATTCCGCTGAGGACAAGAACCTGGTCTATATCGGATCGTCAGCTTCAAACGGAAATGGATTGGTCCACATCAATTCCAAGGATGAAAAGAACCTGGTTGCCCTCGGATCACATTCGGAAACGGGAGATGGCAGAATCTATATAAAAAACAGAAATGAAGACCGTCTGGTCAGTTTGAGAACCGATGAAACGGGTGGTTGGATCAGAATCGAAAAAACCGGCAATGAGAACTTGGCTTTTCTGGGTGAAAGCACTAACGGTAACGGGGGTTTGTGGCTATACAATAAATCGGGAAAACGCCTGGTGTCAATTGAAACTGGTGAGATTTCGGGCCGTCTGTGGCTATCGAATAGTAACGACAAGACCATTGCGTATCTGGGAACGGACGTTGGTGGAGAGGGGTTATTGAAAGTCAACTCCAAGACGGGTACGGAGCTTATTACCGCAGGATCAAACGCTGAAGATGACGGGCTGTTCAGAGTAAGCAATCGCTATGGCACTCTCGGATTTTTCGTGGTTAGTTCTGACGTAAATGGCTATGTGGGAATTCAGGATAACCAGGAGAGGCTGCTTGCTGATCTGACAGCGACGGCGGGCGGCGGTGGCCTTGTTCGCACGTTGTCCAGGCAGGGTATCACGACGTGGTCCAGCGCTTCCATTCAAGGCAACACGGGTTCGACGTCGTTGAAGGGCGATATGGACAATGATGGCGATATTGACGGGGACGATTTCCTTATCTTCTCTGAAAACTTCGGCAAGAAATAGTGAGCATTGATCACTATGCCAAGATTACCAATTTGCCGATTTGCATTCTCTGCGTTCGTCCTGCTCTATAGTGGCGGCGCGGGTCTTGGATCGCCGCCGATTGAGTTGGTCAAGGAACAGGACCCACCCAAACTGGAGGGTGTGCTCGCCCGGATTCGAAAGAACTGGACGGCACAAAAACGCGCACTGGCCGAGGCGACGGCGAAACAATATGGCGCTGCAAAAATCGTTGGCGAAAATATCACTGTTGTATTGGAGCCGCGCACTGGGGAGCTTTCAGAGAGGATCGACTCTTCGGCACTGTCCGACCTGGGCGTCAGCATTGTTGCCCAATCTCGGCATCTATTGGAGGTGTCTGCGCCTATTGCAGCACTCGAGAGTCTGACTCATGTAGACGGCGTACAATTCGTGCGGTTGCCCATAGAGCCAAAAACGCAGGCCGTTGTGAGTGAGGGCGTGGAACGCGTTAGTGCGCGAATCTATTCAAATGAGGGATTTACGGGACGGGGAATAAAGGTCGGAGTCATTGACGCTGGATTTGTAGGGGTACCATCACTGCAGGATAGGGGAGAACTGCCCAATCTACATCCCTTTGACTTTACGGGTCAGGGAATCTTCCAAAGGGGTGACCTTTCTGAAAGTGAGAGTGTGCACGGCGCAGCCTGCGCTGAAATTGTGCACGATATCGCTCCAGATGCTGAAATCCACTTGTACAAGGTAGACAATCTGGTCAGTTGGGAAAACGCCAAGGACGCGGCAATTGAGGAGGGCCTCGACATTGTCACGGTATCGATGTCCTTCCCGGTAACGGGTTTTGGCGATGGCACGGGTCTTGCCTGTGAAATTGTTGATAATGCTTTTCAGAATAACGTCCTGTGGGTGAATTCTGCTGGAAATTATGCCCAAAAGCAAGTCTCAGTTCGATTAAGCGACCCGGATGGAAATGGTTTTCACAACTTTGATAAAGACAGTGAAATCGTGGAATTAAGAAGGGTTCAGATAGGTAGTGAAGTCGAAGCATGGTTGACATGGAATGAATGGCCCCTGACGTCTCAAGACTATGACCTCCTGCTCTATAAATTCGAAACGAATGGCAGTACCGAACTTGTTGCACAAGGTGACACGAAACAACGTCAGTCAAAACCCGTAGAACATCTTGTCTATACGATTACAG
>JAGWBX010000025.1:81305-81750 GCA_021295655.1 Candidatus Latescibacterota bacterium
ACTGGACGACAGGACCAATTGATTCGTACAGTTCGCAAGGACCGACATTTGATGGACGAATCAAGCCTGACCTGGTTGCGCCTGCAGGTGTACTCACCGTAAGCTATGGATCCAATGGGTACTTTGGGACGTCTGCGGCGACGCCGCACGTTGCCGGGGCGGCGGCCCTGTTAAAATCCTCTGATCCCGTCCATTACAATGCGCGGAACCTATATGACGCACTGGTGGGCTCCACGGTCGATATGGGTGAGGCCGGGCGCGATAATGTTTATGGCTATGGGAGATTAGACCTATCGCTGTATCCCCCCGGTGGCAGACCCGTCATGAATCTTTCGCGTACCGTGCTCGATTTCGGTGCAGTTCTATTGGGATCATCGCAGACGCTGGATCTCGGCATTGTCAACACGGGTCCGTCGTCGTTGGTGATTGCGGAAATCCTACTGCC
>JAGWBX010000026.1 GCA_021295655.1 Candidatus Latescibacterota bacterium
AACGGAACGCGAGGTATTGTCAGACTTCACTTGTTCCCATCGTGCGAACTAACAGTTCGCGTTACGGTTGGAGGTCTGACAACGGTACAGGAACGCTATCCCGCGTCACGCCCGCACGTCGTAACACAGACTGTCAGTTTGTGGGCGACGGAACGCGAGAGATCGTCAGACTTCACTTGTTCTCGACGCGCGCACCTGACAGTTCGCGTTACGGCCGGAGGTCTGACAATAACTCCAACGCCACTCGTGCCAGGTATCTACTAAGCCCGCCTCCACCGGATTGTTTAGAACATACGCGATAATCCGCTCCCACTCGCAAGCATCACGAACCCATCGATCATAACTTTCGTGATGCCAAAATGGTCCGCGCCTTCCCAAAACCTGATTTGCCTTCCTGGCTGTAAAGCCTTTCAACGACTGCATAATAGAGGAAAGCGAATTGTAACACCCGTTGCTCCCTTGAGTTGCAATTTTCGGCGACCTATCAGGATGCGGTACGAAAGGTTCTTTCACCAGGGGCGAAAACACAACATGCACGTGATTGGCCATGATACAATAGGCATCCAGACGATACACTTTACCGTCTCGGTAGTGCAGGCTTTCCGCCACCAACTTAGCGATTCGCTCATCTTTGAGCCAAGTCGGGCCATTCTGCCCATATTCCTGCATTATTTCAAATTTCCGCAGCCATTCTCGACGCCATTCGAGTACACGATGTTCGCGTTTTTTCTCAAGTGTTCTCCGTTCGGTCGAGCCAAGCCGGGCACCACCTCCTGACCTGGAAGCACGTAGTCTTTCAGTACCCTGTTGGCGTTTCTCCGCTGCCCAATGTTTCAGGACTGTCTTGGGCAGAGAACCTGCGAGAATGAACGTGACGAAGAAGGTCGCACCGGGTGGCTGAATGTGTGGCAGGTTGCGGCGATAGAACGGTTTATAGTCAAAATGGCTCATCTGCGATTTTCCAAAAAAGAAAACGCCCGGTTCATCACGTAACTATCCGAGCGGTACCTGCTGCAACCCTGAATTGTTCGAACAGACCCGTCACGGAGGGCGGCGTTCAAACCCGCCCTCCGTTGAGGATACGCCCGTGCGAGGCCAATGTATGGGCACCACTGTCAACAGTGGACGCCGCGCTTGCGTACACTCACCTGCGAATTGCGTGCCAGAACACCCTTGCGCGACCGCGATTAACAGTGTAACACAGACTGTCAGTTTGTGGGCGACGGAGCGCGAGGTATTGTCAGACTTCACTTGTTCCCATCGTGCGAACTAACAGTTCGCGTTACGGTTGGAGGTCCGACAACGGCACAGGAACGCTATCCCGCGTCACGCCCGCACGTCGTAACACAAACTGCCAGTTTGTGGGCATCGGAACGCGAGATATTGTCAGCCTACGCTTGTTCCCATCGTGCGAACTAACAGTTCGCGTTACGGTTGGAGGTCTGACAACGGCACAGGAACGCTATCCCGCGTCACGCCCGCACGTCGTAACACAGACTGTCAGCTTGTGGGCAACGGAACGCGAGGTATTGTCAGCCTACGCTTGTTCCCATCGCGCGAACTGACAGTTCGCGTTACGGTTGGAGGTCCAGCGGGTTCCGCTCCGGTCTCGTCCCGGCGTCAATATCTATCCTATCTTCAGGATCACGTCCAGTATTGACGGGAGCCAGGTGGCGCGCGCAAGGTTGGTGGCCGATCTGAGTTTCTGAAGCGCTGTCCGCAGGGTCTCTTTCGCTTCCCCGCCCTGACGTGCCGCCACCTGCGCCCTTGCAAGGTCCGTATAGGTCCACGTGGTGATCCCCGCCGCACCCGATCCGCTCAGTTCCCCCGTCGCCGTTCCGAGCGTTATGCGGGAACCGGAGAGGTCGCCCGATTGCGCCTGTGTACGCCCGATCTCCGCCAGCGCTCTGATCCTCTTGTTGGAATCCCTGATTGACACCGCGGTTTCGGTTGCCTCCGTGAATTGCCCGGCGCGCGCCTGGGCGACGCCTCGATACCCTGTCAATCATCCCGGCATTGTGCAAGCTGCGCCGGGTCTCGCCCTTCTGCGCCTGGCGCATTGCCACGTGATAGACCAGGTTTTTCTTCGATTCGATATCCGCGGGGTTTCTCGACACGGCGATCTCGAGCATCGTCTCAAGCTGGTCCGCCGCGATCTGGTAGACCAGACTTTGCGCGAGTTCGTCATCGCCGGCCGACATGAGGCGTCGTGTCGCCAGTTCAATGGCCCGCCGGGCTCCGCCAGCATTTCCAGCGGCGTTCTGCGCAGACGCGATGTTAAATAACCACTTCACCTGTAACCTCGACGCATCCTCGCTGACCGACTGATAGGCCCTGTCCAGCGTCTTCCTGGCGCCGTTCAGGTCCCCGACCTTCATAAAAAGGACGTAAGGGTCGACGTCGGCCATCGATGCTATTGTCGCTCCGGCGCTGTAGACGTCCATCCCGTTCCCCCCCGCCCGCAACGCTCTGTCCAGCGTTTTCCGTGCGCCCGATTCGTCTCCCGCTTCCGCCTGTGCCCAGGCGACCTTTCCGAGCGCGACTGCCCGTCGATATCCGTCGGTGATAGTACCGGCGTCCGCAACTGCCAGATCGAAAAATGCCCTCGCGTCTCCGCGTTTGCCTTCCTGCGCCAGTGCCGACGCCACGTTCGCCAACGCGTCGACCCGATTCTGGATATCGTCAATAGACCTGGCGGTTGCACGGGCTGAGGCGATGTATCCTACCGCGGCCTGAGCCATGGCGACCTTGCTCAGACCTCGTGCGCGATGATCGCCTGTTCCATTCGAACGGGCAGCCGCTACGGCGATGCGGAAACTCTCCAGAGCGACCCCAACGTCCCCGTTCCTGGCCGATGCGGACGCCACGCCGACCATCGCATCGATCCGGCCCTGAACGTCTCCGATCAGCCTGGCCGTAGCGCGCGCAGAATCGACGTCCCCGGCTTCAGCCTGCGCGGACGCGACGTTGCGCAATGCTCGGACGCGCGCATATCCACTCTTTATGGACCTGGCCGCGGCCACCGCCAGATCGAAGTTTTCCCTGGCATCCCGCGAATTGCCCTCAAGGGCCAGCGCCGCCGCACCAGCGGCAAACGCGCCGGCGCGTATTTCCAGTTCCCAATCGGATCTCGCAACGAACGCCTTTGCGGCCTGAAGCGTCAGCCGCGAGACACAGTCCGGATTTGCCGAACGCCAGCACTTCTCGGTTGCTCTGTTGACGGCATTCCCCGCCCTCGTCGGCGAGGGGTTAACGATCCCGTTGCCCATCGCCAGTCCGGCCGCGACAATCCACACGTTCAGTTTCATCGTCCATCCTCTGGTGTTCACAGACAGACCTCGCCGATGGGAGGCGGAAAAATCGCACCCCTGCCCGGTACTGTCGACGGAGTTCGCAGCAATCCGGCGTCCTTCCCTTCCGTCTAGTATCGAAACGGCGACACCTGGGCTTCCGTGACTTCCACCCCGAACCCCGGTCCGTCCAGCGGCTTCATTCGTCCGCCTCTCGGGGCGGAAACGCCGGGGGGCCGCGCGGCTTCGTTGGGGTCGACGCCCGGTGGGCTGGCGATGTAACATTCTGTCCAAGGGATTGCCGGCATCGCGTAACAGACGTGCTGCCCGTACGGCGTATTGCCGCCACCGTGGGGAATAACCGATATGCCGGCCGCCTCGGCGATCGCGCAGATCTTGACGACCGCGGTCATTCCGCCAACCCAGTTGATGTCCGGCTGGAATATATCCAGGAGGTGGCGGCTGGCCGCGTGCTGGAAGGGAACGGTCGTGTACCAGTGTTCTCCCGTGGCCAGAGTCGCCCAGGGAAGCCGGCGGCGCAGTTCGGCATGGGCGTCGAGATCCTCCGAGCGGAGCATTTCCTCCATCCACTTGAGTTTGCTCGGGCGCAGTTCCTCGGCAAGGCGCACGGCGTACTCCACGTCGAATGCCATCCAGCAGTCCAGCATCAGTTCCACGTTATCACCGGCGAGTTCTCGCGTGCCGGCCACCAGCTCCACGTTCCTTTTCAGGCCTTCCAACCCGTCGGCCGGACCGTACGGGCACGGCAACTTGATGGCTTCGAAACCCAGTTCCAGGTACCAATCGGCGTCGCCGCCAGTGGCGTAGCAGAACATCTCGTCGCGTGCCGGCCCGCCCAACAACTCGTATACCGGCTTGTCCAGCAGCTTTCCCTTCAGGTCCCAAAGCGCGAGGTCGATGGCGCTCACGGCGTAGGCATGCAGACCGGTGGCGCCATAGGAGGCCCCCATCCGCACCATCATATCGTAGCACTTTTCGGTTGCCAGGCAGGGTTCGCCCACCAGCCGCGGTCCGAGAAAATCGTCGATGACGGCCGCCACGGGGCGTCCGTGACTCGCGGTGGCGAATCCCAGGGTGCCGTCTTCGGCTTCGACAACGCAGCCGAAGCCGCCCCAGTTCGGCAACCAGGAGGGACGGAACGCGGCGTACCGCGGATACCGCGTCATGGGGTTGGCGACGGGGCCCTGAGCGGCCCACGACGGGCGCCGCGCCGTCTTGTATTCCACGGCGCCGGGCTTCGCGCGTCCATACGTTTCGGGAAAGTTGACCTGAACGGCGCGGATGGACTTGATCTTCATGTTGAAATTCCTCCCAATTGCGAGATCACCCCGGATACCTGCCGGCGTGGCGGCGGCGCTGGGGCCCTCCGATCACCCCTGCCAATCCGGTGGGAGTTCCAGGGACCAGACTTCGCTGTTCAAAGGCCGGGCATGCCCGCCGGCCAGCCAGATCTTATCCTTGAAGACATAGGCCGAATGCTCGTGCCGATTTGTCCAGATCACGTCGGATTTCAGTTCCGTCCAGTTCGCGCCGTCCTTCGAGTACCAGACGTCGCCGAAGTCGCCGTCCTTGCGCGACCATCCACCCAGCACCCACATATGGTCCCGGTAGACGACGAGGGAAAACCACATGCGATGCTTCCATGGCGCCTCGGCCGTTACCTGCGTCCAGTTCGCGCCGTCTTCCGAGCACCATACGTCGTTGAGCGGGATGGTCTCCGGCTGCCATGCGCCGCCGCCCATGATCCAGATCCTGTTCCTGAAAACCACCGCCTGGGCGTGCGTCCGTTTCGACCATGCCGCATGCTCGACCTCGCAACGCCAGTTCCGGCCGTCGGCCGTGGACCAGACGTCGTTCTTGAGCGTCGTGTCATCGTCCTGATAGAAGTTCTCGGTCCCGCCCATGATCCACATCCTGTCCCTGAACACGACGAACGACGGGGATACCCTGGGGCACCACCCCGGATCATCCGTTTCGAGGACCCACTCGGCGCCGTCGGGCGACGACCATACCGTGTTCGTATTCTCCGCACCGGGCAGTTTCCGTCCCCCCATCAACCATATCCGGCCCTTGAACGGCATGGTTGCCGGGAGGTCGCCATGTTCCCATGGCGCAACCTCCACGGTGCGGATCCAATTCACCCCGTCGGACGACTTCCAGACGTCACGTGGATTGGGTGTCTGCGGGGTGAACCAGCCGCCAAAAATCCACATATGACCGTCCCAAACCATCTCCCCCTGCGAGTCCCGAGCCTGCCATGCGGCCTTCTCGGTCACGCATACCCAGTCGGGGCCCTTCGCCACGTTGCTCATATCGATTTCTCCCGGATAAAGACTTAACGCCGAACCGACTTCCGATGGAACCGCGAACCGCACCTGGCGCGACCGAACGACCTACCCCAGTGACCAGCCTGAACTATCGACCGCCGCCGTTCTGTGTCCCTTGTGCCGATCGTATACGCTGTGCATTTCCTCGATGGTGTCGAAGTAGCCCACAATATGTGCCGCGCTGAATGTATCGCCGGCCTTTACGGGCAAGCCGTGCATTTCAAGGATCATCACGATGATATCTCCCGGCCGCTGGCTGCACCATGCCTCGTAGACGACGGAAGGATCGAGCGTAAGGCCGCCCAGCCAGGGCCCATCGCCACCCGTCTCCGGATCCCGCAGGCGGTACGCGCGGATGAAGTGCCCGGGCGTTTTGTTCAGGTCGCGGCGATACCCGAATTTCCGGTCAGGCGGGAATGGATCGAAAAATTCGCTCGAAGGGATGCGCAGGCCGTTGGGACCGCTCAGATAGCTGAGATACACTTCGCTGAACGTATCGCCCCTCGTATGCCGGACGCAGCCGGGCGTGTCGTTCCTGAGAAACATCTCCGGGGAATCGTTCACGCTTTCGATCCGGTCCATCAACACGAAAAAACGCTCGCCTCTGGGAAACACGATCAGCTGCGTCCACTGAGACCCCGTATTGCGGCCCGGCGCCGCATATTCGAAACGATTCCGGGTCCTGACGGCGATGAAGTCCCTCCCGCGAGTCACTTCCGGCTGGACGGGCTTCATTCTATGGCAGAGTTGCGGCCCCTCGATCATGCGCTTGCGATGGCTGCTTCCGTGCGCCAGGATGGCGTATTCCCTGCTGTCCGGATTCGACTCGTTCTCATACCAGCGGTATCGCCCCAGGCCGTGCCCGTCGTCGGCAATCGCGCTGCCGCTGTACGATTCGTCGCTGCCGGCCTCCATCAGCCAGTCGACCACCATCAGCCCGTCGCCGATTTCGGAGAATCCGGTTCTCTTGTCGACAAAAGAACCCTTTTCGATCCCCGTCATCCATCGCTTCGGGTCCCGCTTGGGAACAGTGGCTTCGAGTTCGGCGGTCTCGATCCGGATCCTGCGATCGTCTTCAATCACATTTACCCACGCTGCATTTTTCATGGATCCATTCCCATTCGTTTGACTTCAATTTGCCAATCGACGACAGGCTGTTTAGAGGAGAAAACCAACCCATGGAACTGCGTTCCAGACGGGCGACAGCGGGAGCTATGAAGCCGCAAACCACACCACGTCGCGTTGGAGCCTGTAGGGGCCTGCCTGTGCGGGTACGCACGCAGACAGGCGCTACAGGCAGGCAACCCTTGTGGTTACCCGGGAAATGGCGCGGAAATCCCCAATTGGCGACGCTGGTCCATATTGCTAACCGGTTTTGGCTGATTGCTGACCGCTGACTGCTGATAGCCAGGGGATGGGTTGCCGGAGGTCTTCTTACGTCCTGGCTCACGCGTCCGGTTTCTTAAGATGTTTACGCAAAAACGCAAAAGTACCCATGCCGTTGATGGTGTGGGGGCCGTTGAAGTATTCGATCTCCGTGCGATCCTCGAGGCCCTGCAGTGCATAGTGCCGGTATGTTCTGGCGTATTCATAGGCGACCCATTCGTCCGGTGCGACGCCGTCGTGGTGGCCGCGTTCGACCATGAAGGGACGGGGGCAGATCATCCAGGACATTTCCGCGTAGTTGAACGTATTGCCGAGGTTGAATTCAGGCATCTCATATTCACGGCTGAAAAGATAGCTGTACCTGTGCCTGGCCGAAGCGTTCTTCCAGATCCACTCGTTGAAGTCCGCCGAGCAGATGGAGAGACAGTATTGTTCAAGCAGGGCGGGAACCCGCATGGCCGTCTTGCCGCCGTAGCTGATGCCGTAGAATCCGATGCGTTCCGCATCCACAAACGGCAGGGATGACAGCCAGGCAAGCGTCTGCTCGTGCTGCCGGACGATGAAGGAAAATAGCGAGAGTCTGAGCGGATTGGCTTTGCGCTGAAGCACCCGATAGGTATCCTGTCCGATGTAGGGATTCTGGGGGGCGTACGTGACAAATCCTTCTTTAGCAAGATCGTATGCGAATTTTCTATATGGATGTCGCGGGCCGTTCGGATCGACAATGGATTGGGGCCTGCCTTCCAACCCGTGCTGGCAGACCACGACGGGATGTTTCTCGTCTCTTCGAATACATTTGGGTATCAGCAGGATGCCATAGGCGAAAACGTCGGGAAAGACGTCGAGCATCACCTCGTATGCGGTGGCCGCGGGATCGTCATAAAACAGCCGGGTACGCGGGTCGGGAGGCAGCGAAACGGGTGGAAGCGGGCCGATAACGTCATCCCATAGCCGCCGGCGGTATTCCTTGAGCGTTTCCACACCGATTCCCGTATCGGACCCCCCGGCTTCGGCCCAGTATTCGGCCCGTCGGAATTCGGCCTCCCTCAGAGCGAACTGCGTGTGATCCAGGAGTTGATTGAACTGACGCCTGGAACGGTCTTCCGGAGAAACGCCGTCTCGAATACGGAAGGGCAGGCCCGTCGACGCCGGCGCGGATACGGACCCGCCGAGCCTGTTCAGAAACGCTTCCAGCGTCGCGTCGGCGCCCGGTTTCCCGTCAGGGCTCCTGGTCAGGACTAACGAGCAGGCGTCTCCGCCGGCCAACTCGCGGGCGCGGTCGAACTCCAACCGGACGGTTTCCTCATCCGGCGTCGTCAGCCGACCCGGCGCGGCGGTTTGTCTGCGACCCACGGCGTCCGGGGGTCCCGATATTTCGGGATGGGCCGCAATCTCCACGATGAGCGCGCGAGGTGCTATCAGAGATGCGATTTCGGCATCGCCGAATTCACTGAGCAGGCCGAACAGATTTCGATAAATGGGTTGGCGCCAGACGTCTTCGCGGGTTTGAAAGAAACCGGAAACCGAAACGGCGCCGATGCGCGCATCCAGTGCGGCGCCATAAAACGCGAGCAGGGCCCCCTCCCCGTACCCGAACAGACCAATCGGAAGGTTGTCGGAAACCAGTGCGTCGACCGCAGCGAGGATCTTCTGGATTTCGTACCCGATGACGTGGCGGCCCAATTCATACGCTGCGCGGTAGATGAACTCCCGATGCGGCTGGTTGGTCATGCCGATGTCCGTATGGCCGGAGTACTCACACCCACGGTCCATCAGGAGCGGAACAAGGACACGGCATCCGTTTTCGGCCAGGCGCCGGGCAACCTGGGCGGGTGCCGGTACGCCGGGTTGCAATCCGGCAAATTGCTCAGGCGTGAAATCGCAGTCTGGCAGGGCAACGACGTTGGCAACCGGCGGCCCGTCGGGCTGCAGCAGGAGGCCCTCGCCGTCGACACCCTTGAACGCGGGCCAGGTGACTTCGAAGATCCGAAAGCCCGGACCCGAAGCAACTTCCGCCGGGCCGTGAACCGGTGAAACGATCCGGATGGTTCCGCTCTCGCGGGAATCGATAAGGCCCAACATCTCTGAGAGGCTTTGACGGAGCGCCCGGTCCGTATCCGTCGCTCGCCGGCAATCCCGGTGTCTCCGCGCGGATCGAGTTTCGCGCATGAGGAACCGGTCCATACCCGCGACCATGGCGGCGGCCATGTCGCCCTCGACGTCCAGCCGCTTCGTTCCGGGCAAAATGCCGTTGCTTGACATAGGTGGTCCCCCGGAATCTCAAAATCCCGGATCGAAAGGAATCCGATGCTTCCCTGCCGCACGACGAGCCGAGGTTCAATGTCCGTCTTCCATTCAATCTGCACCCTTCGGCTTGTCCCTGGCCGAGATGCTACCACAAGCTAACGTATCGCGTCCTCAATATCAACAGACATCCACCGATCATGACAGAACCTGGGTCAATTCGTCGCTTTCCCGGGTGATCTGCACGCTTCCGTTGTCCGTAATCACGAAAACGTCCTCCCACAGCATCTGAACGCCGTCCGCGGTTAAACCCGGCTCCGTGCTCAGAACCATCCCGGGTCTTAACGGCGTGTGATCGTCCGGATGAATGCTGGGTGGTTCCGTAATCAGCAAGCCCTGCCCGTGGCCCATCCGGGAAGGTCCGAACCGGTTCAACCCACTGTTCTTTACACACGCCTTGCGGATCGCCTCCATTCCCACACGGTAAACCTCGCTGCATCTCACGCCCGGGCCGAGGGCTGCCGCCATCTTCCGGTTCACCTCCAACAGCGCCACGTACATGCGTCTCAATGCATCCTTAGCCCTACCCAGAACACCCCACCGCGTATACTCAATGGTATACATCCCCACGCGCGCTCCGGTATCCACTCCGACCACCTGTCCTCGATTCAGCTTCCTGTCGTAACTGAACCGGTTCCGCGATCCCGGGATACCCAGCAGCAGCATGACAAACGAAGTCCCATCGCCGCCTTCTTCCAGAATCAGCCGACGCATCAGGCGGGTGGCCTCACGTTCCGTCATCCCGGGTCGGATCATCCCGAACAGCCGCTGGCGGGCCCGTGCGGTCACTTCCCCTGCCTGCCGGATATACGCCAACTCTTCCTCCGACTTCACCATCCGCAATTTCACGATGACGTCCGCGGCGTCCACAAACAAGACATCCGGCAGCGCCGAGGTCAGGCTCTGGTACGCGCCTGCAGGCATTCCCAACCTCTGTTCCTGCCCCAATTCCACACCCACGGACCCCTCGGCCGTTCCCGCGTCCCGAAGCGCCTGGACCACGACCGCCCGGGGAAACTCGAACAGGTAGGCGTACCCGCGCACGTCGGCCACATAGGACCCCAGCGCCAGATTGTCCTGCCCCTGCGTGACGACGATCGGCTCCCCCTCCAGGGGCAAAATGAAGACCGACGGCCGGGTCAGCGACGCGTGAAGGGCCGTGCTCGCGGTCGTGCCGGCGAAATACTGAAAGTTCTCCTCGCCGGTGACGAACAGCGCGTCCATTCCGCGCCTGTCCATTTCCTCCCTCGCGCGGGCATACCGCCGCTCCATCTCCTCGAGGGAGAACATCGCGTATTCAAGATCGCGAGATGCCATCGATCGTCCTTTTTCAACAGTGTCCGCTACCCGTCAGGGCGTGTGTAAAGACACAGAACAGTCGACTTCAGGACCAATCTGACATAATGAACACGGCCCGGTCAGTTTGGGACGCCCACAACCATCAGACATCAATTGCTTCGTCGAATCACCGGAAAGATCCGCGGAACAACCCACGTCGGCAAAACCTGGACGCCTTTATCCATATTTGCAGCAGTATTGACGTCCAGAACTCAGCGTCCGCTGAATTGTTATTGATGATTTTATATTTATCTTTATAATTATAAATAAATATTAAAAATTTCCGGCAAATTAGAGATGTCTACATTGACATATTATCAAGTCATAGTTATATTTACATCATCAAGGACATCGTGCGTTCTCCGCCAATCTCAAAATACATCTCAAAATCACGGAATCCAAGTCATCATCGAAACGGACGGGGTCGAAGTGGATACAAAACACGCTAACCGCAACGGACGATCCCAATGTCCACCGTTAGAGTTGCATCCGGGCCAACAGATACACGGCTTTGTAGTCAGAGCCGTGACACCGATTGCCGAATGGCGTGCAGTGGCCATTGAACTCACACACCAGCAGAGTGGCGCACGTTTATTTCATCTCTGTACAAACGATACTGAAAACCTGTTTTCTATCAATCTGCCGACACCACCGCGCGACAATACAGGTGTGCAGCACATCCTGGAACACTGTGTGCTTGCGGGATCCATTACATTTCCAGTAAAAGAGTTGTTCTTTGAGATGCTTAAGACGAGTATGGCAACCAATATGAGCGCCATTAACTGGTTCGACCACGTGTATTATTTCGGCTCAAGCAATGTAAAGAAGGATTTGTTCAATCTGGCCGAAATCTACTTTGATTCCGTCTTTCATCCGTTGTTGACAGACGAAACCTTCAGGCGGGAGGGGTATCATCTTGCGCCCGCGGATCCGGATTTGCCTGCAGGCGAGTTAACTATAAACGGTATTGTTTACAATGAAGTACAGCACCTTTCGCCAAATGATCGCTTGTTTCTCAATGTAGTGTGTCGGCTTCTGCCCGATACTTTTTATTCCCACAATGCTGGCGGTGATCCAGCGGCCATTCCCGAGTTGACCTACGCTCAGTTACGGTCCTATTACGAGACGTACTATCATCCCGGGAACTGCTACTTTTTCCTGTACGGCGACATTTCCACAGGCGCTCACCTTGAATTCCTGGCTGAAAAGCTGAAGGCCATTTCCAGCAATGCGACAAGGGGCGAGATTCCAACGCTACGTCGTGAAGCAACGAACCAGCCAAGGTGGCAATCCCCCCGGACCGTGCATGAGACCTATCCGGTCAGCGCGGATGAACCGCTCACTGAAAATACGTACCTTATGCTTAGTTGGCTCATCGGGGACGCAACCGACGTGGAAGATACCATTCTGTGCAAAGTCCTGAGTCTGATTCTACTCGGCAACGAGGGGGCCCCTCTCCGCCAGGCGATTACGAATTCCAAACTTGGAAAGGACTTATTCGGCTATCGATCTCTCATGGTCCCAGGAACCAACAGGACAGGTCCGCATAGCACTTTCAACATCGGCTTGACCGGAACCGAAGCGGACCGTCTACCAGCATTTGCGAAGTTGGTGATCGAAACATTATCGCGAATTGCGGACGAAGTGATAGACGAGGAGAGGATAGAGGCGGCGTTCCGCCAGGCGAGGTATCATTACCAGGAAGTCACGCCGAAGTTTCCAGCAGATATGATGTCACGGGTCGTACAGACTTGGATATATGGAAGGGATCCATCTACATCCTTAATGATGGGATCGCACCTTTCTGCCATCCGTAAACGCTGGAAACGAAATCCCATGATTTTCAATGTTCTGATTCGCGGTCGATTACTAGAGAACCCCCATCGACTGACAAGTATTCTATCACCCGATCCAGGCATGCAGAACCGGCTCAAGGCCGATCACGACAAATGCATGAACGCAATGCTTGCACAACTCACTGAAAAACAGGTCCGAAGGATCGCCGCAAAAGCTGCCGAACTTGAACGCCTTAACGGTGAGCCCAATTCACCAGAAGCGTTGGAGACATTGCCGCAACTCAAGGTTGCCGACTTGCCCGAAAAACCCAAACACATCCCCAAACAGATTGAAATGGTTGGCGACGTTGTCTTGCTGCGCAGCGATGTCTTTTCCAATGGTGTCAACTATCTGGTACTGAATTTCGACCTCAATGGTTTACCTCAACACCTCTGGGCAATTCTTCCACGGTACAGAGATGCGATTTCCAAACTCGGGGCCGCGGGACTGAATTATGCAGTGATTTCGAAGCGCATCGCTTTGGCGACCGGCGGGCTTGAATGCGTCCCCGAGTTCAGTACACACGCAGTTGACGCAGAACGCCCATTGTGGAGTCTGCGGTTTCGATTGAAAGCACTTGACGACACAATTGAAGATGCTCTGGATGTGTTACAGGATCTCCTTTTTGCTGTGGACCCGCGGGATAAGCAACGTCTTTATGACGTGCTCGGTCAGGCAGTGGCGGCAAATCGAAGATCCGTAGTTCACGGGAGTGAATGGTATGGATCAAGAACCGCAATTTACCATGCTGGCCGCGGGTTCTCATCACAGGCACATCTCTCGGAAATTGTCTTCGGACTTCCGCAACTCCGGACCAGTCAGATGCAGCTGACCCGTTTTGATGAGAAACACGAGGAGCTGATGAATTGCATTGAGGAGATTCGCGATTTCCTCCTCGTGCGTGGACGCCTCACGGCCAGTTTCACCGGTACCGATGGAGCTTTCAATGTATTTCGTGGGAGACTCACTGAATGGCGTGACAAGATGTCGGATGATCCGGTTTCTCCACGGCCAACTGGATTTAGACCTTTCGACACACCGCCCCGTGAAGGGTTGGCGGCACCCGTTCAGGTCGCGTATTGCACGAACATGATTCCTGCGCCGCACTATTCGCATCCAGATTCAACATTACTAACGGTAGGTGCACACATCATACAGTTCGACTACATCCTGAGCGAAATCCGCTTGAAAGGTAACGCTTACGGTGCAGGATTTGTCTACAGGCCGTTTGATTCCAGTCTTTGCCAGGGATCGTTTGCTGATCCGCACATTGCACGCACGCTTAATATCTTTGCACACACGATCGATTATGTCAAACAGGCGGACTGGAACCGCGCAGACATTGACCGCGCAATAATCGCCACCGCCAAGGAGTACGTAAAGCCGATTCGCCCGAATCAAGCCACATGCGATGCACTCAGTTGTCACCTCGCAGGGGAAACGCGTGAATTGCGGGAAGATCGTTTTGCGCAATTCCGCAGCGCAAGACCTGGGGAGGTGAAACGGGCGCTCTTTGAGTTCCTTGAGGAATACCAGGGTCACGGAGCGATTTGCGTTGTTGCGAGCCGTGAGAAATTGGAAGCCGAGAATCGCAAGATGAAGCAACCCCTTGCCATTGAAGACATCTTAACGTAGAACCACCTTGTGAATCAGAGGGGTCTTGACCTCCTCCAAACTAAAGAAGGAGTAACCCAATCGTGCGGAAAGTATTGGAGAGTTGTCCGACGTGCGGCGGCGAACTGACGATATCGGGACTGCAGTGTCACGCCTGCCACACAAGAATCGAAAGTCAGTATTCGACGTGTCCCTTCTGTCGCCTGCAGCAGCAAAGCCTGGACTTTATCGAGATCTTTGTGAAGAGCCGCGGCAATATCAAGGAAATGGAACGTGAACTGGGGATCTCCTATCCGACGGTTCGCAACCGCCTGAATGCCGTCATCTCGGAACTCGGCTACGAAGTCGGGGCGCAGCCATCCTCGCAAGATGAACGGGGGGAAGAGCGCGGCGAAATCCTGAAGCAGCTCAATGATGGAAAAATATCCGCAGCGGACGCGGCCGAATTGATCAGGCAACTGAGGAGGAAATAACCATGGGCACGGAAAGACTCGAAATCCTCAAGATGCTCTCCGAGGGGAAAATAAACCCCGAAGAGGCCGAGATGTTATTGCGCGCGCTCGACGAGCCGCCCGGCACGAACGAAGAAACTGAAACGGAAGAGGGCAGACGCAAGAAGAGAAGTGGGACGTTCGACAGATTCACGGAAGTCTTCAGCGAAGTCGGAAAAGAGATCGAAACAGAGGTAGGCAAAGCGCTTGAGTCGGTGCGGTTGCAGGACATCGGGAAGATGGTAAACGAAGCGGTGGACCGGGCGACGTCCTCCGTGGCCGGCGCCGGTGAAGGGTGGGAAGAAGACGCGGAAAAACGCAGCGGAGGGCAACGGCAGGACTGGACGTTCGATGCCGAAGGTATCGCCAGAATACACGCGGAAACCGTCAACGGCGCGATCTCTGTCAAAGGCACCGAGGGCGACAGGATCGTCGTCCACGCCTGGAAAGCGGTTCACGGGCGACACTCCGCAACGGAAGATTTCGAGCGGGAAGTGGAAGTCCGCGCCGAACGGGTAGGAGACGAGGTCCGCGTTACTGCCGAACATCCCACGCCGCCAGGTGGTGTCAACGTCGTCATTCGTTACGAAATTGAGACGCCGCGATCGGTAGACGTGCGTCTCAGCACCGTCCAGGGAAGCATCAAGATCCAGGGTACCGATGGCGCGGTTAGTGCCGAAAGCGTCAATGGATCGGTGAAACTGGCTGGAGATACAGGCCCGATTGAAGTGCAAACCGTCAACGGCTCGATCGCAATTAAAGCCGTCCGACTCATCGACGCCGCCAATGTGTCGACGACCAATGGTTCAATACAGATGGACGTGAGTGAAGCGCTCGGTCAGGTAACCGCCACGACAAACAACGGCTCGGTCAAATTGACGCTTCCGTCAGGTTTTTCGGGCCGCATCGACGCCAAAACGGGCAATGGGCGCGTCCGCAGCGATTTTCCCGTTGCCGCGGAGCGCAAATCCAGAGGCCGCCTGAAAGGCGACGTCGGGGATGGAGGGGATTCGGTTGTGAAGCTGAGGAGCATGAATGGAAGCATCAAGCTCATGCGGCGTATAGAAGGTACCAACACCGACCGAAGCGCCGATTGAAGCCCTGTTACCGCCTGCGCGGTACCGCCTCTTTTCCAAATTTACTCTTTACGCAACACCTGTTTCTGGTTATATTCGCCCGGTCTTTGAAGCGGCAAGACAGCAATCCCCGAGTATCCGAGCAAAGGAGCAGGAGATGGCGCTGGAGTTATTCACCCGAGAGTTCGACGTAGAGAAAATCACGCTTTCCGGCAGCGACGAATACATCGTGCGCGGCGGTCGCAACCTCTTTGAGAAACTGCCGCAAGCCCTCGAGGGCGTCCGGCAGATCGGTGTTATCGGCTGGGGTTCCCAGGGCCCGGCGCAGGCATTGAATTTGAGGGAATCCCTCCAGGGCAGTTCGATTACCGTCAAGGTGGGCCTGAGAGCGGGTTCGGGCTCCATGGACGAAGCGCGGGCGGCCGGTTTCACTGAAGAAAACGGAACGCTCGGGGAAATGTACTCGGTCATCTCCGAATCCGACCTGGTCCTGCTCCTCATCTCCGACGCCGCACAGGCCGAGAATCACGAACGCATCTTCAATGCCCTCAAACCCGGCGCCACGCTGGGCCTTTCGCACGGTTTCCTGCTTGGCTACCTGAAAACCGTGGGCGCCGCATTTCCGCCGAACGTCAACGTCATCGCCGTCTGCCCCAAAGGCATGGGTCCGTCGGTGCGCCGCCTCTACGAGCAGGGCCGCGAAGTCAACGGCGCAGGCATCAACGCGAGCATCGCCATTCAGCAGGATATCGACGACAGGGCCACCGACTACGCCCTGGGCTGGTCCATCGCCCTGGGGGCGCCCTTCACGTTTCAGACCACGCTGGACAAGGAATACCTTTCGGATATCTACGGCGAGCGCGGCATCCTGCTCGGCGCCGTACACGGGATTGTCGAAAGCCTCTACCGCCGGTACGTCTCTCAAGGGTCAACAGAAGAAGACGCCTTCGTCCATTCCTGCGAATCCATCACGGGCCCCATTTCCAGGTGTATTTCCCACCAGGGCATCCTGCGCTTGTACGAAGACCTGGACGATGGCGACAAGGCTGAATTCCGGAAGGCCTACTGCGCGGCCTACAGGCCCGCAATGGAAATTCTCCTGGAAATCTACGATGACGTGGCCAACGGAAACGAGATCCGAAGCGTCTACGCCGCCCACAAGAGAGGATTCCCCATCGGAGAGATCGACGGCACGAGGATGTGGGAGGTTGGCAAGGCGGTCCGCGCCAGGCGCGTGGAAGACGAGATCCCCATCAACGCCTTCACCGCAGGTGTTTACTGCGCCACCATGATCGCCCAGGTGGACATTCTGGCGGAAAAGGGCCACACCTATTCCGAGATCTGCAACGAATCCGTCATCGAATGCGTGGACTCCCTCAACCCCTATATGCATTTCAAGGGGGTCTCGCACATGATCGACAACTGTTCCACCACCGCCCGCCTGGGCGCCAGGAAGTGGGCGCCGCGTTTCGACTACAACCTCACCCAGCAGGCCTACGTCGCTATCGATAACGGCGAAGCCCTTGACGATGGCGTATTCGACCGGTTCCTGGCCCACGAGATCCACGATTCGCTGGCAACCTGCGCCGAATTGCGCCCCTCCGTGGACATTTCTCTGGCAGAATAGCCGGTTTTTCCTTCCTGTGGCGGAACTCGGAGCGAGGCGAGACGACGTTCGTCGAGGCGTCATCTCACCAGGCGTCTGAACAGGTCTTCACGCATCTCGCAATGCAGCAGCTCATCCAGCCGCCGGTTCTCCAGACCATCCCTGATCACCCCGAAACTTTCCCTCACCGCCGCCTCGGTGTGGTCCAGCGCCGCATCGTCGTGCGCACAATTGAAGAAGAATCCCGTGGACAGGATCAGTCCCCGTTTCGCATTTTCCTGAATGAACAGCGTGGTCACCTTCCTGGCGGTCTCGGGGTCGTCAACGTGAAAACGGATGCCCGGGTGGGCGGCAACGCCGACGCATTCGGCGTCCACGCCAACGTCCCGCGCAACCCGGTTGATCCTCTCTTTGAACGACGCCCCGATCCGTTCGAAATGCCTCACGGCGTCCCTGCGTTCCAGTTCCCTCACGGTTGTCAGCGCGGCCACGGTTCCGATCGGGTCGTCCCAGTAGGCGCTTGAAATAAACATCCGCGAAACCGGCTCCATCACCTCCCGCCTGCCCACCACGGCAGCCATCGGATACCCGTTTGAGATCGCTTTCGCGAACACGGACATATCGGGCACCACGCCGGTGAACTCCTGAAACCCGCCTAACGCGATTCGAAAACCGCAGGACACTTCGTCGAAAATAAGCACCACGCCGAACTTCGTGGCCAGCGCGCGCACCCCCTCCAGATATCCCGGCGGCGGCAGCTCCGTGCGCATCGGCTCCATAATGATGCAGGCGACCTCGTTCCGGTTCGCCTTCAGCAGATCCTCCAGCATCTGCAGGTCGCCGTATTCGAACGGAATCGTCGTACCTTCCAGCGCTCCCGGCACGCCGATCGGCTCGATTCCCGGCCTGAGGTGGCCGTCGAGCCGCTCCTCGCCGAGATTCGCGGCCAGGTACCAGTCGTGCCATCCGTGGTAACCGCAAAACAACACCCTGTCCCTTCCCGTAATTCCCCGCGCGATCCGTACCGCCACGGTACAGGCCTCGCCTCCGCCTTTCGCGTAACGCACCATCTCCGCCGAGGGTATCAGGCGGACCAGTTCTTCGGCCAGTTCCACGGCGCTTTCGTGGACGATGCTGCAGATACCGCCTCGTTCGATCTGCTGCCTCACCGCCGCATCGACAACCTCATCCGCGTAACCCAGAATGATCGGGCCCACCCCGCTCATCCAGTCGACGTACTCGTTGCCGTCGACGTCCCATATCCGGCACCCCTTCGCCCTGGCGGCGTAGACCGGGCTCACGCCAAGGGCCGCCTGTGTGGGACGGCGGCTGAGCAACTGCGTCACGCCCGGAATCACCGCCTGTGCCCGCTCGTACACCGCCATCGAACGCGCAACCGAATGTTCAGCGGGCATGGTATCCCGTTTGTCCATCTCCGATCCTCCCGAAAGGGCGTTCACGCGGGCCACTGAGAAGAAAACGCGGGAAGCGCCATGGATCGCCGATCTACCACGCGGTCCATCCACCGTCAATGGTCAGGTTCTGCCCGGTCATGTAGCTGCTTGCATCGCTGGCGAGAAACACGATCGCCCCCTTCAGTTCGTGCGGCTTTCCCATGCGTCCCATCGGACTCTTCGTACATAGCCTTTCCACCATTTCGCCCGGCGCCTTGCTCATGTTGGGAAAGGGCCCCGGGCTCAGACAGTTCACCCTCACCCGGTCCGCCGCCCAGTAGACCGCCAGGTGTCGCGTCACGTGGATGATACCGCCTTTCAGCGCGTGATAGGCCGCAGGGCTGGCCGGACATACCCCCGCGTATGCATCCGGATAGGACGCGACCTGTCCGTACATGGATCCGAGCATGACAATGCTCGCGGGCGCACCGCGCTCCACGGCGTCGTTTCGCACCAGCCGGGCAAGCGTGAAATATCCGGCCACGTTCGCCTGTTGCCTCGCGAATTGCTCGTGTGTGACGTCCGTCCAGTCGTTCAGCACGCCCTCGTTTCCGTTGTTAACCAGAACGTCGATCTGTCCGGTTGCTTCCACCGCATCGGCAAAACCGGCCTCAACGGATCCACCCTCCATATGGTCCAGCCGCACGCCCACGTGCGCCTCGTCGCCAGGCAGCGTCGCGACCGCTGCCTCGGCGCGGCTGCGCTCCCTGCTGCTGATGACAACCCTCGCCCCAGCCTCGGCCAGCGCCGTGGCGAACGCCGATCCCAGGAATCCGGTTCCTCCGGTTACCAGTGCCACTTTTCCACTCAAGTCGAACAGCCTCTGTACCGTCGGTTCGCTCGCTGCCATTTGTCATCTCCCTGTAAAAAACGCTCAATCTTTAGCATTCACCGGTCAGCGCTTGCTTCACTCCGGCAAGGGAATAATCGGCAGCACAATGTGGGATGGCCGCTCGCGGTCCATGTAAACCGTATTTCGGGCAACAACCGAATGCGTATGCCGTCCCACGGGTTCGCCGGTATTCGGATTCACGTCGAAACGCGGAAAATTGCTGCTGGAGACATCCACGCGGATCCGGTGCCCGCGCACGAATAGATTGCTGGTTGGCGTCAGATCGATCGTGACCGAATACACCTCGCCCGGATTCATCATCTCGGGCTTCTCCCACCCGTTCCGATAGCGCGCGCGTATAATGGAATCCACCAGATTCATGTGATAGCCACACGGATAGTCCTCGCTGGTAGGGTAGACGTCGATCAGCTTTGCCGTGAAGTCCGTGTCCACCGCGGTCGACGAGATCCAGAGATTCACGGACAGCGGACCGGTCACCTCGACGTCCTCGGCCAGCGGGTCCGTCTGAAAGACGAGCACGTCCTCCCGGGACGAGAGCGTCAGGTACGGCGGTCGTGCGCCGACGATGCCGGGCGCTTCCTTCTGGTGGGCGGCTCCGTCCAGCACAATGCTGCGCATTCGGGCCCTCGGGGGCGTGTACCGCTCCGCCATCCCGTCGCCCAGCGGCACCATTTCGTAGAAGCCGGTCACGTTTCCCGCAATGGTTGGCACCGGGTGTTCCGGATCGTGAGCGTAACCGGCCGGCGCGCCGTCCTGCCCGGGGGTTTCCGGGCTGAGGCCGCCGCCGCTGTGGAAATAGTAGGGCGTGTACGTGGTGCGGGCCAGCGGCCATTCCCGTTCGGACCGCCAAAAGCCGCCGTGATTGAGGCGGCCTGCGCCGTTGCGCCGGCCATCGCCTCCTCCCATCACGAAAATACGGACCGGAGGATCGGCCTCCACGTCGTTGTGGATGCCTTTCAACCAGCGGTCGAACCAGCGCAGGCGCTCCCGGTTGTACACGTCGTCGCCCCATGCCGCTTCGGGTCCGAAATCCACGTCGCCGGCGAACGAATCTCCTTCGCCTCGTATGCCGCCGTGGTTCCACGGACCCATCAACAGCCGCTGGGGCGTCCGGTTCTGTTTCGACATCGCTGCGAAATAGTTCGTCGTCGCCCCCGCGAACGGATCGTACCAACCCCCGCTGAAGACGGATGGAATATCGCCGTGCCGGTCGAAATGGCGCTCCTGGTCGCAGCAGTCCTGTTGCCAGAATTCGTCGTACTCGCCGCGATGGTAGTAATCGAACAGCACCCGTTCAAGATTCGGCACCAGCGCCAGGGGCGTGTCCCCCGGCTTGAACGGGGTGGCATAGACCAGTTCCCTCATCCGCTCCATGGTCTCCACAAACGCCCGCGCCGCGCCGGGGTCGTCCCTGATCTCCTGCGCGTCGTGCCCGTGCAGGAAAAGGGCCCCGAACATGTGCAGCGCCATCGCGCCGCCCTCGCGCGAGCAATGCGCGTACATATTGGTCGGCCCCACGTCCTGCCACATCGCCGTGAGATTCGGCGGCCGGTACAGCGCCATCACCGCCTGAACGATGGCGCCGTGCGAACTACCCACGGTCCCTACCCTACCGTTGGACCAGGACTGTTCCGCAATCCACGACACCGTGTCGTATCCGTCCCCGCCCTCTCCGGGATTGGCGGTATGGAAGTACTGCCCCGTGCCCTCAGACCGGTGCCGGCCCCTCAGGTCCTGGACCACCGCCACGTATCCCCGCCGGGCGAAAAACATCCCGACGGGCTCCACCCACATCTGTGGACTGCTCTTGTCATAGGATGTACGGCCAAGAATCGCCGGATATCTGCCGGGCGCGGGTTCTCCGTCGACGGCGGGACGGTAGATATCCGTGGCCAATCGCACGCCGTCGCGCATGGGCACCATGACGTCAGTGGCGATAACGACGCCGTATTCGGGTTCCGGTTCCATGCGCTTTCGACTCCCCCAATTGAATCAGGCTGTGACGATCTCTTATGCCAGGATTCCGTTTCCGGCAACAATGGCCCGGGCGCCGGAGTCAAACCGGACCTCCACGAAATCAGTCTCCAGTTTCATTTCGAGTGTGGTATCGCCAGCGTGTACCGTACTGCCCTTGCAGATTGCGACGGACACCACCTCGCCGTCGCGCCCCTCCCGGACCAGACACAACTCGGCGTCGGTCCGGATGTCCCTGTCCTTCTGCAACATCCACCCGTCCTTCCGCCCCGTGTCTTCCACGTCTTTGGCCAGGATCACGTCCCGACGCCCATCTGCGAGTTCGATTTCCACGGCCACGTCCGAGTCCGAAGGAACCCCGCCGTCTTCGTCCATCAGTGAAAGACGTCGAACGCCGGAGAGGGTCGACTCACCCTCAAAGGGTTCAATGACACCCACAAACGTGGACGCCAGGGGTGCCGTATCCGACTGACGCCGTACCATTACGCGGGGAATCCAGCCGGTCTCGTTGCCGCCAAACCCCCGCAGCGCAACCCAGGCCTCGGCAGTAGAGGCCTCCGCGCCGTCCGTCAGGTCGGTATACTTCAGGTGGATGTCGCGGCCTTCCTCGAGATATCCGAACCGGTCCTCCACCTTCCAATCCACGTGCCATCCCGGGGCCGGTTGTCCATCGCTCATGAAATCGCGCATCTGCGTCTCGTACCCGAAATCCACGGCCGGCGCCAAAGAAAGCCCCCGTGTCGAAATCGTCCCGAAATGACTGTGCATGAACTTCGCGTGGTCTCGCCCGCCCGCGACGCGGAACACATCCAGCAGGTAGCTGCTTTCGTCGGATGTGTCGACCATGGCCACGGTCCGTTCATAGCGCGGTATCCCGTATAGCACGGAACCGTTCGCCCGGATCGCACGAAACCGCTCGCCGTCCGCCCACAACGTGGACTCGCCGTCCGAGGGGCGTTCCTGGTCCTTCCCGTCCACAACCACGGTATTGTGACCGGCGGTACTCACGTACCAGTGAAATTTCGGCCCGCTCCATCCTCCGAAATGTACTGGAGGGTAACCGAAATCCGGCATCAGATCCAGGCCCATTGCGAACAGCCCGAGGTTCATCCCGTCGGCGTGCCCATGAGGTCCGCCGGAATCGTAGTCCAGCCACGCGGCGCGACGACCGTCGCCCCGACCGGAACGCAGCACAGCCAGACGCCACTCCGTCTTGTTGGCGCTGGCCTGTTCGATCTCCGTCCCGTGGTTATCGATAACCGCCTGCACCTCCCCCTGAAATGCTTCCGGATCGTCCGAAAAGAGATCGTGCGGCAACCCGTCGACCGTGCTCCCGTTGGCCTGGTACAGAGCCTGTACGTAGGCCGCATCGCCCGTTTCCCGGTACAGATGCCACAGAAAGGCGTACATCGAGGGCTCCAGCCCGGGATCATCGGAGAAGGCGACGCCCACGTAGTTATCGACCTTCGTTGCGTAGGATCCCGTGTCGCCCGCCTGGGGATAGTATTGCTGCAGGCACCACGTATCGATATGAAACCGGTACGTCTGCCGCAGCTTCGGATGCCTTGCCAGCATATCGCCCAGAAATCCCGGGTCGACCCTGCTGAACCGCGCCAGGAACTGCGCCAGGCTTTGTATCACCCCCGAACAGTAACCCGCGAGGCCTTTTTCACCCGTCACGCCGTCCACCGCCGTGGCGCGTTCCATCATCTCGGCGATCAATCCATACACCTTCTCCCGGTTTCCTTCCCAGTCAAGGACAGAGTGAATCGTGATCAGCGCGATTTCCTTGCGGGGGTAGTTGGACCGGATCCGGTCGTGATTAACGACCGTATCCTGGAATATACCCTCCTCGATATTCCGCGTTACGTCCGCCGGCGACGCCTTGCTCGCCTCAATGCCATACCGCGCGGCCTTCGCGCACAGGAAATCCGCCAGCGCTTCATCTTCCCCTAACGCGTCCCGGACCTGATCGTAAGCCTGCGTGAGAACCCGCGCCTCTTCGCACGCGTCGTGCCAGGTGGACACGTACCCGGCGTGGGCGGGACCTTCGTACATCATCGCCTGATCTTTGAAATTGAACGTTGTGTACAGGTCCGCCACCCGGTCGAGCAGCACGCCGGCCTTGTGGGCAAACACGGGCTCTCCGGTTGCCGCGTATGCCGCGCCGAGCGCACTTATGCCGCCATGCACGACCTGTTTCCACTGCCCGTAAACCAGGTACGTACCCACGAACCACCAGGTATTCTCTCCGTCCCGGTACCCCTCGCCGTCGTCCACCCCGAACCGGTGCAGCGGGTCCGCCGGATTGGGATGTTCCGTATTGAACAACAGTGAACGGTCTGCAAGGTGGTGCTGAAACACGCCGTGTTCATCGAGACCGGAGCGGTAGAACGCGTGAAAGTCGTTTTTGGGAAACACCTCTTTGCAGTGCGGACATCGAAGCTTCCACGGGAGGCGCAACGCCTGGATACGCCAGTTGTACATCGGCACGCCCTCGCTGCACGCCGGGCAGTGCCCGTTCGACCAGACCATCCAGGACCTCCGGATGGTACTGCCGAACATCAGGTCCCACAGCTCGTCGTCCGAAAACGCCATCCACGGCTGGGCCGTCTCTACGATCCGGTCCCTCGCCCGCTTTGCCCACGCGTGGTTCTCCGCATTGCGCTTCGCCTTTTCAATCAACTCCGCCGGATAGAACAAACTGCCCTTGCTCACGTCTGTGCCTCCTCATTGTGTTGCGGCGCCGGGACAATCCTGCTTGATCGGCCCGCCACGGCGCCTTATTTTCGCTCAGAGAGATCCCCCTGGCAGTCCGTTGATGAAGTCGCTCTGCAGGCGAAGTATGGTGTCCCGTCCCGCAAATATATCACCATTCGGTAATCTGTCTCCGGGACAGGACACCTGCCATTGTGGCCGAAGACCCGGCGCGCAACCGACAGGAACCTGACCCATGCTGGTTGCCTCACAGGATTTCCGCTGGCACGACCGCGGTGAAGGAGGCGTCTATATCTTCGGAGAGGACGGCTACCTTACAATCGACGGTTCGCGAGGCCGCGCCCGCTGTTCCCGGCGAATCGAAAACCCCATCCGGGGCCCGGAGGATGCACTCGCGCTGAAACTCCGTGTAGCCCTCGGAAAATGCTACCGTATTCGTTTCCATCGCGCAAACGACCGGATTGCACTGGATTGCCGGTTCGACGCGGACGGTCGAGTCCAACTGACCGGAGAACGGGGAACCGTTGACTCCGGCGAATCCCTGACCTTTCACTACGGCAAACCCTACGCCGATCCGGCCATTCGCCCACCCTACGTTGTGCCGTCCGACGAACACCGCCTGACCTTTTCCGGTTTCGATTTCGAAAAGGGGAAGTTCATGTTCGGCCTGGACAGGCGCAACCCGGTCGAGATTGCCGGATGTCTGGGACCGGACGTTCGTGAACTTTCCGGAATCGAACTGGCTACAGTCTCTGTTGAACCCGGCAGCCTCATCCGCCTGAAGGAATACGCCGAAACCAGGGATGGCGTCGTGGCATCCCGGGAGACGTTTCCGCTGCACTGGGCGCCGGTCGCGCCGCCCCTGGGCGGCATGCCGGACGACAACGTCTGCGAGACCGTCATGCGTCCCGTGGACTACCGGTGGCTCGAGACGTCCACAAGATACGGCTATGTCAAGGTCCGCATCCCGTCGCTGAAGGCGGGCGCCGTGGCGTTCGACATGAAGCCGGCCGACGCGGCGCTGGAGTCCTGCCTCATTCTGGAAGAATACCAGGGCATCATCAAATACGGAAATATCCAGTTCGGGCTGCTCCGGGGCAAGATAATCATCTGCACCGCCGAAGGCATCACTGAATTCGATCAGGCCGTTGAGGCCGCGAACGACAGGGTGTACAGGTTCCGGGTTGAATGGGACAGGCAGAGCGGAGCGGTACGTCTCCTGATCGACGGCGAACCGATGACGCACGGCGGGTCGGACGTATTTTCCTTTGCCAACGTTCCGGACGATGGAATCGATACCATCACGCTCCATCCGGGAGACGTTCGGGCGAGACGAAGTCTGATGCAGAAGCGCCTCGGCGTGAAGGCGCGGAGGTTGCCCAGGTCGATCGTCCGCTGGGGCGCATTCAGGGTATATGATCTTTCCGACTGACAATGCTGTCAGTTTTCAGCATTCGGCTTGAACGAACAATCGGCTCACACGGAGACACAAAGGGAACCCGGAAACACCCGAAGGGCGGGCAACCACAAGGGTTGCCCCTACGAATCAGAAATCAGCGACCACAACAAGGTTTCTGGAACCTGCGAACGGTGGGATTCGTCAGCGAGGTACGTGGCTCGACGGCTAAATTCGGGCAACCACTTTCGGGGACGGAACACTACAGACGCATTAATGGGAAGGACCGTGAGTTTAAACCGTATATCAGACAAGAGTCCGTTGAAAAGGTATACGTCCTTGACTTTCCGGTTGTATTGGTTAATTTCAGTTCAATTTGACGCATAGCATTGTCCAACCGACATTTCGCACCCCCGGTTGACGGACGGGATCGGCGAAATCTCGACTTCCGCCGTCCGGGGGGAATCAAGGAGGCGCTTTCGTGCACGTTGCCATCATCGGCAATGGCGTCACCGGTGTTACCGCGGCGATCAGGCTGCGGCGAAAACAGCCGGACTGGCGCATCACCCTTATCTCAGGCGAATCCAGATACCATTATTCGCGGCCGGCCCTGATGTACGTCTTCATGGGCCACATGACCTATCAGGGCACCAAACCCTTCGAAGACGACTTCTGGTCCATAAACCGGCTGGACCTGCGCCGGGACTGGGTTGCCGGGATCGACGCCCCGCGAAAATGCCTTGCTCTCCACCGGGGCGGTGACTTTCACTTTGACAAACTGCTCATCGCCACCGGCTCGAAATCCAACAAATTCGGATGGCCGGGACAGGACCTCAAAGGCGTTCAGGGCCTCTATTCCCTGCAGGACCTCCGCAGCCTGTACGACAACGCAACGCACACGCGACATGCCGTGATTGTCGGCGGCGGCCTCATCGGCATCGAACTCGCCGAAATGCTCCATTCGCGCAACATCCACGTCACCTTTCTCGTGCGCGAATCGTCGTACTGGAGTAACATCCTTCCGATGGAAGAGTCCGGTATGATCAACGAGATCATCCGGGAACAGGGCATCGGTCTGAAACTCCGGACCAGCATGAAGGAGATTCTGGACGACGGGGACGGCAGAGCATGCGGCGTTGTAACGGAAGACGGCGAGACGTTGGAATGCCAGTTTGTGGGCCTGACCGCCGGCGTGTCACCAAATATAGACCTTGTAAGGGATTCCGAAATCGAAACCGGCAGGGGGATCCTTGTCGATCACAGCTTTCAAACCAGCGTTCCTGATATCTACGCCGCGGGCGACTGTGCCGAAATCGTCACCGGCGGCGAGCGGAATCTGTTGCAGCAGGTCTGGTACACAGGCAGGAAACAGGGAGAGGTTGCGGGGGACGTCATCGCGGGCGAAGCCTGTACTTACGACCCGGGAATCTGGTTCAACTCCGCCAAGTTCCTGGACCTTGAATACCAGGTCTACGGCCGCGTCAACCTCAATGTGCCGGGCGAAAAGAACCTCTACTGGCAACACCCCACACAGCGCCAGTCCGTGCGTATCGTGCACACCGAACCGGACGTAATCGGCATTAACCTCATGGGAATCCGCTACCGGCACGAAGTCTGTGAACGCTGGATTTCGGAACAGCGCCCGGTCGACTTCGTACTGGACAACCTGGCGGAGGCCAACTTCGACCCCGAGTTTTTCGACCGGCACGAATCCGAAATCGTACCCGCCCTCAGGGAGCAAATGTCATGATCGATACCGCCACCCTCGACTACGACTTCGACGAAGAAACGCTGGGCTTTGAGGAACCGCCCGAGCAGCCCGCGCCACCGGCATCCTGGCCGGAAAGGATCTCGATTACAGCCGTGGCGCTTGGCTTCCTCGCCCTCATCGTCACCCTGCTCGGTCCGCTCTCCGGTACCTGGGCCGGCATGCTGCTCAGCTTCGGCCTTATCGTGCTGGGATCGGCCGCGTATTTCTGGCTCTACTACAGGAACACCGTCCCGGGGATCAAGCACGACGGCATCATGTTCGGCAGCGCGACCCACCTGGGACTCATCGGATGGGCCCTGGGCATTGTCATCACCGGGTTTTACGTCGTGCTCTATTGGTGGCCCGAATACCTGGAACGCGGCGTCCGGCTGGTGGACCCTCTATCCCGGGCGCTCGCCGGGGGTCCGGCGGACCGTTGGTTCTTCTACGGTTTCCTGTATACACTGGCCATCCTCGTATTCGGCGTCCGCATGTTTATGAAGTACCGCCATAACCGGTACCAGATCATCCGCACCGCGTCCGTAATGTTCTTCCAGCTCGGCTTCGCCTTTCTCATTCCGCAACTGCTCAAGAGCTTCAACCAGCCCGAATTTTATTTCACCTATTTCTGGCCGCTCAAATACGACTATCTCTTTCCCTCCACCGTGGGCAGCCTGACCGGCCATCCCGGCGCACTCGGCGTCTTCATGGTCTTCTGGGGCGCCGTGGCCACCTTCATCGCCACGCCCGTGCTCACCTACTTCTACGGAAAACGCTGGTACTGCTCCTGGGTATGCGGCTGCGGCGGCCTTGCGGAGACCCTGGGCGACCCCTTTCGTCAACTTTCAAGCAAGTCCACCGACTCGTGGAGGATCGAACGGGGCATCATCTACTCGGTCCTCATCTTCATCACGGTCACCACGATCGCGCTCTGGGTCAACTCCGCCACCGAAGGCCGCGTCTTCGGTGGCCTGTCGGGGCCGCTTGCCAGCGCGTACGGATTCTACATCGGCGCCCTGTTTTCCGGCGTCATCGGCGTGGGTTTCTATCCGCTGATGGGCAGCCGGGTCTGGTGCCGCTTTGGCTGCCCCATGGCCGCGATTCTGGGCATTTTCCAGCGTTTCTTCTCCCGCTTCCGGATCACCACCAACGGTGGCCAGTGCATGTCCTGCGGCAACTGCTCCACCTACTGCGAAATGGGCATCGACGTCCGGGCGTACGCCCAGCGCGGCGAGAACATCGTTCGTGCTTCGTGCGTTGGATGCGGGATCTGCTCCGCAGTCTGCCCGCGCGGCGTGCTAAAACTGGAAAACGGCCCGACGCACGCCGACCGGTATCCCGGCGCAGACCAGCCCCTCGCCGCATTCCAGGAAGCGCTGAGCGCCGCAAAGGTGTACGAGGGAAATAACGGGTCGGACGCGCCAGAACCCGTAGATCCCGCCCTCCTCAGCCAGCGCAGGCCGCTCAGGTCGCAATTTACGCGGCGTCTATAATTGCATTGAGCGTCTCGCTGGGACGCATCGCGCCGGCGGTCAGGTCCGGTTCTGGCGCGTAATAGCCGCCAAGATTCACGGGCTCACCCTGGACGGCCAGCAACTCCGCGTTTATCCGGTCCTCATTCTCCTCGAGTTTTCTCGCGACGTCCACGAACCTCGCTTTCAGTTCCGCGTCGCTGTCCTGTGCGGCCAGGGCCCGCGCCCAGTACATCGTGAGATAGAAGGTGCTGCCCCGGTTGTCGATCTCGTTCACCTTTCGGGAGGGCGACCGCGAGTTCTCCAGGTACTTCGTGATGGCCTGGTCAAGCGTTTCCGCGAACACCGTGGCCTTCGCGTTGCCCGCGGTCTCGGCGATCAGCCGGAACGAGGGCACGAGGGCGCAGTATTCACCCAGCGAGTCCCACCTCAGGTGCCCCTCCTGCAGGAACTGCCGGACGTGTTTGGGCGCCGATCCGCCCGCCCCCGTCTCAAACAGCCCACCGCCGTTCATCAGCCTGACGATCGACAGCATCCTCGCGCTGGTCCCGAGTTCCAGTATCGGAAAGAGATCCGTCAGATAGTCGCGAAGCACGTTGCCGGTTGCCGCGATCGTATCCTCGCCCCTGCGGATCCGCTCCAGCGAAAACCGCATCGCGTCCCGGGGCTTCATCACGCGGACGTCCAGGCCCTCCGTGTCGTGATCCGGGAGATAAACGTCCAACTTTGCGATGATTTCCGCATCGTGCGCCCTGCGTTCGTCCAGCCAGAAGACCACCGGTGTACCGGAGGCTCTCGCTCGCCTTACCGCCAGGCCGACCCAGTCTCGAATCGCGGCGTCTTTCGTCTGACACATCCGGAAGATATCGCCAACCTCGACAACCTGGCAGAACATCACGTTGCCCGATGCGTCGACAACGCGTATCACTCCGTCTGCCGGGGCTTCGAAAGTCTTGTCGTGCGACCCGTATTCCTCGGCCTTCTGCGCCATCAGACCCACGTTGGACACGCTGCCCATCGTGGCGGGATCGAACTGCCCCCGCGCCTTCGCGTCTTCGAGAATTTCCTTATACATGGTCGCATAGCACCGGTCCGGCACCATGGCGATCGTATCCTGCAGGTCGCCGTCCCGGTTCCACATCTTCCCGCCGTCACGAACCACGTTGGGCATCGAGGCATCGATAATCACGTCGTTCGGCATATGGAGATTGGTGATGCCGCGATCGGAATCGACCATCGCCAGTCCGGGGCGACCCTCATAAACCGCGGCAATGTCGGCCTCGATCTCCGCTTTTTTCTCCGCTGAGAGCCGATCGAGCCGTGCCAGGACATCGGCCAGGCCGTAGTTCACATCGGCCCCGATCGCTTCCAGGGTATCGGCATGTTTTTCCAGCGCCTCCTGAAAATAGACCGAGACACAGTGGCCGAACATAATGGGATCGGAGACTTTCATCATCGTGGACTTGAGATGCAGCGACAGCAGCGCGCCGTCGCGCTTCGCCGCATCCATCTGCTCCGAGAAGAACCGCCGGAGGGCGTTCACGTTCATCACCGCGGTGTCGACCACCTCGCCGGCTTCCAGGGATATCCCTTCCTTGAGTACTCTGACCCGGCCGTCGGAGCCCGCGAACTCGATCCGCACCCGGGTTGCCGCGTTCACTGTAGTTGATTTCTCGCTTTCGAAGAAGTCGCCTTCCGTCATGTGGGCCACCCGCGCCCTGGACCCCGACTCCGGCCACGACCGCATCATTTTGTGCGGATGCCTCCTGAAGAACGCCTTGACCGAAGCCGCGGCCCGCCGGTCGGAGTTGCCCTCGCGCAGAACGGGATTCACGGCTGAACCGAGTACGACGGCGAATCGCGCCTGCAGTCCTCTCTCAGCGTCGGTTTGCGGCTCGTCCGGATAATCCGGTATGTCATATCCCTTGCCCTGCAGTTCCTCGACGGCCGCTTTCAACTGCGGGACCGTCGCGCTGATATTGGGCAGCTTGAGGATATTGGCTTCGGGTTTTCGGGTCAGGGCGCCGAGTTCGCCCAGGCAATCCGGAATCCGCTGGGATTCGGTCAGGTTTTCGGGGAAGTTGGCGATGATCCGGCCCGCAAGGGAGATGTCGCTGAGTTCCACTTCGATGCCGGATCCGCGGGTGTAGGACTGGACAACCGGCAGCAATGCGCAGGTGGCCAGCGCGGGCGCTTCGTCTATCTTCGTCCACATGATTTTGGCTGTCGCCATTTGCTGTCCTCTCCTTCCAGTATGAAAAGACCGGGCGTGAGACGGGTCCGGGGCCGCATCATCCATTAACACGCAAAAATCGCAGGTCGGAATTCTCGCGTCCGGTCCAGAAGCGGGCGGGGTCCATCATATTTCGCGTTCCCCGGCGCTTTGCGTACTCGAATCCGGTTAACTTGGAACTTTGGCGGCTGTCCCGGATATGCTTTGCAATCTCCATCCGGGCCAGTACGCCCAGCGCCGTGGGTTCACGCCCCGCGGGCCAGGCTTCTTTTGATTCGAGTTCGATTTTCATTGTGCGGGTCAATTTGCTGCCCTCGTCGCGCCGGCCATAAGACAGAATTTCCCCAACCCCTTAACGTCCCCTATTCCCTTGCCCTTTTTGAAAAGCGGGGAGAGGGTAGAAGACGTCCTTGCCCGATTGTTTCTTCCTCTTATGCCTCCGGCACAAAAAAAACCGCACGGGGCGGACAATCTCTCCCTTCTCCCGTCTTGCATCTACCCGTTCTTCAGGCACTCACTTCATTTCCCGTCTAACGACTCCGGTCTCACCGCCTTTTGTGGTTGCCCGCCTATCGGGTGTCTCCCGGTTCCCTTTGTGCCTTCGTGTCTCCGTGTGAGCCGATTTCTGTCTGGCCGCGTGCAGTGAATCCGGTAAATAGCCCGGACAGAACATTAACTGAATCCAATTCAACACAAAAGCGAATCATTGACATAGATTATATTCCAAAAAGGAATAGATCATAAATCTGACTGCTTGAAAGCGACGAAACCGGCGCCTTCGGATCTCGACCCTGTCTTCGTGACAGAAAGCCCGGTCCAAGGTGTCCCCTGTCGGACAATCATCACCGGGCATCCGCGGAAACATGCGGTCTCAATGAGTCGTTTACGGCGAATTTCCGGATGCGGCTTGTCCAGGTTCCAGCGTTTCGCCGACTCCTTCGACCCTTCGACAAGCTCAGGGCACCGCATGCTCAGGGCCAACATGCTCATCGTTCGCGATCCAGGCCCTTCAGAAAAGAATTGTGACCCCTGGTACCATCCAGAGCGACGTCCTTTTGCCGGGGGTGAGGTCGGAATGCGGATAATTGGTAGGAGAGGTGATTAAGGATATCTAGAATCGAGGCGAGAAGGAAAAAGGCGCGAAGGCTGGAGACTCGAAGACGCCTCGGACTGGTGTGCCCTTCGGTGCGGTGCCGCACGGGCTCCGGTCGACCTTCCGGGATTGGACGGCGGAGCACTCGGACGTGCAGACGTGAGCCGGACTATGGTCCGAGCCGCAGAAACTTCTCGGCGGCACATAGCGTTTGGAACCGATTTGGGATTGCAGCACTCCGAAGGCAACTGCGGGAGGTAGTCCACCGTCAGATGCACCCCGAACTGCAGATAGGCCTGCGACAGGGCGCAAGCACTATCTGGTGCTCTCGGAACGTGCTCTAACCCGGTAGTCGCTTGCGCTCCGGCACGATCCGAATGGGCTTATTGGTTGGATTTTCTGCGATTGCACGGCTTGCACAACACCTGACAGTTCTGTTCGTCCGTTTGCAGCAGTCGACGAGGCCATCGAACGGATGCGCGGCGCGCTGAGGGATCCGCAGACGCGATCAGAGAGAACGACCAATAGCGTTCTTGTAGAGGGTTAAGAAGCCGTCAGAGCAGACGTGACTATTTACGACAATCGGGAGTCCCGCAGGGGTGCGTATACCAGCAAAGAAGCGTTGAAATCGGGGTGGGGTTTACCTGGAGCGATTCAGAGACTCGTAAACGACGTCATGTTTCCCGACAATAAGAAGGCGGCCTATCCCTTGGTCGAGAATCTTAATGGCAACTCTATATTTTCTGTCCAATCTGATGCTGAAAACGTCATTGAAACCGGCCACTGATTTGAATCTTCTGTTTTTCCCCAATGTATCTGTTGCAAGTTCCTTTATCGTGTCGGACAGGTTGTCTTGCACCTGCGGGGGCAACTTTCTGGCTTGTCTGACGAACCTCCTGCTTGGCTCCTCCAATCTGATCGGCAAATGCTGGTGGTTTGCCATCCCATCATTCCCACAGCTTTTTCAAGAATTCCTCCGGCGACTCACAGACGTTTTCAGACGCAGGTTCGTTCTGAGCCTCATGAATCATGACTTGCCATCGAAGGTCCTGGCACGTACCGATCATCGTTTTAATGGATCCAATCAAAGTACTTAGCGCGTCTACCTTCCGGTCGTCGGTTTCCGGCCCGGCGCTATTGTGAAGTCGGGCGAAATTTCTCAGAGACTTTTTTAACATCTCCTCGAGAGTTTCCAAATACTCGACGGACGCATCAATGTCCCTAAAGGGCATCAGGTGCTTTAATCTGTCGGGATTCTTAATCGCCTCATTGTAGATGTTTTGCAGGAACGCGGTATGTCGCTTCGTATCCCTGTTCATTTCACCCACAATTTTGACAAATGACATGACGGATTTTTCTCTAACGTCCCCGCTAATCCACGGAATATCAACGCTTAACATACTCTGATTAAATGCCGTCACAGTTGGCCCAAAAGCGATCCCTGCCATATTTCCCCCTCAGTTGTCTTTCGCACGACTTTCGAAAAAGTACGTCAAGGCGCCAGGGTTTGTCAAGTCTATTTCCAAAAGTACCGGACAGTGCGGGTGACTGTGATTAGGGTCGCGTACCTAAATCAACATGCCGTCAAAGAACTCATCCCGCTTCGGTAATCCGGTACAACGGCGCCAGCCCGCGTGCGATCCGATCCACGTTCTCCGCACAGGCCTCTCCCCGCCTCCTGGACGTGCCATACGTCTGGCCCGCGGTATGGGGCGTGGCGACAACGTTCGGCATATGCATGAAAGGATGGTCGGGAGGCAGCGGCTCCTGGGCGAACACGTCCAGCCCTGCGCCCCTGATCCGCCCGCTTTGGAGCGCCTCGACGAGCGCATCCTCATCTGCAATTTCCCCTCGTGCCACGTTGATCAGCACCGCCGTGGATTTCATCGCCGCCAACGCGGGACCGTCGATCATGTGCCGTGTTTTCGACGTCAGCGGCACGTGCAGGGAAACGTAGTCGGCCCGCGCGAGTACGGTCTTCAGTTTCGATGGCGAGGCAAACCCCTCCACGCCCAGTTCATCCAGCCTTTCCCGGGGGATATCCACGGCGTCAACGGCCGCAATCCGCATTCCCATCGCTTTCGCCCTCGCCGCCAGCGCCTGTCCGCTCGCGCCCAGCCCGACAAGCCCGAGCGTCTTCCCCGTCAGCTCCTCGCTCAGTGGAAAGTAGAACACCTTCGACCGGAGATTCCGCACGTGCTCGTCGAATCCCTTTGCGAAATAGAGCATCAGGAACATCGCGTGTTCCGCCAGCGCCACCGCGCTGAACGGGCCGGGCGTATTGGCAAGCATCAGACCCTTTTCGAGGAAATACGCCACATCCACGTGGTCCACCCCGGTTCCCAGTACCTGCCACAGCTTCACGCGGGCAGCCAGCGCGGCGTCGATCAGGGCTCGCGTGCCCACCGATCCTCCCTGGTCCACCACCACGTCCACGTTCTCGAACTGCCCGACCATGGGTTTCGCGGGATCGTACAGGCAGACCGTATGTCCTTCTCCGACAGCCGACCTGAAGTCGTCGTACCACGGCTGCAGCATACCCGGCACCGTCAGATACAGGACTTTCATGTGTTACCATTCTCCGGATTTCCTGCTTAGATGCCAGGTCCCGCCCCGTCGCGCTTCGGAACTGCGTTCCGGGCGGAACGGACCTTAACTCTCACTTCTACCTTTTGTCTTCTTCGTCCTTAATCTTATGCGCGCAGGTTAAAGGACCGAGAAAAAGCTGCAAAAAACACGATTTCGAAAAAGATGGGCTGTTCGCCGGGCTCACAAGGTCTTTCCCTTCTTACTTTTTGTTTTTTATTATTTTACGCCCTTTTTCTTTCTCGCCAAAGAAAAAGGGCCAAAAAGAACGGCGCCGCTCGGCGCGGGGCCGGTTTTTCCGTGAATCCCCTCAGTGGCATACACAGGCAGCTGTGCCCTGCGTATGAATCCGACCCTGCGGTACTTCAATGCTGGACGGAATAGCGTGGAAAAACCCCCCGCCCCTCCACCGGACGGCGTGAGGTGGACCTGGAAGGACGGCCGCCTGGGTTTGTGTTCGAAACTCCGATCGCTGTATGATTACGTAGCGCAGTCGTTGTATTCGCAGGGGCGCGCATATCGCCGATAGATTTCGCCTGGCCATATCGCTCGCCTTCAAATGGGCATCAGGTTGTCGAACGTGAGTTCTCTTACGAGCACTTCCAGAGCAGAGCGCGTGGTTCCGTCCGGCACCTGACCCCGACATTCAACTTCGCTTGCAGGGCAGTGCATCGCGTGCGTCCCCCGAGGGTATTCGCGCGGTGCATATGGCAGGCCCCGCGCTCCGTGTTCCGTCCTGGAAAGAGTTCGCCTAAGTTCGGACGTCGAGTCGCCCGGCTGGCAAGGCGCCTGAGCGCAGGCGACCTGAGCAAGGTCGGCGAGTGAAGGCAACGCGGCCAGACGGGATGAATCGGCCTGCCTGTGCGTGCTATCTCACGCACGCAGACAGGTGGATGAACGGCGACATATTTCCGGGACGGGACACTCACGGCGACTATTCCAAAGGCGGTAAGAAGGTAGAGGGAAGCCGGTAGAAGAAATCCCTGCCCGCTATTTTATTCCTTCTTNGAAACCTCACAGTGCAGGAAATCTCTACCCTCTCCCGTCTTGCGTCTTCCCGGTTTTAAGGAACACGCCGTAGGCAGGGCATCTGGGGAAAGGGGTTTTTGAATTTGGGTTTCGCTCTTTGCTGACAGCTGACGGCTGACAGCTGATAGCTGTTTTTTCTAATAATTATGAAACCCGTGCCCCTGCCCGGGAAACCAGATCAGGTCGACCACCTGCGCGATGCCGATACCAACGCAATACCCGATCACCGTCCCGTAGAAAAAAGGCTTGGCCTTTTCGTACATCCGCGGCCCCCCGTAGTGTACGATCAGCAACTTGGCCGCCCATACCAGCATGATGCTCAGCACGTAATACCGGGGACCCGTGGTATACTGGAACGCCAGTCCCAGAGGGTGTAGCGGCCACCAGGGAAACCACGTCCGCAGCAGCGCCAGCAGGCCCGCTTCGGCGGCGCCGAAGAGCCAGATCCCCAGCTTCTGCGGGTCGAACACGGTCCTGTCCGTCTCTCCGATAGACGTCGCCACACCGTTGAAAATGCCGTGCGGCCCCTCCCACAACGTCCACGACCTCAGAAAGAGTGCGGACTCGGTATAGCAGTAATAGATGATGAAGCCCACGCACACCAGGAAGCTGACCACGAACCCGAGAAAAACAGTCCCGCCGACCCATCCCCGACGGGATTTCAGGCGGTCCATCGCTTTCAGATGATGGGGCAGCATCTGAATCGTCTGCAGCCTTCCCCCTCCAAAAAAGACGCTGCTGTTCAGGAGACCCAGTCCCACCAGGTTCCGGGTATCCATCGTGGCCGTGCCCGTGATGGACTTGAGCCACCAACCGCCCTTGCCGCCCACCGGAACCAGATACCCGAACCCCGTCGCCGCCATGTATTTCGCCACCGTGAAATACGCAATGAACATCAACGTCATCTGCCCAAGGGCGAGGCTGAACGAGAGGCCCACGGCCATGAAGAAGCCACAGACAAAACTCGCGCAGACCAGGAGCCCCGCCACCGCGGTCCTGTAGGACACCGGACCCTCTCCTTCGCCGCCCCCTTCCCAGGCCTTCTTCCAGACGTACGCGAGGTGACGCCTTGCCATCCACAGCGACCACACCACCAGGACCGTCATTGCCCCATGGCTTTCCAAATTGACGATTTCATTGGCGGTCGAGGGCTGACCCGCCATGCCCACGGTGAATCCCGTCCGGTTCATCACCCCCACCTTCACCACCGCCAGCAGCCCCATGAACCAGAAACTGAACAGCAGGTCGAGGCGACACAGATAACCCAGGCCGATAACCAGCGGCAGGATCCGATAGTAGACGCGTGGGAAATTCTGGGCAACCACCATCCACTTGGTATTCACCGAATCGAACAGCGTCACGCGCGGCACCTGGGGGTACCAGAACGTGATGATGTTCCAGCAGATGATGCCGGCCGTCCATGCAAAGCCCAGCCAGAAGATCGGCGACCGGAAGAGCATCGGAATGGCGCGGCCGGATCCGATTCCCTCGGTCAGGTCCGAGGGAAAACTGACCAGCGGATAGGTCAACCGCTCGGCGTCGGCCCATTGTCGATGAAAAATCGTCGTAACGAAAAAAGCCACGCCCACCATGGCGAGGCTTCCTGCCAGCCACCAGCCCACCGGCGCCACCCACCCGGACCACGGAACGCTCTCGCCCTTGCGCAATCCGAAGTAGAACCGGTCCACAATTTCCGGCACGGGTTCGGGGAATGCCCAGTGCGGCAACTCGTCGAGGAAAAGGTCGGCCCAGCGATTCTCGGGGGTGGCGAAGAAATGGGGCGCGGGAAGCGCCCCCGTCATATATCCGGTCCAGCCCACCCCGGGCATCATCCCCGCAATCCAGGCCATGGCGAAGATAACCATCATCTCCGTGCGGGAAAGCACGCTCCCGGGCGCCACCCGGGCGATCACCATATTGATGACCACCCAGATCGTAAATACCAGAATCAGCGATACCGGAAAATTGGACTTTACAAGGGACCCGACGTGCAGCACCATCGACCCGGCGATCCCGTAATAGGCGGACGCGGCCGCCGTCAACAGACCCAGAACCACAGACCGCGCGGTGATGCCGTTCCGCGCGGACACAGGGTCGTGCAAGCCTTTCTGTTGATCCGTAAGACGGGCCTGAGGCATTTCACCGGTCCCCGTGGTGAAGCCGGCGTGCCGCTGGTGGTTCGGTCATCACCGCCCCCTATCCGCCAGGGACAAACCGCCTGAGATAGTCCACGGCTTTGGGAACCGCCGTTTCCTCCGCCTCCACCGCCTGACCTTCGTAGACCACGGAAACCCAACCGTTGAAGTCCACGCTCCTCAGAATCTCAAAAATCCTCGGATAATCCAGCCAGGCCTCCTCGCCGGTCTGAATCCGGTAGATCTTCGCGCGCACGTGCACCGCCAGCGGCGCCGTTTCGGCGATGCTTCCGTAAAAGTCCAGCGAGGGATCCTCCCTGCCGTTCGCGCCGCTGGCGCCGGGCGATCCAACGTACTGCCCTGTATCAAGAATATGCGAGAGATAGGCGTTGTCCACCGTTTCAATGATGCGGCGCACGTGCTTGCCCGTCCGGGTCACGCACCCGTGGTTGTGGTTGTGCAGACCCAGGACCACGCCCTTCTCTTCGCCATAGGCCGCAACTTCCCGCATACACGGCATCATCCGCGCCCACACCTCCTCCTCCGTCGCGCCGCCGCGCACCCACGCCGCGAATATTCGCACCATCGGGACCCCCATGAAGGCGGCCACGTCCACCCATTCCCTGACCTCGGAAACCGCGCCGGCAAGCTCCGGCTCCGGTCTGCCGAAATCATTGCTCACCCCGATATAGGATATCGCCAGCCCGCGCTTCAGACACCGCATCCGGATATCCCGAAGGTATGCCGGCTCCGTGGAGGCGAACGCCCGCGTATGGATATCGATGCCGTCCAGCCGCAACTCATACGCCCGGTCGATAAACCCCTCCAGGTCCATGGCGCCGTCCGCAAACCGGTCCTTGTAGCTCAGCGACATACAGCCCAGTTTCATCATCCCGTCGATCTCCTCGATAAAGCCCGGCGGCGGCTCGTCCCGGGCTGTGTGCGACTTACATCTGCCCCAGGACCTCCAGGAGCCTGTCGACGTCCGCGCTGCCGTTGTACAGATGCGTGGACACCCGGAGCCGGCCGTATTCCCCCCAGCACAGCACGCGATGCGCCGCGAGAGCCGTTTCGAGCCCCTTCGCGTCGTCAACCGCAAAGCAGGTGTTTCCGGAACGCGCCTCGCGGTCTTTCGGGCTGATGACCGGAAGGCCGAGCCGCTCGAGCCCCGCGCTGACCTGCTCCGACATGTCCCGCGCATGGGTATCGATCCGATCGATGCCAACCGACATCAACACCTCCAGCGCCTTATCCAGGTGCATCACAACCATCATCGCCGGATTTCCCGGCTCCATCCGGTCGGGCATCGGCTTTTCGTCCACTTCGGGATGGCGCTCGGCGCGCTGGGCGGGCCACACGGCCAGATTCCGCCAGCCATAGCACGTCGTCCCGATCTGATCCTCGGCCCGCTCGCTCAGATAACACGGCGCAACGCCATGCGTCGCCAGCATCCACTTGTAGCTGCTGCTCACGGTCATATCCGTAATTGCGGCGTTTACCCGCACCACGCCGGACGCGTGGGTCACGTCCGCGGCAAGCAGCACGCCTCTGCCACGCGTCCCCTCGGAAAGCCGCTCAATATCCAGATTCTGCCCCGTATAGAAACTGACCTGGCTTACGGCCAGCACCCGCGTGCGGGAATCCACGGCCGCCAGCAGGTCCGACTCGTGAACAAACCAGTTCCTGTGCGGAACCATCCGCACCTCCACGCCCAAGCGATCCAGTTGCTTCCACGCGTACGCGACCGATGGGAACTCCAGGTTCGTGGTCACCACGTTATCCCCCGCCCGCCAGTCCAGGCCCCGCGCCAGCCAGTTGATCCCCTCCGCCGCGGACGGCACAAACGCGATGCGCCCGGCAGGCACACACCACAGTTCGCCCAGTCGGCCGCGGCACCGGTCTCCGATCTCATAAATCTCACCCCGCCCGTCGTATCCTCCGCCTTTCAGGCGTGCAAACTCGCCATAGACCGACTCCTGCGCCTTCAGCCACGGACTCTCTCCTCCCGTACAGAGATGGGTAATCCCTTCGAGCCCTACAAATTCATCCGGTGAAATCAGTGGTGCGATCCTCATAGACCCTCGTTCCTGTATCGACGTGCCCCTCATACATGAAAAATGTACAGACCTCGATCCACTTCGTGCGGCGCAACCCGCGCCCCATCGCGGCGGTGGCTTTCGGCAACCGCGAAACACGCTTCCGTAACGTGGTGCGTGACGTCAACGTTGCCCAGCGACGGCTCACCCGACTCGTGGGCGGCCACCAGGTCCTCCAGGCAAGCGACCACGGCGCTTCGCGGTTCCACGTCGGGAAACGCGGCAGCTTCCACGGACGGACGACGTCCCTGCTCGGGTTCGACCTTGCGCAACTCCCAGCCTACCCCGTTGTTCCGAGACCGGATCGCTCCCTCGCTGCCCATTATCTCGAACTCCCAGTGGCCCGCCGGGATGGTCCAGGCTTCGACCCCGTCTTCGAATTCCAGGTGGTATCTCGAGACCGGATCGTCGTCCAGGCGGTTGTTCTCGATTGCCAGGTCCCCGGGAAGAAGCTCTCCCCGCACACTTGCAATCTCGGGATCGCCCAGCAGGTAGGAAAGCGTGTCCATTGAATGAACATGCCCGTGCAGAAGATTCGAACGGGCAAAGTGTACCGCCACGCTGACCTTGCCGATTTCCCCCTGCGCGATCAGCGCCCTCGCCGCGTGGTAACGGTTGTCGAAACGCCGCAGGACGCCCGTATTGAAGACCGTCCCGTGTTCCCTGCAAGCCTCCCGAACAGCGTCGGCTTCCGCCATCGAGCACGCCATTGCCTTTTCAAGGTAGAGCATTGGTACGCCTGCCTGTGCGACCGCCACCCCCATCTCGGCGTGCAGGACCCCCTTCGTGCACACCGCCACAATGTCCGGCGCTTCCTTCTCGATCATATCCAGATAGGCTTCGTATAACGCCTCCACGCCCCATTTCTCCCCAAACGCCCGTCGCTTCTCTTCCAGAAGGTCCGATCCCGCCGCCAGTTCCAGGCGGTCGCTCGCGATGCACGACGCGGCGACCGAATACGGCAACGTGATGGATGGATAGCCCACGACTTCCTCGTCGATGGTACTGCCCATGCGTCCCAGTCCGACAATCGCAACACGATATTTTTTCATACACAGATCCTTTTCTCCGAAAAGCGGACACCGCCATGGTTCCGGTAGATGTGCATTTTAACACCCGGGAACAGACGCGTCAAGCCCTAAAACGAACTTTTCCGCATGTCCCACGGGGCTTGCGCCTGCACCACGCATGGGTTATTTTGGGCCGGTTAATCCCCCGTGGCAGTTCCTGTGACGACATCCCGGACGCCAGCCATGCAAGAAGGCCGCATCGTTGATTCTTTCCTGAATGGCGGAATCGAAACGCGCTTCCGGTACCCGCGCTGGAGCGACCTGGACGCCTTCATCGCCATGCACCGCACGCTTACACGCGAGAAAGTCATGTGCAGGCGGCTTGAACTCGACGCCGCTTCCGGGGGCCGGGAACTCTCGCAGGCCCTGGTCGGCCTTGAACAGAAGCGGTCGAGCTACCTTCTGGTTGAACAGGAGGGCATCCTTCTGGGCGAGGGATTTACGCAGAAGAGCGGCCACGAATACTGCACAATCGGCCTGGCCCTGATTGCCCGCGCGCGAGGCCTGGGAATCGGCACCCGCCTGATGGACGCCCTGGAGAAGGAATCCCGGCGACTTGGCGCGCGCGGGCTGTACCTCACCGTCTGGTCCGCCAATACGTCAGCCATCCACGTCTATCGAAAAGTCGGATACATCGAATCCGGCCGCCGCCCGGACTGGGTCATGATGGACTCCGGGGAGACCTGCGACCTTATCGATATGGTGAAGATCATCGAATAACAGCTTTTAGCTGTCAGCCGTTAGCTGTCAGCTAGAAACGGGGAGACGTAAGACGGCGGACGGTAGAAGAAATCCTTGCCCGGTATATTCTTTCCACTTGCCACAGGCAATAATGGAAATCCGACAGGGCGGGTCATCTCTCCCCTCTTACGTCTTCCGTCTACCCGCCTTCGGGAGACCTCTCCCCCGGCTGCCCGCCTCCGGCGAGGGAAGGAAAGTGACAGTATAATACCAAATTCAAGAACCACATCTTCCCAGATACCCTGCCTACGGCGTGTTCCTTTTGAAGCGACCAAAAGGAACCAAAAGTCGCCGCTGGGCGCGGGGCCTGCCATATACGTACTGGGGATTTTGCCCTGACAGCCACGGAAGAACAACAATCCTCGGTGCTGGACGGAACAACGCGCTCTGCTCTGGTAGTCCTCTCGATAGGCATCGAGTTCGATGACCGCGTGGTTTTTCGTGTGTGAGGTGCTATCTGCCGAATACGGGACCTCTCCCCCCGGCCTCCTCAGACAGAGCTATCAGCTTTCAGTGGTCAGCTGTCAGCGAACAGCAGCCAGGAAAAACAGCAGTCAGCTTTCGGCCATCAGCCAAACCCCGTTAACGAACGGGCTTGGCGTCGTCAATCACGGACGTCAGCGCCATTTTGTGGGCAACTTTGAAAGTTGCCCCTACAAAAATAACGACAGCGTGTAACCCCGCGAGATCGATTCGAGGATGCCTGGGATTTGTAGGGGCGGTTCGCGAACCGCCCGCTATTCCGCGCGGCAAAAGCACAAACCTACAATATGGTTCTTCGCAGTCTACCTAAAGTGCGCATAGTTGTGGAGTGGGGGGTATTTACGCGTTATTCCGTCCAGCAACGTTGTATTTATTCGCTTCCAGCGGTCGCAGGGCGATGACGCTCGTCGTTTTCCCTTGAGGTCGTTCACGGAAAAACCGGCCCCCCGCCGAGGGGCGCCCTTCTTTTTCGCCCTTTTTCTTGGGGCGGCGCAAGAAAAAGGGCAAGAGAACAGGGGACGTTGGAGGGGTGGTTGCGGAGAATTTAACCGTTTGGAATTCATAGCCTGGTCTTCAATGAGATTCCCATGCGATTGACGTGTGAAGAGAAGGCAATGCTGGCCGGGGAGATGGGACCGGCCGCAGGCGAAGCGCTCGCCCGCCAGATGGAGGTGGGCAGGTTCTTTCGCGCGGAGGACTTCGTACCCGTTCGAACGGTTCACGTGATGGCGGATATCGAGGCACTGGCGGACCCCGGGCTCCGTTTTCTGGAAGAAACCGCGGCGGCGGGCGCGCGATTCCGGGTGCCGGTAACGACCAATCCCAGGAGCGTGGACTTCGCCCTGTGGCGGGACGTAGGACAGGACGAGGATACGGTAACCAGGGAGCGCCGTATCGTGGATGCGCTGACGGCGATGGGCGCGCTGCCGTGTAACACCTGCATAAACTATCAGACCGTGGACCCGCCGCGATTCGGCGAACACCTGGGCTGGGGCGATACGGGCACGGTCATCTTCGCGAACTCGGTTGCCGGCGCGAGATCCAACTTCGAGGCCGGGCCGGCGGCCGTGTGGGCGGGGTTGACGGGCCGGGTGCCGCGCTACGGGTTCCACCTTCCGGAAAAGCGGCGTGGGACCGTGCGCGTGCTGGTTGAAAACCAGCCGACGTCCAACAGCGATTGGGGCGCGCTCGGCTGCGTGGTGGGGCGTCAGGTGGACGACTACTGGCGGGTACCGGTATTCGAGGGCATTGACGGGAAGCCGTCGACCGACGACCTGAAGCACCTCGGCGCGGCACTCGCAAGTTTCGGTTCGCTGGCGATGTTCCACATGGTAGGCGTCACGCCGGAGGCGCGCACGGCCGAAGAGGCGTACGGCGGTCGGGAGCCGGATGAGACGATCGTGGTATCGCCGGGGATGCTGCGGGCGGCGTACGATTCGTTCCAGCCGGAGAAGGAGGCCGTGGACCTCGTGGTGTGTGGCACGCCTCAGCTTTCCCTGTTCGAACTTCAGTCAATCGTGGAACTGCTGCGGGGACGGCGGGTGCACTCCAACTCGAAGCTGTATCTCACCACCAATTATCAGATCAAAGCGCTGGCGGACCGGATGGGGTACACCGAAATCGTGGAAACAGCGGGAGGTAGAATACTGAGTGGGGTCTGTTTCTATATTATGAACGCCCGGGTGCTTCGGGAACGGTTCCAGTACCGCACGCTGGTCACGAATTCTGCGAAACTGGCGAACATCATATCGGGATATGGATACAACCCGGTGTTCCGGCCGGTGGAAACGTGCGTGGACGCCGCGGTGACGGGAAGGGTCAGATGAAGACCCGCAGCAATGGGTGTCCCATTCTCCACGCCTCCCGGAACGTCGAAGGAGCCAACGATGACCGAAACGACTGTACTTCGCGGGCATCCGGGCGTCGGCCCCAACGCGGAAGGTGTCGCGCTGGTATGCGACGAAGGCTTCAGCGCCCGGTACGACTATGACCGGTACACCGGTGTGATCAGCCGGGAGACCCACCCGCTCTTCGGGCAGTCGATCGCCGGAAAAATCGTCGTATTCCGCACGTCCAAGGGCGGTGTGGCCACGTCCTGGATGATGCTGGACATGGTGGCACGTGGAACCTGCCCGGCGGGGTTCATCTTCGGCCGCACCAATCCGGTGATGGTGCAGGGCGCCGTGCTGGCGGACGTGGCTTTGATGCACGAACTCGAACCCGACCCGCTGGCGGCGATCCGGACCGGCGATTCCGTCCGCATGCGACCAGCGGCAGGGGTGGTGGAGGTGGTGAGGAAGCTCTCAAACGGCTAAGGACGACACCAGATGGCGTTCCCCTTCTGCTAACTTCACATCATCGCTTCCTTTTGTACGCCCCCTGCCGGGTTTCAATACTCAAGACAACAGCCTTCTGATTTTCCCAAACATAAAAGACTCTTTAATTTCCGGCCCTGAAATAAAAAGTGGGGCCCGCCTTTGGCGAGTCCCTTTTCTTTCTAGAGCCCCTCGTCGCCACGCCTACCTGCAATGTTTCCAGCTTTGACGCAACCTGTGCGGCGATATCATCCCTCAGATTCTCCAACACCTTGCCCGCAGCACGTGAAAGCAAATAATCAGCCACTATTTCGACCGTTTCCTCTTCAAGTCCTTTACGAGTTCTTTGGTCTCGTCTGCCGACACAATCTCGATCTTGCCATCCTTATAATCACGATACAGCTCAGCACCGCGCTGGCGCTCCCATGCATCGTCAACAACCTCGTCAACCCCGTCTTCAGGCCGCTCACCTCGTATCACTCTGTCAATTAGCCTAATTGCACCGTCAACAATCGCAAGACCCACAATATTACCTCCTCAGTCATCTTCGCTTCTCAATCGCCAGAAACCGCCCCACGGCACTAACTGGCAAACATGTTCGTTCTCGACCTCTCTCTAAACACGGCTTTCCACAACGCATTTGGAACGACCGGCGCGTCTTTGTCATCAAGAACTTCGTCATCCTATTCGATCAGTGTTTTGTGCCCTAACCTCAAGATACCGTCTTTCTGAGAATAATTCAATTCCTCCATTGTCATCTGTCGATTAAATTCGAGTGCCCAGCATCTTAACCACTTAGGCAGACCCCTCATGTCGGACTACGTGGTCGGCGCGACAATTTTCACGAGCCACATCGAAGGTATCTTTGGGCCTGACCGATTCGGCGATCTTTAGCTGTTGGGAATATGATTGCCATAATTGAGGCACGATAAATGATGGAACATGAAACGCGGTTGGGACATGTCATCATTCTGAACGGTACTCCGCGGTCCGGGAAGTCGAGCATTGCCGCCGCAATCCAGGATGCGTCAAATGAACTGTGGATGAACCTGGGAGCAGATCGTTACATTCGCATTACACCTGAAGAGTATCGGCCTGGCGTTGGATTGCGGCCGGCCGGGATTGAGCAAATGGAAGAAAAACCGTTTGCACTGAGAAAGAAGATCGAACCCCTGGTGCCGGTAATGTATGCGGCGATGTACGACTCGATTGCGGCACACAGCCGTCAGGGTTTAAACGTCGTTACCGACGTAGGCCACCATGACGACTACGCACGTCCTCAAGGAATCCTGTACGATTGCGCGCGGCGTATGGAGGGTCTGCCGGTTCTGTTTGTCGGCGTGCGTTGTCCTGTTGAAATCGTGTGGGAACGACGGCGCAACACATGGCTCAAGGAGCAGAAAATCCCCGATGACACACCCCCGCCTGACAGCGTGCATCAATGGAATCGCGAAGTGCACAGGCCGGGTATATACGACCTCGAAATCGACACCTCAACGATGAGTCCGGAGGCATGCGGACAGGAGATATTGAAGCATCTGAAACAGGGCCCCCAACCCACAGCCTTCAAGAGGCTTGCCGCAATGTCGGCGCGCGACCGGAAATAGGGCGATGTCAATTTCGATTCGTGTAGAGACATCGGCGCGCGTATCGCTCACTGACAGTCTGGCGGAGGAATGAAATGACAGCTACGCGAATTCCGTGAGTGTCCCGGTGACCTTTCTTAATTCCGGTCCAACATAACCGCGTATTTTTCTATCGTACCGATGTATTTGTCCGCAATTGCTCTACGAGGCGGTCTCCAGATATATATGGACGCTTGCGCGGCGGTGATGGCTTCTGCCCACGGCACACCGCCGTATTCGCTGTATAGCTGAAGGCGTCCACTCGTAACGTCATCCAGATCGAATACTTCGAACGTCCCGGACGGATTTATAATATAGACGACCCATTCAATCTCTGGAGATGTCGGGTGGTTGTACGAGACGAACAGATATCGCGCCTCAAGTAATGTCATTGATCCTACAAGGGTAAACTCCCTTTGTTTCAAATCGTCGGCAGTTCCACGCCCGATGTCATGGTAGCGATCGGGCAACGCAACGAACCCTTTCGGGCGCCGGCCAAATTTCGCCGTAACCTCACCTGTTACCGCATCGATCTCTTTGACCATGTAGTCACTCGGGCCCAGATAATAAAACACTTGTAATGAAGCATTATAGCACAACCTCGCGAATTTCCTCTCCCGAAACGACACGAAACTCTGATTCAGATCGGAAAGCGATGTACTGCTTAGAACTCCCCACGTCGCCGGGTCTCGGCGCTGCAATTCCATGATAAGACTTGGGTTTACGCGTAAGGAAAATATCTCTCCCTCGCGACCGGCATGCATCTTCGTTACGCCGATAGATTGGGTGCGATCCAGAAATCGGCCCGTGCGATCATACCGGAGGATCTGCCCTCCACGCCCATCAAGGAGATAGACCCTGCCCTTTGGATCTATCGACAAATTATCAGCCGATAAATGCTCACCTGGACCTCTACCTGTGCGCCCGAATGAGCGAATGTACCTATTGTCCCGGTAGTTGATTTCGTGCGCCTGATGGCTTTCAAAGTCCGTAACCAACAAGGTGCCCTCAGGTGAAATACCCATCCAATCAACACGCCCGATCTCAGGCATGTCCTTATCGGACACAAGCTCGATCGTTTCTCGCAATTCAAGCACGACTTTCCCTGCATATCGCAGTGGCCTTTCGGGAATGGGCTCTTCATCCGGGTTCCCTTCCAATACGCGATCCCCTCCGCACCCGGCAATAATACTCACCATGAGCGCACCAGCGATCAGAAAGACGCGCACAGGAGATATTGAGCTCGAATTATTGTACGCACGAACCCTAATCATTGGTGTTCTACCTTCATTTTGCATTCCCTGCCGCCATCCTCGACAGACCCTTCGGTTGCAACCCACGGCCTTCAAGAGGCGACCCACAGAAACCATTTTTTGAGATCTATACGCTTCATCATTCAACGCCCATTGCGCCAAGGAATTCAGTAGGTAGATTTAACCAAATGATCTTTTCACTGTTCTCAATGGCTATTGAATAACAGGTTCAGATTCCAGAACGATAGCGGCTACAGGTTCATCTGAGATACCCTACCGGCTCACTTAATAGCCTGCAGAAACATCAGCTGGACTAATATAAATTTTAAAAAGTACAATTGAAAGCATAAATTCGCGTGACCACGGTCGAAAACTAAAAACGCTCCCGAATCCACACATTCGAGAGCGTCTATTGCCGTAAACTGCCGGAAGCCAGGTCCGCTTTATTTCCTACATGAGAGATCCGCCAAAGCGAACCTCAGTGATTCTTACTCCGACAATCCAATCACCCACGTCAACTGATCTGCCATGGTTGCTTTGAAATCGCTGCTCAGGCCGGTTTTTTCGTAGCGGATGTACCCTTCCCGATCCACAATACAGGTGTACGGTATTTTGTCGATTCCGAATTCGCGCTGAATCTCTTCATTGCCCATCAGGTAGGTCAGGCTGGGGGCCAACCGCGCCTTTGTGTCCGAAATGAGGTCCTTGCGCTTGCCCTCGTCCTGCGTATCCAGGTTGACGGCCAGAAACGCTACCGACTCCTGACCAAAGGTACGCTTCAAGGTCTCAAGTTGGGGCAGTTCCTCAAGACATGGACCGCACCAACTGGCCCAGAAATTGAGCAACACGACCTTCCCTTTTAGCCCATCCAGGCTCGACCGTTCATCCTTTATCGTATCTAAGACGAACGCTGGCGCGGGTCGCTTAACGCGTTCTTCGATCACGCGGGTTTTGCGCGATTCTTCAATCTCGGCCTTCAATTCGGCGTAAGCGTAAATGATCCCCTCCGCAGAGCCGAACTTACCGACATATGCCCTGCTCCACAGTTCATAAACGTCTGTACGGATCACCGAATCCTTCAGGAGTTGGCATGCGAGTTCGTAGGACGGGTCCCACCGCTCCTGCTCGATGTATAGCCTCAACAGATCCAACCGAATCCCGTCAACGGATTTCTGGCGAGTCGCCTGATCCGGGAAGGCCGTCACCGACAACGTCTCCGCCTGCTGCAGGCTGCGCCGGATTGCCTTTAATGCCTCCTCCGGCTGGTTCGCCAATTGGTAAGCCTGGCTCAACAGTCCGAGCCTTTTGATAACCTCCCGCTGATAATATCCGCCGCCAGTGGCCTGTATGTTCTCCGCGATTTCCAGTGACTTGTGTGCGAAAGTGAGGGTTCGACTCGGGAGAATCTCCTTACCGATAAAGGTCATCACTATCTGTTTGTATAAGCCGTTTCGATTCGGCTGTAACGCAATGGCTTCCTCAGCCAAACGAACCAGGAACCCGGGATCATCGACCAAGATGCTGTAGTGTATAAACAACCTTTCCAGCACATCTACCTTCAAATTCGTCTTCGGATACTCTGTGCGGAATCCTTCGAGGGCGAGTATCCCATCCCATAGCTCCTTTGATTCTTTTGCAAGTGCAAGCTTCATTGTCGCCTGTGAAAAGCGCCGATGTTCCTCCGCGGAATACGTCGGCGCGCCTGCATAGACGTCCGAATTCAGAAATATCACAATCAGAATAACGATATCCATGAATCGACTATACCTGTACTTCATTTCTACCATTGACTTCAACATTCGGGCCTCCCATTACCGTCTGTCCGCCCAGAAAAGACTCAACCGCTTCTGTACGGCATGCGCTCTAGACCGGTTTAAGGTGAGACTGACAAAATAAGCGCCGTCCGACAGTGGCCGTTTTTCGAGCAGAAAGGTATGACTTCCCACGCTTTGGATGTCGTCTACAAGCAACGCAGCCAGCATTCCCGACAAATTGTAGACTTTGAGTCCCACGTGCACGGAGTCCTTAGATGCGGAGTCGGGAATTGTGTAGTTTATCGTAACCACGGAATCCGCCGGCGAATGGGACAAAGTCATTGTGGGTCTGACAGGATTGTCTGTTGAAGCCTTGCGTTGCTGGGTGACTATAGTGGAGCCAGCACTCCCGGCCTGTCCATTTGCGTTTCCCTTCGTTGCACTTTGTTGAAGGAGACCTTCCGCCTGTTTGGCGCGGTTGACGGGGTTTGACACGTCTTCTTTTTCAATCTCGATTGCCATCGGTGCGGCGCTCACCCCTGGCTGCGAGTCGGTTTGCGCGCCGTTTTCCCATTGGACAAGAGCGACGAATCCGGAATAGTAGATCCCGGTTCCCACAACAGCCGCCGTCAGGATACCTCCGGTTCGCCAGTATGGACTTCGGCCAAAGAACCGCTTTACACTCGCCCATATCGAATCCGGAGTCAAAAGGAGCATCGGCGGCAGCGCAGCCATTACTTTTCGCGTCAGCTCAGACGTCGGCTGCTGCTCCTTCAACGTCTCCTCGACAATCGGTAGCAACTCTTCCCGAAGCTGATCGCGACCGACCTGGAGCCTGCCGAGCACGGTGCTTTCCGGGACCTCAAGCATCTCGGCGATTTCCCTGTATTTCAACCCGTCCATATAGTGAAGGAGCACAACTTCGCGATACCTTTCCGGTAGCCTTTCGACGGCTCGAAGCACGTAGTTTCGCATCTCTTCCACTTCGTAGTCGCTATCCGGCGCTGTCGGCAATCGAACGAAAGACTCCGGCAGGACTTCGCCCTGAAGCGCCGCTTCTTTCGAACTGTACAGATCATCAATCGGTACGTTCCGCTTGCGTTTCCGAAACCACTCATTGGAAAGATTCATGGCGATACCCCGGACCCACGCGCGAAACCTGGCCGGATCCTTCAAGGATTTCAGATTCCGATACGCCTCTACGAAGGTTCCCTGGACAATGTCTTCCGCGGAGGCGAAATCTCCCGTCTTTCCCACCACCAGGGCGTACACCGTCCCCTTGTGCCGCTCAACGAGCGGTTCAAAAGCGCCCTTGTTGCCCGAAAGGACTTGCCGAACAAGTATGCCGTCTGCTTCCGTCATGTATTCCCCGCTTCGAGGGATATGCTTACGTTCATTCCCAGGGGCGCCCGTCTCAATTCCGGCTCCTACCATGATAGTGGCGCCTCAGGCCAAATCCTAAAAAAATACCCTTTCGCTGTTGGCTCTTGCTCCGTCATATCGGGTTCTACCCGGGACAACGGCCAATTGGCCGAACCCCTACTCTCATGGATCGATCATGGCGGTCACACGAGAATGGTGCTTCCCTGCTTGCCAATTCGCGCTGTGAAATCGCAGGGGCCTTGAAATACGAGGATGCTCCTGATCGAGAGATGAAACGAGTTCGTTGAAACGATCTCCACTGAATTGAGAGGTGATTCGCTCAAGGCCATTTGAACGCCGGATTCGGATATACGGAAGTCGTGGAAGCGGCGGGAGGGAGGATCCTTGCGGGGGGCGGTGACGGGAAGGGTCAGATAAAGACCAAAACCGATCAGGATTTACAGGATCAACAGGATTAGAAACCAGGAGCAGGATAAAAACCTGATGCGGAAAAAATCTATAAGGAGGACAAATGCTCGCGGTTCCGGGCCAAAGCGATGGATCCTTACCACTGTGGAATGAGCAACATCACCCTGACAAAAAAACGTCGTATTTCTTCAAATGCTGCCGCACAATGCTTCGCCGGATTTATCGAAAAACAACCGGCTAAGCAACAAAACCACGTTTTTCGCGAATAATTCACCCTGGAAGAATGTGGCGACGGGGATTTCCGTTCTCCACGCCTCCCGGAACGTCGAAGGAGCCAACGATGACCGAGACCACGGTACTTCGCGGGCATCCGGGCGTCGGACCTGACGCGGAAGGGAAAAGGGACTGCGCTGGTATGCGACGAAGGCTTAGGCGCCCGGTACGACTATGACCGGTACCGGGGCGTGATCAGCCGAGAGACCCATCCGCTCTACGGGCAGTCGATCTCCGGTAAAATCGTCGTGTTCCGGATGTCCAAGGGCGGCGTGGCCACGTCCTGGATGATGCTGGACATGGTGGCGCGGGAACCTGCCCTGCGGGATTCATCTTCGGGCGCACCAATCCCGTGATGGCGCATGGCGCGGTGCTGGCGAATGTGGCGCTGATGCACGAATTGGAACCCGACCCGCTGGCGACCATCCGGACGGGAGACACCGTCCGGATGCGGCCCTCTGAAGGGGTGGTGGTGGTTAATTGGCAATGAACCATTAACTCTGCAGGAATGTTCTTATAACAATTGGCGAGCGTTATCCTCGACGGCGAAAGCTTCCGCGCGCCTAAACCCCTACCACAATCACAAAAAAGACACCTTCGAAGGAAGGCTGAAAATCACTAAGTATATGCCCGCTCCAAAACCCAAAATCGCCAGTTCCAGGTGGCTCCACTATGCTGATCATGGGTGGCCTGATTAGGGCGATCCGTGACAAGGCCAAGCGTTTTCTGACCCTTGATGCGATTGCCACTGGCACGTTAATTCGAAAATTGCTGAATCACGATTAATCAAGCCGCATAGATGGTCCCCACTCCTGGACAGAACTGGACCAGGCACCCAAGAGACACAGGGCAAACAAACAGTATTTCGCAACTCTGGAATGAACATTCCCAACAATTATTAAGCCCAATCCCAACACAGAATACTTCCACATTTCGAATACCGAAATCAGGGCCAAGTGATCAAAAAAGGCAATACCTTCCAGTGATTCAGGAATTAGTAATTCTAATCGGATCTGTACCCTGGTCACTTCTTTAGCCATAGCCAGTGGCACTGAAACTACCGCTTGGAAGACTTCGACGAGGAAACTGTAATTTACCACGGCCAAAGTCTTTTTGTAGGTAATACCACCACGCAATATTAGAACGACAATACCCCAGTAGAGTCCCGCGCATATGAAAATACCTATGACCTTACCAATCGGCATGGTAGAGGCAGACCATAAACCGGTCTCACGGGCATTCTTAAGATAATCGGGCCAATCTTTCTCAGTCAGTTTTTCATAATGTTGAAGTTGGTTATATATAGATTTTTCTAAAGCATCAGGGTATAACAAGCATCCCCCGACTAAGGATATCGCAAACAGCACAAGCATTGGAACCCACCAATCCTTGTGTTGAGTTTGCGCCTGTAGGGCGGCAAAGGTTCTCTTGGGCTTTAAGAAAACGCCAACCATCCTCACGCCTATACTCATTATTCACCCTCCGGTGCACGAGCTGAGTCTGCTGCGGTAGGTCTGGGTGGTGGCATACTGTTCTATAAACGATGGATCTTTTTTTATTACAACCGCCCAGACTTCTCCCCTGGGCCTTTGTTTTTATGTAATTCGAGTATTTTCAGTATCTGAGTTTTAGCGTTCTGTAAAGTAGTGTCTTGAGGTGATTTTTGCAGTGCTTCGTTGCAGACGTCCAATGCTTCTTGATATCGTTGTAGGTGTAATAATTGAAGTATCTTACCTTCAAGAAATAATATGGCAGAAGTTGCAGGTGGCTTTTCGTTATTTATTAGTTTAACAGAAACATCAGCATCAATCCTAAGTAAATGATCATAAACACTAATTGCCTTTTCGTGTTGTCGGGTAAATGCGAAGGCTTGTGCTTTAAAAAGCATCGCGTTATAGTTTTCTGGATTGAGAGCACTAACCTGGTTATATGAATCAATGGCTTCTCTGTAGCGTTTCAGTAAATAGAGTATGTCAGCTTTAGCGGTCCAGGCGACAATATCAGTCGAGTCTGTGTTTGTAAGAAAATCATACACTTCTAATGCTTCTTCATAAGTTTTTTCTTGTCTTAAACGCGAACCCTCTCTATGCCAATATTTACTATTATCGTACTTCAAATAAGGCCACAAAAGTACACTACCGAGTATCACACCAACAACAATACTCATCCATATGCAGAATTTCTTGAAGTAATTCATATCCCCTCCACAAGATAATTTAAAAAAGCACTGACCACTGTTGTAAGATTACAAGCACTATGAAAGATAATACATAGGCTCAACTTTTTTGTTGTTTCATAAATATATCCAGTGAGTATAGCCATTAGAATTAAAAGTACAAAGTGAGGAAGAGTTAGTCCCATATTTCCATAAAAGATTAACTCGGAATATGAAGGAACGTGACCTAACACAAACCATCCTGTTGAAATAAAATATGCCGGCAGACGTCCTTTTCTTAGGAGTGTTGAAAATAAAATGCCTCGGTGCACTATTTCTTCTTGTAAGGGAACTATGAGATTTAATACTATGGCGACCACTGTACTTATTCCAACGATATGAAATGGATCCTCTATACTTTCTTGCCATGCCAAGATCGAAGAAGAAAGTGCTAAGCAAGCTCCGATAAAGGACCAATATAGACATTGTGTAAGTGAGGGGTGGGTTTGGAATAGCCATTCTTTGATAGAAATTCCAATATATTTTTGGACAATCAGATAAATAATGACGAGTCGGAGCACATATATAATAAAGGATTGAGTATCTATGTAAAGTAGTCTACCGAAGCTGTAAGGTAGATAACTACGTTTTTCATATAAAGAGAAGATTAATTGTGAAAGTGGATCTGTGAGGATATACAGGAATTGGAATATACTGAATAGGATAATTGTTAAAATAATACCTTGATAAAGTTCAATATTGATTTCTGATTTATTAAGATACATTGTAATAATGCCACGATCTGTGGGAATGTACCTACCTTAGTTGAAATAGAAGAGGCTCCGATGTAAATTGGATACAGTAGTCCCGCAAAGAATTACTGT